>CAJTGB010000058.1 GCA_910575835.1 Lachnospiraceae bacterium | reverse complement strand
GAATTCAGATCACATGCGGAGATGGGGAGTAGGCGGACGGAAGTTATTTGGATGAATTATGAATCTGGCCAGATGGAGTTGAGGTTGGATTGACTGAAAGTTAAGTGGAGGTAGAGAAAAGAATATGATTGAAAAAGATGTATTGAGATATTTGTATCTGGTAGACCGAAAATTAACACTTATCATATCTGGAATAAACTGGAAACCACAATATGATGAGGAATTTGCTGGCATAGACAAAGAGCTGAAACAACTACGGGTTCTTATTGATAAAGAGCATGAAAAGAGTTCTGAAAGTTAGTGGAGGTATGGAGTGAAAGAAAGTGCAAAAGCAATTGTAATACAAAGACCGTATATAGTTCGTCTGATATGTCCGCTGTGCGAACACGAGCATGAATTTGATTATGATGAATTTTGTGATATATATGGAGAACCTCCAGAATGGGATTGCGAGTGTATTGTTTGCGAAGAGTGCGGAGAAGACATTCAGATTAATGGACAGGATTGGTCTTAAATCGGGTTTTTGGGGAAGGAGTAATATATGGACAGATTGACAATTGAGTATTGTGGTGAATATGTTCCGAAAGAGATGTGTAGTATAGACAGATTAGGAGGTGCGGATGATTGTGACCTTTGCTGTGAATATTGCGAAGCAACAAAAGAAGGAAAAGAGGATTGCCGAGGATGTGCGATCAACCAGTGTTTTAATTTGCTGGGTGAATATGAGAATACAGGACTTACACCAAGAGAAATTCTTGATGGGAAAATGTTGACTGGATGGATTCCATGTAATGAGCGGTTGCCGGAAGATCCCGTATCAGATGCATTTTATGGGTTATCAGAGATGGATACATATCCAGAATATATTGTTATGATTGCTGGTGCACAAGAACCGACATTTTTGAAATATGCCGGCAGTGGAGAATGGTACAGGGATGGAAACTTTTACAAAGTAATCGCATGGATGCCATTACCAGCTCCATATAAAAAAACTAATTGAAAGTTAAGTGGAGGAGAAAAATGGCAAATGTATGTTGTGCAAGTAATGTTTCTTTTTCTGTCAATAAAGATGAAAAAGAGGTATTACAGAGGGCACATGACATCATAGAAGAAATTAGGCATGATTGGTTTGTTAAAGACGATGATGCATGGGATAATGAAGATTATTGGGGAATTGATAATGCTGTCAAAATATTAGAAACACTATTTGAGTGTAAAAAAATGTGAACGTTAAATTGGTAAGCGTATGGGCGATGTAATATATGCCGATGGCGGAATATGTAGACGCAAAATATACATGCCTGAATCCCGGAGCAGTTAAGACATGTAAGATTTGGAAAAGCGGTGGCAACCTGGGCAGTAATGTCATTTATCGACGTCGGATCAACAGACGGCAAACCCTGCATATAAAGGTTGGAATACCTCATGTGTGGTGAAAATCCACACTCGGCATAAAAATAGTATAAACAGTCTGGAGTTGTAGAGACGGCTTCAGAAGAGTAAGACATAGAAAGGAGCCAGCCTCCGGCCGGGGTGACGTGTACACGGGCTTCTTTAGAACATGCAAGAGATATTAGATTTTCTTAGTGTAGAGGATGAAGAGATTCCAGTACCGGATAAAGGTCTGGAAGAATGGAAGAAACAAAAGAGCGAAGCCCGGGCCCGTATGGTTGCCATGCAGGGATTACCGTATGCAGTCAAGAAGAAGCGTTCGGAACTTCGAGCAAATGAGTTTGTAGAGCAGATGGATGAAAGAGGGAAGGAAGCGCATGTATCTGTCGGAGGATTGGACAGTATTACATTGCATGTATTTCTGAAATCTATCGGGATAGATGTCCCGGCTATCTCAGTATCGGGGCTGGAAGACAAGAGTATACAGAAAGTACATAAGGCACTTGGTATAACGATCCTGCAGTCGTACAAGTCAAAAGTACAGGTAATCAATGAGATTGGTTTTCCTGTGATTAGCAAACGCATAGCGGGAAAGATTGCACTATTGCAGAATCCGAGTGAAAAGAATAAGACGGTCCGTCATGCTATTATTACAGGTGAATGCGGGGAACTCGGTCATTATGCGAAGAATAGCCGGATGAGACTGCCTCAGAAATGGCTGAAGCTATTCGGAGGATATGAAAACGAGAATGAGGGCGTCCATTATCAAAGACCAAACTTTAAAGTGTCAAATGAGTGTTGTTATTGGTTAAAAGAGAAACCGTGTGATGACTGGGCGCGGGAACACAATAGCTTTCCTTTTCTGGGAATGATGGCATCTGAAGGAGGGCAGAGGGAAGAAGCACTTACAGACCATGGATGTAATTATTATGGAAAGACAGTAATGAGATCCGCGCCGTTTGCTCCGTACCTGCGGAATGACATCCTGATTCTAGCACAGGAGATGGACAAGTGGTATCACGAACACATAGAGGTATTTGAACGTTTATATTATGAGCAGCCTTATAGCAGAGATAAGAACGGGAACGTCATTCCTTACAGGCCGGTTGATAGTATTATACCGGAAATCTATGGGCAAATTGCCACAGATGACAAAGGGAATCTGGAAACGACCGGAGCGAGACGGACAGGTTGCAGTATGTGTGGGTTTGGGATACACATGGAGGAAAGACCACATAGGTTTGATAAGCTCCGGGAGCGAAACCCGAAGGAATGGGAGTTTTACATGTACCGATGCTGTACGGATCCGGATACCGGGAATAAGTATGGATGGGGGAGAGTATTGGACTATATTGGTGTGGATTGGGAGGATGTACCGGGTGTTCAGATTGATCTGGCTGAGTGCTTCCCGGGGGTGATGCCGTGAGAAAGAATCTGAAGATAGGTTTGCATGATGCAGAGAAGGATCACTTCAAGAATAAAAATTTTCCTAATTACGCCCTGATGAAAATATCTGCATGGCATAAAGTGCGGGGTGATAGGGTAGAATGGTGGAATCCGTTAGTTAAGTATGATCGGGTTTACAGCAGTAAGATTTTTGATTTTACTCCTATAGATCCTTATCTGCCAGAAGATACAATTCGGGGTGGAACTGGTTACGGAGATATTCCAATGCATCAGGAATTACCAGAAGAAATAGATGATATGTTCCCAGACTATTCTATCTATCCAGAATGTGATTATGCTATCGGATATCTTACGCGGGGATGCCCTAATCACTGCAGATGGTGCGTAGTTCCGAAGAAGGAGGGAAATATAAGACATTACAGGACTTGGGAAGAACTTGTGAGAAATGATACAAATAAACTTGTGTTGATGGATAATAATATTTTGGCTTGTGAGCATGGGATAGAACAGTTGAATAGCCTTATTGGAAGCGGATATCACATTGATCTCAATCAGGGGATGGATGCGCGTCTGGTAGACGATAAAATAGCGGATATATTATCACGGATTAAGTGGATCAGGTTCATTCGATTTTCATGTGATCAGAAATCACAGATAGATCCGATCAGAAATACGATAGAGTTATTGAGAAAGTATGGAGTAAAGCCCTATAGGATATTCATATATCTGTTAGTAACTGCAGATATCCAAGATGCAGCCGATCGGGTGGAGGCGTTGAAAGGGTATAAGGGCATTAATCTTTATGCACAGGCAGAACGCAATGAGAGAATAGGGATTATTCCAAATAAAATGCAGTTGGAATTTCAGCAGAGGTACATATACGGTGGTAGTTACCGAAATGAGACGTGGGAAGAGTATTGCAAAAGGAAAAGGTTCACTTGGAAATAGAGAAGAGGAATCAATTAGGATTTACATAAAAGAAAGGAGAACGCTATGAAAGCAGAGAAGATGAATATTGAAGTTGAGAGGACCGCAAAAGAGAAGCAAAGGAAAAGGTTGATTTCTTATAGGGACAAGCTGAGAGAGGTGAAAGATACGGCTGAAAGGAAAGAAGGAGACGCAGATGCACAAGGGAGAGAATAAGGAATACAGTGATCAGGTGATCAAGGAGATCCTGAAGAACTGGGACAGGGATGTGTGCAAAACGACGAATCAGGAAGGAGATAGAGAACATGAGGTTGATTAATGCGGATAGGTTGATAGGAAGGTTTAAGGAGTTGAAAGGGTCAGATTCCTTGGAGAATATGTTTATAACAGATGTAATTGGACAGATTAAAGCACAGCCGACAGCCTATGATCTGGACAAGGTAATAGAAGAGCTAGACAAATTTGCTCATGGCGATATATGCATCTCATGCCCTAAGTGCCGATATGTTGATGAAGACAATATAGAATGTGAGAATTGCGGTGCGCTTGGAGCATTGGAGATCGTAAAGCGCGGAGGCTTGTCATGAATAGGCGTGGAAGTGAGCCGAACAAGGTCAGCCGAGACCGCAGGCACCGTCTGGCAGAGATGGCAGCAACAAAGCCGGATGCCAAGGCGGCAAAGGCTTTCATCAGAAAAGCGTACGAGTGCTGTGATGTGTTGGGATACATGGCTAAAAAGTACGACATAAAAGGGGAGATCGGGATTGGACAGGAAAGCATCGGATCAGATAAAGGCATTCCTTGATTTTGCGGAGGAATGTCGGGAGCTTAACGCTATGGCGCGTAGCGGAGTAGCGGAAGAGGACAAACGGCATCAGGATCTTATTCATGCGATTGAGTTTGAGGAAAACCCGGACAGGATCGCGCAGATCGGTATGAGGATCCATCAGAACAGGGTGGAGCGCCGGGTGTACAAGGATCTATTTGAGGTTACGGATCCGGTTGTGCAGTTTACCCAGGATTCCCAGAATAAGAAAGCCTTAGATCAGATGCGACAGCTTCTCGGGAAGGTGCGCAAGGTGGAAAAGTATCATGAAAACCGGGTGTATATCCCGAGGATTAAGGAGGGGAACAGCCATGGACAAGAAGATTCTGAATGATTACATAGATGCCTGCAGGCTGATCAAGGAGACGGAAGCGGATATCTGCCGGTTGAAAAAGAAACGGAAGACCGTGATCCAGACCAATGTGAAGGGCAGCAACCCGCGGTTTCCCTATCAAGAGCAGCATTTCAGAGTCCAGGGCACGGCCTTTACTTATCAGGATGATGGGAATCTCCGCCTAGAGGAGAAGCTTCTGGAACAGCGGAAGGAGAATGCGGAGAAGATCAAGAGGCAGGTAGAGGAATGGATGCTGACGATCCCGATCAGGATGCAGCGGATTATCAGATATAAGATCT
This sequence comes from Lachnospiraceae bacterium, assembly GCA_910575835.1. GTDB lineage: Bacteria > Bacillota > Clostridia > Lachnospirales > Lachnospiraceae > Sporofaciens. The sequence goes on along the minus strand of CAJTGB010000058.1, from coordinate 15,709 downwards.
TTGAAGAGATGACGTGGGAGCAGACGGCGGTGAAGATCGGGCGGAAAGCTACGGGTGATAGTGTCAGGATGGAATTTGAGCGTTTTATGAGGGATTTATAAAGTTTGTTCGTTTTGTTCACATTGTTCGGTTTCAAAATGTTATAGTATATGCTGAGATCAGTGGATGATTGCTATCTGATTCCTCCCACACATAGAAAGGGCGCTTTGCTTCGGCGGGGCGTTCTTTTTCGTGCTTTAAACCAGGATCCATAGCTCAGCAGGCAGAGCATCCGGCCCATAACCGGAAAGTTACTGGTTCGACCCCAGCAGGATCCATTCATAACTACAGAGAATTGAGAGGTGGTGATATGCCAAGAGCCAGAAGCCCGAAGAGGGACGAGGCATATAAGATATGGCTTGACTCGGGCGGAAAGAAGAAGTTAAAAGACATCGCTTCTGATCTCGGAGTATCAGAGACCCAGATCAGGAAGTGGAAGAATTTAGATAAATGGAATGGTAACGTTACTAATCAATCGAAAGGTAACGTTACCAAACGGAAAAGGGGCGGACAGCCGGGTAATCACAATGCCACAGGCCCGCCTGGGAATAAGAATGCAGAAAAATACGGTTTCTTCTCGAAGTATCTTCCGGAAGAGACCGTTTCTATTATCCAGGAGATGCCGACAGATCCGTTGGATATCCTATGGCATGAGATACAGATCGCTTATGCCGCTATTATCCGGGCGCAGCAGATCATGTATGTCAAGGATAAAAGCGATAAGACCATTGAGAAGGTGGAGAAAAAGGATGGCAATGTAATTGGGGAGAAGTGGGAAGTACAGCAGGCCTGGGATAAGCATGCGAACTTCCTGAAAGCTCAGTCAAGGGCAATGTCGGACCTGCGCGGGAGTATCCGGCAGTATGATGAACTGCTGCACAAGCGTTGGGATCTTGCCACAGATGAACAGAAGGCGCGGATCGAGCAGATGAAGGCCAATACGGATCGCCTTAAGAGGGATTCTTCTGAGGATGAAGAGGATGGAGTTGAGATTGTGAATGACGCAGAGGAAAAAGAAACGGGTACGGATATCGGAGATCATCATTCCGAAGTATCTGGGGATATTCAACAATAAATCGTACAAGCATATCATTCTGACTTCTGGCCGTGCCGGTACGAAGTCCAGTTATGCGGCTATTAGGGCAAATTATCAGATTGTGGCGGATGCCCATGGATCTGTGGTGGTTCTTAGGAAGCATCATAACAAGCTTCGGAAGACGGTGTATAAGGAGATGCTTAGAGGGATCAACCGATTGAAGATCCCGAAAAACAGATTCAACATTACGAAATCACCGATGGAGATCACATATAAGAAGTATGGAACAACCATTTACTTCTCTGGTTCGGATGGCATTGACGATACCAAAGGTATCATTGACGAGGATAAGCCAATCAAGCTGGTTATCTTGGATGAGCTGACAGAATTTTTCGATGATGGTGAGGGAGAGGATGAGCTGACCAATATCGAGGCTACCTTCGTCCGAGGGAATAGCAGCGGGTTTCAGATGATCTATCTGTACAACCCGCCGAAGAATCCGAATGCACCGATTAACCAGTGGTGTAAGAAGATGGAGAAGCGTTCTGACTGCATCCATATCCATACAGATTATCGGGATGTGCCGGTGGGATGGCTTGGACGGGATCTGATCGACACTGCTGAAGAAATGATGCAGGCGGATCTGAAGATGTATCGTTGGGTGTGGCTTGGGGAGAGCACAGGAATTGATGACGCGGTCTACTACATGTTCAGCCAGAGCCATATCAGGGAACCGGAAGAGGGGCAGCGATTTTCGATTATCGGGATCGGCGGTGATTATGGACAGCAGAATGCGACCACATTTCAGGCTGCGGGGCTGGATATGGCGAATAGGCGGTTGAAGGGACTGGCGGAGTATTATCACAGCGGACGGGAATCGGGACATCAGAAGAGCCCATCGGAGTATGCAGAGGATTTTGTTGATTTTGCAGTGGGATTGGGAGAAAAGTACGGAGAGGGAAATGTCCGTTTCTATTTGTTCCTGGATCCTTCGGCGCAGGGGCTCCAGGAAGAGATCAAGCGTGCATGCAGGGGTGCGAATGTCCCTGTGGTCATCCGTAATGCGGAAAATGATGTGAAACTTGGGATCAGCCGTGTTCAAAAGCTGCTGACGTTCCATCTGATGGATGTGTCAGCCGGGCAGAACAGAGCCATAGATGAGTTCCAGACGTATGAGTATGATAAGGACTCCATAGAGAAGGGGAAAGAAGAGCCGATCAAGATTGGGGATCATTGTATGGATGCGGTTCGTTATCTGGTGATGGGGATGTGGACGAAGGTGAAGCATTGGCTGCCGGTATCTGAAAGAGAGGATTGAGGATGGATATATTTGCTTATTTTAAGGAGAAGGGAATTGACACGGTTGATCGGACGTTTTACAAGCAGATCGAGGTGTGGCGTAGTTGGTATAATTCCAATGTGCGGAAGTTCCATAAGTATAAGGTATACAGAGGGAATGGCACTTCTGTCAATTGTACCCGTTATGCGCTTGGGATGGCGAAAAAGGTGTGTGAAGATATGGCTGATCTGCTGCTGAATGAACGTGTCACGATCACGATCGCAGATGAAACTACGGATGCATTTGTGAAAAAAGTTCTTGCCGAGAATACCTGGGAAGAGTTGGGAAATGAGTATCAGGAATGGAAGTCTGCGCTTGGAACGGTTGCTTATGTGGTGTATGTCAAGGATGCGGCGGTGGATGAAGCCGGGAATATGAAGGGCGGGAGTGTCGGAATCAATTATGTGGAAGCCGCCAACATTTATCCGACTTCCTGGAAGAATAAGATTGTTATGGAGTGTATCTTTACGTTCCCGACAACCTGTAAGCGGAAGAAGTATATCCAGTTTCAGTATCATAAGCTGGAGGATGTGCCCGGAGAGAACCGGAAGCAGTATGTGATCGAGAATAGTGTAGTGGAAAATACTACCGGGGCAGGGAAGAAACTGACGCCGGAGCAGTGGGAGGAGATTCCGGTGTTTGCCGGGCTTGCCGATCGGATAGAGACGGGTTCGGATCAGCCGCTTTTTGTGATCGACCGGCTGAATGTGGTCAATAATGCGGACGAGGATACGACGAATCCGATGGGGGTAGCGTTGTTTGCAAATGCAATTGATACGGTCAGGAAGTTGGATCTGGAGTATGACAGTTACGCGAATGAGTTTTCGTTAGGCCGTAAACGTATCTTTGTGGCGCCGGAGCTTCTGACTATGCAGAATGGCTGCGCTGTTTTTGATCCTGAGGATGCGGTGTTTTATGAACTGCCGGAGGATTATTTTAAGAATTCGGAGTCGAAAGAGGCTATGCATGAGGTCAATATGGAGCTTAGGATTGAGGAACACAGCAGAGCCATTAATGATGATCTGAACTGGCTGTCTTTGAAATGTGGTTTTGGAACGGACCGTTATAAGTTTGAGGACGGCGGGGTGAAGACGGCTACGGAGGTGATCAGTGAGAATTCGGATATGTACCGGTCGTTGGTAAAGCATGAGCTTGTGCTCGACCGGGTTCTGACTAAGTTGATCCAGACGATCATCCGTGCAGGTGTCAGTATTGGGATTCCGGGATTGCAGGAAAATGCAACGGTCACGATTGCCTTTGATGATTCGATTATTGAGGATAAAACAACGGAGCGGCAGAGCGACCGTCAGGATGTGTCTATGGGGGTGATGCCCTTGTGGGAGTATCGGGCAAAATGGTACGGAGAGACACCGGAAGAGGCACAGAGGAATCTTCCGGAACAAGCGAATGTGATAGTGGAGTAGAGAGGTGTGGATTATGAAAAAGAAGAAAGTTCCCTGGCATTTTGATCTCATACCTGTCGATAAAGAAGAGTCAGATAGAATAAGAGAACAGATAAAGAATGGAATTCCTTCTAATATGTTTGTAATAAGGGGAAATAAAATCTACTGCGGAGGTGATTGAATCATGATGCAGGGCGGACTGGAGGGAATACCGATCCCGTTAGAGAGAATAATGTCTGAGCTGGAGATGCGTATCATGGCTGACATTGTCCGTTCGATTCGGGTTAACGGGTTTTCTACGGCGAAGGCTGACTGGCAGATGCAGCGTATGATTCAGCTTGGCGAGTCTGAGGAGAATATTAAGCAATGGATCCGGGAGGCGCTTGAAGCTACGGATGAGGAGCTTGACCATATTTTATCGGATACGGTGTATGAGCAGTATTATGGGTATCAGAGGGCTTATGGGGAAGTTGGAAGGAAGCAGATCCCGTTCGCGGAGAATCTGGAGCTTCAGGCTCTTCTGGAGTCAGTGAAGGTGCAGACGAAGGCGGAATTTAAGAATATCACGAATTCGTTAGGGTTCGTGATACGCGATCCGGGTACGGGGAAGATCTATTATCATCCGTTGATGCAGTTTTACCGGGAGACGCTGGACGGTGCGGTGATGGACATCGTGTCTGGTGCGGTGAGTTATGATGCTGCAGTCGGCCGTGCGATCAATGCCATGACGGACAGCGGGCTTCGGACGGTGTATTATGATTCGGGGCATAGTAACCGGGTGGAGGTTGCGGTCAGAAGAGCGGTCATGACTGGATTCCGGCAGGTTCAGGGGAAGATCAATGAGCAGGCGGCGAGGGATCTGGGAACGGATGTCTATGAGGTTACTTATCATGTGGGCGCAAGACCGGAGCATCAGGTATGGCAGGGGAAGGTGTATACTTATGCACAGCTGCAGAGTGTATGTGGTCTTGGTTTGGTAACGGGACTTCATGGTGCGAACTGTTATCATGATTATCATCCGTTTATACCGGGGGTATCTGTCAGGAACTATACCGATGAAGAGCTTGATGAGATGATGGAAGAGGAGAATACGCCTAAGGAGTACCAAGGGAAGGAGTATACGGCATATCAGGCATTGCAGAAGCAGCGCCAGATGGAGAGGGGGATGCGTAAGACCCGGCAGGATATCAGGCTGCTTTTGGAGGGGGATGCGGATGAGGATAGTGTAATTCTTAAGAAGGCGCGGTATCAGGGGGAGATGCAGAAGTATAAGGCATTTTCCAGGGCGATGAAGCTTCCGGAGCAAATGCCGAGGGTGTATCAGGATGGACTAGGGAAGGCGGCAGGCGGATCTATTCCGAAACCGAGGAGAAAAGAGAGGAATGTTGGGAAATATAAAAATTTACAGATACCAATGCAGAAAAGGTATATCGAAAAAATGGCTTCGATATATGGACTGGATCTTCGGGGGATAAATATAAAAATTCAGAGAGATGAAGGATTGATTGGCGTTCCGCTTTGCGGAAGTACGGATTATGACAATTTAGGCCGGATAGATTTATTTCCTAGTGCATTCAGGAACGAAGAGACTCTGGTGAAAACCATTATCCATGAGCGTTGTCATGTACTACAGTTGAGAAAATATGGAAAAGATTACTGTCAGATTCATCTTGATAAAATGGAAAAAGAAGCATACAAATTTGAGGATTTTTGGTATAATATTGTCAGGAAGAGGGTGAGATGATGAAATGGCTTGAAAATCTTAAAAGTATAGATACTAGTGGAACTGTTGGAAAGTGTCCGTTTTGTGGAAGTGAGAATACGGACTATAAATGTTCTATCGTGAATTTAGAGAATGGAAATGGCTATATGGATATATGGTGCAATGACTGTAAAAGGGCTTTTCATATGTCTCGGATGCAGGTAACAAAGGGCATGAAGACGGATGGTAATATACCGGAAAAATTAAAGTATTAATTTGAATTGGTATTGGGTTTGGGAAGGAGTTTCTTTGATGGCGAGTGAGAAGAAAATAAAAATTTCAGAAATGCCATTCGAAAAAAAGTTTGAGGATTATCCGGAAGATACCGTTTTTGTATGGGATGAAGATGATGAAGATGATTGGGAGAAAGAAATTGAAGATGAGGATTAAGTACCGCGCGTTCTACGGAGTGCGTGGTATTTTTATACCTATTTTTAGGAGGTGAGTCAGTTGATTGATGTTGCTGTGGGCCTGAATGGGCTCCGTGTATCGGGCCATGCGGATATCGCGCCGAGAGGGTTTGATATTGTATGTGCCGCGGTTTCTGCCCTGACATTGACGCTGATCCGGGGACTTAGAGAGATTGCCCTGGTGGAGATCGTGGATGAAGTAGGACAGGGAAATATCTGTATAGAGTGGCAGAAGTTAAATGATACAGGTAAGGTGTTGGTTGATATGTGGTTTCTGGGTATCTGCGGAGTAGCGAATGAGTACCGGGGTATCCGGTTTGTAAACGGTGATTGATGCATCCTATAGCGGGGTGTTTTTTTCACGCCTGACGGGGCGGTAAATACGGGATTATCACAGGAAAGTGAGGAAAGAAAAATGAGAAGATATTATTTTGACCTGCAGATCTTCGCGGACGGCGGCGGGGATGGTGCCGGTAACGGCGGCGCAGGTGCAGGAGCAGGTTCAGTCGGGAATGGCAACGGCGGCCAGGGGAATGCCGGGGGAGCGCCTGGAAGGGCGACATACAGCTATGAACAGGCGGAGCAGATCGCGGAGGCGAGGGCGGACCGGGCAACGAAGGCGGCTCTTGCGGATTATTTCAAGCGGCAGGGAATGAGCGAAGAGGAGGTCACGGCAGCGATCGCGGATTACAGGACGAAGAAGGCTGCCAGCCAGCCGAATGTGTCTGCCGTGGAGAAGGAGCGGGATGATGCGCTTGCGCAGGTGGAGGAGATGAAGAATGCGAATTACCTGCGGGATAAGGGTGTGAAGTCTGATGATCTGGACTATGTTTTGTTTAAGGTCGGCAAGCAGGTGGATGACAAGACGGATTTTAAGAAGGCGGCGGACGCGTTCTTGAAAGAGAACCCGCGTTTTACGGGGCAGGGTTATAAGGTGGTTTCCACGGGGAAACCTGACGGCGGATCTGGTACGAGCCAGACGACACATGATTCAATCAATGCTTCCATCCGGTCGGCGTTTGGAAGGTAAGGGAAGGAGAATGAGATATGAACAGGAACAGAAAGTTTTTTGATTTGCAGTTATTTGCCGGTGAAGGTTCTTCTATCACTAGGTCGGATGCGGAAGCGCTGATCCCGGTGCAGGAGAGCCGTGAGATCGTCCAGGGCGTGGTAGAGCAGTCGGCCGTACTGCAGCGCGGCAAAAGGCTTGCGAATATGACGGCTGCGCAGTACAAGATGCCGGTGCTTGATTTGCTGCCGGTGGCGTATTTTGTGAATGGCGAAGGCGGTTCGGCAAAGAAGAAGATGACGAACATGGCATGGGATAAGAAAGTGATCTATGCGGAAGAGATCGCGGTCATTGTGCCGATTTCTGAGGCGGTCCTGGATGATGCGGACTATGATATCTGGGGCGAGGTAAGGCCGAGGCTGGTGGAGGCGTTCGGGCAGAAGATTGACGGCGCCATTTTATTTGATGTTGATAAGCCGCAGACCTGGCGCGACGGTGTTGTGACTACGGCTACGAAGGCGGGCGCGGTTACGGCGCTTGGATCGGATCTGTATGATTCTATCCTGGGTGAGAATGGTGTGATCGCGAAGGTTGAGGAGAGCGGCTATTTTGTCAACGGCCATATGGCGGACATTACGATGCGGGCGAAGCTCAGGGGATTGAAGGATTCTACCGGGCAGCCGGTGTTTAAGTCTGATATGCAGACCGGGACGGCTTATTCTTTGGATGGTTCTCCGATGAATTTCCCGCGTAACGGTGCGTTTGACCGGAGTAAGGCGTTGATGATCTCCGGTGATTTCTCACAGTTGGCTTATAGTATCCGGCAGGATATTACTTTTAAGCTGTTTGACCAGGGTATCATCCAGGATCCGGCAACCGGCGATATCCTGTATAACCTGATGCAGAATGATATGGTTGCGCTGCGTGCCGTGATGCGTCTGGGCTGGGAGATCCCGAACCCGATCAACGCGATGGCGAAGGATAAGACGAAGCGCTGTCCGTTTGCCGTTATGAAGGACAGTACATCTGCAGGAGCGTAAAATGGGGTGAGATAGGATGTTGGTTTATGTGGATTTGGAATTCTATAAGAACCAGTACCTCCTTGGACGTGCTCCGAAGATCCCGGATGTGGATTTCCCTTATTGGGCGATGCTTGCATCCGGGGAGATCCGGCAGCGGACGTTTCAGCGGGTGGAGGCCTTAGAAGTGATTCCCGAGGAAGTGGGGATGTGCTGCTGTGAGCTGGCGGAGAAGCTGTATTCGGTGGATGCTGCCAGGGATGAGAATGGGATGATCCTGCAGAGCTACGGCAATGACGGGGAGACGGGTACCTATAAGACGGATGAGCTGTCGGAAGCGGGAATCTGCCGCAGTGTAGCGGGGATTGTCCGGAAGTGGCTTGTGAATACAGGGCTGATGTATTGCGGGGTGGGGAGATGAATCCGAATTATAACCAGACGGTCACGGTCTATAACTGTCTCAGGGGATCTGATAATCCTGGTGGGAAAAAGGATGTCTGGCAGAGGACTGTGCTGCATGGCTGTTTCTACAAGAATGTGATGGGACGCTTGGAGTATGCGGAGAAGGAACCGAGGATGAACAGCGTTTATACGGTCCGGATCCCTGTCTCTGAGAAATATAAACCTTACCATGAGTGGATCCGGCTTCCGGATGAGGAGCGGAGGGAGTATTTTACCTGCAGTCAGAAGGATATCGTGGTCAAGGGGGAATGTGAAGATGAGATCACGGGTGTTTCTCCGGATACGGCGTCCCAGGTGTTGGCCAGGTACAAGCCGGATGCGTTCGTGGTTACGGCGTTTTCTGACAATACATCACATCGGATGGCGAAGCATTACCGGTTAGGAGGTTAGACGGATGGACATTGATTTCGGATGGAACAAGCCGATTCCGCAGATTGCGAAGGAAGCCCTGGGTGGTGACCGGACGCTGCTGTTCATGGCGAATGAGGCGAAACGTTTGATGGATCCTTATGTTCCGGCAATGAATATGGGTTTGTCACAGAATGTCAGGACTTATGTAGAGGGCGGCAGTGGTGTGGTGCACTACCTATCCCCCTATGCGAACTATCAGCATAAAGGAGTCTTGATGGTATCCAGGATCACGGGGAGTCCCTGGGCGCGGATGGGGGAGAGTAAGGTCACGGCGGGCAGGAAGTTAAAGTATAACAAGTCCCGGCATCCGCTGGCTACGTCTGAATGGGATAAGGCTATGAAAGCTGCCCGTATGAGTGATTTCACGGGTGCAGTGCAGCGGTTTGTGAATGGAGGGGGAGCATGATGAAGCATGAGATCATGAAGGCGTATGTGGAAGAGAAGGTTCCGGAGCTTGTGGGTTCGTTGACTTCTTTTAATTTTGCCAATGATTCTCCGGATTCGGTGTCGTTTCTGACGAATTATTCTGGTAAGATCGTGAAGAAGTTCCTGCGTGCCGCGGATAAGGAGTATGCGTTTTCCATTGTGCTCACCTGGCATTATTCTGCGGAGACGGATGACCTAAATATGCAGGCTATGAATCTTGCGCAGAATTTTATGGACTGGATCGAGGAGCAGAACCAGAAGAGGAATTTCCCGGATTTCGGGAAGAAATGCCAGGTTAAGAAAATTGAAAACTTACAGAACATGCCAAACCTTGCAACAGTAGACTGGGAGAACATGACCGCCCAGTATATGATCCAGTGCAGGGTTCTTTATTTTGAAAAGGAGTAGAAATTATGAAGGTTAGTGAATTGATGAAAGATTATACGGTAAATCCAGATTATGAAGGATGGGTAACAAATGATGATTATGTGTTTGCGATCGATGTTGCGCCTGGCGGGGATGCGGTTACGCCGGACGGGGATTTTGAGGTTGTGGAGATGGGGATCGCGGGTCTTGACTCGCAGATGAATCCGGTCACGCAGGATAAGCAGTATATCCGTTCTGGGCAGAATACGATGAAGACGGGGACGCAGCGGTCCTTTGCGGTTACCGGTGACAGGTATGTGGGGGATCCGGCGCAGGATTACTGTCTGTCTCATAAGATGAAGTATGGCACTGGGAATAGTGTTGTGACGAACTATGTTTATTTCAACATCCTGAATGGAAAGGGTGAGAAGGGGAAGGTTTCTATTATCGTGAATTCGGATGGTTCCGGGAATGCGGGGGAATCTTCTGCGGTGGATATTGAGTTTAAGAAGATTGGGTCTAACCCGACGGAGTATACCTATGCGGCGAGTGGTGTACAGCCAACGAATAATATGCAGGATGACGCGGGGATGGAATAGGAGTGCGGCAGATTGAAGCAAGGAGGATGAGTGACTATGAGATTGATAGAGGTTGAGGTCTTGGGGGTGAAGCTTCAGGCGGGGCTTCTGAATCCTAAGGTTGCAAGGAAGTATGATGAGGGATTGGGGAAGGTCCTTAGGACGGTTGAGGATGCGCAAAGCTGTAGTGACGGGGCAAGGGGTATTGAGATGATGTGCGGCGCTGTGGTTGATTTTGTTGATGAGGTCTTTGGTGCGGGGAGTGCTGAGATGGTGCTGGGGGAGGAAACCGATCTTCTGACTTGCCTGGATGCGTGGGAGGAGCTGACGGAACTGTATGAGAAGCAGGTGCATCCGATCTTGGAGGAGCGTAACAGGATTGCCATGGAGAAGGCTGGAAGGATGATGGTGTAGGGTGAAGGAGGATTTTATTACCGGGAAGCTTCCTGAGACTGTGACGATTGACGGGGCTGAATATCCGATCCGGAGTGATTTCCGGGTCGGGATGCAGTTTGACCGGATCTGGGGAAGTAGGATGGATGAGAGGGATAAGGTCATTCAGCTGCTTGGGATGTATTATCCGAGAATTCCGGCGAATGTCCCGGAGGCGGTCAGCCGGATGTTGTGGTTCTACCGGTGCGGGGAGCCGGAAGAGAGGGAAGAGGATGGAAACGGCGGGAGGACAAGATACCAGCGCAGGACTTCTAAGGAGCCTGCGTATTCTTTTGCTCAGGATGCGCCGTATATCTATGCTGCTTTTAAGGAGCAGTATGGGATTGACCTGACGGATGCAAGGATGCATTGGTGGAAGTTCATGGCTTTGTTTGAATCTTTGAATGAGGATACGAAGATGAGCAGGATCATGTATTACCGGAAGGTGAGCACGGCGGGTCTGCCAAGGGAGAAGCGGGCGTTCCTGAATGAGATGAAGAAGCTCTATCGGATCACGGATGCTTCGGCTGCCGGGCATAAGCTGTCTCTGGAAGCCCGTAACAGGAAATGGAGGGCGTATGTGTGCGGGAGGCAGAAGGAGGTTCGTTCTGCAATGCAGTGCTAGGGTGGTGAGATAATGGCGAAAGACGGTACGATCAAGATCAATACAGAATTGGACAGTTCGAAGGCTCAGAGCGCCATGGCGAAGTTCTCCGGTACGGCGAAGAATGCGCTGAAAGGGATCACAGTTGCCGCGGGGGCTGCCGGTACGGCGATCACGGCAATGGCTGGGTATGCGGTCAAGGTGGGTTCTGATTTTGAAGCGGGGATGTCGAAGGTGTCGGCGATCTCGGGTGCAACGGGGGCGGACTTTGAGAAGCTGTCGGATAAAGCGAAGGAGATGGGGGCGAAGACGAAGTTCAGCGCTGCGGAGGCTGCCAGTGCGTTTGAGTATATGGCGATGGCTGGCTGGAAGACGGAGGATATGCTTTCTGGCATTGAGGGTGTTATGGATCTGGCTGCGGCTTCTGGCGAGAGCCTGGCGGTCACTTCGGATATCGTGACGGATGCGTTGACGGCATTTGGGATGTCGGCGGAGGAGTCGGGGCATTTTGCGGATGTGCTGGCTGCGGCTTCTTCGAATGCCAATACGAATGTAAGCATGATGGGGGAGACGTTTAAGTATGTGGCTCCTGTGGCGGGCGCGCTTGGTTTTTCGGCGGAGGATACGGCGGTAGCGATCGGGCTGATGGCGAATTCTGGGATCAAGGCCGGGCAGGCGGGGACGTCTCTTCGTTCTATTATGACGAGGCTTGCCAAGCCGACGGATGAAGTGGCAATTGCGATGGATGAGCTGGGGATCTCGATCACGAACAGTGACGGCTCTATGAAATCTTTAAATGAGATCATGGGGGATCTGCGAAGTGGTTTTGCGGGCTTGAGTGAAGCGGAAAAAACGAATATGGCGGCTACGATCGGCGGGCAGGAGGCGATGTCTGGGCTGCTTGCCATTGTGAATGCGTCGGACGGGGATTTTCGTAAACTGCAGACGTCAATCTATAGTTGTGACGGTGCGGCGAAGGGCATGGCGGAAACCATGCAGAATAATCTGAAGGGGAGCCTTACGATCCTTGGATCTGCGGCGGAAGGTTTTGGGATCAAGGTCTATGAGAAGATGCAGGTTCCGCTTAGGAAGGCTGTCGACGCCGGAACGGAAGGTGTCAACCGGCTGTCAAAAGCGTTTGATTCGGGCGGTTTGAAGGGTGTGGTGTCGGAAGCGGGGAAGTTGTTCCGTGAATTTGCGGATGAGGCGGAGGGAAGCAGTAAGTCGGCGGGGAAGATTGTGCCTCCGCTTAGGAACATTGCAAGTGCTGGTCTGAACCTGGGGAAGGCTGTACTCCCTCTGGCTGTCAGGGCTTTTAAACTTCTGGCTGAAAATCTGGATGTGGTGTTACCGCTTCTGGCTGCCGGTGTAGCTGCGGTGAAGGCTTATGCCGTGGCTGCGTCTGTGGCGGGTGCGGTTAAGAAGCTGTCGGCGGCGTATGCTGCATTTAGTGCGGTGGTGGCTGCGAATCCGGTGGGGCTTGCCGTGGCTGCGGTTGCGGCTCTGGCTGCGGGGCTGGTGACTTATTCGGTGATTGCTGATGATGCGAAGGATAAGTCGTATGAGTTATCGGACAGTGAGCGGAAGCTTGTGGATTCCTGCAATGAGCTGACGGATTCTTTGAACAGCCAGAGGGCTGCGAGGGAGAAGTCGGTACAAGCGATTGATATGGAGTATGACGGTTATCGGTCCTTGCTATCGGAGTTACAGTCCATCACGGATGAAAACGGCAGGGTTAAGGCTGGTTATGAGGAGCGGGCGGGGGTGATCACCGGGGAGTTGTCGGATGCTTTGGGAACGGAGATCGCACTGACGGACGGTGTGATCCAGAATTATCAGGAGACGGTAAGTGCCTTGGATGAGGTGATTGCAAAGAAGAAGGCAGAGGCCTTGTGTTCGACTCTTCAGGAGGAAATGGCGGTTGCGTATAAGAATAGTCAGGAGGCGTTGCTTGCTTATAAGGATGCGGTGGCAGTTGTAAAGGAGAAAGAGGATGCCCTTGCAGAAGCGCAGCGCAATCTGAATGAAGTAACGGATCAATACGGTAATGATACCAGTCCAAAGGCCATGGCGGCTATGATAGAGGCAAAGAATGCGGTAAAAGAAGCGCAGACTGCGTTTGATGAAGCATCAGAAGCGGTAGACGGTGCGAGGACATCATTGAATGAACTATCTACCGAGGTCAATAATTATGATGCTCTTGTGGAAGCGATGCAGAGCGGGACAGTGGAAGAGATTGAATCTGCAATGAATTCTCTGGTAAGCGGATATCAGGAGTATACGAAGGGAATGCTGGCTTCTTCTCAGACAGCACGAGATGAAATGATAGCCCAGGCACAAGAGACAACCAGCGCCCTGTCTGTATTGGTGGAAGAGGGCGGTCAGATGTACCAGGCTTTTGGAGATGATGCGGCAGATGCAGCAGCAAAAGCGGTATCTGAGTTTCAGAAGTTGCCTGGTGGCGTAAAAACTGCAGTTAAAGAGATTGGCACGGATGGCGCCGCGGCCATGGTTGCCGCCCTTGCGCAGGCTGATTTTGATGGGAAATTGAGTGAGGAATCGATTGCTTCCTATGAGGCATTTTTGTCAGGGCTTGCCAATCTTCCGGAAGGAACGCGGCAGGCTCTTTCGGATGCGGTCAAAGGCGCTATGATAGAAATGGATGGTTTTGACCAGATATCGAAGAAGGCAGAGGAAGAGGGGCTCTCTTTTCTGGATGCTCTTAGGGCGGCGTTGGAGGAGCATTCGCCGTCTAAGGCTACGGAGGAGATCTTCCGTCTGGCGATGGAGGGTGCAGCAATTGGAGTGGATGCGGGGAAGGAAGGCGTGTTGTCGAGGGCCGGTGAGTTTACCGCGGCTTTCCTGGGTGTATTTACGGAATCTGATCTGGGAACTACGCTGCAGAATCTGGGGTCTCAGTTTATGTCTTTCTTTGGGATCGGCCTGTCTTCTCAGCAAGGTGCGTCAAGAAATGCCGGTAAGGTAAATGCGGATGCCGCGAATGCCGGGGCGGGGTCTGTGAATCCGGACGCTACGGGATCGCGGTTTGGTATGATGCTGGGGACCGGAGTGGCGGGAATGGCAGGTGCATTGTTCCAGAAGGGGAAAGGGATCGCTGACCGGGCGAAGTCTGGGGCGGGTACGGTGAACTCGACGGATACGGGCGGGAGATTTGGCTCTCAGTATGCTTCGGGTGTGGGCAGTAAGGCTGGTGAAGCGAATGCAAAAGGACGTGCATTGGCCAGTAATGCGGATTCTGGCGCGGGATCGAAAACGGGTTATAATTCTGGTTCTAACTTTGGAGCTGGTTTTGTCAGAGGGATCGGTGCGTGGCTTGGGCGTGCTGCTTCGGCGGCGGCCAATCTTGCGATGTCGGCGTACAATGCGCTGCGCGGCGCCCTGGCGGAGCGGTCTCCGTCCAGGAAGGCGAAGAAGTCTGGTAAGAATTTTGACCTTGGGTTTGGGATCGGCATTGAGGAGAATGCGAAGGTTGCGGTTGATTCTGCGGAGGAGATGGCGGCAGGTGTGCTGAATGCCATTGATGTTGATGCGCTTTCGGATAAGATAAAGAGTATGGATGTGTCGGATCTGATCACGCGGATGGATCTGGCTGTGGAGGGCAGGCAGTCTAGGATAGTGGATAAGGTGGTTGGTCCTGTTGCTGCGAGGGAGAAGAGCGGACTTGTGGATGTGGATCGCGGAGGTAAGCTGGAGATTGATTATAAGCGTCTTGGACGGGAGCTTTCGAAGCGTCCGGTCATTGTGTCTGTGGAAATGGATAAGAGGGAGTTTATTCGGGCTACGGCTGCGGAGATGGAACGGCAGATCGAGGAGAATATTTTCCTGAAGGAGATGCTGAAGGGGAAGAGGTGACGGTGTATATGGGGTTGTCGGTTAAATTTAACGGCTATGAGTTGAATCAATATATTGATGTGTTAATCGGGTTCACTCCGTTCTCTGGTGCTGAATGGTCTCCGGAGCTTCTGGGGGATGCCGGATTAAAGCGGGGTGCAGTTTTCTCTTATACGACTTATAAGCAGAAGCAGATCCCGATGCCTTATACGGTGCTGGAGGATCTGGGGGAGAAGCATGATGAGCTTGCCCGTATCCTGAATGTTGACGAGCCGAAGGAGTTGGTGTTTGGAAATGCCCCGGACAGGGTGTTCTATGCGGTTCCGATGGGGGATCTTGATTTTGATGATTATGAATGTCTGGGGGAGGGTGTGATCACCTGGCTGGTCCCGGATGGTCTGGCGCATTCTACGGTGGAAAAGACGTTCCCGGCTTCGCCGAATGCGGAGGGGATCCTGGAAGCGACGATCGTCAACCGGGGTACGGAAGCCGTCCCGGTCAGTTATGAGTTTGTGCATAAGCATGAGAACGGGTATCTTGGTATTGTGTCGCAGTATGGCG
>CAJTGB010000057.1 GCA_910575835.1 Lachnospiraceae bacterium | reverse complement strand
AGATTTGAATTAAATGCATACGATGCAGCCCCCTTAAAAAAGTAATATAAACAAGGGCTGCGCCGCATTTTTTGGAGTTTATGTCAATAGTAAATATGCTGGTTTTTAGTAAGTAGGAAATAATCCGTACCTGTTCATAAATCTACGCATTTGGTAAAATATTCCTTAAAGATGAATAGAGATTCATCCGTACTTTGACAAAAAATCCACCTAACAGTTTCTGCTAAGTGGATGTCCCCTCTGGTCGTTTGGTACGACAGTTTTCCGGTATTGTTTCTGACCAGGGCAATAGTGGAAGAATGTCTTCTTTTGTCGGAAATGGAGCCAAATCTTTCATCTTTTCCAATATGTAGGTCAGATAATTATAGGGCTTGAGTCCGTTCAGGATCGCCGTTTCTGTTATGCTGTATACGGTTGCGCTGGCCTCTGCTCCTTTGATACTCTTGGAAAACAGCCAGTTGCGGCGTCCTACCGCAAAGTTCTTAATGGCTCTCTCAGCGGCCGTATTGTCGATACTCAAATGTCCGTCATCCAAGTATCTTCTTAAGTATTGTTCCTGGTTTATCGTGTACAATACCGCTTCTCCTATTTTCGATGATCTGTCTACTGCATCCTCCAGGGAATGCAGCCACTCAAAGAAGGCATCTAAAAGCGGTTTTGACTGCTTCTGACGCTCGGTATATTTTTCCTCCGGCGATTTGCCTCGGAGCATTTCTTCTATCTTATAGAGCATGCCGATCCGCTCCATTGCCTGATATGCAGTTGTTTCTTTCAGCTGCTCTTTGGTGAAATCCTTTTTCAATGTTGTAAGGGCTTCATCAAAACGTCGCCTTGCATGGGCCATACACCCTGTCACGGTGATCTTCTCCGGGAGACTATGGTACGCCTGGTATCCATCACAGGTAAGATAACCCTCAAATGTATCTCCCAGAAACTCCACCGGGTGGTAGCCGCCCCGGGTTCTCTCATACTGGAAGAGTACCATTCTCGGAGATCCACTATTCTCATCCGTAAGATACACCCACATCCAGTTCTGTGTCGTACCTTTCTGCCCCGGTTCGTCTATGACCTGGATCCGTGTCTCGTCGCTATGGACATACCTACTGCAAAGGAATTCCTCCTTCATCAGGTCATAGACCGGCTGGAGATACCGCCCGGCACACAGGATGATCCAATTTGCCATCGTTTTGGTTGACAGATTCAGATCATACCGCGCGAATTCCCGCTCCTGGCGTGCAAGCGGCATCCCATTTACATATTTGGCATTCATGATACCTGCAACCAGGGATGGTGTGGCGACACTCCCTTTCATAAGTGCCTGGGCCTTCTCTGGCCGCTGCATTTTTCCGCATTTTGGACAGCTGTAAATATATGTGACCTCTTCTACGACTTCGAAACGGGCCGGTATAAATTTCAGATATTTTACTTTCTCTGTCGTCACTACTTTGTATTTCGTCCCGCATTCCGGGCAGAACCGTTCTTGACCTTCCAGCTTATGTTCGATCACCTCTGTCGTCTCAAAAGAAGAAAGATCTTCTTCCTTTTTTCCAGCAGTTTTTTTGCGTTTGTAAGATTTCGGATGGATCTCTTCCATTTCCGGTTCCGCTGCATTTGGATCCGCTTCCTGCTCTGCTTCATTGAACAGATCCATCTGCGTATATCCATCCGCGTACTTTTCACTGGAGGCACCAAACTGTTTCCGCTGGGCAAGCGCCAGCCTGTCAGAAAGCAGCGCATTCATGAACTCCAGCTCCTTCATTTTTTCCGTCAGGAGCTGGATCTTAGTTTCCTGCTTTTGCTGATGCGCCTGCATGGTTGTAAGCAGTGTGATCATATTTTCTTTACTCATTTCCTGTAATTGTTTCTTAGAAAAAAGTGGTTCCATAGTCCGGTGCTCCTGATTGTTTTAAGCTAAGAAAAGAATACCATAAAACCGTGCTGTTTTCGAGGGGAAATGCGTCAGAAAAACAGAGGAAAAATTGCTGAAAATCCTAAGATTTTCAGCTTTTTGCGAATTGACAGACTCCGTTTTTGGCTAGATGACAATCTTGGGATGGTGCTCCTTAAAAGCGCCCTTGGGATCCAGGGATAATCCGTTACACAGCCAGTGTATTTCTTTTAACGTAACTTTTTTCAACTCATCTGGTGTATCCGGCCAGTGAAAGGAATGATGGTCCAGCCGCTTCATTAAGATCCAAAATCCTGACCCGTCCCATTGGAGGATTTTGATTGATGTGCGTCTGCGATTACAGAAGGCAAACATACAACGGGAATACGGATCCAGATGGAATTTTAGTTTTATAATAGCCGCCAATCCCTGGTAGCTCTTTCGTAAGTCCGTGACACCACATGCAAGATACACAGTTGTTCCGCCGGCCAGATCAAGCATAAGCACTCAGTGTATGGATCAAAGAAGCCATAAGTCCGACAGGACACCCGGCACCAATTTCAATCCGGATGCTTCCGGGAAGATAGATCGTTACAGGCACACCGCCGACTGAAAGATCAGATGAGATTTCCTGTTGGGAAGGAAGTTTTGCAAAAATAGGTTCATCTGGCTGTTCTTTTGTTTGCTTCCGGATCCAATAGCCAAAAGTTGATTGTGGGATTTGATGCTCCTGACACCATTCTTTCTGGGATAAACCACTTTCATGAAAGTTCTGGATACGTTTTGTCCAGAGTTCTGTCTTTGTAAGTTCATTTTTATCCATAGGCAATACCTCCATAATTTGAAGTGATTGTATCAGAAATACACATGAATTGACAGATACGGATTATTTCCTACTTACGGTTTTTATGGGCGAATTTTGTACAATATTTTAATCGTATTAGTGGTTATAAATAAAGAAAGGCACAGGGAATCCCGTGCCAATTAAAAGAAACACTATATGTTGTAGTTGCTTGAGTTAGGTTGTTAACATTGATTTCCATTCTGATGGCCATTACATCCTTGGTTCAACTTTGCAAAGATATTATTATAATTCCCATAAACCTTCATTTAGTATCCTTCCTGACTTCTTCCATCAAGTTCATCATATTCTATTTTATATCCTTTATCATTATCATTTATAACTCTGTAACAAATGATAGCTTTTTCTTCCGCCTGTTTTTCATTTATCGGCACATTCTTTATTGCTTCCTGTCTGGTAGTCTTAATCTCAGCGGTGATTTCGTCTAATTTCTTTTCCAATAGTTTAATATTCTCTTCCGGCGTCTCTCCATTACCAGAGGTTCCTTTCATTAACAATAATGAATTTTGTATTGACTGTTTTTCAGCCTCCAAAGCTTTTTGCCTCTTCTCCCTTGCTTTATCCATACTTTCTAAACCTAAGGGTTTCGCTTGCTTGTTATTTTTCACCATCGTCAATGGATTGATATAATTGGGTCTTATATTATTGATCATTGTTGTCTGCCTCCATATTCGTTTATTTTAGTTCTTACTTAGCATATCGGATTTAATCTTATTTTTACAAGACCCATTTCGTAAACGGTCATTCCATGTTCGCAAACGGCAGCAAACACAATAATATTGACAGTCTGAAGCAATTTTCACTTGTTTCTATTTCCATTGTTCCTTCATATTTTTCAACAATGTGTTTAATGTTTTCCAAACCAGTTCCATACTCGAATGTATAATTCTCCGGAAGCATTGTATTCGTTACTTCTGCAATTAAAAAATGATGCCTTCTACGCACAGCGATTACTATTTCAGGATGAACATTCTTTTCTTTTATACAGGCTTGTATCGCATTGTCAATTGCATTTGCCAAAATAATACACAAATCCATATCTTCCACAGAGCAGTCTGCTAAATTCTTAATATCATGTTTCACCTCAATACCATTTAATTTTGCGAAATTGACTTTTTCATTCAAAAGAATATCTATAACTGGATTTCCCGACTCAATACCAATAAGCAATTTATCAGATGTCTTATGCAATTTATCAAAATACTCTTTAGCTTTATTATAATTTTTTTCACGAATCAATCCAGACAAAACCAAGAAATGATTATTAATGTCATGCTGAAACATACGATACTGCTCATTTCTTTTTTTTGCTTCTTCCAGATATATATACTGCCTCTTTATTTGATCCTGCAGCCTTTTTTGTTCTGTCTCTTCTTTGGATAACGTGATAATCTTACTAACTAATTTCAAAATAATAAAAAAAATAGCACATGCTCCCAAAATCCATATCAAAGCCCAAAGATCAGACTGATCCTTAAAAGACTGATTCATCCGCATATCCAGTCCAAGCCCGCTGCGGACTACCCACACAATAAATAAACACGGCAGAAGCAGTGCATATAGATAAGATGATATTTTTTGCTGTCCTGTATAGGCATACTTTTTAGCAACAAATTGCAATGTTATAACTAATAATATGGCCAGCGTTCCTGACACAAGCATCTGTATTACGATTCCTATGTACTCTCCAACATTCTGCTTTACCAGCCAGCGCATAGAAATTGTCTGGAATCCCTCCATAAAAGTAGAAAGTGTCAAAACGATCATTGTTGGAGCAATTGCAGCTATCCACTTCAGATTTAACAAAAACCTGCAAAAGCAGACGATAAGTCCCATATGCAGAATCAATCTGGGTACTCCTGCACTATTGCAATACATCATTAAAAATGTAAGCGTATCACTTAACAAAACATATGGTATCATATACTTTTTACCCCGTATCCCGGTAAAACTTTGTATAAAACTAAATTCCGCGGTATAAAGCCAACCATTAATAAATAACCACCAAATATAAAATCCAATGGAAACAATTTGCAACTCTGTTTGTTTACGCCTTGAAACTAATATTCTATCTCCTCTCGAGATGATTGCCGTCCCTTCTTCCCGCCCTATAACATACTTCATATTTATAATATAGCTTCTATGACAGCGGAAGAAACCCCCGTCCAATTCATTTTCCAACATATCCAATGATCCCGGGTAATCGTAAGCGTCTTGCATCGTATGGATGATCACTTGATGGTTAAATACCTCACAATATAAGATATCATGTATATCAATTATTCTCGTTTTTCCTGCCTTCACAAGCGTCAGCATCTTATGATCTATTTGTTCCAATCGGCCTATTGCCCTATCCAACGCCAAATAAAGACGTTCATCTGAGACAGGTTTTATCAAATAATGTACAGCATCCACCTCAAATGCATCCAAAGCATACTTCTCATAAAAAGTAATAAAAATGATACGGCTTTTGCGATAGAGCTGTTTTGCAACCTCAATCCCGCTGATTCCCGGCAGCATCATATCCAAAAGAAGTTTCTACTTTTTGATGTAATTCTTCTAATATATATTTTTCATCTTCACATACAGCTATCCTATACATTTCTTTTTCCTTCTTTGCCTGCCAAAGGACATTCTATTCTATTACAGCTCTTCTATAAACTGCACTCCTTTTTCATGTGCCAGAACCTCTATGATCTCCGCATGCGTACGATGTATCTGGCTGGAAACCGTCACCGTATAACTGAGCGTTCCCGGCTTCCCATTCCTTTCATATCCGAAGAAGCCTTTATTCACCCGGATATTGCTCACCTCCAGCTGATGCTCCCTGGCATACCGCAGCAGCCCGCTGAAAGCGCCGTTTTCAATATTATACTCAATATACAGATCCAGATATCTTGACTTCCTCCTGATCCAGATATCAACCTTAAGAAGCCCTGACACCGTAAATACGATTGCCAGTCCGCCCAAAACAGCGCCCTCGTAAAAACCAATCCCGATCGCCAGTCCGCAGCATGCGGCAGCCCACAGACCTGCCGCCGTCGTAATTCCCATAATCTTATTCCTTCCGGTCAGCACGATCGTTCCCGCCCCCAGGAAACCGATCCCGCTGATTACCTGCGCTCCCAGCCGTACCGGATCTCCGGTCTGATATGCGGTACATACATATTGATTGGTCATCATCACCAGAGCCGACCCCAGACATACCAGAATATACGTCCGAAGCCCCGCCGGACGGTTCTTGGTCCCCCGCTCTATCCCAAGTATACCGCCGATAAGAACGGACAGAATAATCCGAAGAGTAATTGATAAAAGATTTAAGTCCCGAAGATATTCCATCACTGCATCACACTGCTCCCATCTTCCCATTTTGCTGTCACCTTCTCCCTCTTCTTTGGCGCATTTATCGTGCAAATATCACTCACTGACAGATATCCTTATTATACCATCACTGTTCTTGAATTTCACCTGTAATCTCCCCATAAGCCTGACCGTTGCGGCGGCAATATCGTCCTTGCCTCCCGGTAAGCAAAAATGAAATCACAGAGACGTGAAAAAAGAATCCCACAGAACCTCCAACTCTTAAAGACCTGGGGTTCCATGGAATTCTCTCTAGATTTGACATATTTATGTTAGTTTAAGAAACGCAAAAATGATTCATAAAAAAACTTTTCCTTTTTTTCCTCATTATTTTGAGGTATCCCCATCCTGCTAAGCGCCTTTTGAACCGCTGTTTTTGCCGAATACGCAGTATTGCCTAAGATATCGCGTCCTCCGCCATTATAAGCGCTCTCCATTGACATGGCAAACAACTTCGTCAAACAAGTAAGCTTCCCTCCTGAATCCATTCCATACCCATTTATACCGCTTGCTTTCTCCGCTTTATTCCAGGCATCTTTCACATCATTCGGCGCCGATGGCCCCAAAATGTCCAATCCATTATATGTGTTTTTGCTTTTTGCAGTCTTATTATTATATGTATTTACATGATTGTTTGTATAAAAACCTACTTCCATAAAATCACCCTCACATTTCTTTGCTATATTTGCAGCCAGTCTCTCTCTTGCAGCATTGCAGTATAATTCCATATTTTTCCTGGATTCCTCAGAAATACCCTCAAAAAAAGATACATTTAACAGATATTTGTTGTCATTACTGTCTGGGCCGGCAGTATTCTCCGTATAATTGAGCAGGAAATTAAGCTCATCACTCCATTGGGCAGCCTGCCCTGCATGACCGATTCTCCTCCATGCATTGATCAATGTCTGAGCTCCGGAAACAAAATTAAATCTTTCCTGAAGTCCCTTTTCCTGTCCTTGCATACAATCGTAAGGATTTCCTATCGTTCTATCTCCCGGCTTGAAGTGTGCCAATGCCTGCAATTCAAGGGTGCTTGTATTATATGGATTAATTTGCTTCACGTTGATCTTTTCTTCAAAATACTTTCCATGCTCATCTACACCTTTTGCAACCAGAACAGGATAGTCGTCCGTAGACTCAGCGGCATGGAAAAACTTATACCCACAATTGCCCGTACTATAATAAACAGTAATTGAGTTACCATCTTTTAAAGCATATTTACCTGGTATTTTCTCCAAATCGTCCCAACTGATTCCCTTTCCAACAGAGGTTTGTTCAATGTAAACCGCATTACCAGATATTCTGGTTTTGAATACATCGCCCGAACTGTCTTTCCAGTTTCTACTCGGCGTCTGGTATCTTGACCGATCTGTTGACGGAGAATGATCTCTATACAAAGTATCTATCATTCCAAATCTTCCTCCTTAAAATTAAAATTGTATCTATATAATATTTTCTCTTTTTTTACACGTCAACCCATTGTCCGTAAAAATGCATTTTTGACTGTCAAAACCTAAAACAAAAGCTTAACTTGAAAAACCTGATCCTTACTTTGGTACATGATCATTCCCTCATATTTATTTACAATTCGTTCCACACTTTTCAGCCCATACCCGTGACTCATTTTATTCTGTTTCACAGACACAGGTCTCCCATCCTTCATAACCGGCGCTTCACAAACAGAATTTTCTATTTTTATAAATAATAGCTGTTTTTGATTCTCTATTTTTATGGATATCCACCTATCCGCACTCATCTCCATTCTTTTACACGCTTCAATGGCATTATCCAACACATTGCCTAACAAGGAACACGTTTCACAATCATTAAATAACCATTTTACAATAGGTACTGCCTGAATCGTAAACGCTATTTCCTCCTGTTCTGCCAGAATCCTCTTCTGCTCCAGCAGCATGTCCGCAATCTGGTTTCCTGTCCAAACCTTTCTCTCTACATTAAAAAACTCCTGTTCTATTTCTTCTATATAATCATCTATCCCTTCATAATTTCCTTCTATCTTATAATTCTTTAAGACTAACATATGATGCTTCAGATCATGGGATAACTGTCGGTTCTTTTCCATAACTGTTTCTAATTCTTCATATCTTTGCGTCACCATGGCATCACGCATAATCAGCAGTTCCTTCTCCTTTTCAAGCGTCTTATTCTTCAAGTACACCATTCCTGAAAAAAGAATGACAAATACAACTACCAAAAGAGAAAGCCCCGCTATCCCGCCTTCCTGCTCCTTTCCTTCACACATCATTCTTACAATTACAAATTGATAGAACCTTAATATCAGGCACAGCATTATCATAATGACCAGCAATATACTCTGAAATTCACGTATATATGCTTTATCAAATTTCTGTCTGACGATCTGATATACACAGCACGCAACGATAAGCCTAACACATAAAAAGAGTATACATTCCATTGTTGAATTCGCAAATAAATAGACCGCATTTTTAAAATCATGTCTTATTACTATCATACTCATAAAAGCTGCGAAAAAATCCGCCAGCGCTACAATGGTATGATACAAAATAGTTATGATAATTCTTAAAAATCTATACCGCCCATTTATCAATATCACACATATACATGTGGTAACAACACCTATAAGAAATGCAGTACTCGAAAAAAAGATCAGACTGCGATTTCCTCCTATATTTATACCATTTCCGACAATACTTACATATAGAATTACCCAATCTTTTTTTCGAAAATATTCTTTCTCTAATACTGTTCCACACAACAGCCAATACAACATTCCGCTTTCAAAAACAGCAATCCCTATAAGAAGAGCCTTAATACCCATTACAGATTCCCCCTGTACAGACTGATCTGCTCTTTTATTTTTTTGAAGCTGATTCTATTGACGAAGATCCTCGCCCCATTATCCATCTGAACCATACCATCCTTCATACTGGCAATGTGCGAAACATTTATAATATGTCCTCGTTCAATTAAAATAAATTCTTCGCTTACGAGTTCTTCGCTCAGTTTTTTTAAGGAAATCCTTTCTTTATAAGCGCCGTGTGCGGTTATATAGCAAATATATTTTGCTCCCTTTTCCTTTTCTATATATATGATATCCTTATAATATACCCGTACCTTGCTTGTAGGCGTACCGATCATCCTGAACTGCTTCTTCTCCTTCTTCACCCGGTCAATCAACTGTCTCAGAATAGACGGCAGTCTCTTTTCCATATCATCCTTGAGAATATATTGATATGCTTCTATGATATAACTCTCTGCCGCATACTCAAGATATGCCGTCAGGAATACCAGATATGGGCCGCCGCCCTCTTCGTGTATTCGTCTCCCTAATTCCAGGCCTCCCATGTCCGGCATATCAATATCCGAAACCAAGATATCAAACTTATATCCCTGTTCCATTTCCTGAAGAAAATCCTCCGCCCGTGTATAAGTAGAGAGGTTCACTTCATCCTGCGGCACGATCTCATTCTCAACACACTTTCTGACATTTTCTAAAATTGCAGCCTCATCATCTATAAGTGCAATATTCATCACCTGTCTTCTCCCCTGTCAGATCCTATTTTGCCTTGCATACTTCATATGATACCACAAATCGAATTAATTTCATCTATTTGTCCTCAAAACACCTCTTTTGACCATGAAAAATATCCGAAGCCGCATTTTCATTCCCCAAGAATATAATATTTTCCTTTGTTTACATTGTGAAACACAACTTCCTCTTCCCGGACATATAGCTTACAGGTATTCTCCCATAAAGTATTTTCCCCGTCCTGCTTTATCACTTTTCCGCAGTGATATGTATATTCTCCAATCTGTTTGTTCAATGCTTTTTCCATGATATCCTCCACCGCGTCAGATATCTTCATCGACTGTAAGCCCCGGTTCCATTTTCCCAACAACTGATTGATCCGCATCTTCTTCAAAGGTACCTTCTTACTTCCCCAGCTTCGTTTGGGGAACACATCTTCCTCTTTTTCCCCAAGTGCCTCTAATACAGTTTGGAATTTTGTCCTCACGCTCTCGTAAGGATAGCCCATCTCTAGGTAAGCATAGATATGCCATACTGCTTTGTCCAGATACCTTGCATCACCTGTTGTCTCGTACTTCTCTCTGAGCCAGATAACACTCTGCTCTAATACTTCTTTGCTTGACAACCCAAGGGCTTCTATATTAAAAAGCCCCAATTTGATAACCTCTACCTCCATACTATTGTATCTCTTCATTCCATACTCCTTTATATTTATATAAAACCACGTATTACACTGCATACCATAGATTATAACAGACAGCATATCGTACCGCATCATATTGTCCGCGAAAACTATGTTTTTGACTTCTAAAGTCAAATATCTATGTAAGTTCCGGCATCCTTCAGCATACCAGACGCATGCTGAACTAGAAGTTCATCTATTTCCTCTGACTTATCACATCCTTTTTTATTTTATTTCAATTCTTCTGATCCTCCATTTCACACTATTATTATATACAGACCGCGATAAAACGCTTGCAAATTCCGAAATAAACAAGCATAATCAAATATAAACAAGTTAAAACACGTGAAGTTGCTATAGAAACTGTTAATTTGAAGGAGTTATGAGAAATGTATTGTATATTAGTGACAGGTATTCCGGCAACAGGAAAAAGCACTATGGCAAAAGCCATGTCAGAAAGGATGAAACTTCCTGTTATTTCAAAAGATACTATAAAAGAATTGCTGTTTGACAATGTTGGTTTTCAGTCGAGAGCAGAAAAAGTAAAACTTGGAATTGCCAGTATGGAAATCATGTATTATGTCGCAGGTCAGCTTATGGAAACAGAACAACCTTTTATCTTGGAGAATAATTTTGAATATTCGTCAGAACATGGAATCAAAAACCTCTTAGAAAAATATCAATATCCCTCATTGACCATTACCTTAACAGGTGATTACAAAGTCATTTACCAGCGTTTTCTGAAACGGGAAAACAGCCCTGACAGGCACAGAGGGCATATAGTGAATGACTGTTATCCAGAAAAGAAAGAGAATAGTCCGAATACTCTAAAAACAAAAACTATTTCTTATGAAAACTTTGTCTGCGGAATAGAAAAGAGAGGATTTGATGCCTTTTGCGTTGGCGGCAGGCAAATCAAAGTTGACACAACAGATTTTTCAAAAATTAATATGGAAGAGTTAATTTCACAGATTGAGACATGGAAGGCGGAAATCCTGCATAATTGACGCGCATGTTTATTGGGAAAAAGGCAATGAGAAAAGAGAATCCCGTGGAGCTAAGACTTAAAACCTAAATTCCACGGAATTCTTTTTCTGTCTCTGAGGTCGTTTCCCGTTTCTCTCCTTCTGACCAGGAAGGACTCTTCTCTGCCTAATATGATGATTTACACTTCACATCATTCGCAGTGACCGTGTATAGATTGACGCCGTTAATGCTTTCAATTGCCATTCTTTATCTCTGTCCTTCGATCTGTTCTTCTCAAATATATCCATATAAAAATCAAGCATTTTCTGACACCGTGATGCATCATCATAAAAATGATTGATCAGATGCTTTGAAATCAACTGCTTATATCCATCAACGAAATCCATCCGATCTGTAGGACCCAAATAGCTTCCCTGCGAAAAGTGGCAAATCTCTTCATCCGGCTTATAATGGACCTGTAATGCCAACATTTCTAAATAGGTAGCATTATGCGGATCAATATCGTTCAAAGAAAACGTCTGTTCCATTTCTCTGCCATTCGCGTCTATCGTTCTTGCAAATATCACTGGATTTTCTTCTGTAGAACCTTCTGCGTACCACATAGCATAATCCATTACGGCATTGCCGCCTAAAGCAATAGAGCCTTCTTTATTCTTTAATAAAGACGCTGCATCAAACGTACGCATAACACTTACAGTTGAACCAGATGGTGCTATCTCGCTAAAAACACTACTTTTATTCTGAACAGCAAAGGTACGCGGTATCGGTGAATATCTCTGCATGTTTCCTATTGCGATACTCATTGTAGCTTATCCTCCGTAACGGTGAATGTTTTATAACAAGAACGCTGTTGTCCTCCGTTATGTGATGTATACGTTGCTTCAAATTTATATGTCCCTGCATCATAAATTCTAGGTGTTCTAAAATGATAAATCCAGCCAGCCACTTGTGATGATCCCCATTCATACCATGCCTCAGAATCAACACTTACAATCCTCTGCCTATTAAAAGTCGCATTCCCAAAACCAAATCCGCGTACTTTAACGTAAATATCATAACAATGATCCTTTTCAGACCATGACGATCTATCTACTGTAACACTCGTTACAGGCGCGGCAGGTCCCGCAAATGCTGTCATGCTTAATCCCATTAGCATCGCGCACATAACTAAAACACTAATCATCTTTTTTAATCCGCTTTTCATAATTGTACCTCACTTTTTAATTTAATTTTATAAGATATCTTATATGTTTTATTATATATACCTTTTTTTATATTTCTACCCTTTGGCACTAAGGCGCATTTTTTGGCACTAATTAACATTGATAAGATAAAGTAACACCCCGCCATATCCATTAAGAAGCCCCGGATTCACTTTCTCCTGCGGCAACAATCGCACCTCTTCCCTTTGAAAATATCGACGATACATGATATCACCTTCTCCCAGCACCTCGGAAGCTTTCTCCATTATCCAGAGATTCCCGCATATCCCATGGCACAGGCACCAACTGTCCCGCCTCCAATATTCCTTAAGCTTCCGATATGCCCTTTGCATATCGGTCTCTATACGCATCTTCCATTTGGGATTATCCGTATACTTATAACACTCCATTCTTGAATATAAGATTCCCGGTGCTCCATGGCACCACGCCGCCGGTCCGATCTCATCCGCTCGCTGTTCTCCTTCACGTACATCGATCCAGTTATTGATCTCACGGCAGTACAGAGATTCCTCATATTCCCATGCTTTCTCTGCCAGTTGTTCATATTTATCATTGGAAGTCAACGCCCACAGATGAATCATCGGCATCAGTATCCCGCTGTTCCCGTGCGCTGCTCCTGCCATAGGCACTGTTCCTTTCTCCGTGACCCATCCGATTCCCTTCTGCTGCTTTTTTGCTGCTCTTTCCAGTACACCCATTGCCCTTTCTGCCATATCCAGATATTCCTCATCCGGTACAATCTCATACAACATTAGTAATACATGCGCCGCCCCGGCATTTCCCGTCAGAAGATCATATCGTGTGTCTTCTTCAATCAACTGCGACACTATACGCGCATGTTTCTTCGCATACTCCAGATAGATTTCTTCTTTCCCCGCCTGATATAACAGCAGATATGCATACAAGATCGAACCTTCGCCTTCATACGCTCCTGTATTTCTGGACTGTAGCTTATCCGGCGAAGATATTCCCGCATCCGTATACCGGAACAGCCTCCGCCTTAAAGTATCATACATATCGGCAATCCCCTGTCTGTTAGAATATTTTACCAGGCAATACATCAATACAAGCATTCCAGATAATCCGTCATAAAGGTAAACATTCATCGGGCGCATCGTCCAGTTGTTCCTGTTATCATCAGACAATTGGACGGTATACCAGCTCACTTCACTGTGCTCCTGATTCCACACCGCATACTGGAGCAGACGTTCTGTTAGTTTGGTAATATTCTTTTCCAGTATTGTAAGATCTCTCTTTCTGTCGGCATTCAGCTTCAAGAAATACTCTTTCTCCGACCGGTATATGCGGTTCAAGTAACGATCTGACTTTTCCGGCATCAACTCCATTGCCAGATCAATATATTCACACTGCTTCTCCATATCCGCACCACTAAGTCTCTTAAGCTTCTGATACAGCAGTTCTATCGGCCTGCATGTAAAATATTCTCTGACTGTCCGTCCGCGGCCATCTCTCAGATCTTTGGAATTCATAGCATAATAAAAATATGGAATATCACCATCCCGCAAAGAGGATATCTCACTGTCTACAATCTCTTTCTCATGCTCTTTTCTCCCCTTCCACATAGAATAGAGGAATATCTCACGCTCTGCGCCGTCCCTTAACAGACTTGGATGATAGGAACTTGACAGAATCATACTGTAACGCTGCGTATCCGCGATCAGATAACGGCCGGATAATCCTTCTAAGTTCCGTAATATATTGCAGAACTCCTCTTTTTTCCTCATAACCGCACAGTAAGCAGACCGGAATCCACTCTTCAGATTCCCTGCATACAGTAACGGTTCTTGAAACTCTCCCTTGATGGTCGCAAGATTCTGATTTCTCGAAGATTCTGGATGCCGGTATTCAATCCTCATATCAGAAGTCCCGCCCTGGACAACTACCGGAACCTTGAACGGGTAGCGCTGCCCTTCTATCCCGCTTATCATACTGCTGTCAACTCCTCTGCCATCCCGATTCCAATGATAGAAGGGCAGCATCCCCGTATACAATACTGATTGTGACAATTGGTAACAGATCTCTTCATCCGCAGTAGTCCGGTTCTGATTATATCTGATGTTCGTTAAGGTCTCCAGGTCGATCAGCACAGGATATTCACCTGATGCAACAATATTCTCACAATGCATATCCTTGGTTCCCAATAAATATGTCAGGAACAATTGTACACCTAATCGTTCATAATAACATTCCAATTCTTCCTTAGAATCACAGGACGCATATTCAACAATCGCGCACCAGCTATGATCTGAATAGGACAAGATTGCGTATTCATATTGATCGATCTGTGTCTCTTTGGACAGCCATTGCAGCATTTCAGAATATTTCTTTTCTGTTTCCATGGAACGCGGCTTACATAGAATCTCCATCCCATTATCCAGAAGAACTCTTACAACATACTTTCCCTTATTATGTACATCTGAAAAACCGCCTTTTAATCCCTGGATATGATCTACCGATCTCCCATTGCACAATCTCTGTTGTATCGCCTGCTTATCCGTCCGAAACCAATTCATAATGTCCGTATAGAATTCCGCCGTATTCTGAACGACTTCCTCTATACAACGGCACAAGACAGGATAGTATTCAAATATTCGCCGTACGAAGTCCCCTTTCGCAACGATCTCTTTACAGAAATGCTCATATTTTTCTCTTGCGTTCTCTCCCTCCAGATGCCCGGCGCTGTCATGATCATGCATCTCAACGATCAAAGTTCGGATAGAAATATCTTGCAGGCGCATCACCAATTGCTCCTCAAAATCTATAAATACACTTTGAGAAATCTTATCTTCTTGAATTTTTGATCGCAGCAAATGATATCCATAACCAATTATACCTTTGTAAAACCCGGTGAAAAACAAATTGTTTTTCACGCCGTCTTGAGCAGAATATGCCTCGTCCTCCCGGTAATTCTCTATAAATTTGATAAAATCATCTGTTCTTGTTGTACTGCTTTTATAGAGTTCATCCTTTAAATAACAATTAAAATTTCTATAATTGTGCAAAAGTAATTCAACTATATTTGGTCCCAGCAGTTTTTTCCAGTAAGTATATTTTTGAATATTAACAGTTTCCTTTATTTCTAAATAATTTCGTTCAGATAAGTATATACTTTTCTCTTTCATGAAATAATATCTCTTTTAAGAAAAACTAATTAATTAACAACATTTTATAGTTAAAATCGCATCACATCTTAAAGTATATGTATACTGATTTTCTACTGTTTCATCACTAGAAATCAACTGTTCGATTACTTCAAGCTCTTGAGTTAAATCACCTGCGTAAATGAAATTAGAATTCTGCTCCAAATCATATAACTCCTTCCCATTAATCTAATACTTCTCTTAGAAAGAAATATCAACCTCAAAGATATTTTGTTCAATCCGGAAAGTAATAACACCATTATATTTATTTACAATTCGCTCCACACTTTTCAATCCATATCCATGTCTCTTCTTATTCTGTTTCGTAGACACCGGAATTCCCTTTTTCATAACCGGCATCTCATCAATAGAATTACTGATCTTTATAAACAAAAAATTTTTCTGTATCTCAATCTGTAATGATATCCACTTATCATTCTGCTCTATCCTTTTGCACGCTTCAATCGCATTGTCCAAAAGATTGCCTAACAGCGAGCAGGTATCATTATCCGTAAACAACCATTCTTCAATCGGGACAATTTCTATATCAAATGCAATCCTTTCCTTTTCTGCCTGGACTCTCTTTTGTTCAATCAACATATCTGCAACCGAATTGCCGATCCAGGAACAGACTTTCACTGAGAAATATTCCTTTTCCACCCCATCTATATAGTTACAGATACCTTCACAGTTCCCCTCTTTTCCATACCCTTTCAAAATGATAAAATGATTCTTTAAGTCATGCGACAATTGTCGGTTCTGCTCCATTACACTTTCTAGCTCATGAAAGCGCTGAGTCACCATCTCATCACGCATAATCAGAAATTCTTTTTCCTTTTTAAGGATCTTATCTTTCAGATACAATCCACTTATAAACGAAATGAGTAATAAGATACACACAAGGGATATTCCTATAACTCCTGCTTCGTCCTCCCTATTTTCATATATCATCCCTACGATTGATATTTGATATCGCCGCAATATCACACACACAACAATAGTAATAACTGATAGGATATTATGGAATTCATAAATATCTAATTCATCATATTTTCTTTTTGCAATCATATGTATAAAAATTACCATGAAAAATCTTGAACAACAAAAAATTACACATTCTGTCCATGAATTAGCATGAGTATAAACCTCTCTATCAAATTCCTGCCGTAAAACCATCATACTCGCAAAAGCAAATAAAAAATCCACTAAAGCTGTTACAGTATAATATAAGATAATGATAATAACTACCGTTTTTTTATGTTGCTTTTTTATAAAAAATATACAGATACAGGTAGAGACGACACTTATAACAAATATATCTTGTGAAAAAAATAATATACCACG
Organism: Lachnospiraceae bacterium; assembly: GCA_910575835.1. Taxonomy (GTDB): domain Bacteria; phylum Bacillota; class Clostridia; order Lachnospirales; family Lachnospiraceae; genus Sporofaciens. The sequence continues at coordinate 4,055 of CAJTGB010000057.1, read as the reverse complement.
ATTAATACCCAAGAGCACTCCCATCACGGCTATATTTCCCCATATAATACCCCATTCTCTTTTCAGAAGATATTCTTTATCCAAAACAGTCCCAAACAACAACTGATACAAAAGCCAAATCTCAAAAGTCGATATTAGTATCAGCATAATTCCTACACCCACTATAATTTCCCCTTATATAGATGAATACGCTCTCTCACCTCTTTGAAATAATTTCTGCTGACAGTAATCTCCTTGTCATTGTCCATCAGAATCGTTTTCTGCATACTGACAATATGATTGATATTGATAATACAGCTGCGTTCTACCATGATAAATGCCTCGCTGTCAAGTTCTTTAAGTAATCGTGCCAGCGTGATCCGTTCTCTATAGATACCATCTACAGTTATATACTGTATGTATTTGTGTCTGTTTTCTTTCTCGATGTATATGATATCCTTGTAATAGACCGCCACCTTGCTCGTCGGCGTACCAATCAGCCTGAATTGAAGTTTCTCTTTCTTTACAAGATTAATCAGTCTCCTTAAGATACGCGGAAGCCTTCTCTCCATCTCGTCCTTAAGTATGTATTGATATGCTTCTACCCGATAGCTGTCAATAGCGTATTCCGTATAGGATGTCAGGTAGATCAAATATGTTCGGATTCCCTGTGCTCTCAGCCTCCTTCCCATATCAAGCCCATTCATCTCAGGCATTAAGATATCTGATATCAGAATATCAAATTCATGTCCCGATTCCGTCTCCTTAAGAAATTCATTCGCACTCGTATAGGTGAAGAGATTCACCTTATCTGTCGTTGACACTTCCTTCTCGACACATATTCTGATATCTTTTAAAATTGCTTCTTCATCATCTAGAATTGCAATATCTATCATAGACCTTCTCCTCATTAGCCCCCAACTATTCCAAGCCAAATACTGATTCTGAATGGGTATACATAATTAAGTATACCACAAAATCCACATTTATCATCTCTTTGGCCCTAAGATGCATATTTTGGCTGCAAACAGTAAAAATAATATGTGGCTTTTACCACGAAAATGGCTTAAAACCACATATTTATGTATAGAGGATGTTATATAATTGTTACAAAGTAAGCAGAGTGGATGTTGCATCATTGTCACAATAATATGTATTCTAACCAACTTTTATATTTCACTCAAATTGACCAGGAACAATAAATCCTATTCCTTCTGCTTTCATAGTCGCTCGTAAAGCTTTGTCCGAAGTAACTACATATATTGGATTTTCTTCGGTAGAATAAATAATAGCTGTTGATGCGATCAATGCATCCTGAGAACCAAATTTATGTCTTGCTGCATGCATCATAAATCCTTCTGCTCTATTAATTATCTCCTCATTTATTTCCAATACATTTATTTTTAAAATAGAGCTTCTCCCATCTATCATTTCTTTAACTAATTTTTTCATTGCAGCACACAACTTTTTATTCCATGGTCTGGTTCCTTCAAAAAAATATCTTTTTCCGCACTTCTCGCCCTCTTCTGAAATTTGTCGTCTACAAGTCTGCCACTGTGAAGGTACTCCTCTACCATATTTTCCAATTACAGACAATATCTCCAATTCGGTAATCTTAGAAATATAACATTCTCCTTGTCGTATATCTGCAAAATCATATCCGTCCTTCCTTACAGTTTTTCCAGACAAATAGCTAAGTAATTCGAAGAAAGCATTCGTATCTAATAAGTATTTCTTCATTTGCGCTGCTTACTCCTCTTCATTTAATTTTGCATCATCCATTATTGCCTTCATATCATCCATAGAAAAAGGTTCTAATTTTTCTTTAATCTTATCTATAAGTTCCTGTAAATCAGAATCTGGGCCTTTGTTCACATATCCATCTATTCCAATATTTGCCAATGCCTTTATATCTGCAAATTCACTAAAATTAGTATAAATTATCACAAACACATATGGTCTAATTTTTCTTATTTCTTTCAATACATCTTCTCCACTAAGCTTCGGCATTTTTAAGTCTAGCAAAATCAAATCGTAATCCCTCTTTTTAACTAACTCTAAACCTTTCACACCATCCTCTGCAATATCAGCATTTATTCCATTTAACTTTAAGGCCCCCTTTACAGGTTCAGCAGTCATTATTTCATCTTCTATTATTAATACTCTATTCATTTTTTTCCCTCTTTTCTTGTTTTTTTGATATAGCAATTATAAATTTAGCACCATTTTTAAACTCTCTATCCACTTTGATATTTCCATTAAATATTCTGACAATATTCCATATTATATACAAGCCAAGCCCTTCTCCACCTCCATTTTCATCATTAATACATTCTTTTGTTGTGAAAAAAGGTTCAAAAATTTTCCCTAAATACTCTTTCTTAATTCCAGTTCCATTATCTTGAAAAGTTATCACATATTCATTTTCCGTTTCAAAAATTGTAACCAAAATAATTCCTTTTTCTCCATTTTCCTTTATAGCATAAATGGAGTTTCCTATTAAATTATAAAATATTTGATCGAATTTTATATTATCTCCAAATATTACAAAATTAGCATTCGCCTCCAATTTCCACTCTATATTTTCTTTACTTAATCTTGAAGCAAAATCTTCAAAAATACTATTTATTTCTTCAACCACATTAAAATTAGTTTCCTCATTTTTCTCAGAAGTAATTGGTGAAAATCTATCTAGCATTTTTTTTATTCTGTACGTTTGTGATAATATATTTTCTAGTAATACATTTAATTCTGCATTTGTATTTACTCCCTTATCCATTTTCATCTGAAATAACTGTACACCATAACGTATATTTGTAATGGGTTGTCCTAATTCATGGGAAAAACCTTTTAATAATTCACTCATTGATATCAATTTTCTACTATGCTCAAGTTCAGCAAATAATTCTTGAATGGTCACCAACAATGCTTCTGCTGCATCATCTTCCTGCTGATTTCTATCTTTATAAGTCTTCTTTCTTAGTTTCTGCTTTTCTGTAATAAAAGACTTAATTTTCATTGCTTTATCAAGCATACCAAATTGTAAGTAAAAATTATATAACGTTCTCATTATCGGTATGCTATTTTTTCCACATATTTCTATTTTTTTTAACGCATTATTTCTATCTTCAATGCTCCCTATTTTAGAATAATAAAACACTAATTCGTATAATATATTAAATTCACCTTGAGTTTTAATATCTGGATGTTCTTCTGTATATTTTTCTGCTTCCGAATAATCATCCAGTTTTCTACATATTCTAAATAATGTCCTCACTGTCACTTTATCCTGATCATATGCAAGTATAGCTACAATAAGTCCTAATGCTTCTCTATATCTTCCTTTCTTCTCCATCGACGATACAATAGACTTATCTATTCTTCTATTCGATATGTTATGCTTAATCCCTAATACTTTATAAAACAAAATATAAATTTCAAACGTATTTTCAATTTTACGAAGATATGATCTTGCTTGTTGAAATTTTTTATCATTTTCAAACAGAGAAAGTTGCGGTAAATCTATATAATGCGATATGATTTCACATATAGTTGCTATTACATCTTGATTCAGGATTTTTGTATCTAATATTTCCCTAACTTTTAATAAATATCCACTTATATCTCGTCCCGTCTCATAATAACGCTTCAAGAATTGTGCAAAATGTTTTGCATATTCCACATTATTCTGGATTTTCATTAAAAAATCAATATATGCCATTCCTGCAGCTTCATAATTATTTTCTTGAAAATATAAGTCGCCTAAAAATTTTTCAAAAATATTTTCCTCTGGATATCTTTCTTTTGCCTCCAAAGCTATCGTTATGGCTTCTTCAACATTACCATGATTTCTACTTTTAGAAATTTTTCTTGAGTAACTATATTTTGATATATTTTCCATTACTCACTCTCCAAAATGATTTTCTTATAGTTATTGTACCAAGCCGCTAGCGCGGCGGCTAGCCCTAAGTATGTGAAATTACACTTTTTTCTTAAAATTTTCATTTTTCACAAAATAATAGTAGCAGTTTTTGTATATATGTTTTATTGTTGAATCACCACAAGACAACTTAAAA
>CAJTGB010000056.1 GCA_910575835.1 Lachnospiraceae bacterium | reverse complement strand
TCTTTTTTCTCTTTTGTGGAAAAATTTTCAGGGGGCGATGTGACTCGTATGAATCACATCGCCCCCTGTTATGGACTATCTATTTCCCGACAGCCCCTTTGCCGGTTTATTTATTAATCTTACTGCTTCTGTGCCGTATTCAACTATGCGCTCTGATTCTTCCGGAACAGATCCAGCGGATTCATCGTAACAAGCACGGCGCCGAGAACGATAATGATAGATCCTGCGACGATCGTAACCGTCAATTCCTGTCCAAGGAATAATACGCAGAATAATACTCCCCAGAATGCATAAGTTACATTCAGCGACATTCCGATGGCGCATCCAACCAATGCATTACTCTTATACCAGGTAAGGAATGAAACCGCGGCAGAAAGCCCCGCCACAAGGAGCCAGATAACCGGGATCCCCGCCTGTAAGGTTCCCGCAAGGAGCGACAATGCTTTGACAGCCGGAACGATGATCGCCAGATCCACGATACCGGAGATCAATTCACGCAGATTCACGGAGATCTCCGGTTCCAGCTCTTCACCGCTGGAGCTTGAGAACATCCCTTCAAGTCCCCAGCAGATCGCCGCGATCAGGGCACAGATGATACCGAGAGTAAAGTTCTTCGTTCCTTCCGGTTCCACCCAGTTTATGATGATAGCGCCCGACACACAGATGATCATACCTGCCACAACTCTCTTCGTAGGCCTCTGCTTTAAGAATATCCATGAGAAAATAGCGCCGAAGAGACTGCATGTTGCAGAGATCGGGATCGCATAAGCTCCGGCAAGTGCCAATCCTACCAGATAGGCTCCGTTTGCTACGGGGCCGCCGAGCAGAGAACCAAGGACGATCATTTGTCCCGGCCGGGTTTTCAGGCATTGCCATACCTCCGCCATCCGTCCCCTCTTTATATTGTAGATAGAAAGCCAGATTCCCGCGAACAGGTCGTTTAACCCGGAACACACATAGGGCGCCGCAAGCAGTCCCGCCGCCGTTACCAGGGGCTCATAATAGCCTGCCACCATAACGAGTGTCGTATAGATCCCATATGTAAGGCCAGATATGATACCTGACCAGATACCAATGGAATGTGATTTGTCTACTGTCATTATATTTTCCTCCTAATGCTGTTTTTTACGACTGATAAAGCTTCTTATACAGCCGCCTGATGTGCTCCGCCGTCGGTACTCTGGGATTGGTCGCGGTACAACGGTCTTTCAGTGCGTTCTCTGCCATAACATCGATCGATCGCAGATAGCTGTCAGCATCGATATTCAGTTCTGCAAAATGGACCGGAATGCCGATCCGGCTCATGAGACTGCGGATCTGGCGTACCATAAGGTGGACCGTCGCTTTATTCGTTCCTGCCGAGATCCCAAGAAGCCTTGCAATATCCAGATAACGCAAAAGCGCGTCTGTCTCACCCGGTATTTCAAGTCCGGCGTTATATTCGATAACGATGGGTAAAAGCACCGCATTACAGCGCCCATGCGGAAGATGGAACTGTGCCCCCAGCGCGTGCGCCATACTGTGGCAGATTCCAAGTGAAGCCGCATTAAACGCCATGCCCGCCATACAGGACGCGTTATGCATATGGGCTCTTGCATCCATATCATCCCCGCTCGCCACACAGCGTTCCAGATAATCCCAGACCGTCCGTATGGACTTCTCCGCCATGGCGTCGGTAAAATCATTGGCATCCGTGGAAACAAAGGCTTCAAGTCCATGCGTAAGCACATCCATTCCAGTATCCGCCGTGATGGACGGCGGTACGGTGGACGTAAGCTTCGGATCTAAGAATACCGCATCCGGTATCATCCGGGAATCGATCAGCGGATATTTAATTCCCGCTTCCCTGTCTGAAACCACCGCAAACGCAGTCACTTCACTTCCGGTCCCGCTTGTGGTCGGGACCGCGATGATGCAAGGTCTTGCGATATCATGCATCTTGGCATACAGATGTACGACCGCCTTAGCCGTATCAATGGCAGAACCGCCGCCAAAGGCGAACACTGTATCCGGTTTGAAAGCATTCAGCTGATTCAATCCCTTTTGTATCACCGCCATGTCAGGATCCGGAACTACGTCTGCAAAAATATAGTATTCCACACGCATCTTCACCAGCTTTGTCACGATCAGATCGGTTTTTCCTGACTGCTTCATGAAAGGATCGCAGAAGATAAATGCACGCTTTATCTCAAATTCACTTATTTTTTCGCAGGAATCTTCGCCCATATATATTCTTGTGTTCATAGTAAATTCTTCCATATCAACTCCTCCTTTCTTTCGCTGTCTAAAATCATGCTTTTTTACAGATCGGAATAATGATCTCTGTCACAAATTCATCCAGGATCTCTGATGTCCAGTAATCCAATACATACCGTTCTATCGATCTTTCTTTGCAGACATAGCCCTGCTTCTCAATATATTCAAGGACCTTCTGATAGCTCTCCTTCATATTGTCATAACCGCCCAAATGATAGAGGGACGCCACCATCTGTCCTTTCATGACAAGGATGTTCGTCCGTCTGTCACAAGTCCCGACGATCCGCTGCATGATCCGTGCAGTGCGGCAGACTCCTTCCATCTTGTCCTGCATGGAAGGATATTCTATGATGATCGGACCGGTAATGGAACAATTCATACTGGAAAGGTAATCCGTCCATGGTATATTGATCACGGCGTCTCTGTAGTTATAGGAAAACTCCTGATCCAGATACGCATATTCCTGAGTAGGCAGATATTTAATACATACCGGACACTCAGCCTGGGCGGATACCGTCTTTGCTTCCCGGATCAACTCATACCAGTCGTTCACAGACACATAGCTCTTATGGATCTCCTGCTCTGCCCGGCTCAGTTCTATTATTTTCTTACGGAAATTATCCTCCATACCATGATAAGATTCCCCATTCAGAAGTCCTACCATCTCCTCCAGTTTAAACCCCAGCTGCTTATAATATTTGATCACAGGAATTTTCAGCAGCGTGATACCGCTGTAATAACGGTATCCGTTCTCTTCGCTGACGTAATCCGGTGTTACAACACCCATCTTGTCATAGAAACGCAGTGTTTTTGTAGAGACATTACAGATCTTACTAGCCTCGCCAATAGAATATAATTTTTTCTTGTTTTCCGTCATCCTCACCACACGATTCCTTTTATCCTGATTTCTAGTACATTATTGCATTAATCTTGAAGTAATAGTGCTTGATATTCGTGTCAGCTGTGCGTCTGCGAACTGACGGTGCAGCGGGCTGCATCTAGGTTCGAAGGCGTGCAGATGGCATGGATAGCAGGCGCTTATTACTCAAGAATTAATGCAATGATGTACTAGCACCTTTCAAAATCGGGCCTGTGTTTGGGCAGACCCGATCATGATGAATTACTGTAACAGTGAAAGTATCTGAACTGTTACGAATTACTCTGCTTTTGTCGGAAGAATAGATTCCACTTCCTGATGCGGACGCGGGATCACATGTACGGAGAGCAGTTCGCCGACTCTCTGTGCAGCCGCAGCTCCGGCATCTGTCGCAGCCTTAACGGCTCCTACGTCTCCGCGGACCATAACGGTAACCAGGCCGCCGCCTACGAATTCTCTTCCAATCAGATAAACGTTAGCCGCTTTTACCATAGCGTCTGCTGCCTCTACCGCGCCGATCAGTCCCTTTGTTTCGATCATTCCTAATGCATCATACTTTGTCATTTTTATTTCCTCCTGTTTTATAAATAATATTGTTATTTAATTATCATTAATTTGGTTTTTGAGTTAATGCAGTATGCATTTGCCTCTTCTGTATCAATATGGCACTCCAGAGCGCCTTTGTCATCCGCACGGACTACTACATTGTCCATGATCCCGGCTCTTGGTCCGTCGACCGCCAGTTTTACCTTCTGCCCGTCATGAACCCCGTAAGCTTTTGCCTCCATAGGATTCATATGTATATGCCGCTGAGCCACGATAACGCCTTCTTTGATCTGTACGGAACCCTTCGGTCCCACCATGATGATACCGCCGCTCTCCGCAAGATCCCCGGACTGCCTAAGAGGCGCCTGTAAGCCTAACTTAAACATATCGCCGGCAAGGATCTCTACCTGATTCTGCTGTCTTGTGGGCCCCAGTACCCGGACCTTTTCGATCACGCCTCTCGGACCGCACAGCGTCACGCACTCTTTACAGGCGAACTGCCCCGGCTGGGACAGATTCTTGATCCGTTCAAGCACGTAGTCTTTTCCGAAGAGTACCTCGACCGCCTCTTCTGTCAGATGCACGTGACGGTTGGAGATCCCTACCGGGACCAATCCCTTTTTTGCATCCTCTGTATATGCGTCAGAGTTGGAAGATTTCACAGATTCAACTGCTTTTAAGAACAGCTCCAGAATCTCATTATAGCTGTTATTCTCCATTTTACTCTCCCTTCATGGCATTCACCAGCCCATTGATCATATCCTTCAACTGTTCAAGATTGATCCCTTCATCTGACGATGCCATCTTCCTGCTGTCGATGTCCTCAGAGACAGTCTGTGTACCTGCCACGCAAGCCGCATGAGCCGCTGCCATCGGATTTCTGACGAAGCTTGCCGGTGACTGTGCGTCGCATCCGCAGCTGTTGCATCCGGTACTGTAAGAGATCGGCGTTGCCGGAATAGACGAACACGTCTGGCTCTTTGCTGATACATCAGCGCATACATGGAACGTCGGATCGTCACTGGCAAGAGTGACCGCATCCTTGATCCCATAGCATACCGTCTTCTTATTGATAAGATGCAGCGGCGTCACATTCTCCGATACGGAGCTTCCGCCCATGGTTCCGCAGCCAAGCGTGAACGCCGGTGCAAGCCCGGTACTTAATCCGGTTCCGCCCATACTTCCGCCTGTATTGACAAGAATACGCGACGCCGGCTTTACTGCAAATTCACGGACGATCTTCTCGTCCTGGGTATGCAGGTTCATCGTATGCCCGATCCCGTTCTGAAGCAGCTTCATAGAGAGCTCGCACGCCTCATGCCAGTCGCGCACAACATAGAATCCAAGCACGCAGGTCAGCTTCTCGTATGACAGGAGATTCCCTTCTCCGACACCGCTTTGCGCTCCGATCAGCACGGTCGTATTGTCCGGTACGCTGATTCCTGCGCCGTCTGCAATGACCTTGGCAGATCTTCCCACATACTTCGCATTCATAGTATGGCCGTTTTTAAACAGTACAGAGCATACCTTTTTAACTTCATCAGGATTCATGAAATATGCTCCCTGCGCCTTCAGTTCCGCAACAACCGCGTCGTGATTGCACTCTTCTACTATGATAGACTGTTCCGACGCACAGATGGTACCGTTGTCAAATGTCTTGCTCGCGATAATATTCGATACGGCTTTTTTCACATCGGCAGTACGCTCGATATAAGACGGCGAGTTGCCCGCCCCTACTCCGATCGCCGGTTTGCCGGCGCTGTAAGCAGCTTTTACCATGCCCGGACCGCCGGTCGCGATGATCAGCTTGATCGCGTCGTTGTGCATCAGTTCATTCGTCGCCTGCATCGTACACATAGACAGGCATCCGATCGTATCCGACGGCGCCCCTGCGTCTACCGCCGCCTGTGCCATCAGCCGCGCAGCCCTGGAGGTGCACTTAAGCGCTGACGGATGAGGGGAGAACACAATTGCATTTCTTGCCTTAACCGCTATCAGTGATTTGTAGATCACCGTCGACGTCGGATTCGTAGAAGGGATGATACCCATGATCAAACCGACCGGATCGGCAACCTCAAACATCTTGTTCACAGGATCCTCTGAGATGATCCCCTGTGTCTTCATATCTTTGATATAATTATACACCAGAGTCGATGCTCCGTGATTCTTATATATTTTGTCCTGTACTTTTCCAAAGCCAGTCTCTTCTACAGCTATCTGCGCCAGTTCTGCCGCGTGTTCCTCTGCAACCCTGACCATATTCTGTAGAATCTTGTCGATCTGATCCTCCGAGTATTTTGCAATACGCTCGGCGGCGGCGGAACCATATTTGCAGAGATCCCTCGCCTCCTGTATGGACCGCAGATCAAGATCCATGTTATCCATAATATTCCTCCTCACTATGATTCAGTGTAGAAATCTTTCAGCCAATCCAGCATTTCTCTCTTTGTCATGTTTGCCGCCGACTCGCTGCTAAGATTCGTTTCCGGATATTCGCCAAGGAGCATTTCTTTTATCTCGGCTGTTCTGGAGCGTTTCAGCACTGAAATTACCTTGTCGATCCCGTCTGTTTCCACGGTACTCTCAACATATGCCCTGTTTGCTCCTGCTTTCTTCGCCTCAGATTCCGGGTTCTGATCCGGTTTTTCTTCCCCGGCCGCTTCCGGCTCTTCCTTAGAGGTCTCTTCATCTGCCGTTTCCGGCTCTTCCTCAAAGGCTTCTTCTTCTAATTTATCTTCTGTGTTCTCAATCTCTTCCTGTTCCCAAACCGGATCTACAGAACCGATCATCGAACCGTCAAGGCTTTCATGGGGACGCGGGATAACATGTGTGGAAAGAATCGTTCCTCCCATTCTGGCAACCGCAGACGCCGCCGCATCCACGGAAGCCCTGCACGCCGCAACATCTCCTGTGACTGTAATGGTGACGATACCGCCTTTTACGAATGTTCTTTCCACCAGACGTACCTCGGCCGCCTTAAGCATAGCGTCCGCACCTTCAATGGCTGCGATCAGCCCTCTGGTTTCAATAAAACCTAAAGCCTGCATATATCATCCTCCTAATTGATCAGTATGTTGCATAAAATGCCTTTCCAAGTCCTTTGGCGCCAAACGCACACTTGATTCCCTTCTTGATAAAGAACACGTCGCCAGCCTTCGCTTCATATACTTTTCCGCCGATCGTAACAGTAATACAGCCGCTTATGATATAATAGATCTCCTGACATTCGGTTTCCCAGCCAAAGTTGACGTCGTCAATCGTAATAATGCCCGCCGCTATGGAAGATCTGTCGTCTGCGCCTATGATCTCCCTATAGTTGACCTTGCCTGCCTGTGCAGGATCGCCTGTGTCTAAGACCTCCGTCCTGACACTGCTGCCGCGGATCAATTTGAATCCTGCCGGATCGTACTCTGCCTCATACGGCTTACTGTCCGCCCCGCATGCCGCGAGCATGTCATTTAGAAGCCCGCTCTTTGAAAGGCTCGACAGGACTTTAAAGATCAGGTCCGCGCTTACTTCTCCCTCCGGCGCCCCTGCCGCTGCCGTCTTATGATCCTGACAGCAGGAAGCAGACGGCGTCTCCTTTGCTGCCGGACATGCGCCTTCCTCGATCGTCATGCCATTCGCGTTGATCGCGTCCATCGCTGCCGGCGTAAGCAATGTATTCCCGTCTGTATAGACGATACTCTGCCCGTTTGCTTTCATCTCATTCACAGCGGCTACATCAATCAGTCTTTTCATTCTTGTCTTTCACCTCCTGTTCTATTCTTCAAAACAGCAATCCTCGTCAATAATTCCGATGATCGCTGCATCGACCGGAATATTATCGTTTTCTAACATTCTGCGGGCAGAAGATCCCGTGGCCACAAGTACCCGGTCTCCGATTCCCGCACTGATCACATCTGCCGCCACCAGTCTCTTGCCGGCTTCTATTCCGCCTATGATCTCAACAAGCATCAGCTTATAGCCGTTTAGAAGCTCTGATTTCCTGGTTGCCCAGATATTATCTATCAATCTCGCTGTCACCATAATTCCTCACCTCTTACAAGCTCTCCTTGATCTTCTCAATCGCAGACTCTACCGAAGAAGTGTCTCCAAATATCGCCAGCAATATCATATTCTGCGGGCAGCTTCCTCTGATGTCCTCTACCGTGACACCGACCGCTTTCTCGGCGATATCCGCCGCCGCGATCATCTCGATCAACCTGCCCTGTACAAGCCCAACCGCACCCACGTGCCCAAGCGTCTGTTTGCTGCCTGAGCCTTTCCGACGCTCTAATATATCAAGCGTTCCTTTTGTCGGGGATTTAATGATCCGAAACTCCATATCTTCTCCGCCGTCCTATCTCTCTTTGTCAGTACAACTATATGCAATTCCCAGAGGCGTCACAAACATGGGATCTATCGGTTTATAAGTTGGTATCCTGGTATTCTTCTCAATGATCTCTTCGATTCCCGCCAGGCAGCAGGTACCGCCGACTAAGGAAATACTGTCGACCTGATACCCTTCAATATGCCGGCTGATGATCGCGGATACCTTCTCGATCACAGGCTTTAGCACAGGCAGTATCTCTTTATGATTCGCCCCATCTCTCTTAAAAAGCTCTGCTTCCTCAAAGGTCTTCCGGTAAGCGCCGGATAACACCAGGGAAAAATGCGTTCCGCCGGTAGGCTCATCTGCCACGTATACTACCTTTCCGTCTTTGAAGATGGATATTCCCGTAGTTCCGCCGCCGATATCTACCACCGCGCCGTTCTGTATACGGAGAACTTTATTCGCCGCAGTAGATTCGTCTTCCAGCGATGTGATCATATAGCCTGCCGCTTCCACCACATTCTTGACTGCTCCTCCGTCCAGGGTATCTGTCCCCGGCGGAATCGCCGCCGCCGCATATACTAATTCTTCTACGCCGAGCTTTTCTTCCAGTTCTGCTTTCATCCGGCGGACGATATCAACCGCTCCGATGTAATCCACGACCATTCCGTCCCTTACCACGTCTGCATATTCATAGGCTCCTGCCACAGGCTTGCGGTTCTCATCCAGAACCACGGTTACTACACATGCAGTTCCAAGATCCACGCCCACATAGTAGACGGAACTCTTTGATGGGACCGGGTGTTCTATCACCTGTTTAAATTCTTCTACAAGTTCGTCGCAGAACTTGAAATCTATTACGTCCTTCTGCATGTTTTCACCCCCGCCGCCATACATATCAGCTGTGACAATTTATTGATGATCTGATTGACCGCCTCTGTCACTGCCTCCTGGCGCTTTTCCTCTCTGTCTGCGCTCAGCGCTTCTGCAACGCTGATCCTCATCGCTCTGATCTTAGCCCGCAGGGCATTCATCTGAACAATTATTTTTCCGTTCGGCGACTGTATATAGAAGTCTGTAATGTCAAAACAATTGCCCAGGTCCTTACCGAAATGATCCTTATCCATCCCTGTGCATCCCTCAAAGCTGATATTGAGATCTGCCGCTCCATCCGTCAGAAGAGTCTTGATCCTGCCGAACTCATGCCCGGCTTTTGACATCTGTCCGGCGATCTCAATATCCGTTTCGATGATCTGGCTCGTTATGACAAGGAATTCCGCTTCCAGAACTTCCACATCGCTTAGAAGCTTTGCAATTGCCAGAGAATCCTTCTTTGAATCTGCTGCTTCACAAGCCCGGCTGGCTTCCGGTATCCGTTTGCGGTCCGTTTCCTGCACCTTAACGCTTCTGTCCGCACCGTCCTCCAATATGGTAATCCTCCGATCCGACAAAAACTGTCTTGCACCTGGCGTCAGACGGGTATTTTTCTCAATTATATAGTCTGTAAAAGGCTGTTCATTGAACCTGGCACGAAGATCATATTCTGTTATAAATTTCATTCTCTCCTCCATCCAATGCTCCGTACTACGTTCTGGTAATCGGCGCAACGGTGAATCCCAGCATATTCTTCAGTGTATCGGTGACCGCCGCAAGGGCGGTCTCCACACTCTGGACATCACCGCTTAAAAACACCGATTCCGTAAAACCATCCAGAAAGCCTATCTTCACATTCGCCGCTTTCACGGCTATATCTGCTGCAATGATCGCTGTCTCATAAGGCGAAAGCGTAAGAATCCCGATCGCTCCCGCCTCTTCAATCCCAAGCCTTTCATAGATATCGTGCATGGGCGATGCGATCACGTGTGCAATTGTCACCTGTTTCCCGGGTACCGATTCTTCAATGATTCGATTCCTTATATCGGAGTTGTCGTCAAGAAATCCCATTTTCCTTCCTCCATCAATGCCGGATTACTGCTACCGGTAAATCATACCCGCTGATCCATTTTTCGATCCTGTCCAGATCTTCTGCCGAAAGAGAGGGATCTCCTTCAATCTGATATTCCATATCAAGCTGTTTATACTTGTTGACGCCCATCTTGTGATAAGGCAGCAGGTCTATGCCCTTAAAATTATTGTAATCCTGATACGGTGTCAGCAGTTTTACGATTCCCTCAATATCTTCACGCCTGTCGTTTACTCCTTTTAACAGAGGCATCCTGATCTTGACATTCTTATTATTTCCCAGAAGCCACTTCACATTCTCAATGATCAGTTCGTTCCGGACGCCGGTCCACTCATAATGCCGTTCTGAATCGATATGCTTGATATCAAACAGGAACAGATCTACAAACGGCGCGAGCATCCTTAAATTCTCCGGCTTCACATAACCGCAGGTCTCGATCGCGGTCCCGATTCCCGACTTCTTGCACGCAGATAGAAGGCTTCCTGCCGCTTCCGGCTGGCTGGTCACCTCGCCTCCGCCAAGCGTCACCCCGCCTCCTGACATCATGTAGAAGTCCTTATCCTCCATTATGATATCCAGGAGCTCGGATATGCTCTTTTCCTCTCCGGCAATGTTGAGCGCCTTGACCAGGCAGGCCGACTCACACGCCCGGCAGCCGATGCACTTCTTGCCGCGGTCGATCAGATGTCTGCCTGTATCGGCTGACATCTGATGGACGCCGTTCGGACACACCGCAACGCATCTATTACAGTTTACACATACGTCAGCCTTAAACATCACTTTGAATTTCCGTTCAAGGCCCTCTGGATTCGCACACCACTTGCATCTGAGCGGGCATCCCTGAAAAAATATCAGAGTCCTGACGCCGGGGCCGTCGAATGTGTTATACTTCTGCACATTAAATATGACTGCCTTCCGTTCAATATCTTCATTTTGCACTTCGCTCATAAGTGAACTCCTTCATTCCGTGTGATCGTCTAAAGTTTTGTCAGCATAGTCCTGCTGATGATCTCGTCCTGAACATCCTTGCACAGCTCGGTAAAGAACGCGCTGTAACCTGCGACACGTACCACAAGGTCTCTGTGGCTGTCCGGATCCTTCTGTGCCTCCAGCATAGACTGGTTATCCACATAGTTGAACTGCATCTCGCCGTTGCCGTACATGCTTGCCGTGCGCAGCAGTGTGATCAATCCCTGTTCGCCTTCCATTGTGTCAAGAAGTCCCGGCATCAGCTTAAAGTTATGTACCAGACCTATATTCATATTGTCGTTCGCCATCTTTGATACGGACTTGATGATCGCCGTCGGTCCCTTGTAATCCGCGCCTTGTGTCGGGCTGATACCGTCGGACAGAGGCAGCCAAGCCTTTCTTCCGTTCGCAGACGCACCTGTCATCATACCAAACGGTGTATTGTTGGAAATTGACAGCGTACCGTGGCTCAGATGTGAGAATAAGGTCTTATATTTTCTATGCTCATGCTCTGTGTACTGAATGATATCCGCACAGATGCTATCTGCGTAATCGTCGTCATTTCCATACTTCGGTGCGTCCAGACAGTCTCTTCTGATCTGCTCATATCCTTCAAAATCAGCAAGAAGAGCCTGATTCAGCTGTTCCAGAGTATACTTCTTATCCTCGAATACAAGCTTCTTGATCGCCGCCATGGAATCTGCGTAGGTGGCAAGTCCTGACCATACGACGCCCGGGCCGTAATTGTACATAGCTCCGCCGGATTCAACTCCGTAGCCCTTTTCCATACATCCTTCGTACATAATGGACATCAATGGCTTCGGCGCCAGTTCCTTGTGTACTCTCTGGGAGATCACCGTCATAACGTCCGTCCATTTTGTGATGTAGTCGATCTGGTTCTTAACAGCCCGGTCGAACTGCTCAAAAGTCTGATACTGGGTAAGCGGTCCTTCATCCGGTGTTACCTGTTTGCCGTACCAGAGCGGAACTCCGTGATTCAGCGTAAGTTCAATGGCGATCGGCCACTGTGTATAAGAAGTCGAAGTCCACTGATATAACCGTCCTGCCTTCTGCGGCTCAACACAGCCCATGAGACAGTAATCTCTTGCATCCTCTACAGACACGCCCTTTGCCAGCATCATCTTGATATGCGTATCGTCGAAATGACAGGCCGGGAATCCCATACCCGCACGCACAACATCTACGATCTTACGCAGATATTTCTCAGGAGATTTGTTGTGGATACGGCATGCAAGCGACGGCTGATAGATCTTCGTGTGTCTTACCGCGTCCATCAGCAGGTATGTCAGATCGTTGGTCGCATCTGCACCAGAACGTGTACATCCGCCGACGCACATATTTACAAACGGCTGATATCCGGCAAAGAACTTGGAACCGCCCTCAGACGTTACCCACATCATCTCGGACATCTTGATCAGCATACAGCTTGCAAGCTCAAATGCCTCATAATCGTTCATACGTCCGGCGTCGATATCTGCCCGATAGTACGGATACATATACTGGTCCACACGGCCGATCGACATACCCGTCTGGTTTTCCTCTACAGGAAGCAGGGATTCAATGGTCCATACTGCCTGAATCGCTTCCCAGAAGGTTTCCGGTTTATATTTTGGAACTCTTGCATTGATCTCTGCGATCTTCTCAAGCTCGGCTCTTCGCTGCGGGTTCGTCTCCTTTAACGCCATCTGGCGGGCATAGTCTGAGAGGCGCTGAGCGTAGATCATAACGCCTTCGGTCGTATCGATCACAGATTTGTAGAAATAGATCTTATCGATATCCTCCGGATTCGTGTAGCTTAAATGGTTCAGCGCTTCCCTGGCTTCATTCTGTATATCGATCATACCCTTCTTCATGGTGATCACGTCATAGCCCGGATTGGAATCGCCGCCGCCGTTTAATGCATGATAGGAACAATCGGATACAAAGGACTCGCCGGATAATTCCCATCCGCCGCATTCACGGTACTGGCCTTCGCAGTATTCGTCTACAGATTTTCCTTCCCAGAATGGGAACAGAACTTCTCTCATATATTTCTTATCTTCTGGTGAAATATAGAACGGATCCTGGTCACGTGTCTCGATGGTATCCAATTCATCCTGCATCCACCGCCATGCGATATCTGGAGCGAATGCACCGGCTCTCGGCGCTCCTGTCGGGTTGCCGACGATCAGCTCATTCTCCTGGATCACAAGCGGAGCCGTCTCACAGCAATAACGGAAACATTTTCCGCGAAGCAGGATCTTCGGCATTCCCGGATTCTCTTTGTAAATCTTGGTGATTGCTTTTGCACGATGTGTTGTGATGGACGGTTTCCAACTCATATACTGCCTCTTCAAAGCCAATATACGCTCTGTCGGTCCTTCTGGAATAGCTGTCCCGTGATTTGCCGTTCCTGCATATCCGTCCTTACATCCGGACGCGCAAGATGCCGGCGCCGGATCTTCTTTTGTGATCTGCTCGCTCATTCCCTGGAACATCTTCTGGATCGCCTGGCGCTCTGCCGGCGTCATATCCCTGGTTGCTTCTGCGAGTTTTGTAGAAAATTCACGAATATCCAATTTTCATATACCTCACTTTCTTTTTTTGTTTTCATTTATTACGATGCAGAGGAAACCGCCTCACCGATCAGACGCCTGATCAGGCGCATCCCCTCTTCACGTTCCATTTTGCGTTTCTCCT
The DNA here is from genome assembly GCA_910575835.1 of Lachnospiraceae bacterium. Classification (GTDB taxonomy): domain Bacteria; phylum Bacillota; class Clostridia; order Lachnospirales; family Lachnospiraceae; genus Sporofaciens. Next base: position 7,788 of record CAJTGB010000056.1, on the reverse strand, counting down.
TAATTTCCGCCAATTGATCACCGCAATATCTCCTGATATATGCGCTGTCCCGGATACCTGCCCCGACCGTGCGGATATACACAAGATTCAGCGGCGATACATTCTCCGACGTGATACCCTGTCCTGTCACGCCGCTTCCAAGCGTCATGGCCGGGAACAGAGCCGTAGTCACGCCCATACTGCCAAGCGACGCCGGAGTATTGACCAACACCCTCGCCACCGGCTTTTTCAGTGCAAACTGCCGGATCACATAATCGTCCGTTGAATGGATCACCAGCGTGTGCCCGCCGTTCTTGGCAAATAACAGCTCGATGCATTTCTCGCAGGCATTCTGCCAGTCATCCTCGATATAGTACGCAAGCACAGGACAAAGCTTCTCTTTGTTATATGGATTGTCGCTCAGCGCGTATTTCCCTTCGGCGATCAGCAATTCTACCTGCCCGTCTACGGAAAATCCGGCTCTTGACGCCAGACGTTTCGCAGAAATCCCGACGAATTCCGCATTGATGCTTCCGTCGCTGTTGTAAAGCAGCCTGCCTAATCTGACGGATTCTTCCTCCGTCATAAAGTACGCTCCCTGCGCGGTCAGTTCCCGCCGGACTTCCGGTTCGATACACCGCTCCACTACGACGGACTGTTCCGCGGCAGATACCATTCCGTAATCAAAAGTCTTGCTTTCGATAATGTCGCTGACTGCCTGCTTCACATCGGCGGTTCTTTCGATAAACGCAGGTCCGTTTCCGCTTCCGCCGTAGATCAGCGGCTTGCCGGAACGGTTCGCCTCATCCAGAAATGCAGGAACTCCGGTATTCAGGATCAGATTCACCTCAGGATGCCTGATCAGGGTATTGGTCCCTTCCCTGTCCACCGCGTGCAGATAGGAGATCCCATATTCCGGCATACCGTGTTCGCAGGCGGCCTTGATCAATATGTCCAATGTTCTTCCGACTGTCTTAACTGCTCTTGGATGCGCGGAAAAGATAATGGCATTGCCCGCCTTTACTGCGATCACCGCGTTGAAGATGGTGGTAGATACCGGATTGGTAGACGGCACCAACGCCGCGATCACTCCTAAGGGCACTCCCACTTTCGCCGTGCAGTTATCTGCATCTTCCTCTATAAATCCGACGCATTTCATATTGCGGATCTTTCGTCTTACCGATTCACAGATAAAATAATTCTTTGCAGCCTTGTCTTCTGCCTTCCCGTAACCGGTCTCCTCATGGGACAATAAGGCGAGTTCTCCCAGATGCATAACTACTGCGTCAAGCATTCCTTCCACAATGGTGTTGAGCTTTTCCTGAGAGAATTGGGCAAGCTGTTTTTTTGCCATCGCTGCATTTTCAGCTAATATCCTGGCTTCCTGGATGGAGAGCAGATCATTGTCGATAATATTCATGTCGTCTCCTTCCCTTAAGCGTTCTAATCGATCTGCGGAAGGAGTTTATCCAACCGGTAACGCTCTGTGATCTTGTACAGATCCGGATGCGGGCTTGCGATCACCACGGAACTGTATAGATTGCCTTCCATATCCTTCACCGCCTTCACACCGGCATCTACCGCACTCTGGCAGGCGGCAATGTCTCCTGCAACCAGTACTGAGATATAGCCGGAAGCTGTGTTTTCATAGCCCACCAGCTCCACGTCAGCGGCCTTTACCATAGCGTCAGCGGCTTCCAGTACAAACACAAGACCAAACGTCTCTATCATGCCTAAAGCATTATATTTAGCCATAAGTCTTCCCTCTCCCTATGTATTAATAAATGTCTACATCGTGACAGGATACGATGTCACCGATGATCCGAATCGGTCTAGGTATCACATGCACCGCCGTCACCTTGCCTATCTGTTCCGCGGCTCTTTTTCCTGCGTCAACGGACGCCCTGCATGCAGCAACATCTCCCTTGACCATAATCGTCACCAAGGTAGAGCCCACATTTTCATACGAGACCAATTCGACATCAGCTGCTTTCAGCATCTTATCACACGCTTCTAAAGCAGGAACCATGCCTAATGTCTCAACCATTCCCAAAGCCTCTTCGCCGTAATATCTCATTGTCTCCTCCTTTCTTGATCCTCCTGAACGTAACTGTCTTTGATATTGTATTTGATATCCGGCAGTTACATTATTTATTCCTTTTATAAGGTATCATTTCCCTATCGGTCAAAGTCAATATTGTACATTTCAACTTATTTTTATCTGCATTTTTGTGCAGTTTTTATATTGAAACTCCCCGTTAACCTTCTATCCGGCGCTCTAAAAAAACTTACAGCCCTTTTTTTCCTGTTTTTACAGATTTTTCCCCTTTCCCCTAACGGGAATTCTGCCCCGTACTTCTTCTGCCTTCTTACATCAGTACGCGGCTGTAAAAATCCATGATTTTCTCGTAGATCATACGCACCGGATTTTCGTGTTTCTCCAGATGCGAAATGATATCCTGGCAAGCCCGCAGCAAGGTCCCCTCCGACCATGTCTTAAGTTCACCGGAAAAATACAGCCGGATAGAAGCGCCGCCCTGATTGTCATACGGATCGCGTCCCCAGGCGAGCATATTGGGGTACTGCTTTTTCACGTCCTCATAACAGTTCATAAAAGTAACCGTCATACTTTCCACCAAACGCATCTTGCGCGGGCTAAGCCGGGGCAGATGCGGACTCAACTTTTCCTTAAACCAGACTGGATCGGTTTCTTCCATCATCCAGGAATACTTTTCTGTAATCAGATTCCTTCGTGCCTTCTGTGCGTCTTCTATGTCTTGCAGATAGCTTTTCAGCGTATTTTCCGCAAAAATGCTGTGCTGGGCGCACCGCATAATATAAAACGTGTCATAATCATCCTGGCAGGATGCGCGGCCGCCTATGTTCTGTACCTCAGAAAACATAGCGTATTCTTCTGAGATAATATGATCGATCAATTCGTCTTTGGAGTTGTATTCTCTGTTTTCTGCCATTTTCTTTCCTTCTCTTTCTATGATTTTTTCTGGAACACTAGTCATAATCTGCCATCACATGCAGGCTGCGAAGCCAGTCGTCCTGGATGCCGTTCATTATAGAACTCCCGTGGGGTTCAAGGAAATCGCCGTTACTTGTAGAATAGCCCTTTTTCCTTAGTTCACAGACAATTTCATTGCATATACTTTCTATCAGGATTCTTTTCTGTACAGCATTCTTTGACGAATCTTCCAGGCGGACAAAGGCTTTCAGATCGACGGCTGCATTCCGAAGCTCTGTCAACGTATCCACTCCCCGAAACGCCCATTTATAGAACGGCATATACTTCTTATTCAGCAGGTAGATCACAGAAAGAGCAGCTCTGACGAACTCTCCGCCTGCCAGATATGCGCTCTCCCATTCCCCTCTCCTACAGCAGCGTACATAGTTGTATTGCCCTGCCTGCGCCATGGCTACCGTCTTTGCCGCCAGCTTTTTCCTGATCACATCCTCTGGATAATAGGCAAGCAGATATTCCCGTCTGCGTGTAAATTCTCCGTATGGATCCTCAAATACCGCGCCGTTTGTCGCAACGGAAAGGAAACCTTGCGGAATCTGGAACCATTCCTTTGCGTCAGCCGGAATGTGCAGGATTCCGGTATATTTCCTGTAGAATCCCTCGACCGTCATGATACCGCGTCTGATAAGCATCTGTCTTGAACTGCTCCTTTGATATCCGCGGTATGTCTTAGGCAATGCGTCGTATGCCGCCTCTAACCTGCCTCCGTTCTCCTGATAGATCCGCTCCGGGATCCAGATACAGAAATCCGGGCCGAAATCATGGTCCTGTGATATATCATCATCATAGCCAAAACATTCCGATCCCTCACCGGCCAGCCCCGCCGCGGCATAACCCCGAAGCTCCTCCAAACCGCCGGCAAATAATTGCTCCTTACAGAATTCATAAAAACTCTGGGATAATTCCATTCCCTTCAACCTTCTTCACCTTCCTTCTGACTCTCTGCAGATCCTCCATGATCTGATCGTAATCGCAGGTATGCCCAAAATCCCGCTCTATCAGCTTCGCCGCCCGGATATACCTCTCTTCGGCGTTCTTATAATACCCTTGCGCGTCGTCCAGATTCCCAAGGGCATACACCGCGTTCGCATAATGAATATCCCTGTCTCCGCTGCTGTTCTCATATAACTGCAATGCGTGCATAAGATTCTGCCTGGCGTCGGAAAAGGCGTATTCCTTTGCCTGCGCCTGACCTAGATTCGTGTAAGAAGTCGCCAGCTCACCCATACACTCCGGCAGTTCTCTTATGATCTCTATTGCCCTAAGCGCCATATCCTGCGCCTCCTTCGTCCTGCCAAGCTCCCGCAGGGCGGCGCTCATATTGTTGTATAACGCGGCTCTCTGATATGCCTCGCCTCCAAGCCTTTCCAGTATCTCAAGCGCCTGCCGGTCGATGCCGTATGCCTTCTCATAAGACTTCCGGGCAATATGCACGTTGCCGAGGTTGATCAGCGCCGACACATAGTTGCGCGTTCCCTTCAAGCCCATCTGTTCAAGCCCTTCCATCACCTTCTCATAAGTCCAGAGCGCTTCATCTGTGCGCCTCATAGCGCGATACAGCCCTCCCAGTTCATTGCAGACTGAAACCACGCCCTCCAGGTCTTCAAGATTGCCGGCTCTTGAAAGAACCTCAAGCATATAAGGCTCTGCCTTGTCCATCTCTTTCTTCTCATACAAACTGTCCAGTACGCTGTAAAATTCCTGTATATCAACCTTTCCTTTCATCCGCACCCTCCGTTCTGTTTATAGATTCCAGAATTTGTCAATTTATAACAGTTCAGACACCCTTCCCCGTTACGTTCATTTATCTATTTTGATTATACACTTTACACATAACGGGAAAGTCAATATCTAATAATGGAAAGATTTAGGGAAAGATATAGAGACGGCTGATATTGCTGATATTTGGGAACCCTCTCTTGCCAAAGACGGATGTATGATGTTAAAATTAGATTGTGGTTCTTAAGTGACAGTTCAGATTTAACGGAGGGAAGTCGAATGGCACGCAGATTTAACATCACTGGTTTCTGTAATCCCCAAAAACACTATATGGTAAGGCTTGACGACAGATTGAAGATCATAAAAGAGACTTATGTTGACAATGAGGAGTATTTCATCATCAACCGGGGGCGTCAATACGGAAAAACCACAACGCTTAAGGCTCTGGCTAAGTATTTAGAAAAAGACTATATAATTTTTTCACTGGATTTTCAAAAGCTTGCAACCTCCAACTTTGAAAACGAAACCGCATTTTCAAGAGCCTTCGCCCAAAGTCTGTCCGCAGCCCTCCGTATGATCCCGTCAGAAGATACTGAGAAATTGGAGGAGCGGTTATCGGCTTTAAAAATCGATGCTCCAAGCACAGGCATGATCGAATTATTTGGCTGCTTAAGCGATATGTGCAAGATCAGTCCACGCCCTGTCGTGCTGATGATCGATGAAGTTGACAGCGCAAGCAATAACCAGGTATTTATTGATTTCCTGGCACAGCTTCGCGGATATTATCTGGAACGTGAGAATACGCCGATCTTCCATTCGGTGATCCTTGCGGGCGTATATGACATTAAAAACCTGAAATTAAAATTGCGTCCCGAGACGGAGCATCTATACAATAGTCCCTGGAATATTGCCGCAGACTTTGATATGGATATGAGTTTTTCACCCGCACAGATCATGTCCATGCTGGAGGAATATGAGGCTGACCGCCATACGGGAATGAATGTTCCTCTTATGGCAGAAGAAATATATCAGTATACCGCCGGATATCCCGTTCTGGTCTCTTCAATATGCAAATTTATCGATGAAAAACTTATTCCGGGCAATGAATGTGAAAATCCGGCAGACGCATGGGGGAAAGCCGGAATCGAGAAAGCCGTAAAAAGGCTCTTAGTTAATTCCGTCCCATTGTTCGAAAGTATGATCCGGCATCTTGAAGAATATCCGTCAATGAAACAGATGTTTCAGGCTATTTTATTCCAGGGAAATGAATTCTCATATAACCCGGACACTAAGGAAATCAATCTTTCCCATATGTTCGGATATGCGGTCAATAAGAACGGAAAAGTACAGATCGCAAACCGCATCTTTGAAATGCGTCTTTATAATTATTTTCTTTCAGAAGAGGAGCTTTCAAGCAAAATCGGCGCCCTGGCACAGCGGGATAAAAGTTACTTCATTCATGACGGCCGGCTTGACATGGATATGACTCTGAAAAAATTTGTAGAATATTTCAATGACATTTACAGTGACAATGATGATAAGTTCATTGAAAACCACGGCAGGAAAATCTTCCTGATGTTTTTGAGACCCATCATCAATGGCACAGGGAATTATTATATCGAGGCACAGACAAGAGATGCACGGCGAACCGATGTTATCGTAGATTATCTTGGGGAGCAATTCATTATTGAACTAAAAAAATGGTATGGTAATGAATATAACGCAAGGGGTGAGGCACAGTTAACTGATTACCTGGAATATTACCATAAGGACAAGGGTTATATGATCAGTTTTAACTTTAATAAGAACAAAAAAACCGGTATCCAAGAGATCCGGTTTGGTGATAAGATCATTGTTGAAGCTGTTGTGTAATTAATAGGTTTTGTCAGGCTTTACACATTCGTTGCTCCATTCGGTCAGAAATCAGACTAATGAATTGTCTGATGCGAACCAGGCAGTTCAGGAATTCGATTTCTGACCGGGTCCGAGCAATAGCTTGATATCATCTGAGATATTTATAGAAATTCATTGCATTCCTTCTTTGTTGGTCCATTCTATTCTTGCATCCATAAGCATCCTATAGATCGGCACATGCTCAGGACGTTCATACTTCTCTTTTATTTCTTTCAGTTCACGTTCCTGCGTTATATTTTCTTTTGCCTCCAATTCCTGTATTATATTCCGATCATGCCTTTCCTCGGCTATCTTCTTCAATTCTTCCATTGTTTTTAGTACGCTTGGAGATATTCTGTCAATCATGATCGCATAATTTACACCGTCTTCAATATCCTTCGCATACTTTTCAAAAGCCAAGTCTAATGTAGCAAGTTCTTCTTCCATAGTAAGTTTTCTATAACGTTCTATTCTTCCATTACTCATAAATTCAAGCCCGTTAAAGTCATCACCTGTGCTATTATCTTTTATCCACACTTCCCTGGTGCCGTCATTATATCCATCTATGATCTTATTATACATATGTGTATATGCTTTCATCAAATTCCCGACATGACCGTTTATATCCAAAAAATCTGCCTCTTTTGATTGTAAATCTTCATACATCTTCCGCAAATCTTTAGATATGATCTCCGTACTGTCGCATGTCGACAATGTATTGACATTAAGATGAGACTGAATATGATCATACACTTCCTGCTCTTCTTGCGGCATTGGCATATAGTCTGGTACGTTTTCTTCCTTATGTAGATTCCCTTTCATATACGCAAGACCCTCTTGCGAAATATGAACCTTATCTTTTAAAACCGGATTCACAAACAGCGTTAACTCATGTATTTTTCCCATGATATTTAAGCTTTTCTTGGTTCCGGGCTTCTGCAAATGACCATTACATTTTTGATTCAGCTCTGAGAAGATAGTATTATAATTCCCATATACCTTCATTTCGTGTCCTCCTTTATTCATAAATAACTTCTCGGAATCTTCAGCCCTTATTTCTTGGGATTTTCAGAACCTATTTTTCAAAAATCACCCACTTTTTTCTCAAAAACACTTGACAAACCAGTCAAAAAATGCGGCGCTTCGCGCCCTTGATCAAAAAGTAC
>CAJTGB010000055.1 GCA_910575835.1 Lachnospiraceae bacterium | reverse complement strand
CCTGCACCTCACGATGCAAACCTTGGGAGTCGCTATAAAGTTCGTCGGTAGCTACGCCTCAGTGGACTTTCACCACAGAACACGGGCATGCCCGTCATACGCAAAAAACCGGGACATCTCTGTCCCGGTTTTGCTATTTCTTGATCTCATTATCTGTTTCTTCCTATTACAGTATGGTGTCCAATTTGGACACCGCATGTTTCTATTGTCGTTTCACAATTCTTCCTGACACCGGATCATAATATCGTGAAGCAGATACAAATCGTCCTCTCTTACGCAATCCGCCCGATTCATAATTGCCCTTGTGAGGAATACTGCCCACTCTATATCTGACCACTCTTCTGATGTGTCCAATTTGGACACCTTCCGCATTGCTTCCGCAACGGCTTGTGTAATGGCTGTCAGGCTCACGCTTTCCTTTCCCCACTCCCGTAATATCTCCTGATGGCGGTTTCCCTTCTTGAACTGCCTAGTATTCCCGCCTCTTGCAGTCCATTCGTTCTTCTTTTCTTCTATTTTGCCCACAAAATCATTCTTTTGTATTTCTTTCCCACTTTGGGGATGTAAATCGGTGTCCAATTTGGACACCACGGAAAGTCCCTCATTTTTTCTTCCATCCTTTCCTTCCTGGTTCTTCATTACCCTCTCTGTGACCTCCTTTGCCTTCATACCGCCTTCTTCTGCCGCTGCCTTTGCAATGGCTTTCTGTTTTTCGTCTGGTAATTTCGACGCCTCATACGCCGCACTGATATTTAAGTTTCCTTTCCGGAACTCTTCCTGAATCTCTGACACCGCATGATTATGGATCCGATCCATTCTTGCAATACCAGAACTGCTTTCATTCATAAGATCTGCTACCATATCCCGCAGCTTTCCCTGTATCTCCAATCCATCTTCATCCCTTGCCCTTATCAATGCCTTTTTCAATCTCTGTGCCTGCTGTGTCTTCTCCCATGGCGTTAGTTCCCGATTCAAGACATTTCCCATCAGAAGTGACAGTTCCAGCATAACCGGCGTCATATCCCGATACAGATATCTCACCTTCCCATATTCCTGATATCCCCGTTCAAGGTTCCTGATATTCGCAAGGTTTCGCCTGTGCCCGCTCACGATACAAAACTCCCCATTCACTCTCGCCAAGACCGTCGGCTGCTGCTGTCCCACCGCAAGGAAGCTGTCTGCAAGTTCTTCTATATTTTCCTGCGAATAAAAATTACTCTCCGAAGGTTTCACGTCCCTGGGATTCAGCCATATCTCCTTGTACTCCTCTACTGGCTCCTCCCTGGACTCCCTTTTCTTAATATCTATCAAATCGTTAATTCCAAATCTTGCCATCCCCACTATCTCCCTATGCCTGTATAACGGGTTACAAAATGCTTATAATCCTGCGCCGCACTACAGCATGGGCTGTACTCGTAGATTGGTTTCTTCACAAAAGAATTTTCTGCCACCTTCGCAGAATACCGAATCCTCCCAAGAACCTTATACTGCCTGTAATGCTTGCTTTCTGCATTGTCCCATTCCTGCCTGAGCCATTCTAAGCCTGCCGCTTCCCCGTCCGTATTCTGGTAAATCGTAATCAGTACGCCTTTTAATGCCAAAGACGGATTCAATGCTTTTGCGTCCTCAATCTGTCCAGCCACAATATCCAGTCCCTCCAGCGCATTTTCATCAATCTTCACAGGAACAATGACTTCATTCGTAACCACAAGGGCATTGACCACGTTGATCCCGATATCCGGTGGATTGTCTATGATACAGTAATCATATCTTTCACAAATGCTGTCTTCTGTCTGATTGTTGATACCGGCTCTTAGAAATCTCCGATATCTCTCCGTCATGTCAGCCCCTCCTTCTTTCACCAACTTCCAGGCTGCGCCAAACAATGACAGATTCGCCGTGATAATATCTATCCCGTCATAATCTGTCGCCTGTATCAATTCCTCCGGATCGTGCCATTCGCCACTGAGTATCTTTGCTGCAGGTGCAGTCTGCTCTGCCTCATACCGAGCAAACGCCTTGCTCAGATTTCCCTGCTTGTCGTTATCCCACAATAATACCCGATTGCCTCTGCGCCACAGCTCATAAGCCATATTTAACGAAGTAAAGCTTTTCGCAACGCCGCCCTTTAAATTTAGTAGACTGATAGTCTTCATACCTTTCCCCACCATCCTTGATTTATTTCTGATAAATTGTTCCATTTGTATTATTTAGACAAATCTGCACATAAAAAACGCTACCAGACTTACTCCGATAGCGTTAAAATAAATATAAAACTATATACCAAATATCTTCTTCACATTTCTAACATCCGACTCGCTACAGCCGACTTCCTCAGAAATCTGTCTATTGGTCAACTTGGGATTCTCTTTTACTTTCCGAAAAATCTCTCCCGATAAAATCATTCCTTGCTGCATGGCTTCTTCCTGCTTCACCTGTATATCTTCCTCATAACTATACTCTGCAATCAACATATTCTCCACCTCACTTCCCTTTCGCTTCAAATAATCTGACAGTATTCCCTGTTCCATACATTCCCTGATCGCCTTTTTAATGGCGCTTTCTTCATCCGAATACTTTCTTACCGTACTGATAAACTGGCTGTATTCCTTTAGTATCCCGCATTTTCCCAGAAGCTCATGCGCCTTATCCGAATTAATATTGATCACCTTCACCTTTAGCTCTACTGAATTTTCTCCTGCCGGATTCATAAATGCGTCTGACAAAGATAATACCCGTTCTAATGGCTGTTCCTTCTTTCCATTATAAAATGTATAAAACTCCGGAGTTGGTATCTTCACCAATGTCGTCCTGTAGCGCGCTTTACTATCTACCAACTGCTCATATGCTCTTCCCAAATACATCAAACACCGCAGACACATGTTCATATTCACAGTGCTTTGATGTTCCCCAAAGACAAGCACCTGCCCATTCACCTCAAAGGAAATGACATTCTTGAAGTTCTTATATAAAACATCATCAATCTTCACCTTCCGTACCAGATTCTCATCCTCATACTCCGTATCATGCAATGCATTATATAAACTCAGCAGATTCTTCTTTGCCGTTTCATCCTGATAAAAGAGATCAACAAAAACGCTGTCCTTATGCTCACGGTTCTCCTTCTCCATTGTCCCGCACCTGCCTTTCCTTTATCTTTATACTACCATACTTCATTTGAGGTTTCAATTATCGGTTTCTAATCTCTTTACGCACATGTTCGTCTCCCCGCCTTCTTGAATTTACGGTTTCTACATTTGAGATAATCTTTGGTCGATATGAAATTGCTGATTACAACTACAGGTTCCCCACATTCACAGCAGAGGAAATCCCCTTCTCCGACCGCTATTAAATTTTTACAGAACTCTCAAACAGCCATCCTCTTCCTTTTACCCATAAACATCTCCTTCATCCTAAATTTGAATCAAATAAAGCCAAGATGTAATTCAGATTCTTCTTACAAATAGATTTCCTTATCAGAAGATTTCCCTATCAAAAATATTCAAAAGAATCACAGATTAATCCCGGCTCATTAGTTGCCTCATTAGAATAATATATTAATGAAGTATTCCACATTTACATTTTATGGTCAGTTAGTTTCTATTTTACAGGGAAATGGGGCAGGAGAATACATTGCTTCTATCATTTCTTCTACAGTTTGACATTTTGAGAATAGTTGCCTCCGGTTAGAATAACCATCTATCATTTTTTCAATCCATTTTTGTATTTTCTGCACTTCTGCAATTCCAATCGAAAACTTTAATCCATTTACATACGAAACCGTGTTCAATACAAAATGGATATGGAGATGTTCTCCATTGGTATGTACTCCAAAAACAATCTGCCACCCTGCGAAATAGCCCGCAACAGCATATCCAATCTCTAATGCTTCCCTTAATCCAATGAACTTCTCCTCTTGTTCACTGAATGACAAGATAAAATGCATGGCTTGCCGTCCCTTTTTCTTGTTAAAATAATTCTTTATTTCATACATCTGCAGATACATTTCTTCTGTATTTCCTTTTAATACTCCCTGCGCGCCATAGGTTCCCTCTATACAATGCTCTGGCTTGATTGCATAATTTACCAAATTCTCCAAATCCTGCATATTCCGGTATTTATGATCCATTATTTTAAAGATTGACATAACCTTTCACACTCCTCCAATATTCCTTGAATATTCTCTTTCTCGTCAATCCCATCCGAAATTTTGTTTAAACAGGTACGGATTTTACATACGCTCGCTTTTTCTTCTGCTTTTAGACCACTCTTCCCACACTTATAAATGGTATGCTTTAGCAAACACTCTCCTACAGATAATCCTTCTCTCTTTGCTTTTTCTCTTACCTTTTCTCTTTCTTCTTCAGTACATCTAAATTCTATTCTTGTATTCATTTCCAATTTCTCCTATTATTTTAGATTAATTATATTGATTTAATATTTTGTTAATTTATTTGTCATTAATTACAACTTTTATACATTATCTTTGATTATCTATAAATGTATTAGTTAATTTGTTACTTTTCATATATGATATATATTACTATTATAATTTAGTAATATATATTATTTACTATCTTTAATATTATTTACTTTGAATATTCTATGTATAATGATTATCTATTGTTAGGTCTAATTATTTTATCCCTTATATATATTAACAAGATAACTGAAATGTACGACACTTTCTCGAATCCTATCTTTCATAATTAATAAAAAATATAATAACAAAAAAGTAAAGATAAACTAAGAAAAGCAGGAGGTTAAATCATGTTTCCCAATGAATGTTTAGATTTAATAACGATTGATGAACTCTGTGAATGTCTGGTAATCAGCCGTAATACGGCATACACACTTCTTAATTCCGGTGAGATAAAAGCCTTTAAGATTGGACGGATTTGGAAAATTTCAAAAGAGGCTGTAAATGAATATATCAAACGAAAAAGCAACCTATGTTGAACACTTAATTTAGATAAAAGGAATGGCTCAAAAATCCCCAGAGACATATCGCCTCTGAGGATTCTACTTACATAACTCTACTGAACTTATTTTTCCAATCTCACTTTTTTAGGTTTGGAACGATATTTGGAGTTATGCAGATGTATACATACCTTCATTTTCCCTCCTGATTATTGGATTTTATCAGACAGTTTTCATCTTTGTTAATGATTACCTAAATCTTTTTCCAATAATCGAAGACAGTCTTGCTCTGTGAGGCTGCACGCCCTCACCTTTGCTAAAATCTTTTCTTTCCAAAAATCTGTAACCTGCGGCGCATTGTACACCTTTGATATATCTGTCGGTTTATGTAAAATAATCTCAATTTTCTGTTTTTTTCTTGACATCACAACCCGCTTTCCGTCAGTCAGGTTTCATAATATATTTATGAAACTGCTGGCAATTTATTCTTTATGGGTTGTTAAATCGCCTGTAACTCTTAATTATCCATAACACAAAAAGAGCCATTAAAAATACAATGGCTCTTTTTCTAAATATTTATATAATATATTCTATTAGCTGTTTTGTTCTGGAGAAATCTTTTCAATATATAATTGACTCTTCGTTTTTTTCATCCTATATTCAAACTCTAATATCTCCATAATAGCATTAAACCTCTTATCTGAAAATGTCTTCTCTGCATTAGATTTTTTCCCCATATCTTTAATATGACGTCTCACTTCTTCTTCGTTATGTTTCGTGCAAGATTCCAAACATTTTTTCAAGTCCCATCTAATCAGTTCTCGCATTTCAATTTTTTCTTCCACAGTTAAATCCTTATTAATATATTTATCAAGCACTTCACATATCTTCTCTTTTAGTGGCATAGTCAATCTTCGTGATAATTCTTCAGCATCCTCAACCTTTAGCCATTCCATTTGTTCCGATATAAAAGCATTCCCTCCATCATTCTCAAATCTATTGATAATTTTTTCGTAATGTTCAAGCAGATAATCGAATTGCTCAGCCGCTAATTGGTTTAACTCCAATTTCCCTTGCTTTACAAAACAAGTGTCTCTCGCATACTCATATGATAACCTATACCTCATAATACTCTCGAGAATACGTTCTCGATGTTGAAGAAAATGCTCGATAAATTCTATGTGATTTTCTACCTCTTTCCTTCTTTTTTCAAATTCACCTTGAGTTCTGCGCATTATATACACATCTAATCTTTCAGAATCAGAAAATCTTCTTTTACGACCAAGCATTTGAATAAATTCTTCTGGCACATCAGCCATAATAATGATATTTCGCAACTCCATATCCTTGATGGAGATTCCATTGTCCATAACACTCGTAGCAACAACGACCTGTTGTTCAAATTTTTCCAACTTTACAATGCTATTAACCGTTTCAGATAATTCATCACAATTCCTTGATTTTGCATCAATGAATTTACTAACTATCCCAGAGTCATTGAGCAGTCTATCTATCTCCTTTCCCTTTTTTATGCTGTCTACAAATATCAACCATTTTCCGCCTTCGGATTTTACAAGTTCTATAATACCCTCTATTTTTTCTAAAATATTCCAATTCAAGTATGAATAATCGCCTTCTGCATCATATTTCTTTGCCGTTCTTTTAATATCATATTTTTTATCAGGTTTATTTTCATAGTACATAGAAAAACGCGTTTCTTTTTCGCCTTCAATTTCGTGACAAATATCCATACGAATCTTTTTTTCGATTCTATCTATTGTAGCAGACATAAATATCAAGATAGAATTCTTTTTATTTACAATCCAATCATATGATAGTTGCGTGTATGTATTAAATGTAGAATCTGCAAAAAAATAATGGCACTCATCTGCAATGATATAGTCATATTTCGAGTTTGTATCGTTCAGATATTGAGGATTATCTTTACATTTAAGTTCTATCGTTTGATATAATTCCACTTCAATAATATCACTTACGTTATTATTTAAATCTATTAATTTTTTGCCTCGCAATTTTCTCATCACATCTAAATTGATTTTTTTCTGTATGTGCTCTTTCAAAATAGTTCTGTTGACAAGATACAGAATCTTCTGTTGCTTTGAAACTGCATATTCTATCAAGTTTTTCAAAACAAATGTTGTCTTTCCCGAACCTGTAGGTGCTGATATGAACACAACCTGATTCTGACTCCAATTCTCATAGTCGGTTTTGATAACATCCGATATATACTTCGCCATTTTACTTCCCCCATGTCCTCTAAAATTTTCCGTTCCAGTTGCGGAAACTGGAACTCCTATATATAGGTGTGTTCCAAATTCCAGATTCATTTTCTAACAAAATTCTACTTTATCCCCTTCCATCTGTCAGTCAAAGACCCCGCTGCAGTCGCCAAATGTGCATGCAAGCATGCCCGCTTGCCTCGTTGCTCGCGGGAATAAAGATTCCTGAAATTTAAACTAACCCCAAAAATTATGAGCTCTAAGACCGAAAACTTAAAGAATTTTCTTCCCTCTATATCAATCATACCCTCAAACTTTGAATTTCAAAAAATATTCAACCAGATAATTTCAAGTTCCCCAGACCATATTGGGTACACGGAATCCGGAATTTCTAGTATTTTCCAGATTTCTCCTTCCGTTATTCCAATAAATCCTCTGCTTTACAACCGAGTGTTTGCGCCAATGCAAACAAGTTACCTGCAGCTGCCTTGTTTATATCCTTTGCCCGCTGTTCATATTGCTGAATCATTCGGAGTGTTACCCCTGATTTTTCAGACAGCTCTTTTTGTGAAAGTCCGATCGCCTTGCGTACTGTCTGTAATTTTGTAGGTAAGTTTTTGCGTTCAAGTATAGAATTTGCTATATCAACAAATTTTTCCTCCGATGCTTCGTGCAAAGTGGGGTATAACTTATAAATTTCACTCATAGGCAGATATTTTTTAATTTGCTTAAAGCTTTTTCCTGTGTTCCATTGATAAAACGCAAGTATCCAACCGCACCAATATTCAGGTGAGTAGTCATATTCAATCTGTGGTGCAGGCAAATCAATATTTTCCCTTGTACGATTTAAAACTTCCCATACAAGCTCTGTTCCCGAAAGACCTGATACGAACTTTGGAACGCCGCCGGCAAATTGTTCTGCAATACCGCTTATAATAAACATATCAAGAAAATCATCCATCGAGATATTCAAGACAGCTGCCGAATAATCAAATGCTTCACCAAGGTTTCTCATAGCGTCATTAAGATAGAGCTCATCGTAAGCGTACATCATAACTTGTCATTTCCTCTCTAATAATATCTCTCATATAAATACCGTCAACATCCTCTTTTTCAAGCTCTGCAAAAAAAGCATTACGAGCTTCATCATCTCTCATTTTTCTGCGAGCATAGTAAATCGTATTATCTGCCAATTCAGCGGATTTAAACTCTATCTGATTAAATGCTTTTTCGTTTTTTAAAACATACTGCTCACCGAGTTTGCCAAGGCGCATAGCATAGTTTAACTGACTTAAAGAAATTTCGTTACTTATAAAGGCTCTTGCAAATGAGAAATATGAATCATCTGCACGGTAGCCGATAACTAAATCATATTCGCTGATATCAACTAAAAAATACTCCTTCAACCATTGAACACCTCTGCGCATAACAGGAGTTGACACACGGAAACGACGATTTTCCATAAGAAGAGCAAGCCAATGAAGAATCGTATACTCTTCTGAGGATAAATTTAAAATCTTCAAACCTTCTGTATCAAGTTCATATTTGTTCGCAAAACCGTCAACACCTTCATTGCAGGACCATTCCTTTGCAAGCTCTATATGTTCGGTACAATAAAAGCCCTGACCATAATCATTATAAACCTTGCCTTTTTCCAAAAGAGGCTTTTCAATTTTTCCGTTTGAACCGTGATATAAAACAATCTTACTCATAATAAACCTCCTCGCAGTATCTCTCAAGAGTTATTTATATTGTATCCCTAAAGAGTTAGTTTGTCAATAGTAGTAAAAAAGGGAGCAAGAAAAATTCTGGAATCTAGAATTTGCGGCATTTTCCAGATTCCAGTAAACATCTACAGCCTCCGCGCAACTCTTTTCTGCCCTATCCCTTCTCCATATCCATCAATGCCCGCCAATATTTCTCCGGTAACCGCACCCATCCTTCCTCATATTTCTTATAAGACTGCAACGGTATATCCGCCGCAGCCGCAAGCTCTCTCTGTGACATTCCCATTTCCCGCCTCATCTCTTTCAAAAACTTCGGAACATCTGTACTATCCATAAACTTATGATACTCATTACAAAAATAATATTCATCCATCCCCAAATATACCGCCATCTTCTTTAGCATATGCACATTCATATGTTCCTCCGGGATTTTACCATTCATGTAATTGAATATAGTTTCATTTGCATACCCGATCGCTCCGGCTATCTTATATTGCGGAACCTTTGCTTTCTGCATACAATACCGGATCCTGACCGAAATACTCTGCTCAATCTTCTCCTTATCTTCAAACATACCCTCAAATACTTTTGCCGATTTGGTTAAAACCGTTCCCTTTGTTTCCACTACTATACCATCGGCAAATCTACCCTGCTTTCTCTGATCTCCGGGCTCATCGAACCGGAAAAAGGCTATATCAAGATCAACGGAAAATACCATAAAGAGAGCACGACAAACGTAGGCTACATGCTTCAGCACGATGAACTCTTTGAATGGCGTACCATCTACAACAACGTGATTCTCGGCCTGGAGGTCCAGCACATGCTGACTGCACGGACGAAAAAACGCGCCCATGACCTGCTCGACCTCTACGGCCTGCGGCAATTTGAGACCTCGCGCCCTTCCGAGCTGTCAGGAGGCATGCGGCAGCGGGCTGCGCTGATCCGCACCCTGGTGTTAGAACCGGAACTTCTGCTTCTGGATGAACCTTTTTCCGCCCTCGATTATCAGACCCGCCTGACTGTCGGCGACGATATCGGGCAGATCATCCGCAAGGAAGGCAAATCCGCCCTGCTCGTAACCCACGACCTGTCAGAAGCCATCTCACTGGCAGACAGAGTGATCATACTCTCAGGAAGACCCGCCGCCATCAAACAGACCATACCGCTGATCTTCGACTTAGATTCTGACACACCGCTAAACCGGCGCAACGCCCCGGAATTCAAAACATATTTTAATCTTATATGGAAGGAGTTGAATACAGATGAATAATCTGTCAACAGAACAGCAAACATATCTCACCAAACACCGCAGACACAAAAGAATCGTCAGTATCTCCCGGGTATTGATCCTGCTTGCCTTTTTATTGATCTGGGAATTAACCGCCAGGGCAGGGATCATTGATTCCTTTATCTTCAGCAGCCCCACTAAGATCGCACTCTGCTTCTTTGGGATGCTCCTGGATAAAAGTATCTTCCTCCATCTGGGCGTCACGCTGTATGAAACGCTCTTAAGCTTCCTTCTCGTAATTGCCATCAGCATCCTGGTGGCAGTTGCGCTGTGGTTCAGCTCCAAACTCTCCGAGATCCTGGACCCTTACCTAGTGGTGCTGAACAGCCTGCCCAAATCTGCACTGGCACCGCTTCTGATCGTATGGCTCGGCGCAACGAAGACTACCATCATCGTCGCCGGGATGTCGGTCGCCATCTTCGGAAGCATTCTAAGCCTCTACACCAGTTTCACCGTTGTAGACCCGGGTAAGATCAAGCTGATCTACACCCTTGGCGGCAACCGCTTCCACGCACTGTCAAAGGTGGTGCTGCCAAGCTCCATCCCCGCGATCATCAGCAACATGAAGGTCAATATCGGCCTCTGCCTGGTAGGCGTGATCATCGGGGAATTCCTGGCCGCAAGAGACGGACTGGGGTATCTGATCATATATTCCAGTCAGGTATTTAGCTGACGGGGGGCAGAGACATTTTGAATATCGTTAATTTAAAAGGGTGTTTCCTGATAGTCACACCCTTTTATGCTTTACTATTTTCCATTCTATTCTTTGATTATGTCAATATCTGTCAAATTAACGCCTGCAACATTTAGAAAACTTTTTAAATACAAATACTCGCCTTTTAAGCTTTCATATGTCTTTATTGCGTTTTCACTTTTCACAATTAACATATGTTGTTGTATCTTTCTAAAGTCATCCATAGCTTTTTGTGTGATTTCTAAATTTGTATCGGGCATATACTCACCTCCCGATTATAAAAATCTATCTTGTGACACATTTAGTGTAACATAATCGGGTCGAAAAGTCTATCCATTCACAAGATCATAACTTTCTGCAAGCATACGCTTGATATCCTTATCCGGGATACTCCCATCCAGAATAATCGTATTCCAATGCTCCTTATTCTGATGATATCCTGGAATCACCGCTTCATATGTCTGCCGCCAGAAATCCCGCCATTGCGGATCCACCTTCACATTGACCCGTATGAATCCATCTTTCCATTCATATGTCCAGGCAAATGCCTTCTTATTCTTTTTGCAGCGGACCAACTGCCAGTTTGGGTCGTGAAAGGGCGCATCCTGGTAAGTATCCGGCAAGGACAGACAATATCTCAAAACGGATTCTCTGTCAGTCAACATACATTTTCCCTCCCAACACTCCTGTTTTCAATCAGGCAGAGTACCGATTTCATTCTATCACTTCATTTCGCGTTCACTTTATTCCGGTATGCCTCTGCAACCAACATTCCTTCTGCCACCCTGCAGGCCTGGTCATAATAATAATCCACCGCACTTTCCAGGACGTTTCTTCGCTTGCCTTCCAGCAAATCCCGGCTGAGCGCCACTTCTCTTCGATATGGACGTTTCTTACCCTCAGCCACAATATAATTCTCCTGGCTGTCAAGATTCACGATCAATTGGGGAGAATCACCGATAATAAGCCGATTACCTTCCTGGCGCATCTCTATCTTTTTTGTCTCCATCGAACCACCTTACCAATACTTCTCTCTCTTCCAGATCTTTTTTCCCTGCTGAAATAATATCAGATATTCTATCTTCTGCCCGATCGTAAGCGCAATCGCCTCCGCACGCTCCTTCGGCATATCTGTATATTCCTTCAACATCTGTTCTGCTTCTTCCGGAAAATCTTTAAGCAAATCTAAATGAACCGCATCCGTACATGTTACATATCGGAGCATATCTACTTCCCGTTTACAAAAAGAACTCACCGTAACATCTAATAAATTGCGATTAGACGGAACAGTTTCTTTATTATAAAACAAAGCATTTCCCGTATCAAAAACCGGCGCCATAGCAGCCAGCTTATGCTTTGCCGGACTATACAGGAAACCAAAATTATTAAAATGCCTGTCTGTGTTACTCAGGATAAAATCTGTAATAATCGTATACTCCAACTGTCTTCGGACAGTTTCCTCTTCTATCCCGTAATAAACCGCCCGATTAATGATTGCCTCATAATTGGAAACTGTATTCGGCGCCTTATATTCTTTGATCAACTGATAAGCCGATACAAACTCATGCTCTGTCGAAGTAAATAATGGATTCAATGAGCAAGGATACTCTTTCCCGTCTATCAGGACTTTGTCAAGCCGATATGACACATAATTCTTCCATCCAAGCCTTTCGTGCATCCGGCTGGCGATCAGTTCATTCACAGATTGCTGACCATAATCATTCACATTCACTTTCATCAGATAGCGGATATCATCCATGATTACCCATTTTTTCTTCATCTCACCGTTCACGGACGAAGCAGGAGAGAATTTGGAGATATTGGATTCCATGTCAATCCTCCCTGTATCCGTCAAAAGATCCCCTAATTCGTCCGAAAAATCATTTTCATAAAAATTAATATCCTTCCAGTACAACTCTTCTCCGATCGGCTGCATCCAATAATGATCTGTCAAGCTCAATCCATAGGCTGACAACATAAGAGAGAGGTTCGTTTCTTCCCCCAGATAATGTAAGACCTGTTGGATTCCACGTCGGGAGTCCGGGATCGCACGGGAAGCCCACCATGCGGCAATGCTCCTTACTTCTTCACTGACTCCGACCGGTAATTCTTCCGGTAGATAGATATCTAAAATATACTCTATCTTTCCTGTCAACCTGTCAATCTGCACCATTGCTACATCCATATCTTCATGCTTAAGGACATAAAGCGTTGAACGAATGATACCCTTTTCCATAAGACCTCCTCAATCCAAAATTTCTATAATTGATCCAGACCTTCTCCAAACGGTACTTTGCCAAACTTCTTTTTCACAAATCAATGCCAGCTTGCCTCGAATCGAACCTCACAGTCTTTCCGAAAGAACGATATCCCATAGCAGCCAATCTTCTGGTAACCTTCCGTACGAAGCTCCTCCATGTCCTTTTTCTTCTGTATCTGCCGCAGCGCTTTTTCTGCATCATCATCCAGATTATCGATAGAATCCGATACCTTTACCTCCAGAACAAATGCCTTTCCCCGCAGGGATGGGCTTTTCACCATGATATCCGAACGCCCGTTTCCAGACTCCCGGTTGGATTTCACCAGATAGTCTTCGCTCTGGCTTAAAATTCCTGTCATAAAACCACGGTAAAAGTTTTCAGCACTGTCATAAAAACTAATAGTCGGAAATAATTGACTGTTTAGAATATCTCGCATCTTTTCTGTATTCCCACCCTCTATCGCACGGTACAAATCCCGGAAGTCCTCTTTCTTTATCTTATCCCGAAACAAGTTCAATATCGTCGTCTGGTATATGGTCTTCACCTCTATATTCGGAATCCGCGCTCGCAGAAAAATAGCCGATTCCTTAAAATACTCGTTCTTCTTTGTCAGATATCCGGTGAAATACAGGAAGTTCCATAAATTCTCCCCGCTGCTGTACATATCGCCGTAAGTGACCTCTTCATGAACCTGAATATCAAGCGTGCCTCCGTTAAGGAGTTCTTCAATCTGCCCCTTTGTCTCCCGGTCAGCCCTCGCGATCAGATCTTTAATGATATCATTCGAACTGGTATTAATCCAGTATGGACGCGGAAAAGCATTGATATCCGCATACAGATCGTATATATAATTGATTACACTCCATGGATTATAAACCTCTGTGCTGCCAAACATATATCCGTCATACCATTCTTTCACTGTTGGGAAACGGCTTTCTACATTATAGTATTCCATCATCCGCAATACTTCCGGCTCTGTAAATCCAAAATGTTCATCATATCGCTGGTCAAGTATTGAAACAATTCTCAAATGATTCAACCCAGTAAAAATACTTTCCTTAGTAATTCTGAGACATCCGGTTATGACCGCAAACTGTAGATAGTCATTTGTTTTCAGAGCGGACTCAAACAGCGAACGGATAAAGTCAACCATCTCATCATAAACCCCCTTGAAATAAGCATTTTCCAACGGAACGTCATACTCATCAAGCAAGATCACCGTATTCTTCCCCGTAATCCTTTTCATGCACTGACTGAACAATTTAAGTGAACCTCGCACCAGCCTCTGGTCTGCCTTTTCCTCTGCGATACTGACATACTGTTCATATTCCTTTGCGGCAAGCCTCTCTTTTCCCCACTCGACAATCTCCCTGTGCCGTTCAAACTCAGAGGAAAGTTCAGCCTGTATCATATAGTAAGCAGTCTCAAAATCTTTTTGCTTTGCCGACTTTAACGTCAGGTTTATTATCGGATACATCCCCATCTGGCCGGTATAGGCATCCCCCGCATCCATGATCTTCATCCCCCGGAACAACTCTTTATTCTGTCCATTCTTTTCTACATTCCCCGTATCCTCAAAGAAATACCGGAGCATACTCAAGTTCAGTGTCTTCCCGAAACGCCTCGGACGGGTAAATAAATTCACTTTTCCCTTCATATCCAGCAGTTCTTTTATAAACATTGTCTTATCCACATAGTAATATCCGGATTTCACCATATCTTCAAAATTTTCCACACCCACCGGCAGTGCCTTCTTCATCCTGCCACCTCCGTCCTCTATTTCCACTTAACGCTATCCTAGACTGCCAATTAATACTTCATTCCCGCAAAAAGCAAATCCCAGCTTGCGTATATGCCCTTTCTCAATCCCTTTTTCCACCAGAACCGTCTCGTAATTTTTATCTTCAATCTGTTTTAATGCCGCCTTTACTGTATCAGACAATTCCTTTTCTCCATCACTGATATCCTGCACTTTAAATTCCAGAATCATGGCGTCATCACTTTTGCTTCTTGGCTCCAACATAACGTCATATCTGCCAAATCCACTCTCCCTATTGGAGGAAACCACATACCTGTCATTGAGTTCTACTATCAGCCCAAGGACAAATCCGTGATAAAACCTTTCCGGCTCAGTAATCGACGGGCTCTTTCCTGTATCAAAATAACTGAAAGTTCCTAACTAACTTCTCAGCACCGTTATCAATAGATGCTTCATGTAAAGGATAATACTTTTTATATAGTTCTTCCGCTTTTATTCTGCATATGATCTCATTTGAAGGGATATTATATTTCCACTGCAGATAAGTATAGATATCTGCCATCCACTCCAGTATAAATTCATCATAAATCTCACTGATATCCTTTGACAAATCAACAGAAACAGAAAGACTTCCCAATATTTGTTTGGGCGTTTTATTCAGATAAAGAGGATTCCCCATATCCATGTATTTTCGATATTCCCCATTCATATAATCAGTAATTGTACCGAACACATCCAAACAGTTCCGGGCAATCAATTTAAACAGATATCGTGTCTTTTGTATCATACTGTCCAGATATGCTTCATCATATGCCGTCTTACACATAGACCTGTTCCTCCTTCTGATAAGTCAGCAATTTTTGTACGGCATACTGCGCTGTGATCCCCGGCACCTGGTATCCGTCTAACAACATAGCTTTTATCCGCTCTGATAAAAAACGGTTTACTTCCCGCCGTGCGTACAGGTCACTTTGTCTGTCTTCCTCACTTATACCTACTTCATAAGATTCTACCCATCGAATATTCCTAAAAGCTTTTTCAGACTTAAGAAAAATCTGATTTCCCAATGATCCCTTATAAAACAGACGTTCTACCTCGTAAATATTTAACTGGTTCAATAAAAAGGCTTCTATCACCTGCGTATAACTGTCATCAGCACGATAACCTTTTATAATATCAAATGATTTTGTATCTATTTTATAATGCCTTACCAGATGTTCACCCACAATACCGGCTGCTTCTTGATTGATACCGCGATTTGACACTACTTCCGATATCCATGCCAATATCCCATGATCATTCAAGTCCAATATCTTCAAATCATTTATATCCAACTCATAAACATTCACAATTGACTTTTCCGGAATACCATTTAACGCCGCCCAGCTTCTCGCCCGGTCTTCGTATTCTGTCGTATAAAAACCATTACCATAATCATTGTCTGATTTACCTCCAAGATAAACCGGAACATTTACGGCATGATCAGAACCATGGAAAACCTTCATTTTACTTCTCCTTATTCCTGTCTCTGGCATTTTTACAACTGCAGTAATATCTAATTTACCGGCTTTTACCTACCAATACTTCATTTCCGCAAAATGCAAAGCCATATTTTTGAATCCGTTCTTTTTCAACCCCTTTTTTTATTAAAATGGATTCATAATTCTTTTCTTCAATCTGTTTTAACGCCGCTTCTACTGTATCGTGCAACCCTTTTTCTGTTCTCGGCTGAAACACTTTAAATTCCAGAATTATCGCATCTTCATCTTTCTGTCTTGGCTCCAGCATCACATCATAACGCCCAAATCCACTCTCTCTGTTAGAGGTAATCGTATAACGGTCTGTAAGCTCCACTATCAAGCCTAAAACAAAGCCATGATAAAACCGCTCAGGTTCTTTTTTGGATGGGTTCTTTCCTGTATCAAAATAACTGAATACTGACTGCGATATGTTGTTGATATAATCATTCATCGCATCAATGTCTCCCAAAAGCAACGCTTTAATAAAACGGTTATATTCTGGCCTTACAGGGTCAAACCACCTCTGTATCATATTACGGAACATGATCTTTACTTCGAGATTGGTAATCCCAAGCGTATACTCCTTCTTCCAGCTTCCATACGCATCCGTAACCGTCTCAAACTGATTTACTTTTAAATATCCGCCAGCAAGAAGAAGCGACCATATAGCCTGCTCATTTTGGTCTAACTGATTATAAACAATCTGCTCGTCAATCTCTGCGACCAGATTTTCTCCGTCAAGCAGTTTCTCAAACGTCTGCTTAATATCCTGATTGCTTTCTCTTAAAAGCTTTTCTATCAGACTGTTGGAACTCGTATTTGCCCAGTATGTTCCTTCTTTTCTCTTGTCCAGATAATTAATAATCGACCATGGATTATAGACATCTTTGCATTTGCCAAATGTAAAACCGTCATACCATCTTTTTACTGTCTTTGAACTACCAGACAATCCAAACTCATCCAATGCTGCAATAACTTCCTCTTCGGTAAAGCCAAAGGCATCTCCATATTTATTTGACGTAGTCGTAATCACTTCAAGATTATTAAGATCGGAAAAGACAGATTCTTTACTGACCCTTGTGATTCCAGTCATAACTGCCCGTTCAAGATAAGGATTGGTCTTAAATGCCAGATTAAAAATACTTCTGATAAAACCTGTCAGCTTGTTCCAATATTCATTAACATACGCCTCCTGCATGGGGGTGTCATACTCGTCCAACAGGATAATGGTCTTTTTGCCATAATATCTGCTAAGAAAATCCGACAGGGAACGCAATGATGCCGCCGCAGTGCTATCTGACATATCCGCCGAAACTTCCTGATAGAATCTTTTTTCCTTTTCATTCAGCAGATCACCCTCCAGTAAGTAATCATTTTTGTTATACTGCTCTTCTATCGTACGACATATACTCTTCCTTGCCTCCCCAAAAGTGTCTTCCTTGATACCCGCAAAGCTAAGAAAAATTACCGGGTACGTTCCCTGCAGTCTTTTGTACTTCTCATCCTCCCATATAGACAGACTTTCAAACAAGTCAGACCGTCCGGCGTATTTTACGGAGAAGAATTCCTCTAACATGCTCATATTCAGAGTCTTCCCAAATCGTCTCGGTCGGGTAATTAATGTTACCGAATCTCCACTTTCCCACCATTCTTTGATAAACTTCGTTTTATCTATATAAAAATATCCGTTCGTAACCAATTGTTCGAAATCCTGATGCCCAATGCCAACTGTCCTTGCCATATACAGCCCAACCTCTCAATCTTTCTCCGAATTATTCTGACAGGATCTATATTCTCCCTAATTCCCAACGACAACTACATTTCCGCAAAAAGCAACCCTTATCTGCGTATCCTGTCCTTTGCAATCCTCCTGAACATGCCGCAGCAAATTCACTTCCGCCCGTCATTATATGTATTATACCTGCCGCAACTCCTTCCTGCAAGCAAATCCATACATCTTTCCATAGTCCTGAATATCTTCTCCCGACCTTAAACGACAGTCTTTTATCATATACCGAAAGGGGAACGTATTATACTTCCCCTCTTTCACATACTGTCCACTTTCCCCGGCCGCCCCGCCCGTCAAACCGAATCCTTCCCTGATTCTTAAGCTTTTTGATCCTGTAATTCACAGCCGACAGACTCACTCCTTCAAGCCTTGCAATTTCTTTGGCTGTAATATGCGGATTCTCCATCATATACCGGACAATTCTTTCACGCTCTGTCTCCTTTTGTCTCTGAAACACGAAATCATCCGGCAAGGCACAATAGACGGCCATTACTTTTTTCATTTTTTCCCTGTCATCTGCAGATACCGGAAGCGTCCCTTGCCGGAATCCCAGTAATCGTTCCAGGCAGAAATGAATTTCCAGACGGTCCGGGAAAACAATCATTGTCTCTATCTGGTCTATCATCTCGGAAACCGCCGCCTTCCTTACGAGTCCGCTTTCCAGTTTGTCTCGGATAACCTGCATTCTTTTCTCCATCGCCGCTTTTAATTCTTCTTCTGTCTTAAAAGTCTCCAATTCTTCTTCTATCGCTTTTATCGAATCCTCCAATTCCTTACGCTTAGACTTATAGGCAGCATCGGTAATCACATCACGAAGTAATTTGTCCAGCAGTTTATCGGACAGATTTTTCTTCTGTATTAATTTCTCCTCCAGCTTTTGTTTTTTCAGGCTATTCCTGTTTTTCGCGATCACTTTTTCAAGTATCAGCAATGTTTTTTCCACAATACCTGCCGAATCCATCTGCCCGCCCTGGTAACACCGTTCGCATACCTCGTTTAACAATTCAAACAGCTTCTCTTCATTCAGGAGAATATTATCGCATCCTTCTCCCCTTTTCCCGTGATACAGATAACTGCTGCACTTCCACTCGATAATATAGGCAGAATCCTTATATCTCTTTCGATAACTGCGGTAGTAACTGGCCCCGCACCGGCCGCATTTTAATTTGCCCGACAAATCATATTTCCCAATATGCCCTCCTTTCGGCTTATAGTCCTTCACATTCCTTGCCATTGCGCGCTCGTCCATTGCCCGATTCGCTTCCAGCCATTCCTCTTCAGATACGCAGGCCGGAACTGCATTTTTATGGATGACCCATTCTTCTTCGGATGTCTTGATCATCCTTTTGGTTCGAAAATCCCAATGCCGCTTATTCTGTACCACGGTTCCACAGCGTATCGGATTTCGGATAATTCTCCGGATTGCTTCCTCCTCAAAGGGATTCCCCTGCCTGTCGCACATCCCGTTCTCTTCTAACATATTAGCGATCATACCGCAGCCGCAGGTCTTTACCAGATGGAACATCAGCCGGATCGCTTCTGCCTCTTCCTCAACCAACTCATATCGCCCCTTTGAAACCTTACGCAGTCCATATGTATTCGGCGGAAAAATAAAGACCTTCCCTCCTCTCTGCCTGTTTTTGTGCGCATTATTGATCTTCTTAGACAATTCCGAACTGTATTCTTCTGCCAATATTGCCTTGATCCCTGTGATAAGGGCATCGTCAGGGGAATAAAATTTATGCTCGATATACAGATAAAGCTGCTTCCCGCAGGTGACCAGGCGGTCCAGAAATAAATACCAATCTTTGACATTTCGCATCAGGCGGTCCTGAGACTTCACCACTACAATATCAAAGCGGTCCTGGGACAACTCTTCGAACAGGCGGTTATATTCCGCCCGTCCCTTCGTCGTTGTCCCTGATTTACTTTCCACGTAAGAATCTACAAGTATCCACCCGTTCCGGCTGATGCAATCCTTCGCCTCCTCGACCTGCTTGGAAAGCGCGTCCTTCTGGCTTTCTTCTTCTGTGGAGCAACGGCAGTAAATGACTGCGCGTAATGTCATTTTGCCTCAGCCTCCCTGATCAGTTTCGCAACGTCAGCTTTTTCTTCAAGTGTAATAAGATTCTCCTGAAAAAGCAGTTCAGTTAGCTTTTCGATAATCATTTTTTCGTCTTGCATAATTTGTCTCCCTTCCATTATATTTTCATATTCCGAATTTCTCATAAAATTCATTTAACCTTTTTCTTTAATTCTATGCATTATATATCCATCTTACCCTCTATAACATTATTATATGAAAAAAAAACGGATATTTTTCACATACATATTCATGAAAAAGTCTTAAGTCAAATAATTTTAAATACCCTTTCAAACAATACAAATTATTGGGTCTGTTATTTTTATATTGTTTCCATTGCAAGTATAATTGCCTTTTACAACCGCTTGCCCAACATCTAATCTTTCCAACACACCTATCCATTGTTCCCTTTTCCGCTCATCAATTATTGTAGCAGAAAACCTCAAATCACATGCTGCTGGCTTAAAAATCACTAAATTCCCCGCCTGCAACAAACTTGTTTCTACATCTTCACTGTAATTACTGATAAACTGTGTTGATAGAATAAGTTCTAATCCATACTTTCTTCCTTCCCGCATTATACGCAAAAATGTATTACCACTTTTCATAGGTATCAACTGAAATTCATCCAACAAAATTACATCGAATTTCTTTCTCCCACTAAGAATTTCTTTCCACAAACTTATTATCATAAATTCAGACAAAAATCTTCTCTCTTGCTCTGGAAAATCACTCAACTGAAAAATCGTAACCGGAAAATAAGTCATTCGATCTTTTTCTACTACATGAAAATTTTCTATCATTTCGAAAATAGAAAGTCTGGTTAAAAGGCGTCCAATATTGTCTACATTATCTTTCCAATCACCCTTTTTTTTCGCCAATACATATTCCTTTTCCAAAGTTTTAACGAAACATGGCACACTAAAATTTTTTTCCTTTTTCAAATGTACTTTTAATATTTTCCGCAACAATCTTCTTTGAAAATAACTTTCAATTCTCAGTATTTCTATCAACGTATCTGATAAGTTTGAAATCATACTTTCTTCATCTTCAGATGAAATACCCCACTCCATCTTTTCGACATAAGGATTCAAAACTTGTATTTTCTCCAAGAACAAAATTTTGTTTTTCATCAATTCTTTTTTCGTATAACTCCCGGAAAAATCAATAATTATCACCCTTTTTCCAACCTTCAATATCTCTTCTATTCTTCTGCAACAGAAGTATGTTTTTCCTTGTCCCGAACTTCCCCAAATAAGAATATTTGGATTTGGCTTCTCACACAATTCAACAAAATGACCTTCTAAATCATGCATAATTTTACCCCTTCCTTAGATTTGTAATGTCAATTTTTCCAGTTTCATTAAATATTTCTTTTTTTATTTGATATGCGGTTTGCCGATAATTTCCTACTTGTATTTTCTTTGTAAGTCTGCCATTATCCGTTCGTATCATATGTTTTCTATTCAACTCCAAAAATATCCTGGACAAATACTTTCCAAGTCCATTTTTGCACAAAATATGTTTTAAATCTGCAGAAATGAACCATAAATAATTGTCATCAAAAAGGATTTCATTCTTCCATTGAACAATCTTACTTCTTTCTACAAATTGATAATTATTCACCTCTTTCCTAATCACATAAACAAACATTTTAATCAATTCATAGTCCTCAATGTAATTACATTCCAGAATGGAATCAAAATTAATATTTATTCGTACATTTACTGCATCTCTAATTGAAATACCTTCTTGACTCCAAAAATCTTCCACAATTTCCCACACTGCCTGAAGTTCATTTTTCTGATAACTCCTTATTTTCAACCACAAATTTTCAAAATGACATTTAACATATTGGACAAATGAGCTAAGAACTGCTTCCATAATTTTTCCATCTAAAAAAGGATCATATTTTTCGTCAGAAGATTGATAAAAATCTTCATCTATAATGATATTATATACACCCTTCCTTAGCAATCAACTACCCCGGTGCAAGCACTCAAGTGCTGTGAGCGGCTCCTACGTCGCCTCTCACAGCACTTGCCTTTTGCACTTGCTTACGCAAGTCCAAAAG
>CAJTGB010000054.1 GCA_910575835.1 Lachnospiraceae bacterium | reverse complement strand
TCACTCATCTACAACTCTCCTTTCTGCTTCCATTGTATCATCTTTTCTGCTTTATGGTAAGTTTGTTACGATGCAAGCATCGGGGAATTGTACCCTCCTGTGATTAAATCTGACGATATTGTTATCAACGTTACATCTTCTCCATTTTCTCCATTTCCCATACTTCCCATTTTTCCTTCAGTAATGTCCAATGTTTTTTTCCATCTTTTTATTATTTTGCTTTTTTCATATTGTGAATCACTATCCGATATCGAAAAATTTGCAATCACTATCTCATCCTTGCAACTACACAAATATTTTATCCATTCCTTCTCCGCAGATAATGCATACACTGTAGAAAACTTTTTTCTATTAAAAATTTGAAACCACGAACAGATTTTCTCTATCTGGAAATCATTTGTCTTAACAAAATTCAAAGACACAAAACACTCGCAATGTTCTTCCCGCATTAAACTTTTTAATATGCTGATGTAGGGTAAAAGTAATATCATCAAGCGATCTTCAGTGTTCACAATTTTATTTATTTCATTAAAATAACATGACCAAACTCCTCGATCAGGTTTCACAACAGGAAATTCACGTTTCATTACTGGCAAGCTGAGAAATTCTCCAACCTTTGCAAACGGGAATTTCTCCGCGGAGTAAAATTCACCATTGTACCAACCCGCTAGCATAGATATGACACACCGGTTTTCTGTACTTATAATTTCTGCCGCAAAGGTTTCAAATAAAACTTGTGATGCTTTGCTGCAGGTGATATTAGAGCTAATTATCACCCCGGATTTTATAAAACATTCATAAAGATAGCGTTGCTTAACTTTGCTAATCCTACCAATAATCCACTTCGAAGATATATCAACATATATACCAAAAAAATCAGTTGTAAAATGTTCTTTAATTTCTATCCTATATACACTGATCCGACCTCGAATATTAGTAAAAAACGGAACAACATCTTTACTTGCGTCATCATATGTTTGTATCAACGATATTGTGCCATCTTGCTCGGTTGTCATTTGATTTCTCACACACTTCCTTCTTTTTTTACATACAATTCTCCTTCCATCGTTATTCATGAAGTTTGAATCATTTTGCTGCATTTGCTTTGCTATCACATCAACCTGATTCTCCACTTTCAATATTTTTTCCATGATTTGAAAATTATCTGGCTCCTCCACCACTCCTTTTACATATCCATTTCCTGCATCGAATAAATTCTTCACACTTTCACCTCCTTGTAATTTATTGTATCATATGCGCAAAAAAAGCAATAAAGTGGAAAGTGCGACAAAATTGCAAAACGAGCATTTCTTTAAATTACTATTTACAATCACTTTACCAAATTGCTATAATATAATTAAGGAGGCGTCGAGATGACTTTATTACAAAAACTTGTTAACGTATTTAAAGATAATTTGAACATTAATGATATTTCTATAATTATGCGATATCTATTAGGCGATGAGTTGAATACCAGTTGTACTTTTTCCGAACAATCACTTTATAATATCTTTAATGAAAAGTCTACATTATCAAAAGAACACTTTGATATACTTATGTATTCAAGTTCTAAAAATTGGAATTTCGAATACTTACCTTCTTCCCTTAGAAGGAAAAATTCACTTGAAACAAATTTGAAACATTTCGCAGAAGAGAATAATATTAAAACAGAAAAAAATATTTCTTTAACTGTTTCAAGTATAGTTTTTCATTACTTTTTTGGCACATTTGATACGAGTATTCTTTTCCCTTATGAACAGCGTAGATTAATTAATAAATATATACCTTGGTCTAAAATGGAAGATAAAATAATAAGAAGTTTAGAAGATAAAAATATTCTATTTTTATCTGGTAATCCTGGTACAGGGAAAACACAGATACTTATAAATACATTAAAAAAGTATACCACTCCATATCCGGATATTTTTTGGCTCGATTCCTTCGATAATGATATTCTTCCTATTGAAGAAAAGTTATTAAAAATATCATTTATCGATCAAGAGTCTTCGACATTAACATTGGATAAAATATTTCATAATCTCAATGATAAACCAACCACTTCTGTCCTTGTTATCGAAATACCTTACATATCTGACTCTGATATAGCTTTTATTGAGAAAAATTTTACACATATGAATCTTAGAGTGATTATTGTAACACTTTACTGTAATCATAAATTAAATTATCCTATTTTGGACTTAAATAATCGTCCAATAGAGCAATTATCCAATATAGCTTATTCCTACCCTTCTCTATCTAATTTTGAAAAGAAGGAATTGAATCAATTATTAGAAAATATAGATTATAATCCATATGTACTTACTCTGATTGCCAAAGGATTATCTAAATCTCTAACAAAGGATATTGTACTAAAAAAGGATACTTGGATTTGGAATGAAACTATTACTTGTAAATTCCATAGCAGTTATCCTAACTCTCAAGATAAATCTAGCCAAACTATTTTTAATTTGATTGGAAGATTATTACATCACTATCCCCAAGATTTTTTAGATGCTTATGCTTCTGAACTTTCAATTTGGGCTAAAGTTCCTATTTCAAGAAATTTAATAGAGAAACATTTCCCTCCTGAGTCGATTGACCAAGCACTGACTTATGGAATTTTACAATATTATGATAATGAACATCTAAAAATTTATATGCCACATTTAATAGCCGATATTATTTGGAAGCGATATCCAATAAGATATAATATTTATAAGGATAAAATCTACGATTTATTACATAATTTGGAATATGGAAAACCCCTTTCTATTCCTTATACAGAATTATATCAAATCATTTTTAATATAATTCTTCGTTTCTATTTTCAAGTTACAACTATACCTTCTCGAATGAAGAAAAAGTCAAAAATTATTTTAGATCAAACTATAGGAAATTGGAATAATCTTTTAATAGATATTACAGAACGATATATGAAACTAGGGAATTATCAATATGCCCAACATATTTTTCCATATCTATTTGTTTCACATAACACAAAAGGAGAGATTTTTCCACCTTCCACTCTACAAATTGGTATTAAAAAATTACTTAAATTGCAAACTGATTATATGAAATCGGAAAATATAATTCCTAATTTAGATAATATAATTATTTTTATTAAAGATATAGAGAAAGATATCGAGGGAAAATACAATCTTTCAGAACATGAAATCCAAATTCTCCAAAAACTCTGTTCTCTTATTCTAGAGGATATGGTCAACTGTATAATTGACACATCCTTGGTTATAATTGCACAAAAATCCGCGGAAAAATATCATAGCTTTCTCCGTCGTTTAAATGAGCTTTCCGCTATACTTAACAGCTATAATTATTATCACAGCTTACTCCTCGAGTTCATTTATCATTACACACTTGCTATATTTGACCCCTACTATGCTTCCTTTCATTTAGAAGAAGGTCGTAAGTATAAAGACACTCTTCTTTACAAAGACTCTGCTTCTTGTGAAGAAATATTTCAAGTTAAAGGTTTATGCCTATATTTTAACACTGTCCTTTTATGTGATGAAGTATATAACTTGGATATAGTAAAGGTACTTGAATCTGAATACAATGACCTGTATACAATGTTTACAAATTCTATCTGGTCATATCATCCTTCTTACATTTTTTATTCTTGTACCTTCCTATTAGCAACACGTTTACTACCGCACTTTTATCAACTATGTACATACAAACATTTGAAAGACAGCATGAAACAATGTAAAACTTTTAACCGTGCACAATTATCTTTGCCCTCATACAAAGCAGACACATATGACATTCTTATTGAATCAAAAATAACTGAATTAAATGAGTATATGTCCCATAGAGAAAATTTTTTATAATTTTATTTACTTTTATTGATTATAATATTGTAAATTTTGAAATATTTTTACACATGAGACACATTGTAATATTTACACCATAACTCTTTTCAAATACTTCTCATATCACTGCATTTTATAAAAGGCCAATTTGGTATGAAATTGGCCTTTTATACTTTCGAAATACTATTTTGCTCCAGATTCTCAAAATAGCTTAATATTTCCTGGTATTTTCATTTTTATTCTTTTACGCAACAATCCTCACCTCCTCCTTTTCCCTGTCATAATAATACACAGAATCCGACAACCATTGTTCCTGCTCTACCATTCCCGATTCCTTATTCACTTCACAGACCAGTTTCTTTAGCCCAGAGCTTTCACATACTCCATCATCTTCTAACACCAAAAACTCATGAAGTGAACTTGGCAATAAATACAGATTGCTTTTATGCTCTTCTGCAAATCTTCGAAGGATATCTTTTCTTAGGAGCACCCTTGCTCCATAACTCTGTTTCACATTTGTCATTACATAAAGATTCCCATACCATTCTGTATCGTCTTCTTCCATTCCCTCTATATCTTTATCAAGCAGAGACTTCAGCATAGATTTTATATCCTTAACAAAAAAACTCTCCTTCTTCAAATTCTTCTGTGCCGTTTCCCATAACTCATCTAACCCTATTCCCCATTTTTTCATCCACTCCCGGTTAACCGTAAGCATAGCCTGTACACCTTCTTTTGCGGCTATAAGGACAACAAATATTACCGCGAAATCCAGGTATTCTTTATATGGAACATCTTCCAGCATTTTTATATTCCATTTTTTGTTTACCAGCCGCATCTCTATCCTGTGTTTTGCCGACTGCCACATTTCCGGCATATCCTCTTTACTGACAAAAGGTTTTTCTTCACTTAAGCGATACAGGATATCCACACTCTCTTCCAGATGCTCTCCCATACTGCTTCCCTCATACAGATCTCTTAGATATATTCTCAGATGAATGTCTTTCCCTTTCTTCTCTATAACAAATACATCATCTGTCACTCCATTTAATTTTTCTGCCGTTGCCAAATAAACCTTTGCGTTCTCTCCCACACGTCTCTGCAAAGCCTCTTGTAATGTATGCTTATATTCTGTATAGTTCATCCTGATTTCCTCCTGATTATTATTTTTTTAATGATATGCTCCACGCCTGTTTAAGCTGCTTCTTTTGTTTTCGTCTTTTTCAGCCCGTTCAGAGCTTTTGTATAAATTGCCGGTGTCATCTGCTCTGGCGTACCAATCTGATATCTTGCCAGAACAGTTTCCAATGGGATACCGGTACGCTCCAGTTCTTTTTCCAATACTTCCATCTGTAAATCCGTTACCGATTCCGCTCCTGGTTTTGATTGCCATACCTTCTTATCCGCCTCCTGTCCCGGTTTTGATTGCTGTTCCTTCCCTGCGCTCTTTTCATTTCCGCCCCTCTGCCGCAATTCAAACACCGGATATCCTTTCCCATTTACAACCGTAAGCTCTACGATCTCCCTCTGCCCGTTATATGCAATAGAACGGACAGAGAACCGATCATATGTAACATACTTGTTATCTTTTTTCTGAATCGATACTTTTTCTGCCGGAATCCAGATAAACGGAGCGGTATACAGTTCCCTGCCTATCCCCCAGTTAAAACAGGCACGTTTAAAAGAATCCGATGCCTGCCCCTTCTCCTTCTCAGAATAACTGGTGGTGCCGACATCCTGCTTCGCAATCCACTGGCACTTTTCTGCATCCCATATTTCAACCGTACAATACAGATTCCCGTCTATGATCTGATGGCTCCGCATCCATCCAAACGGCGTAAACGTCTCGTCTAAGATCTTCTGGTCCACACGGGCATCCTTATAGAGCAGCAAACTTAATCCTTTTTCATTGATCGTTGACACCCTGCACTCAATTTCGTCGGCCCTCAACAGACGGACAGACAATTCTCCTCTGCCTGGCTGTTCGATTTCGTGATAAAGTTTTTGTTTTTCGTCTGTATCCTTTTCTTTGATATTAGATGCCCTTTTTGCTAACTCCTCTTTTACCCCTGACATAATCTACCTCCGCGCATAAAATAAGGAGAGACATTTTTCTGTCTCTCCCATAATATTTTTATACTTGCCGATCTTTCATTCAAACATCTTACAAAATGTTTCTTCACTGACTGCTTCAATTTCTGATCCACAAAAATCTTTTAGGTTTTGCGTGACAATATATTCGACTTCCGCCTCTTTTGCACACTGCATCTGCAGCCCATCTTCCAAATCTCTCCATTCCTCATGATGCAGCACTTCTAAAATAAACTCTTTGTCTTCCGGAATCACATACATCTCTTCGCATATCAGACCCGCAATTTTTTCCGCTTTTCAACCGAAAAATCCTTTCTAAGTATATAGAAAATATCAGAAATTGAATGAGAGGTCACATATCCATCCACAACTCCAAACAGACATTGTTCCATGATTCGTTTTGCATTTGAAGCATTCGGTTCCCGAACCATAATCCAATCTAAAATAACATTTGTATCAATCAACACTCTCATATTTTCTATCCAGCGCCTCCATTTTTTCTGCTTTTACATCTATAATTCGATCCACACTGCCTGAAAATTCTTCAAAAAGATTCCGTTTGTTATCTGCAGACAATGTCATTCTCTCAGATGCATCTTCGCTGTCTGGAAAAATAACAATTACTTCTGCTGTTTTTATTGGAATTTTTCTTTTTAAAACAATCTGACCGTCATTATATAAGCCCTTTACTGCTAACATTATTTCCACCTCTGATTTCATAATAAGATTCTATCCAATACTTTCATATATCTGATTATAACCGATTTTTCAGCTATTGTATATCGTCTTTGCAGAGATTCCCTTAAAATCACGACAGTTTCCGTCTCCTTCCATTATGCAGTCTTACATTCTCTCCCATCAAGCTGCCTTTACCGTAAATCTCCGGCTCTCTACAATCTTCTGGTACTGCTTATATACTTCCGGCTTCTCCTCTTTCAAACGCTTCTCGTCAATCCGGCTACTGCTTACGGATTTCCAAGATACCCGGTACTGTTCATTCTCTGCACTCTCCGTCTCTCCAAGATACAGTTTCAATTCCTGCTCGATCAGCCTTTTCTCCGCATCCATCTCTGCCATCATCTCAGACAATTCCTGACGGCGGTCTAACTTCTCATTAAACCCCGTCAGCAAGATCTTCCCCGGTACGGATTTCCTGAAATATTCTGCGATCACACGGTCTGCTAATTTGGAGCCGTCCGGATCCGGCAGGATGCGGGCCTGAACATGGTTCTTCCAGAAATCCTCTTCAATCCGTATCAGGTCTGCAAACATATCATCATCCCGCTCTAACCGGTAGTATTTGAATTCCCTCCCGTAGATCAGGACTGCGATATACCATGCTTGTGTATTACACACGGACATATAATGGTGACACTGGAGTTGATAATGTAATGGAATTCTGCCGTCCTCCCATTTATCTGCCAGATAAGGGCTTGCAGTCTTACATTCCAGACCTGCATTCTCATTTACTACCATCCGGTCTACATCTGCAAGCATAAACGGATATTTCTCATCATAAAACATAGTGTTTGCCCTACGCACCTTCTTCCCCGTTGCCTCCATAAATCTCCTCGCCACGTAGTCCTCGAATTCCCGCCCCTGCCGCATTGCCTCGTTATCAATCTCCTCAGTATCTTCCGTGATCTTATCCTGATATACCTGCATAGCAGTACGGTAGGGATTCAGCCCGCACACTGCCCCGGCATCCGAACCGCCGATTCCCTGCTTGCGGTATTTCAGCCACTCTGTCTTATCCAGTCCTAACGTAGACACCAATTTCTTCATCTTTCATTCTCCTCCTTCATATTCCTGTACTCCGTCCGTATCTTTCCCAGTTCTTGATTCAGGCAGAACTGCAGCTCTTCTGCATATGAATCTTTATATCCCATCCATTCTTCATAGATGAATTCCAGGATATCTGGAAATGCAATTGCCGCCTCCAGAGTCTCTTTTGACATTCTCCTGCTCATTTCCAAAAGCAGTTCATAGATACTGATGATACAGTCAATCTGGTAAGCGGCATGGTAGATCACTTCCTTTTCTTTCTGTAAGATCTGGTACTGGAAAAGCTTCAGTTCCCCATTGATCTTCCAGCAGAACGTCTGCTGCAGCCGTTTTCTGTACATGATCCCTCCCTGCTCCATCACGCCGCACGGACCATCTGGTATGCCTTATCGATCACCGGGTTCCCGTCTACGGTTCGTGAAAAGAGATTCTCCTTGTAGTTTGCTGTCCTGCGCAGAGGTTCCGCATGAGTCGCAAAGTCTGAGACCGCATTTACAAAACGATAGGCATTCTTCCCGACTCCCTGCAGATCCGGCGCATCAAAATACCGGATCTTCATATCCTCCCGCAGACGCTTCATGTTCTTCTCCTGCTGCGATGTAAAATCATCCTCGATCGGCAGGAGGACCTCAATATACTCCAACACCTGCTTATCTGTCAGCTTCTTCATACGCAGCGTCTCGAATTCCTTCCCCAGTTCATCCATATAATGCTCCGCCAGAAAGAGCGTATCCTTTGCTTCCTGCATCTTCTCCCGAATATCCCCTGTATGGATCATAGACCAGGAACGTTTTGCACCGGACAATGCCAGGTTCAGCGTATTCTGGCATACAACCCTGATCGGCGTCAGAGCTACCTTGATCGCACCGGACCCGTCATGGGTATTGGAGAACAACAGGTATGGACTAATCCGCTCCCCGGATATGATATATTCATGGGGCATATGGGCAAGCAGCCAGACCCTCCTTCCTCCCTGCAGGCTCCCGGCTGTCTCGTATTTCACACCTTCCCCTAATAATCCGTCGGTAAAGGCAAAGGCTTCGTCATTCTGGATGACTTTATAACGGTCGGTAACCACCCCGAGTACCCTGCGGTCCGAATCCCGTACATTTGCCTTATAACCGTCAATCACTTCTTCTGCCGATGTATAGATCGGCTCCTGCAGGACTCTCCAGTCTAATCCCGCCAAAACTAGCGCATCCTTCGATGCAGGCGCATCCAATACCTTTGTTCCCAATCCGTGCCATGGGGTTTCCCTTACATAAAACATACTCTCTACATTTGCTGACATATGTGTCACTCCTCTCCACTGATTAATTCTTTTTTTCTTTTATTCTGTTAAGCTATCGTCCGCTGATGCCTGTCTTCCTCCCCCTGTTCTACCTGTGTAAACTTTACAGGATACATCCCCTTTACCAATATCCGCATACAGGGATTCCTTCTAAATCTAAAATTATTTTCCCCTGTATTTATCCACCTTACAGGGTACATTACAGTGAGTTCCTTTTGGCTCAAATATTATTTCAGACAAAAAGAATGGCAGGAAGACCTATTGCCTCCTGCCGGTATCACTCTCTTGATTCACACGAATTATATCTATTTGCCAAGTATCGCCCGAATCTCTTTTACCTCTTCGGCGGTACATCCAAGCTCCTGTGCAATCTGCTGGTCTGTACTGCCCGGGTCAGCATTTAACCGTTGTAAAACATTTCCCGTCAAAAATATTCCTTCCTGCCGTCCCTTTTTTATCCCTTTCTCTATTCCTTCTTCTCTTCCTTCTTCAAGCAACAATTCCGCTACCTGTGTCATACGCAGCACCTCCCTGATATATTCTGCAGTATCCTGGTCGATCACTTTATCTGCAAAAACCAGAATCCCCGCCAATACAAATGTCTGTTTCTCCCTGTCTTCAATCCTTTTTGCCAGTACAACGGTATCCTTGACCGCCTGCTTCTTTGGTTCCTTCCCCTTGTAGGTCAACGGCAGGATAATAAATTCCATCAGTTCTTCATCTGACAGCATTTCCCCTTTGTCTACTTTCGCTTTCAGCCGTTTCCATACATCTCCGGATTCTATCCTGCTCAAAAATGCCTGTTCCAGTTTCAGCGTCAGACAGCCGAATGAAACCTCTTCTGCCGTCTGCTCTACATCTGCAGTATAGATAACGATCATCCGTATCTGTTTCGGCTTCTCCTCCTGCTTGTAACGCTCTAAAATACGGACAATATAATTGATGTATTTCAGGTAATTCTCCCACTTTGCGGAGCTTTCATAATCAATCACCGCAATCGACCCGTCCGCAAGCAGGAACAGGTTGTCAAGACGCATCTCATTTAACTGAACTGCCGGAAGGTTCGTCGGCAAGATCTGTTTGATCTCAGGAATGTCCAGCCCATAGACCTTTAATGATTTGTCTTTGAAGTTCTCTGCCAGGATTTTTGACAGGATGTCCTTATTCTGGTATGCAATGCCGTGGTTACTCATTTGCTTCTCCTTACTCAATGTATGTAGGAACATGTTGGTTTGTTCTTTTATTATATCGGAAATCATGCTGTATTAACAGTCCTTTTTCAAAACTGCACAACTTTTCTATCCTTCTTTGTATTACCGCAAGAACTTCTGATCCCGGATAAGTCCATGGTCCGCACCTCCTCTCCTCAAATATTTTTCAGTTTTATAGATCCTGCCCATCATCATTAAAAATCTCGCGAATGATAAAAATGGCACAGCTTAAAACTGCTAATAAGATTTTTTCCACATGCGACCCCTCCTTCCTGGCTGGTGGCATAAAAATAGGGTGAAGTCCTGGAAGACTTCACCGCAGATTATTGGTTTCATAGTTATAATATGTAATTAAAGAATTTGACTATTTCATTCTATAACTTCGACAAAACCATCCATAAATGAAGGTAACTAATTAGAAAATACTCGTTTTGTTCATACTTTTTTAATTGATTGACTCTCCAACCTTCAAAATGCATAAATGATTCTATCTTTAGTTTGCCCCCGCATATATGATTATTTATTCGGAGTTTCCATTAATCCTGTAGAAAACTAAATCTTTTTCAAAAATCAACACTTTGTCTCCTTGTATTTTTAACATTATATCTAAGTTCCGTTCCAATGTTAGAGTTATCAGCCAAAGTTCTAAGACACAAACGTACAATAAAGCAGCAAAATAATGAGACCTTCTCTCTTCTTAATCTTTACATTACCATTGATTAAATTCAGCAGATCTTATATATCCCATCCCACTCGTTATTTCCACGATCGGCCCTGAATCCATTCCTGTAGGTTGTTCACCAGCACCGGTCACATACATATTTTCTGCATCTGACCATGTAAAAGTGATTATATACCCATCAAGATTTGCCTGTGCCGTATGACTGTCTATAATTTGAGCTTCTTCTACTACTATTTCATGCGGCATCTCCAATGCTCCCAAAGAATATTGCAGAGAACCATTTCCTACAGATATAATTTCTATTCTCCCAGTATATGCATCTATTAAAGGTGTTGTACAAATATAGACTCCATCCATTCCAATGAAGTCCTGTGAAAAAGTAGTCACACCATTTACTTCATCTTCAATTCTTTTAATCATCTCCACATTCTTCTTTTCAAAATCATTAAATACCAAATCCGCATTGAATTGATCTGAAGGAGTCGTTCCTGTATACCATGACTTACTTTCAAAATATTCTCTATACATTTCTTCTTGAAAAATATATCCATGCCTTGCATAGATCTCATTCCGTCCAATGGCCATATCTTCTTCTGTAATATTTCGAACCTCATCCTCAGATAAATATTTCTGATCACTGCCTGGGAAAATAAATTCTTTTTTACTATTTTCTTCCTGAAATGCTAAAAGTTCTTCGTCTGAAAGCACACAATACAAAATGCTGCTAATTACCCCTTCTCCACATTCACAATATACTTCTTCCCCTGTTTCTTCATTGACTCTTATAAATCCCTCATCTCCCATATCTGTTAATATCATATATGCATCATTCAAAAGCTCCACCGCCTCTTCCTTTTGCATTCCTATATTGATTCCATAGAATGAAGGCGTCGTTTCTTCCCCCTGTTCAATATAAATTTGATTTACTTTATCATATTCATCATATTCCACACTGGTTCCATCATAAACACCATCTTCGAACCCAATCTCTTCCATAGTTTCCTTGGATTCTCCTATAAAATCTTTCATATCATAATCCGATAAATCCACTTTTGTTATGGCTTCCTCTATCTCATATTCATTATCATAATCTTCTAAAACTGTACTCGGTCTTAACTCACTCTGATACGGAAACATAATAATTACCAAAAGAATGAGGGCTTCCCCAAGAATTTTTCCAACACATTTAACAGCCACTATAATTATACTGGTTTCTTTCTCCCTTGATTCAGTTAAAAATGCCAAATAGCCTCCAATTGCTGCTGAAATCAGACTGACCGCTATTAATACTTTCAGTGCAGTACAAGGTTCAATTTTTAAAAGTGCTTCAGTTTCTTTCATGGCAGATTGCAGCTTGTATGTAAATAGAGTAATAAACCCATATAATACACAAGAACAAACTGCAATAGAGTAACTTTTATAGTTTAATGTTTTTACCGAATCTTTCTTCCCGTCAAATGCACAAATGAAACTAATTATCGGCAAAATTGCCAACAATCCAAATATCATAATTCCATCAGTAGTCTCTCCCATATATTCAAATCCAAATGTCAGCATTGGACCGTCCAAAGCAATCAGCTCCTGCCCTGCACATGACGTCATATATAACGGACAGAAAAAACACGTTATGGCAATAAGAGACAAAATCTTTATCAAAAGTTTTCCTGATATAGGTGTTTTCCCCAAAATAAAATCTGTTTTTTGTTCTTTTGGAATTTCACTATTACCAGTCCTTTCTTCTGTTATTGCATCATTTTCATACACATCTTCTTTAATATGTATTTTTTCTCCACAATTTGGACAGCTTGCCCATTCTTCCTGTATTTCTTTTCCGCAATTCCTACAAAACATTTTCCTTCTCCTTATATTCTAATTACTATCCATGAATAAACTTCTTTGAAATAAGCTGTGAGACATTCACTCCCACTACAGATAAAATTATCTTCAAATGAAGAAATACTATATATGAACTATCCAGCACCAGTAAACTCTATCTTACGCCGGGCATCTTGCAGATGGTATTTTTCCAAATAACTTCATTATATGCTGCATTAATTGCTCCTTGTGGTTTTAATTCTGTCATCTATAAACAAAAATATAAAATCCTCACAAGGTCCGATTCAGACACTATTAATAAAGAGCATACACTACCCAAAGGCTTATTTCAAAAAATACGGCAGAGAACTTCTCACTCTCTGCCGCCAAAATCATTTACCCATGCTAATGATTCTTCTTTCGCATAAAACAGATTACTCCTAACGCAGAAAAGCCGCATAACATCCATACAATCTCCATCCAATTATCTCCTGTCTTAGGGCTTTTATTCTGGTTTGCCATTTTATCTTTATCGATTATTGGTGCAACGGATGCTGGAACATCTGTCTGTGCCATCTCTTTGTCATTCATAACAATCACATAATCCGATGCATGGGAAAAT
Source organism: Lachnospiraceae bacterium (assembly GCA_910575835.1). Lineage (GTDB taxonomy): Bacteria > Bacillota > Clostridia > Lachnospirales > Lachnospiraceae > Sporofaciens. The sequence continues at coordinate 9,217 of CAJTGB010000054.1, read as the reverse complement.
TCCAAACTTACATCTCCATTTGGGCTAATCTGTCCCGCATTTATAAACACCATCTTTCCATCGCTGTCGTGGTAATACAGATTGCCGTATTTCCCTGAATACTCATTTCCCATGTTCAATGTCAACGTAGCCTTAAACCCGAAATCTCCTTCATGTGCTAAAGTAAGCTGTCTGGTCGGATTATCACCCGCAAGAGCCTGAATCGTCTTGCCCGGAATATTATTAGTGTCTGGTATCACTTTGAGATTGATATCCTTAAGATTATTTGCCAGAATACTTGCTCCATGAATAGTCCAGGTATAGCCGTTCATATTTAACTGGACATTCACATCTTTTCCCTTGGCCGCTTCCAAAATTTCCTTTGATACCACTGTAGCATTACCCATATCTACACGAACAAATTCTCCCTTTCCTGCTTCATTGAGCGTATTTACAATTCCCTGAATAGCCGACTCCGACAGTTTTTCTTCTTGTATTGGATTCACCTGCTCTGGAATTTCTGGATTATTTGGTGTAATCGGTTTTTCTGGAATAACTGGCTTGCTTGGACTTATTGGCTGGTCCGAATCTACAGAATCTTTTATTCCATATCCATGAAACGCCATAACCCCTTCCCGTTCTACAGTAAATGTATCTCCCGGTTGATATCGGCTATCTACCCATATGATTTTTTGATACCCTTTAAAAGTTTCAGGAAATGTAACTTTCTCGCCTTTTTCTACCACTTGACAAAAAATTGCTTCTAGATTATGATCATCCCAGTTTATTTCTCTCTCCCAATCCCACTCTTCAAATGACGGATCGAATATTGGATCAATGCGATATTGAATCAGACAATTTTCATATGATGCTATTTGTACAATTACTTGTCCATTCTTAATGACTTCATCTCCTACAATCTCCCCTCCCCCTGCAGAATCTATATCATTTACACCTATATATCTCCAATCTCTAAATCTTAATCCTGGATAAAATTGGGGTTTTTCCCACTTGTTAAGTATTTCCATAACTTGAACACCTGTTGTACCTTCATCAACAACTAATACTCCTGCAATCTCTCTAGGACGACATCCCTCTTCATCAAAAACATTTCCATATCGCACTGGTATTGTTATCATTTCTGAATATTTTGCCGTACATTTAATGAACGAATAAAAATTAGAAACTTCTGTATTTTCTGTGCCGTTATATTCAACGTCCCATTGCTCAAATTTATACTTTTCCGTGATATCTTTTGGTATATATTTCTGGGCTTCTTTTATAGCCTCTCCATACAGTGCTCCTTTTTCTAAAACAATTGGTCGGTTTAGAATTTGCCATTTTCCTGCTTCATCAACATAATTGTAACACACTCTTATACAACATTTATCCCAAACAGGATGTACACTCACGCTCCCATTCTTTATAACATTTTCATCAGCATAATTCTCTGACATCTCCCATTTTTGAAACGTCAGCCCCGGAATATCTTCTGGCAAATCTGTCTTTTCAATTTCCTTTCTCAAATCTCCATATGTTGACCCAAATGGAAGCACTATTTCCTTTTTTTCTGCTGAAAGAGTTCCATCTTTTTTCAACGACATAAAATATACGTTAATGAGTTGCTTATCATATTTCACATATACTCTCATATAACCAATATTATCTATAATCTGCATATCTTCTGTTATCTGCTCTCCATTAGAATCTACCCACCCAATCTGGGTAAAACCTGGATATTTAGAATTTATTTCTGGAAATACAATACCCGCTTCTTTCAATGTCTGACGTCGTTCTACTTTTGCATTTTGCACTTGATGAAAACTAACCCATTCCCCTTTTTCATTCAATTCCTGAAAATCAAGATTAACATTATATGTTGGATTTACAAATGTATTACCGTTTTTTACATTTATATAATATGGCCTCCCGCTAATAAATTCACTGTCATCAGCCCTATTACCTTGTTCATCTCGGATATCTATATCCCCAATATACCATTCACACGGATAAGTCTCTTGGGTCACTCTAAAAACTCCTTGATAAGCACCTACATTAGCATCATAAGTTAAATCCACCCATTTTGTTAAATTCACATTATTCGAAGCTGTCACAAACTTTATGGTTCCATAGGCTTTCAATTCATTGGACGAAGTTACTTCCACTATAATCTTAGCCTCGTCTCCGGCAGTAAGCATTTCTCCATTCCTATCCAGTGAAACAGATGTAATAACCGGTTTTTCTTTCACAATTTCTGTTTCTGTTTTTTTGACTGTATACTTACATACTTCGATATGATCTTTCTCCAAAGCTTCCCTTTTTCCCAAGGATCCCTTTTTCACATAAATCTCTTTTAAAGTCCAATCTCCATCTTCATAGGAAGTTCCAACAACAGTTTTACAATCAAATTTTTTTCTATTTTCTCCACAATTCAAATAGAATCCCCTAATTCTTTTATTTTCAAAAGATACATATACACTATAACCATCTTCTAACTCTTCTTCTAACTCCAGAAACATCTCTAAATTATCTTTTTCATTCAAAGTCTGTCCATTCTGCTTCAATTCAAATTTTTTTATATTTATTTGTTTTGATTCCTGCTGATCAATATTAGCCCAATATTTATAGCCATTATCATAACATGTGTAATCAACGTAATTCCCCACTTTATCCATTACTTTGATTCTAGAAATTACTATTTTTTCAGCATTCGAACCATCAAGGGTATAACTACATACATAACGTTTTTCTTTTTTATCATAGGAATAATCCATCCATTCCTCTGTTCCCTCTGCAGAAATATAAGCTGCGACATGTAATGATCCTTCTTCCGTCCCTGTATCGTAAGCATATATATATAACTGGATTGTATCATTAGCTTTTACAGTTGCTCCCTGTTGCGGAAACTCAATCTTTTCAATAACCGGCTTCGTTACATCATACTGATCATTATTATTCTTATCTATCTCCTCTCCATCTTCTGTGTTATCTACTTCCTCTGATTGAACTTCAAGTTCATCTTCTTCCGACTCTTGTTTTTCTTCCATACTGCCGACACTTTCTATATCTCTTGTCTCCTCATCCTTCGGCAATTCTTCCGCGTAAGTAAAAATAGGGCTAGCTGTTGAAATCAGTAAGGCCAACAGCATCATAAAAGTAAGAACTCTCTTTACTAACTTTCTTTTCATTTTCTCTTTACTCCTTCTTTCAAATTCTCCAATTATTTCAGCTATTTTCTGACAAATATCTCCTTATCTTCTTCGATTTCTATTCCTATCCTCCTCCAATCCTCTGCTCCTTTTTAAACTAGATGAATATCATCAACCTCATTTATACATTATATATCTTATACATAAGATATTCAAGAATAACTTTCTTTTACATCATTCATGCAAAAGTTATTTTTCCGGTATAATCAGCAAAAAGGAGGGTTCCAAATGGTTCGTTTACGCGTATTAGAAATACTTCAGGAGCAAAACCATACAAAATACTGGCTTTTCAAGCAGATGGATCTGAGTTACCAGAACTTCAACCGCATGGTAACCAACCAGACCCATTCCATCCGCTTTGAAAATCTCGATACCCTAAGCACAATACTCGGCTGTTCGGTCGGCGATTTGTTTGAAAAAATACCATCCTCCACAGAATAATCTGTTTTTTAATCCATTCAATTTATCGTTAATCGCATAAGGCCTTACCAGAATGATCAGACACATGCCGTTTCCTTTCTGCTTAAGTACAAAAACTGCTGCATATAGCGTAAGAAACATCCCTTGTGTTCTTCGCTGTATGCAGCAGCCTGCTTTCATTTCGATTCTTTCAGCCCCTATGTATTGCTCCTATTTCCTTTGGAATCAAGCTATACTATACTTTCTTTCTACTTCTGGATGCACTCCGCAAACAGATGAAACGCATACTTAAACCCCTTCACAAATCCATTCTCTTCTCCCGCTCTGGCTGCCATAAATGCTACATCCCGGATTCGCTCAAACTCACGTCCATCTTTTCCATCCACAACTTCTCGCAGCATCTCCATGATCTCATCCTTAAATTCTTCACTGACGGCAACATCTGATTTCTCTTCTCTTCTTACAGCAAGATATAATTCCCTAATCCTCTGCTCCATACCTTTTTTCGAGGCGCAGCTTTTCTATACGCCTCACTCCTCCTTCTAATCTTTATCTTCTGCATCTTTCTGACTTTCTTCCGGCAGATGCATGTTCTACCATATCATTCCTTTTCCCTTCCCGAAAAAAACCGGAACATTTCTGCTCCGTCTATACTGTACGTTATTCTGATGTCCGATTCGGACACCCTTATTCAAAATCTTACTTTCATCCATTCTTTTTGCCTTATTAATAAACGTATCCAGAATCCTTATCATCATCCTGTATAACGCGTCTTTCCCCATACAAATGAACTGCTCCAACCATATGCCAAATAGATATTCTGATTCACCTACATTATGCAGCATTTTCACACCTCCAATTCTGGAATAAAAATCTCTTCCAGAAATTCTTCCAGTTTCTTTTACTCTTCTTTTTTATTCTCTTCCGCTAATCTGCACATATCCTTAATTTCTCCATCTGGAATTATCCAACCGATAGCACTCCATATCATTTTCCCTTTTCCAGACTGATATTCGTCCAGAACCTTAGCCGTATCATAATGACGCATCAGCCAGTCAATCCTCGCCATTTCTATGAATATGGTATCGCCCAAAATTCTTTCTATCTTCTCTTTTTCATGAAATAAGTACAATGGCAGTCTTTTCCTTCTATCCTTCCACTCTTCCAGTTTATACTTATTCCCCAGCCCGCTTTCATAATAATCGTCCAATTTTTTCCGATTATAAGAAAATACATATTTCCCCAAATAGTGTTTCTTATCCAGTTTTCTCCGAACGCGAAACCATAATGAGCGCCGCTTCCTTACAGCCATCCACCATCAGCATATCTTCTTCCGGGTAATCATCAAATGCCCACATATATTTATGAACGGAATTTTTAAAATCTCATAAGTCCTTCCTCTTTCTCTGACTGCATACTGATCTATCTTAATTTTATTCATTCTCTTCTCCTTACTCATTTTCTTCTGCCTGCCACTTTGCTATCAGCCCTTCCTCCCGAAAACTGAAATATTCATCCCCTATAATGATATGGTCCTCAATCGGAATTCCCAGAATCTCACCCGCCCTTATCATTCTTTTCGTAACATCTTCATCCTCCTTACTGGCCGTACACTTCCCCGATGGATGGTTATGGATTAGCACGATTCCGGCAGCATTTGACAGAATCGCATGTTTGAAGACCTCCCTTGGTTGGATCATAAGTCCGTTCAATGTCCCAATCGCCGCAATTTCTACAGCGACCGGCTTACAGGCACAACTGATAGACAGGATCAGCATATATTCCCGGTCCGCCCCTTTCAAAATTTGTCTCGCTAATTCGGCTGCCTTCTCCGATGAATCAATCTCCTTTATTGTATACGGCAATTCTTTTTCCTTTATCATACTCACTTTCACAAGCGGTATAAAATAGTTTTCTCCTGTTTTATTTTCCATTATCTGTAAGCGATACAAAACACACCGTAATGAAAAGAAGTGCATGTTGTGATATACTCTATCAAAACATACACTTCTTATTTATTCTATGTTCCCTGAGTCGGCAGCTTTCTGGCAATGTTTCAGACCAGGGAAGATATGCTTCCAGTAATTCAGGATGGTTTCGGTGATCAAGATCCGGCAGGCTTTCTAATAAATAGCATAGATAGCCAAATACATCCAGATGATTCAGCTTCGCTGTTTCTACCAATGTATATACGATGCCGCTGGCTCTTGCCCCTGCCGGTGAGTCTGCGAACAACCATGCCTTGCGTCCGGTTGCAAATGGACGGATACTGGTCTCACAGTCATTGTTTGAGATCGGAATGCGCCCGTCTTCCAGAAATGTCTCCAGATATTTTCTCTGGTTTGTTGTATAAGTAAGGGCTGTTTTGAGAGATTCATTGGCAGTATACTTTGCACTGGTCTCTTCTACCCACGCCCAAAATCCCTCCAGGACAGGCCTGCTCAGTTCCTGACGCTTTTGCAGACGCTTCTCGGAAGGTAATGCTTTCAGGTTTTTTTTCGATCTGGAACAGGCGGTCACACCATTCCCGTCCCTCTGCGCCCTTGGAGCCGCTGATCTCTTTCCCACGGGAGTCTAAAGGTATGCTGTCAATGTAATACCTGCGTACATGTGACCAGCATAACGCCCTGCATATCCCATCCAGGGAGTCATACCCTGTATAGGCATCTGTGACCAGATATCCCTGGAACCCCCTGTAGAGCTTCTCCGCCTCTTTTCTTGCCCGGCTCCTTGCATAATGGAAGAACACTGCTTGTACTGCTTCTTCCCGCCCGCTGCGGATCACCCACATGAATGACTCGCTGCTGGCCTTTTTCCCTGGTTCCCTGTTGCATTGGATGCGGGTCTCATCCCCATGCAGGATCCCACAGCCAAGCAGTTCCTGGTGGATCCGCTCATAAATGGGCAGCAGATACTCTTCGCTGCTGCGGATCACCCAGTTTGCCATTGTGGAGCGGTAAAGGCACAGTCCCAGGCGGTACCAGTCCCGCTCCTGCCTTGCCAAAGGGATCCCCATATCATATTTTTTATACAGGATCCCTGCCACTAAAGATGCGCTCGCAAGGGAATGGGGAAGCAGGGATACCGGTACTTTACCACCCACAAATACATCAGCAGGATGTTCACTTCCTTCTTTCCCGCACTGGCTGCATTTATAGACTTCCTGTATGTATTGACGTACTTTCAACTGGGCCGGCTGAAAGATTACTTCTGTACGGACCGCTTTTTCCCCTACTTTTATGAGCGGACTTTTACATACGGGACACTGCTCTTTGGGATCTACGATACATCTCTCCACTTCTACCGGAAGAGCGGCGATCATTTCCGCCCGGACTCCCGGCTGCCGCGCTTTCCTTTTATGCTCTGTGATGACGATCTCTTCCTGTCCCTGTCTAAGGGAATGCAGCAGTTCTTCCTGTTCGAACAGGCTCATCTGTCCCTTTATCTGTGTGACTTCCGTGGAAGGGCCGAACAGCTTCTTCCTTGCATGAAGGAGCGCCTGTGTCAGGTTCTCGATCTGGATTTGCTGCTGTCTGAGCTGATGGCTCTGGTGTTCGATTTTCTGTTCCTGCTCCTGTACAAGCCTGCGCAGTTCGAGCAGCTCCTGGTATTCAGGTCCGGTCAGCATGGGCGGCTCCCTCCTTGATAGTCTCTGGTTTTATGATACCATTTTTTGTACGAAAAATCAGCATTTTTTTATCCTGAAAAGGCTTGAAAAATGCTGATTTTACAAGGAATCCACACGATTTTACCGGCATTTTCACGAACCTTAGAAGCACGTATCTTCCGGACGGATCCGTACTGTCTTATGGGCTTTCTTCTGTTCGATAGATAAGCCTTCCAGCAGCCATCTGGCCTGCTGGGGCGTGATGTCCCGGATCTCTTCTTTCGACTTTGGCCATTGAAAAAGCATGTCCGGAAGCAGTTTTTTTGTTGCAAGAAGAAAACCATCTTTATCAAAACGCAGGGCTTTCAGACAGTTCTTTTTCCGATTGCAGAATAGGAACACACAGGCAGGGGAATAGGGATCCAGATGATATCTCAGACTGACCAGAGCGGCCAGTCCTTCGATCTGTTTGCGAAAATCTGTAGGCCCGCAGGCAAGATAGATGTGTTCCGCTCCCTGTGTGATCAGATTCAGCATGAAGCTTGCAGGATCTTAAGGATCCCTGCTAGCTGTGAGAGTTGTGCATGACTGGCAATCTTCAGATGCAATCCATGAAAGGATAGTTCAAAAGGATAGGATTGCTCTTGTTCGAGTGAAAGCGGAGGAAGCAGTGCCTGCGGGAGTTCGACAAAATCCATAGGCGATACCGCTCTTTCCGGATCTGATCTGCGCAGCAGTTTCTTTTCCCAATATTTATACTTGTCATAACTGATCTGATTGCTGTCACACCATTTTCGGACAGACAGGCCGCTCTGCGTTCTCTGCTGAAAGATCAGCAGCCATTCATCATCTGTAAACTTTGTACTCATTTGAAATACCTCCCTTGTGATATAAGGAAAGTATATCAATTGACTGGGAAAAATTCACTACGGTATGTTTTGTGTCGCTTACCCATTATCTTCCCTCTTTTCATCGCAATCTTGCTCTTTTTCTAGGTGTCCGAATCGGACACCTTACATTACATCTCTGTCCATTCTTTGGACACTGGTATCAGAAAAGGTAGCGGTCTGAATATTGTTGCTCAGGTTCCTCCTTTTGGACGCAAAAAAGACGCATGGTTTACAATTTACTGCTCCATGCGCCTCTACGCTGTTGTTTTGATATTGAATTGTTTTGCTGACTATGCCAACTGCATAGCCTCTGCTTCGATCTTTTTTAATTCATCAAAAGATAGCTTGATTACGCTAATTGCCTAACCTCTGCTTCCAGTTCCCTTAATTCGTCTAATGATAACGAAGGAACACATAGCGCAATTTCATCAAGTGATAGTTTTCCCATTTTTATCATTCTTCCTGCTGTTTCTCTGTCTGCGTCATGCCTTTCGCTTTTGATAAACGATTTCATTATCTGTTCTTCATCAAACAAACTCATCATAATCGTCACAACCTCCTTTTCCCTATCAAGCAAATATTCCCTTAAAACATTCCTGTCTTTACATATGCGAATCGTTTCCGTAACTGCCTTTTGTGTCATTCCATGTTGTTTTGTCTGCTCGTTAAAAACTTTGCAGAAAACAATGTACTGATTGATAATATCATCTGTATCACTTTCATAGACCACCTTAGCTTTAACTTCAATATCTATATCCGCATCCTTAAAAAATTCTTCTGACAATACTATTCTGTTGGGTTTTCTGCCCTTATTGCCTGTAAATATCACATACAATTCAGGTTTGGGCATTCTGACTTTCCGGCTTTTATAATAGTCTTGACCGGTACGCTGAAAATATTCATGATAGCTTTGCGCCAAGTACAGCAAAACTCTTACTAAAATATTCACTGTCCATGTCGATTGTTATAAAAGGTAAATAGTTATGTAAATACAGGGGGCTGTCGGGAAATAGATAGTCCATAACAGGGGGCGATGTGATTCATACGAGTCACATCGCCCCCTGAAAATTTTTCCACAAAAGAGAAAAAAGATGGCTAACGACAACCATCTT
>CAJTGB010000053.1 GCA_910575835.1 Lachnospiraceae bacterium | reverse complement strand
TTCCAACTAATCACAGTATTGTCGAATCCATTATGCATTATACAAGAAACGGGTGTGTCGAATAATCTGTGATGATTTACACAGATTATTTTACACACCCGTGAGATACGGCAAAATCAAATATACAGCGGATGATGCCATACTTTTCTGTGTCTGTATCAGTATCCATATATTCTCCTATATGACGGCTCAGGTAGCCGACAAGCTCATTCATGTTTGTCATATATTTGTTCTGATTCCCTTTCTGGTTTATGGTGCTGTCAACAATGCCGTCCGTCTCCCGCTTTATGGCAAGAGCCAGGTTTGCAAGCAATACCGATATCCAGAATTCCTGGAGAACGGAGTTCTCGGAATAGCCCCGGAAATTGGTGAGCCCGATCTTTTCTTTGACAAGCTTATAATTCTCCTCCACCGGCCATCTAAGGAAGTAACACTGGCGGAACAGTTCTTTGGCAAGGTCAAAATCATTTGTGATCAGCGTTTCCACCGTCCCACTTGGGAGGTAAAATTTAAGGATGCGTACTTTCCTGCCATCAAGGAAAAAGATATAGTCACTGATTCCATTTCGATCCGCCGGTACAGGGAGTGCATCAATATCCGTGTTAAATTTAGACCTTAACCGGAAGAGATATCCGGCATGTAAGGTGTCTTCGATAAAAGAAAATAAATTTTTTGAAGCATATCCCCTATCGAAGACAAATATGGTGTATAATAGATTCGTCCGTGCTTTGCTTTTTATATTTTGCATATGCCTTATGGCAAGGGTACGTTCACCGACGCTCATGGGTTCGAGCTGTGCATCAAGGATGCGGTGATTCAGTACATCAAAAGCAACACTGGCAATGGCAGTGGGAGAGTTTTGGCCTCTCCCTATGCTGCCGTATTTATCAAGAAGAGTCTTACGGTTAGGAAGAGGTATTTTAGAGCCGTCAACAGCAATGATCTGCCGTCCCCATACACCCATGAAACGTGAATGGAAATCCAGGGAATCCCTGTTGCAAAGGAAGTCAAGTACACGTTCGAAGCATTCTTTGAAAATAGAGTGATCAATGCCGGAACGGGCCTTGCTGAAAGCCTGTTGGGAACATTTCACAGTATCAGAGATTGGAATTCCTGATATATGCCGCAATTCGGTAAAGAATTCATCCAGTGATGAAGAAATAGTTTTCTTGGAATTTCTTAATAACAGTTTGAGCAATGTCCAATAGGGAAGTTTCCCGCAATTGCGTGTAAAAGCCCCTTTTCTGTTTCTGGCCCGTTCAAGGACATGTGGATCAAGTAATGTGTTACAGATAATATCGGCTAAGATTTGAATTAAATGCATACGATGCAGCCCCCTTAAAAAAGTAATATAAACAAGGGCTGCGCCGCATTTTTTGGAGTTTATGTCAATAGTAAATATGCTGGTTTTTATGGGCGAATTTTGTACAATATTTTAATCGTATTAGTGGTTATAAATAAAGAAAGGCACAGGGAATCCCGTGCCAATTAAAAGAAACACTATATGTTGTAGTTGATTGAGTTAGGTTGTTAACATTGATTCTGAAACAGCAAAATATATTAAGGAGGTTGTACGTATGACGCAGGTTGCGGAATTATTATTGGAAGAAGGAAGAAAAGAAGGATTAATTTTATCCGGAAAGATTTTCCGTGTAGTAAGAGAATGTTCTGACCTTACAAATGAGAGGATTGCAGAGGAAGTCGGCTGCAGTGTGGAGGAAGTAGAAAGCACGAGAAAAATATTTGATATATAGTTACCAGTTATTAGAAACGCTGTCGGAGAGAATCTGGCAGTGTTTTTTGCTGTCATGATTTAATGGAGAAGATTACTGGATGCGGAATATAGCTAGTACACCGAAAAATAAGTTCCTAGCCATATAACGCAGAATGATTTTTCATATGCAAGGCGGAGGAATGAGGCGTAGTGGGCGCTACGCCGATTGACAACAACGACGCAGATGGAAAATCATTCTGCGTTATATGGCTGGCTACTTATTATTCGGTGTACTAGTGTACTGACCGCTTGTAGATAACGGTAATTATATGTAACAAATTGATGGATAATCTCAAAAGAAAAGAGTTGGAGCACCGGGAACGGTTGCGTATTATAGAAGAGTGTAAAAACCTATAACAAGCATTACAATAAAGCCTACCAATTATGGTGGGCGGGTTTGTCATATAGCTTATTATCGGTATAAAGGGGAAGCCGGCTAATGCCGATTTCTTCCGATTCTTAAGAAAAATAGAGATACCCTGCGGAAATGATGCCGTTTAGCACCGGCACATTCTGTGGGGTATCTCTATTTACAGTAAGAAAAGATATGAAGACTATTAGTCTATATTCACACGATCCAGCACTGGATATCTTTAGCACCGGCATATTTTTCAAGATATTCCTTCCCATATTCCATTGCCCGCTCCAAATCCTGATTCTCTGAGAAGGAATAGATAAGCGTTAAGACCTCGGCTGCATCTGCCGTGATCATGGCGCGTTCAGAGTCGCTGGTGGAGCTTCCGATTGCCCCTTTGTCATCCGCCAGCACAGGAAGCCCGTCGATCTTGATCTCATCCTTTCCGATCCCCTTATAAGTCTCACTGTCCCTGCCCACGCGGAAAACCAGTTCTTCCCCGATTTTGCCGGCGTCATAAGATCCGACTGAGAACCCGGATTGAATGGATATCAGGTTATTGACGTCAACCACCGTATTTACCTCGTAAAGCCCTTTCCCCTGGCCAATCCTGCGTATCAGCGCTTCGGAGGAAACGCGGTAACGGCTGGGGTCTTTTCCGAACGCCTTGTATGCCTGACGGGATTCCCTGATATTGGGAATCTCATTGATACCGTAGTCAAAAATTGCATCCTTTGCTTTTTTGAAAATGTCTTTCTTGAGAAATTGCCACAACTCTTCGTTCTTCTTTTCTACCTGAACCTTGTACTGAAAGCAGCCGACCCTTGTTGCGGGCCAGAGCGTCTTCATATCCTGGTCAATCTGTAAGTGTTTCATAGTACCGACTCCTTTTTTTGATTCTGTTTTACCAACGTCATCCGCTGTGTTTTTTGTTCAGCCAGCGGCATACTGTCTTTCTTATCATAAATGTTTTCCTCATGTTTTGCAACTTTGCAGCTAAAATATTGCATAATGTAAGAGCTTAATAAAAAGGCTGTCCGGAAAGTGTTATTTTGGAATGATATCTCTGAAATAACATTTTCCGGACAGCCTTTTGTGTTCTACGAGTGTTTCTGCAGGGCCTTGATAATGTCCAAAACACATTCTTTGGTGTTGGGAGAGCAGGAATGCAGTTGGTGAAGAAGTTCATGATCCAGTGCATCTGGAGCCTGGGAAGCTTTTGAGTATTCATCGGCTAGGATATAATCTACGGTCACATCCATGGTGTTGCATACATTAACTAGAGTCTGGAGAGAAATCTTCACACGGTTATTCTCAATATTGCTGATATGACTGGTATTCACATCGGCCTTTTCAGCTATATATTCCTGGGTGAATCCCTTAGATATGCGGGTTTCTCTGAGTTTTTTGCCAATTTTTTCAAAATCGATATCTTTCATGCTTCCTGCCCACCTTTCAAAAAAGAGAATTATTCTTGATTATAATATTATTATAGTTTCAGTATAATAATCTGTAGCTATAAATAGATTAGTTGCACAGTGTTTCTGGATTGGCGGATACAGGAACGAGATGGGTTGAAGTTCTGAGGTATAGAAAATAAGATGTAATAGAGATTCTGCAGGAGTTGCGGCTTTTGACAGGTTCAGACAAAGAAAGGAGGAGAAGAAAGAATGAAGGATAAGATACGAGAGATCTACAAAAACATTGTACAGAATTCGGATGAGATGAAGTTCCAGAGAGAAAGATTGGAAAAACAGATTGAAACATTGTTGGAGAAGGAGAGAAAGGAGATGGATATCACAGAGTATGAGAGATATCGGGATCAATATTATGAAATTACAATGCTGGCTGAAGAGAGCGGATTTATTCTCGGATTTCAATATGCGATGCAGTTGATTGCTGAATGCGGCTCGGGGGTCGGATTCGCTTAAATACTTGTTTTTCGAGAGGCAAAGATGGAAAAAGTAGGAATATAAAATCAAACAATATCGATAGAATTGACCGATATTACATCATTATGTATCCATGTGAATATAAAGGATCAGTTTGATAGATCTTTTAGTGCGGTTATGAAATGAGTATTTTGGAGGTCAGTGGACTACAATATTTGTCAAAATATGTCGAACGGTTTTAAAAACAGCATATTGTAATCATTTTCCTAATCTGCTATGATATCTTTATCGCAAGAGTGGCGGTCTGTCACTTATATTGATCTTACATTTTCATTTGTATTTCATGCTGAATCAGCAGAGAATCCAAAGGTGTCAACAAAAATGAAAGAGCAGAAGAGACAAAGGATAGAGAGTCTATAGCGGATAGAGTAGGAGGAATCTATGGTTGGACAAAATGAATAACTTACCGGCAGTTATGGGCGCAGTGAAAACACGGGAGAGGGTTCTGGAGGAAATCAGATGGAATCCGGGAACCTATTCAAAATTTAAGAAGTTAGATGAAGAATTTCAGGAAAAACTAATTGAATTCTGTATGGGTATCCGCGGGGTGAAGATGACATATGATTCTTTCTTCAAGTTTATTTTTGATGCAGAAGTCCATCCTGAGAGACTTGGAGATTTTCTTTCAGCAGTATTAGGGCGTTCCTTAAAAATAAAACGAGCTTTAAGGAATGAGCATCGTAAGATATCGGAGAAGGGATCGCTGATCCTTACGGATATTATCGTGGAATTCGAATCAGGAGAACTAGCGGATGTGGAGATACAGAAATATGGATATTTGTTTGGCGGAGAGCGGGCGAGCTGCTATTCTTCGGATATGGTGATGCGGCAGTATGAACGTGTGAAGAGCAGTAGAGGAGAGGACTTTATATATAAGGATTTGAAGAAGGTCTATATAATCGTCATTATGGAAAACAGCAGCAGAGAGTTCAAGAAGCTGCTTAAATACGTACACAAGGGAGAATGGAAATTTGATACAGGTTTGAAATTGAATCTGTTACAGGAATTTTATTGTGTTTGCACGTCACTGTTGATACACTGTAGACTCACTGCACCATAGTTTTACACGATTACTCTATGATAAAGTTATCTAGTCCCATTTTGCACCATAATGCACTATATATTGTCTAATGCGTCATAAAGGCAAATATGGAAAAGGTCGCCTCATATGGGCGACCTACTTCTCTGTTTGACTAATCCTATGTAAAGTCAATCATTTTTAATGTACGGCAGATCCGCTTATAATCTGCATACTGCAAAGCGATTTTGTTCTTTCTTCGGACTTTCCGGTTTAGATACTTTTTATTGCGGGAGATGTCCCGTTTCTTTTCTCCTCGCATGCTATATGACCCATTGCCGCGCATCCAACTATTTCTTTTGTGCGCAGCAGTGCCAGACAAAGGTTTTTGTAATGGCATAGCCTCTCACCTTCTAATAATCCTGTATGTATAGCCAATTTGCGTTCCTGTACTCCGGTATTTAATTTTGAGCAACCCCGCATCCTTGACATGGATTATAACTGTAAAAGGATTTAATTCTAGACCGCATATTTCCGGATAGAACTCTTGGAGTTCATTAGTAATAGCTTTCTCCTCTACGTTTTCTCCCATACGATATCGAGAATAGTGCCATCCGGCAACATCGGAGGCAAAACTTTGCTGATAAGATTCAGCAGTATCTTTCCAGATTCCTTTTAATTGTTTTAGTTTCATAAGTATTCCACCTTTCTTTTCTCTCTCCCAACTTTAGCAGTGGTGTTCTACCATAGCTCTGTAAAGGATAATATGCAAGTTATTTCTGGTTAAATCCTGCAGAAAATTTTATAAGGTACTTATTTTTGTAATACGCTTTTATTATCAGAAAGCGGTACTATTATCTCCGACCCGTCGCGGAGTCGGAATGTTAAGACTTTTTCTTGTAAGACGGTTACAGACTCCACCATGATATTCCAGAGATTGCTGTCAAAATCAGTTAAAATATTTCCATATTTTTGGATTTGAGCCAAACAGCGTTTAATTTGTTCCTTGCGTCCAGATTGTTCCAAGATTTTCTTCTGCAGTTTTTTAACCTGCTTCTCAGCCGTTTCACATTCTACATTTATCTGGTTGAACCGACAGTTATATTCCTCTTGGTCTTGTATCTGCCGGGTGTTTTCTTCCATATAGCTTCGGAGGTTTGCCATTAAACTGTCATGCTGTTTCTGCGCCTCGGCTAACCGCTTTTCTAGATCACTTGTATCGGCAAGCAACGGTAATAACCTCTCAAAACGGCGGATATATTTTTCTTTTTCTCCAAGCATCTCGTTGAACGCCATAATAAATGCTGTTTCAATTTCCGACTCAGTTAGGTTGGGAGTAGCACAAACGTCATCGCCTTCGTATTTCTTATTGCAACGCCAGATAAATTTTCTGTGTTTACTGTTACTATGCCAAACTTTTCGTCCATAAAATCCTCCACAGTCACCGCAAATAATCTTTGCCATAAATGGGCTGTTACGATGTAATTTGTGGCGGTTAGGGCGTCGTCTTTTTATCTCATTCTGTACAAATTCAAAGGTTTCCGGATCAATAATTGCCGGATGAGAATTTTCTATATAGTACTGAGGTACTTCTCCATAATTTTTCTTTACGGTTTTGGACAGGAAATCAGCAGTATAAGTTTTCTGGAGTAGGGCATCGCCTCTATACTTCTCGTTTGTCAGAATGCTCAAAACTGTAGAAACACTCCATTGTTTTTTGCCTTTAGGCGTTGGAATACCTTTCTCCGTCAAACAATCAGCAATCTTCCTTACCGTATAACCTTCCAAAAATAAACTGTAAATTTTGCGAATGATTTTAGCTTCTTCCTCCACGATTTTAGGCAAACCATCTTCACCTTTTTCATAGCCGAGAAAATATTTATAGGCTAACGAGAACTTACCATCCGCCATACTTTTACGTTTTCCCCATGTAATATTTTCTGAGATTGAACGACTTTCTTCTTGGGCAAGACTGCTCATGATCGTAATCATCACTTCACCCTTAGCGTCAAGTGTATAGATGTTCTCTTTCTCGAAGTATACCTCGATTTTCTTTTCTTTGAGTTTTCTCACGGTCGTTAAAGTATCCACTGTATTACGGGCAAAACGGCTGATCGATTTGGTCAGAATGAGGTCGATTTTTCCAGCGAGAGCGTCGTTAATCATCCGGTTAAACCCATCGCGTTTTTTGGTATTAGTACCGGAGATGCCTTCATCCGTATATACTTCCGCAAATTCCCATTCCGGGTTGCTGCGAATATACTGAGTATAAAAATCTACTTGCGCCGCATAGCTGGAAAGCTGTTCGTCGGAATCTGTTGACACTCTGGCATAAGCCGCGACCCGGCGTTTATGCTGGGTGATTTCACTGGAAAGCGGAGTTAAGGCAGAGACGCTTTCTATTTTACGAACAATTCTTGCCGGTGTGGTCATTTGTTTTTTCTCCTTTCTGCAATTACCGCTAATTGATGCTCACGAGCCTGTTGCCGCATTTCCGGAGTCCAGCTTTTTCGGCGAGAAAGATTTTCCCAACTAACTCTCTGAGTATGTCCGTCTTGGAATACATAGACTAAAACATTCGGTTTTGGAACTTGTATTTCTTTGATATGCTTGAGAAGAGTTTCACGATTCCACTCGTCCATTGCAAGAATCTCAGAAGTTTTTTCGATCAAGACAGACTCTGGTATCCGTTGAGAAGGGCAGGCATCTTTACCACAATTATCAAAAGTAGAGCAAATCCATATCACTTTGCTATATTTACTCTTGGGATGGCTATTTCGTCTTCGATAGCATTTTCCACATTGCATGCAACGAAGCAATCCAGTAAAAAGATAGGGTGAAGATGCTTTTTTGGGATAGGAAAATTGTGCAGCTCTCTGTTCCAATTCTTTTTGCGCCTTATCAAAAGTATCTTTGTCAACAATTGCTTCATGGCTATTTTCCACAAAATACATTGGCACTTCTCCGTGGTTTACAATAGATTTTTTATTGATGTAATCCAGGCGATATGTTTTTTGCAACAGTAAATTGCCGGTATATTTTTCTCCACGCAAAATATGTAATATACTCTGTTCTGTCCATAAATTACCTTGTCTCGTGGTAATCCCCATATGATTAAGTTTTCTGGCAATAGCAACTCGCCCCATACCAGATAAAAAATCGGAAAATATCATTTTTACGATTTTTGCCTCTTCTGGAATGACCTGCAAAACACCGTTCTCAAAACGATACCCATATATACTAAAATATGTAGGATAACCCTGCTCAAATTTCTTCCGTATCCGCCACTTTACATTTTCCGAAGCCGACCGGCTTTCTTCTTGTGCAAAGGATGCAAGTAAAGTCAGCATCAATTCGCCATCTGAGCTTAAGGTATGGATATGTTCTTTTTCAAAGTAAATATCAATACCGAGCGTCTTTAGCTCTCTGGCTGTCTCTAACAGAGTCACAGTATTGCGCGCCAGACGAGTAATAGATTTTGCAATCACCATATCGATTTTTCTGGCTCGGCAATCAGCGAGTAATCTTTGGAATTCCGGACGGTTCTCCTTTGTTCCGGTCATAGCTTCATCGGCATAGATTCCAACTAGCTCCCAATCACCACGGCTACCGATTAAGGTATTGTAATAACTAATCTGTGCCGATAAAGAGTGAAGCTGCGCATCTTTGCCAGACGACACTCTTACATAAGCTGCCACCCGCTTACGTTTGACGGGCTGTGTAGCTGACTGTTCTATTTTTTTGATTTTTCTCATAACTACCTCCACCTTTGTAAAGTCGGGGGTTCTAAAAGAACCCCCGTTAATGTACTACAGTTTCCTAACCGTATCGACCCCGTATACGACACCAAGCCCGGAACCAGAGTCCCAGTCAACAAACACTGTTGCGGTGTCGTCAACTAAGCGGACTGTGCCTTTATCGCCGGGTTTAAGGAGGCTGTAGGGGTCATCCATTCGGATAAGTTCTACCCGTGTGTCTCTGGGGTACATTTTCCGCACTTGTTTTACAGTGCGCTGGTCGGGGAAATTATTTGCCATAAAATTCACCTTCCTCCTCTTCTTTTTCTGGCTCAGCTCTTATAATGCTTATCTCCTCTGGCGGAAATACGAGTTCCGGCGTGGTTGACGATGCTGTCTCTGTCGGATATGGCGAGATTACGGTGTCCGTATCACGCTCCGGCTTATGACCAGATTTCCAACTGCTATTGCCGGAAAGGTTGCGGAGTAGGATTTTCCGAGCGGTTTTGTATTCGTCCCCGATAAAGCCGAGCCTGATCAGAAACAGCCTCATATCGAACTTGGCATTCTCAATCGGCTTCTCTGTTGCTGTCACTCGCTTCTGACGCTTTGCCATGTTGCAGATAGCGGTAACTAAGCGGCTGTAAGCGTCGGCTTCGCCGTCCAGTCCATATAGTGTGAACCATGGAAACTTAAGTGTATCCTCGGTTTCTTCGATTTCCAGACACTCTGTACCAATCGCCAGCTTTAGGAGTGTTGCTTTACTTTCTACTATCTTTTTGAGATTATCGAGAGCCATAGCAGTGATATCTCCTTTGGGGAGTTTAATGGTTAGAGTGTGAGAATCTTCCGCGATTTGTGGTGATGAGACTTCGATCGATTCTTCCGGCTGATAGCCTTGTTCCTTGAGCTTGGTGAGTAGCTTCTGCATTTCTTCCGGATCAGCATCTTCTGGAAATACTAAAGCACCAGTTTTATCCACCGTATATGTGCCTACCTGGTAGGCAAAGGTTGGGGCTTTCTGGTAAACTGCAGGCACCTCCAGTATTCTGCTCATTATTTTGACAAAAGTTTTCCGTTTGGTGCCGGTTAAATTGTAATGATATTGATTGTTCATGCGGTATCCCTCCTTTCTTATGTCCGCACACACATCTATCACTCTGATTGCATATTCCAGCAAGTCTTGTTTTGCTGGAATAATTATGGGCTAATGTGTGTTATTCTTCCGGAGCTTCACCAGTAAAGAGATAGTTAAGGTACTCTTTTCTGTGTTCTTCCAGATAAATGACTAGCTCGAAGTAGTTGTCGCGGTTAGCAAGCCACTGTACCATCTTTACATCCAGCATATTAGTTTCTCCGCTTTGCCGGATGGCTTCAATCTGTTCTTTAATTCTCTCCGTCATCCTATTCACCTCCCTCGTACTTTTTAGACAAATGTGACTCCCAGACCGAGTCCAGTACAGCTTGGCGCAGGATTTTGGTGTCAAACCCAGAATCCTTATAACCTTGCCGGATGGTGTCAAAGTAACTGCGGGATGGCGTACCATATGGGTGTAGTCGTTTGTTCATGATATAAACCATCGCCTGCACCCGTTTGCCGTCCACCGTCACCTTTAGCATTTCTTTGCGGTAAAGATGAGGATAGCCCTCATAAATGTCGAGATTATGCTCATCATTTGGCTGCAATCGCCAGATGAGGATGGGAACTTTACTGCCTTGGCGTTTCTCAATCGTGGCTACGGCAGTACTTTTACCCAGGAACATCAACCGGTAGTTCTTAAGATATGTGGCTTTTACAGCCTCTGCTGTCGGACAGCGTTTTGCCATCTGCTCTAAGTTGAGATTGGAGCCGTAGGCGATATAGAATCTGTCTTTGATTGGATTGTTGGTTCCTGTCATATGTTTTGCCCTCCATTCTGTGTGTTTCTGGTGTTAATGTGACTCCTGACATTCTCTCTGGAGCCGTACCGCCAAGCGGCATTGCCACTTAGATGCTGGTACAGATGCTCCCGGCAGCTCTTGAACTCCTCGCCGATAAACCCAATACGGTTGAGCCACACCCGCATGGCAAATTTCTCATTTTCTTCCTGTACTTTGCGGTAACTGGCGCTTTTCTGGGTAAGTGCCTGATGGTTGAGCGCCAACGCCAGTACGATGTAGGCTCGGATCTTGCCAGCATGGAGCGTACTGTTGAACCCCCTCAGTTCTACTGTGTGGTTACCGTGGAAGAAACTGTGTAGATTAAGAAAATGATAGCGGCTGGTATGGTAGTGACCGTTACGGTTGCCCGTATAATTCTCATACCAGATAGACTCTATCTGCTCCAGTGTCTTTGGCTTAACCTCATTCATCCGCTCTACTAAGATAGCGTCCATTTTCTTACAATAACGTACCCTTTCCGGCGCAATCTGCAGTGACTTATAGAGCAGATCATTATGCGCATAGATGATGTTGATGAAGTTGCGGATACTTCTGGGTGTATGGTTGGAGCCGTCGAGATGGATGTGGATGCCGCAGGACTTGTTGACAAATCCTCCGGCTTTTCTGAGTCTTCTAGCCAAAGCCTGTACCCGGTTAATATCTTCCCGGTAGAGCAGGATGGGGCTAACCAATTCCACACTGTAACTATCATCAACGGATATAGTTCTTCGCCCCTCCTTCTTCTGACAGTGGAGACTGCCATCATACATGACCTTCCAGATACGCCCATCGGGAGTCGTGATTTTATGGGTATCATAATAATCCCCGGCAGTGTCAATCGTGCCGCCTAAGAAATGTGCGGCAGTTTCTGCAGCTTCTGTCCGGGTAATCCCGGTGAACTCAATCTCCAGACCAAATCTTTTAGTAAACATTTGCCCTCCTTTCTAGCAGCCGTATGCGGCAGGATGGGGCATACACGGATGCGCCCCAAACTACAGGCACGCATCATACTGCAATGTTTACTTGGTTTTTGTGTTACTTGTCTTTTGTTCTTTAATCCTCCTTTCCCAGAACGATTGTCTGTGTGTTTTTCTTCTTTGGGGCTGTGGTATTTACCCTACGAGGAACAGGACGCCAGATAATATTTTTCTGTAATTCCGCCGTCAATCTACGATGCTCCTCAGTGGTGATCAGCCCGCGCTTAAGAAGATGGCTGGCAATGGCAAGCATTGCGCCATAGTGTTTTATCTGTTCGAACGGTACTTTATCCACTATGGTAATCCCTCGCCATAGCAGCTAAGACAATAACAATCCCGACCGCAGGATTTTTGCCTCTGGTTTGATGATATATTTGCGGAATACGATAATGTCCGCTGTTTTATTGAGAAAATCATAAATACTCCTTTTCTTGATTGTTCTTATTAAGAAATGTCTTTACTGTAGCGGCTAAGGCGGTAACACTCCCGGCTGCAGAACTTCTTTTTGCGATTGCCAAAGCTGATAAATTCCTTACCGCAACAGTAGCAGATTAACCTGTATGGCTTACGACTGCGGGTTTTGTTCCACCATGCAGTGCGGCAATGGGTAGAACAAAAAGTCTTTTGCTTTTTGCCCGGAATCTGGATGAGCGGCTTTTTGCAATTTTTACATATGTGGTAGTTCGACTGCTCGTTAAGTGTTGCCTGTATGCCGCTGCGATGACAGATGGATTTTACGGTATTGGGTGAGAGCGACAACAGTTTTGCGATTTCTACAAATGACTCTCCCTGTTGCCGCAATATCAGGATTGACTTCTTGATTTCTGGTTTTATCATACTCTGTCTCCTTTTTCTTTTATGAACTGATAAAATATCCGTTTAGAAAAATATGTTCCTCTTGTTACTCATCTTGCCCCTTTACTGTATGAAGAACCTGAGCTTTTCTTAAATTTCTTATCTAACACAGCATCCCCCGATCCCCTCCCTCTAAGATAAGTTGCTCTAACTCGTCACTGGTGATTATGGCAAATAGTTTCGGTTGTTTATCAAAAGCTACTTTTAGGTGTCGGATAAGTTTTTCTTTCCGGGTGATACTTGGCACAATCCAAATCGTAAGAGGAAACATCTCTGATTCCATCTGCTCTAGTCCGCTGTGGTAATAGGCGTGGTATCTTTGACATTTCTCAATAATCTTTACGGGTGATTCGCTATCAAGGTCAACCTCGATAAAGTAACGGTCTTCATATTCTTCGGTTGTAGTTGCCACATAGAGGTCGGGCTTGAGGGAGAGAGCCACCCCGGTATTACTGTATGTCCGCCAGCACTCCGGCTCCAGTTGTAGAGAGGTAATTTCTGGTTCATGCTCTCGACTAATCTCTGTCAGTCGGATAGCAATTTCTGCAACCGCCAAAGTATGAGCTAAATGATGAGGGCTAGGTTCAAAGAACCTCCGTATAGGATGTGCTTTGTTGTGGTGTAACCGAAGCAGCCTTTCCCCGGCATGGGTCAGATACCAGATGAGTGAACTCGACCCAGCTCTTACTCCGCCAATCCTCCGGGAGAGGCTGTCAACCAGTCCAAAATCACATAGCTTCTTGAGGTTGCGGCTGGCAGCCCGGAGTCCGGCAGAAGGGTTAGCAGCATCGGTGAATAATAGCCGCTCAATTTGTCCGGTCATAAGATAGCGATATTTCTGTGCCGCCAGAAGTACCTCCCGGTCACGTATTCCTAAGCGGCTGTCAATCTCCTGCAACTTTCTCCTAGATATCCGCTGGGATATAGAGCTGTCAGTGTCAGGGGTGGTGCCGCCAGCAGAAGAGTCCGTAGTGGGTACGCTAAAGGAATCTCGAACGTTAAACTGCGCAAAGTCCTTAATTCCGGGCGTTTCCGCTTGCGGTTTACTGTCTCCGTTCGTCAGTCGGTTCGTCATGGTCTTTTCTTCCTTCCGATATTAATGTCGCCGGGGTTCTCCTCGGCGTTTCTGTTATTAGTGGTAAATATATTGAGGTATTCCTCCTCAATTTGTTCTGCTGGAATACCATAGGTGGCTTGACAGCTAGCCTTAAGGTCAGCAGCGTTTCGTAAAGCTGGCGGTGGCGATAAAGTCTTGCCCTGTATCCAGCCAGTGTTCCTACCGTTCGATTGGAACGAGGTATAAATTTGGTAACGGGGCAGAGTCATAAAATCCTCTGCGGTCAGTTCCGGTGCCATTGCTGCCATATCCTTTGCGTCCTTGCTACTAAGTCCAAACACAATTTTGTTCCTCGCATTGGCATCAATCCCAGAGCGAATGTTGATGGGTAACTGGTCTCTATATTGGTGCGCCAGTGTTAACCCTACGCCTAAACCTCTCGCCTGTGCTAAAGCATCTGATAAATCAGTTGGCAAGCTGAGATAATCCTGAAGCTCATCGATGTAGATTTCTACAATATGACGTTTCTCTGCCGGAATACCCGCCCGTGACAGTACCAGTGTCCAAGTTAAGCCGACAATCAGTGAGCCTAAGAGCCTAGCACTTTCTCCTCCGGTTAATCCTTTGTTTAGGGGGACAAGTACAACTTTGCGCTTATAGAATAAATCCATCAGAGAAAACTTCGGTTTTGCCTGTCCAAGTATGTTTCTTAGCCCCGGTCGTAAAGTTAACTGACGTAGCTTGTTTAGCACGGGACTTATTTGCTGCCTTTTCTCTGTATCCCGTAAAGCCTCAAACTGTTCCCAGAATGGTCTGAGTGCCATGCGGTCTTTGACTTTGCTGGTAATTCTGCGTCGGAAATTCTCATCCGTCAGTAATGGTAACAGCCATAAAAGCGTAGCATCCTCTACTCCTACAAGTGTCAGAAGTGCAGCCGTCAAAACATCTTGTGTATATATGCCCCAACAATCACTGAATATCTCCTTAAGAACGGAGAGGATGGCATCCGCAATCAGCGAGGGGTTGCCATAATCCTTGAACGCCAACGGGTTGAACCCGCAGGGGCAGGAATCGGACGAGTCGATAATTACTACATCATCAATGCGTTCTTCGGGAATCCGCATCAGCACATCGTTCACAAGGTCAGTTTTAGGATCGAGTACAAGGACGCTTCTTCCAGCATTAATATCTGATAAAATCAGGTGCAACATAGCAGTTGATTTTCCGCTGCCTGTCGGACCGATGAGGTGACAGTGTTCCAAGCTATCTCTTGGAGAAATACTAAGCCGCTTCGGGTTTATTGCTTCCATACTAACAGCGAAACTGCGGTCATTCTTCTGGTTGGTCGGATTCTTGTACCAGTTAGGCGGCAGAGTAAGTTTGGGATGCAAACCCGGCGTTCCGGGTAATTCTTCCTCCCCAGCAGGAAGCAGCAGAAAATTAGCTAATTCTTTGACAGATAGTTGTAAGGGAAAATGCCACGGTACATGGGCAGTGTTAAGGTCGGAGGGCTTACTGTCTTCCTCTCGGATGCGTACACCTGCCGCTTCCAATACCTTGAACGCGCTAATAATACTGCGTATCCGGAAGCTCGTATTTTCTCCAGTTGTACCAATACGGATAGTGGCTTGGAAAGTATGTTGTTCGGATTTTTCTTTGACAGTTTTACGGCTCTCAGCGGTGGCTTTTTGCACATCACCAAGAAGTATTTGTAGCCATGTCGCATTAGGATCGGCGAGGTTGGCTGGTACTGGGGAGGGGGCATAAGCCCTCCCCAGTACAACTTGTATTACTATTTCTGTGCCGCTTTTATCTTCGGTCAGTGCTGCCAGCCCCGCCCGAATTACTGCCTGTGTAATGTCGGTTTTGAGGGAAAGTATCGGACGGCTAATCTTGAGTTGTCGGGCGGCAATAACAGCTATACGTTTTTCTGCACTCACCTCATGGAACTGGATATCGCCATGTGCCTTAATTACCTCTTCGATGTTTCTGATATACCGTTTGGCGGCTCCAAGGAGGTAACGCACTTTCCCGTTCCGGCTGTGTACCTCCCAGATAACTGCTCCCCGTGGCGATAATGCCGCTAAATGTGAGAGAGTCTCCCAGACGGTTTCTATTTTGTAAGGTCGCGCCCAGACCAGCTCGCGCCAGACCAGGCCTTCAATTGGATGCTTCAAGAATGCCCACTCCTTCCTATGTTTCTTGTGCTTATTTCTACCATTTTCCCAAATCATCGTGTCTATGTCTCCAGATACGAATACCGATGATGGTGACAGTGACGATAATGGCGATGGTGAGAAGAATTGGCCAGACTTCCTGTATCCAATATGCCGCCGTTCTGATGAGGTAGGCACTCAATGCCAGCATGAAAGCAAGTTCGAGTATCCGGGTGATCAATCCTTTTGGTGATTCCAAGCATCACACCTCCCCCTTTGGCACTTTATCACTGTACTGCGGCACGGGATAACCGGGAATAACGATATCACTTTCAATCTCATTGCCCCATACATCCCAGCCGAGTTGTCGGCGACGTGCAAAGAGCTCAAGATAATCTGGTGGAGAAACCCGTTCAATGATTTTGTGTATTTCCTCAGGTTTGTGTGAGTGATCCTGAAGAGGAAAAACACCAAAATTTATCTGATTTTTACAACGTACAGGAGCTCTCCCACGAGTCCCGAACAGAATATGCTCTGTGCAGTTTCTTAGATAAGTTCCAAGTCCCATCCGAAGTTTAACCCAAGTGAACACGGAGCGCGGGGTGAAGCCCCATTCCTCTAGAACGTCAAAACCAGATCGCAGCGTATTATTTGTTACCCAGAGCCAGCAATGACTATTGTCTGCCGCCAGCTCTTTGATTGGCATTGCTTTGATACGTTCTAGTGACATCAGATTATAGTGCTGAATTGCACCAAAAGCCCCTTTTTGCATAATGTCCCATGGTGGATCAATGAGGAGGGTAGCATAACGTTTGCCCGAATTGTCTTTGGCTTCTGTGTTGTTGATTATTCTTTCCATAATACATGTTCCTTTCTTTGGTTGGCTGCTTTGACGCCCATTGAACCCCAAAGCAGCCCTGATCCCAAACATAAGAAATAAAAACTGTTAGAACGACTGGACACCCCTTAACAGAGGTTAAATAGTAATTTAGTGTAGCTAAATCTTAATGTTGTAAAAAAGTCAACAATGTGTTGACGACGGCTTATTCTTCCTCCTATTCATCGCCACCGGCATCCTCTGCCCATGAACGGCAAGCTTCGTGGAGCAAATCTTCCTGTGCCTTAAGCCTTGCGGCATCAAGTTCCAGCTGTTTACGCATCAGTTTCTCAAAATCGTCCTTTTCTTCCACGATTCTTTTTAGATCGTAGTATTTCTCTAGCAAACAATCTGCCGCTATGATCAGGCAGACGCCTAAAAGAATTAAGATAATGATATCGAGCATTCGATCACCACCTTTCTATGGTTCTTGTGGCGGTATCGGCGTAGGCTGATAAGATCCTCTGGTAATAGGGTTTTCCAGACGGAGCTAAACTTGCTAGACGGTCAACTGACATGGCGATACTGGCGGTATCGTTAATGGCTGATTGTGCCAACATTGCACGGCACCTGTTTTCGCTGGCTGCCAGCAGGGCATTTTCCTGCAGTAACCTAAGCGGACGTGGAGTAAGCAACGCGTTTACACTGCGTTTGGTGGGGATGGTATCAACTACATCCCCGGAAAATGTTTCGACAACGGATTCAATGTTTGGATACTTCATAGGTATTCCTCCTTGTGATATGATTTTTGATGGGGTATATTGTATTGGCACAATGTAATAAATAATTAAGCCGGATACTTTATTTTCCCATCTACTATCTACAGGACAATTCGTAACAATTTGAGTAAGAAAATGTGAGAAAAATAGAAATAATTTTATGAAGAGTTTTAGACATACAAAAAAGACGCCTCTAAGAAGCGTCTATGAGATACTATCAGTTATTTATCTTCACCGTCCAGTTTTTTCCATGTTATTGCGTTTCATGATTTTCCAAATCGTTATGACAATCACGAGTAGGCAAAGAGTAATTACCATACCATAAACAGTTAGAACTATATGGTACCTTTTATCGTTCTGAACTCTTATCTCCACGGAGTCTTGTATAGTTACCTCCCCAACACCTGCTTGTGCCCAG
This sequence comes from Lachnospiraceae bacterium, assembly GCA_910575835.1. GTDB lineage: Bacteria > Bacillota > Clostridia > Lachnospirales > Lachnospiraceae > Sporofaciens. Next base: position 4,959 of record CAJTGB010000053.1, on the reverse strand, counting down.
TTCGCTAATATGTTTGAGCCTTGGTCTAAGTCTTCATCTACGACTTTAGCCTTAAAGTAAACCATAGCATAGCCTCCATCTTCTTCGTAATTACCAATACGAATACCATTTTCTACAAGCGAATCGTTAAGGATATAAGCACCGTTAGGATAACTTGTATTCTTCAAGATAGTCGAACCTTTAACATATTTTAAGTTCGATGGAAGGATATCCTTGATAGCAACGTTGTCTTGTTTTTTGTCGCTGGTGTTCGTATAAAGGATACGGAACTCAACTGTGTCGCCGATTTTAGCATCGACTGAATTAAGCCAAGTTTTATCTTCATTATCAACTATGCGAGCATTTGTTTCTACAGTAAAAGCCCTGCCAAACACAGCTTTTACTTGGATAGTGACAAAGTTATCGTACTGATAGCAGCCAGGGATACGACCATCAAGAGCGTCATAACCAATCAAGGTACCGCCACTCTTGGCTTTGACAACGTCATCGCTCAAAGTCAAACCACCGAGACCAATTGAATTGTTCTCAAGTAGAGCAGAACCAAAAACGTATTCAAGATGGAATGGAACTTCGCTGATAAAGTTAATACTATCCCAATATTCGGTAGGAACGGCGTTTGACGAATTAATAAAACCGTTGACCTGGATGCGTTTATTTTCCTGATCATAATCTGTAGGGATACTAAAGGATACACGAGTGTCCTCAGCTACAGCGTCTGTACCGTTAGGGTTGTTGTTGTGAACATACATTCGAATGATATAGGTTTTGCCATCTTCAACAGTGATATCGTTGTGTAACCATCCTTTGCCTGTCTTATCCACGCTTTCACAACGTCCATCGTCGCGGAGTACACACTCGCGTGCACCGACGAAGTTCTTTTCACTGCCACCTTTTACACCGTCACCGACTGGCCTACTATCAGAGATGGAGTTAAAAACAATCTTACCAGGATAATTGGGGCTATTTTTATAATCCTCGCCGTCAGATTTTGGAGTGGCACCGATAATACCGTCATTAATCTCTTCAACTGTATAACTGGAGCGGCCTTTTCCACCTCTACTATTGTCACCCCAAGCAGAAACAGTAATCGAGGATAATATAATACTGGCAAGAAAAAATACACTGGCAGTTGTTATAGCGAATATATTTCTATTCCGTTTATCCATGACCCGACCTCCTAAAAGCTTTATCTGCCGTCTATACAACCTACTAATCAATGTTAGGTAGCTCCTGTTTGGCAAGTGGGATTCCGTAGTCTTGTTTTGGAACTTCCATCATGGCTACGTAACCATTGTCTTTCTGTGTTTCTTGCGGTATGTACTGTGACACACAATAAGTCGAAAAAACACAAAGAATTATTATCGAAGTGGCGACTGTAATAGTGAGGTTTTCCGGCCAGGGAACATCCATTTCATACTCGCTGTTTTCGTTCAGCGATGCATGGCCTTTTCCTCTTGAAAATCTTCTACCCATAACTAAGTAATTTAGGATTATATTCAGACAGCCAGACCGTTTTCGTTTTATGTATCCTGGAATAGGGAAAATAGCCGTCTTGCCATTAATATAATCACCAACATCCGTTATGAATTCTTCCGTATGATTCGGTGGCTTAAGCATAAAATCCGCCATTTCCAAGAGAATGTCTGGTTCTACATATCTTCTTAGACGCCCCTCATAGTTATTCTTGAGACTGTCATCCGCTTTGTCGTAGGACGCATCCTTGCCTTCGCTATTCATGAGATACGGGGATTTTCGTAAATATTTAATTCTACGGTTTTTTCCTGTTTGAAAAAAATGGTACTCATATCCTTCTAGTAGCCCTAAAGCCATAAGCGCAATGTCTGCGTCTGGAGTATATTCGCCAAATCGTCTATTAGCTACCTTAATCAAAAAAGCTTCTTGCTCAAATAAATCTATTTTCTTGTTATATTCTAAGGTGTTAAAAATTATATCATATAGCCCCTGTCTCGTATCTAATTTGCACTCTCTTAAACTCTTTAATGCCCTCCAAAGTTCATCTAAAGGTGTGCTCACAGACGGTTCCTCTACATTGCGTGCCATTGCTTATCACCTCGCTCGATTTGATTCTATGATTATAACATATTTCCAAAGAATATAAAATAGGCCACAGATACTTCCGTGGCCTGGGTTTGTAAAACGTGTCCGACAAATGTTAGCGCCGTTCAAATACAAGCACATTGCGCCCACCGTTAATCTCATACGTAAATTGAGGACCATTTTCAAACACAATGCGCTTTTCACCAACTTCACATGGCTCATCAACCGTCAGAGAGTGTAGACGAGTAAGAAAATTGCCGTGTTGGTCCATTTCATCAAATAGTTTCATTTCTACCGTGTATGTCTCCATACGCCCATCAAGCGCCAGTGCTATAATGTTGAACTTTAAAGACGATCCTGGCTCAACCGATTTGATATAAAAAAGCTCCATGTCTGTGTCTGGTAGACCATCACGGTTGACAACCACAGTTATGCGTCTTGGCCGAATACTTATTCTGGAAATGTACCAGCCATCCCATTCTCCTTCTCGGAAGATTCTCTGATAATTTTTCTTCAGCTCCAAGCTGGTATAGCCGTCAGGTTGAACAAAACCACAGATATCTGCGATAGTGATTACATAATTACCGGGATCGCTTGTATCCAAATAATAAGCCTCAATTGTTTCCAGCTGAATTCTTCCAGACTGGCCTTGGGGAATTGATATTGTATACTCGTACTCATAAGGTAATTCCAGTTTGTAAGGTAGTTCTCTCATACTATCATCCTCCTATACTGATAATTGTGCGTTCGCCCGTCCTGATACAGTACAAGCGAAATACACAATCATCCAGAGGATAGTAGCGGACACGATATTCTTAATGTGCCTAAGCTACAATGCTTATGTTCTGATTGTAGCACACATGTTCGATTTTGTCAATACTAAACTCATGTTTTACGACTAATAGTCAATCTTTTATATCTAATAGTTATTGTTTTCTGATCATTTTCCGCAGAGTTCCGCATGTCTCCATAGGTTTCCATACGCATAGACTACAGGATATCTATGTCCTAAAATTATACCCAAGCAACGAGCTCAGCTTAATACACAACAGGGGTGGTGATGGAACAGACAGAGGTAATTGCAGCAGATTCAGACGACAGCCTGCCAGCGGCTGTGTGAATAGAATGTTGGCAGATTGAACAAATAGGTAACTATTAACATAAATCAATGAATGATCCGCAGGGGCGCTAGCATGGCAGTGGGATGCTTTTTGGGCATCCCACTGCTGTTTTTCTCATACGGATCATTAGACAAGGACATATGGCTCCTGCGGATCGCAGAAAGGGGTGCTATATGTCTATGTATAAAAAACAAAATTTGTATCGTGTGTATAAAGAAAAAGACGAATATTATGTGGGATATAAACTGAACGGTGAGACTATAAAAGAGGCTATTTCCAAAGACGTGTATGATGCATGTAGACGCGACAATTGGAAAACAATGAAGAATAATGATCGAAGAAAGCGTTGTATAAATCCTGATGGAACTCGGTGTAAAAAGACCTCTTGTGCCGAATGTGAAAAAATTCAGAAAATAGATATCGAAGATCCTTGTAATGGGCTACCGCGTTCTCTAGATGAAATGGAAGAAAGTGGCAGCTTGATGCCTATCAGTAAAGCTTTTATTTCCCCGGAAGATTACCTGATACAGCAAGAAACACACCAGGATTTATATACAGCTATTGGCGCGCTGGACGAAACAGACCAAGACCTTATTATTTTATATTATTTTGAAGAACTCAAAGAAAGGCAAATCGGAACGGTGCTTAATATGAAACAGAAGACCGTCAACAACCATAAAAATAACTGTTTGAAAAAAATGAAAAAATTTTTAACAAAAAATCAGTAATTCCTTACTCAAATACCGAGTAAGTGTCCTTGGTAATATAGAACGGTATATTTATCTGGCAGTTAATCTACTGTCAGATAAATATCCTAGTAAAAATCAAAGGAGGAATATAATTATGAAACCCACAAACGAATCCAATAGGAGCAATAACCGTAATTTCTCTCACACAAAACGCACTGCAGTAAACTATCGGCAAGGGCAATCAGCTATGGCTAGACTACTTCAAGCCAATGCCGGATCTAAACCAGTCATAGAAGAAGTCCCTTTAGGGATTCCTCGTACATTAAGGCTTATCGGCGACCCTAATGACCAAATGCCACTGTTGGCTGATATAGTGCAGTACGGAAAGCGTTTTAAGGTAGATAAAGACAAGATTTATACAGTGCGCCTCGGCATACACAGCGATCCAAATGGGTATGGTGCCATTCCGGCAAATTCAGTTGGAATACTGGCTATTCCTATGGAGCCTGCGAAAGAGATACAGATAACGGCACTTTTTTCCTTTGAGAAAATCTATCCGGCTATATTCGGAGATTCTGTCATACTGACTAGCAACCACATGATGCATCTGGAGTATGTTCATAATTCTGCACGCCTTGAACCGAATAATGGATTAGGTGGGCTTAATCTTGGTGAAGACCATATAATCAGAGAGCGCGATCTTCTCTTTATTTGCCATATGAATTTGGAGAATGAACTTCCGCAGCCGAATACTACTTTTACATATGACTATATTACGGCTCAAGTCAAAGTACAGTTTGACGAGTAAAAGCTTGCTGTCATCTCTGGTTATAAGGGTAAAGGTAGAGGCATAACCCTCTACCTTTACCCTTCCTACTTAGATGGAACCGACATTGCCGATCTTTTGGTGCTGTATGCTCGTATTAACTCGTGTTCCGTACTTAGCATCTCATCCCTCATGCACGAGACTGTAAAATAAACTGTGTATTGTCGTAAATTGGTATGTAAAATCTTGTTTTTTCGACATTTCTAAAATCAATTCCCAGTGCCGATTTTTTTACAATTACCGTTATTTTTCGACGCTATTTTCG
>CAJTGB010000052.1 GCA_910575835.1 Lachnospiraceae bacterium | reverse complement strand
CTAAAACTATTATAAATCAAAACAGGAAGCTAAAACAGTAGCGGAGCCAGCCCCCTCCTATTTTCATTATAGGCTGTGATAACCCTTCATGATTCGTTGATAATTGAATAGACTTTATACCCTCGGCATGATATAATACAAATTACCAAGACAATGAATCACAGAAGGGGTGATAAAATGGCATTGACGAATGAGGATTTATTAGCAATGTCTAATCTATTAGACGATAAGCTAAAGCCAATCAAAGATGATATTGATACATTAGAGAAAAAAGTAACAAGCATTGAACTTACATTGGGAAACGAAACCAATCACGGTATCAAGATTATAGCAGAAGGACATCTGGGCTTGAGCCGTAAGCTTGACGAAGCGTTAAAAGTCGAGAACGAAAAAGAGATGCTTCTTCTTAGAGTCAACCATCTTGAAAACGAATTAAGGAAAGTAAAAGAACGAATTAGTCAAATAGCATAACAACTACATAATTTATATCACCAAGGGGCATATCAGTTCTACCGTGATATGCATCAAATTTACATCTGCAAAACAAAAACATCCATATCGCAGATAAGTATCTATGATATTTACTACATGGAAATACACCGACATACTATAGATGTCCATACGGAACACGGAATTTACCATAAATACGGATCGTTAGCCAATGAGCTTAAGTTTCTGTCCTCTTATGGTTTTATCAAATGTGCACAAAACCGGATTGTTCCATTAAACAAAATTCGCAATATACATAGTAATACTATTACTCTTGTTAATGGGCTACAGATACACATGACTAGAAACTATGCTACCAGTGTAATCATTGCATTTTCACAATGTAAAACATTTAAAAAGTAATATAGCTACTGTATTTACATCAGAAAAATCCAAAAGCACTTATATCCAACCCATATCATTTAAAATTGTAAAAAATAGAGCATACCAGACTTTTACATCCGATATACTCCATTTCCGAGCTTAAATATGGCTCATACAGGCAATTCATTGATATATCCTTAGACTTCTCTTTATATCTAAATTCAGGTACTAAAATAAGCCTCACAATCAATCATTACAATTAATTGTGCGACTTATTTTAAAGTCTAAATCTCTTCAATTGTCATACGTGCAAGAATCTCCTTTCTAAATTCTATTATTTTGCTTTAAAAAAGTAATCAAAAGTAATCAAATTATTCACAAATAAAAAAATCGCTCAACCCTTAATTTTATCGGATTTAAAGCGATTTTTATAAGTGGACCTGGCGGGAGTTGAACCAGATAAACATAATTTTACGGAAACGGCGTATTTTCAATGAATATTCGAAAACGGCTTAAATCCAGGCTTTTTCATTGTTTCTATGTACAATAAATCACAACTTCACACACATTTTTGCATCCAAAAAACAGAACTATGCAACACGAAATGCAACACGGATATTTTACCATAAATACTTCAAATTGTCGATGTCGAAATTTGATGTTCAATATTCCTGGCATCTCCACAGGACATCTCCTATACTATGTAAGTGGGGTTCTGAACAGAAGAAACGGCCGTTATGCTCTCCCGGACCGGCATAACGGCCGCTTCTCTCTTTCTATGACAACCCGAGCAGCTTACTCCACGTCTTCGGACCCACAATGCCGTCTGCAACAAGACCTTTTGCCTTCTGGTATGCCATAACTGCCGCCTTAGTCTTAACTCCAAAATCACCGTCAACGTTCCCGCAATCAAAACCAAGAGAATTCAATTTGCGCTGCAGCCATCTGGTAATATTTCCAGAAGCTCCCTTCTTGATCATCGGGCATCCTGCCAGCGTGATCGGCCCTGCTATGTTATCGACCTTCTGAGCACTAAAGCCCTGTCGGTTGCATTCCGCCTGAAGCTCTGCGATAGATCCAGGAGCCTGGACTGGTACTTTATCACTGACCGCCGTCACATGTATTACACCGTTCGCCTTAGCACCTGCAATCTCATCAAACGGGAAGAGACTGCCGGGACAGGTGGTCGGCGTGACGTCCTTGTGTTTCTTTACGGTCGATATGCCGTACTTGGCTTTCAGATGCGCGACCAGTTCCTTTCCTGCTTTCTTCTGGGCATCCGGCATCGTCCGCTCCACATCATAATCACCCTCAAAACAGATCCCTATAGAATCCGCATTCCCGCCGGACGCATGTGCGCCGACAGTGTTATCCGGCCGGCCTTCCCAGATCGTACCGTCCTTTGTGATGTAATAGTGGTATCCGATACCGGCCCAACCATTATTTAAGTGGCATGCATGACATTGATATACACTGAATTTCTCCGCATCTGCATGATGCAGAACAATACATCTGGTACTCTTCCTTACTGACAACGAATTTCTAAATTGTAAACTTGGTTTCTGAATGTTCATATTCTTCTCCTTCCTACCGGGCTCTTGCGCCGGCGCAAAAAGAGGACGCCGTTACACGTCCTCCTGATCTTCATCTATTGCAATCTTATCTTCTACCTGTGATTTGATATTCCTTACCAGCGGCTCCAGAAATCCTGGTATACTCACACCCATATCCTTAATATTCTCCAGAATACTGATAATCTCATTACAAATGATCCAAATCGCTACAATACAAGCTACAAGGAATGTAAACGGGAATGTATATCCAACTACATTTCCAGCATATGCTATAAGCTGGTCGATTACCGCACCGACAATCACCAGAAGCCACATACACACCTTCTTCATGATACCGCGAACGCTCTTATAGGAATTGATGTCCTGGCTTCGGTATGGTGATGCCATAAGGCCGGTCGCATAATCAATGATGTTACATGCCACCATAAGTATCACTGGAACCGCCAGCACCCCCAAAAGAGAAGATACAAACGCAAAAACCGCTGTAAAACCTGTTTTAATATATGTCGCATGTTCCATTTTCTTCATATACCTCACTCTCTTTCTAATGATTTCCCACAAAAATAAGACCGCTCTACGGTCTCGCCCTGATTTCTATCATACATTTTTCCTTTTTAATGTCATCCATCTATAATTTACACACAGTCTGGAATCATATTTTCTGGCAAAGAATTTTCACAATGTTTCGTCTTGCATAAATCAATTTATAAATATGCATATACATTATTTTTATATAAATTTTTAAATGCAGAAACCATACCTGTATAGGAACGTACTGTCTGCATTTTTTCTCTCTGATTCTCCATTAAAAAATGTATATACATATGAAGAATCATATGCGTATTTAGTTCTTAACCACATTTTTGTCGCACTCGAAATATGATTAAACCCTTCATATACCTGCCCTTCGTATATAGTATTCAAGTTTTTACATTCACATTCTGCAAATAAAAACAAATAACAACTAAATTCTGATGTTTTATTAAATGATCCACTAACAATCTTTTTAGTTATTTCTTTTAACTGTTTTTTTATCTCTAACGGTAGTTTACTAAACGCGGGATTGGTCCCTCCTGCATTTACATATACAGAATGCAAATTGATGTATGCATTCGAATCAATATACAATCCAGATATATTGGTTGTTCTCCATGTAGCGCTAAGCGTAAAATTGTTATTATTACAAGAGAAGGTAATCCCTGCTTTTCCACTTCCATCCGCCAAGTCATCATGATCAAAACCAATTATTGCACATCCATCCTTTTCATCTCCAAGGTTCCACAACTTTTTTGCCAAACCAAGGGCTGAGGCTTCTGCAATTTGTTCCCATGAATTATTAGCCAATACTGAGTCATATTCCATTAAGCTTCCGCTTATTCTATTCAAATCCGACATGGTATAAACCTTTTTCGCTGTATATGGAAATAATGCATAATTATATTGTCTATCCACTACAACATCTGTATCCTGCAGTCCATCAACAGCATATTGATCCTTCACCTTACTATCCATAACCAAAATCCCATCTTCTACGCTCATCGGGCTACCGCCCTCTTTTCTTACCACCTTCGTCCCTTCCCATTCTGCAATCATCTCACCATTAAACACTATATTCTCTGGATCTGTCCACGTTAGAGTTAGGTGATCATTTTTCTCTTCCAAAGACAGATTCTTACAATCTGATAACGGAACTCCACCTAATCCACCGCCAACTTTAATCCATGTATACGTATCGCCTTCTTCCGTACAGACAAACAACTCACCATTCTCAGTATTGACAAAGAACTGCTTCAACCGCCCTTGTGTCTCCGGTGTCGGACTGTCAGTCCCAAACAATGGAACCAATTCATCCACCGAATACGACATATCCTGAATTGCTTTCTCGGCATCCCTCCTTATCTGCTCAACTGTATCTTTCTTTATGGTCTCCAGCGTTGGGACCGTGGAAAAGACTCTTTCCGGCTCCTGGATCCCCAGGCCGTCAAAATTCACCTTATACAGAAGCGTATCATTCTGCAGCGCATGTTCATTGATGATATCGCCCGTTACTTTTTCCGGGCTGACATATACATCTTCGGTTGGAACGCCTTTGATCACCACCAGGCTCGCACTTTCTATATTCGTTACGGAGTCCTTTTCGTAGCGTACTGCAATCAAATCCGTTCTCTTATAACCCTGCATTCCATTTTCAAAAAACAAATCAACATAAGTCTCTTCCTTTAACCGGATATGTCTGCCCTGCATCAGCAGATCCCCGTCAAAGATCCTGACTTTATTATTGGATATCACTTGTGCTGCAAACTGTCTCCCACGTTCGAGAACAAATTCCCCGGTTCCCATAAGGGCAGCGTTAAAGGATCCCTGATCGTTAGAAGTGATATGCTCTTCTCCGGCATAACCCGTAACCAAATGTAAATTACCCATAATCATCTACCTACCTTATATGATGCGGTGACAATGTCACCTTTGATTGTTACTATTTTCTTTGCTATCGGTCTTGCTACGAAAATATTTGTGATATGCTCTCTCGCCCCGATGATGTCCCCTATATCATAGTTCTGAGTGCTTTCAATATTAATTTCCAAGCTGTCACTATTCCATGAATCTTTAAGCGCATCTCTGCCGCCCTTTTCAAGTTCTTCTATTGATTCTACATTCACATTCTCATATATTCCTGTATTTTCATCCATACCAAAGATAGACTGGACATATGAAATATTCCCTTGGCTATCTGCGAAGAGATGTATCACCGTTCTTTCTTTTAATTCTCCCTGTCCCAGGCAGATCATGTGATTCACCGGCTTATAATTCTTCTCTACATTAAAATGAATCTGTGAACTGTCAAATTCTTCATCTTTAGAATAATCAACCAATGCTTCTGCTGACAACACTGCAAAACCGTCCCGGAAATTGATCTTAAGTTTAGCATGAACAGAAGAAAGCATCTTCCTGATGCCTTCATACCCGTCGATATAACGGTTCATCTTATAGTTGTTAATCATTAATTCAGAATCATCACTGCCCGCCTTAAATAATTCTGATAGATTCATTCTTTCAATTAACATTCCCAGAATCACATTCGCTTCTCCATTGCAGATCAAATAGTCCTCTCCCGGATCCGGTTCGATAATCTTGGATGCCAAGATCCCATGCCACGTCCGGCCTTTATAAATTAAAATGTCGGATTCCGTTTGGATTTTAATCTTATCAACGATCCCGCCGTATTCTGTGTTTTCAATGTATATAAAATATCCCGATTTACATACATGATTATTTATGTTGGTTGTTAATTCGAAATCATTTTCATCACTTCCAAAAGCAAGATCAAATGTGAAATCCTGCATTATTCCGATGTCAATCTTTTCATCCGTCGCATAGATCAAATCCATTTTGGCTCACTTCTTTCTTCAAACAGCACGATATCAAAACCAAAAGTCTTATTCCAGGTTACTGCATTATCACCTGCAGGAATCTTTTCAAAAATATAAGATTCTCTGTTACGTTGGTGAAAATGATTTTCAACACTTCCATCCTGTTTAGTAAGCAAAATTGTCTTGGCAATACTGTCGATCGTTAAATACTCATTTTCTTCCACCTGGCAGTCTACTTGATAACAATGTCCGCCAATGTATATTACCGGATTCACGGCAGCGCCATAAATGATCAATCTAAAATTCACTCCGGTAAATCCTGTATTATTCAGAGACTTTCCCTTCATTTCTGACATATAATCATATGGAAAATCCACCTGGAAATCTAAGTTTCTTTTCTCTGCTGCATCTTTTCCTTCCGCTTTTACAATAACACTCCCGCTTTTCCGAAAAGAAGCAATCGTTTCTTTAATCCATTTCGGATAATCAGTCGCTACCGTCAATGTGGTTTCCATATACTTTTTGCTCAGCAAATAATTACTTTTCTTACTTCCTGTAATATAGCACTTTAAATAGTAATCGCCTATCATGATCCGTCCATGCTTCAGAGCAAGCACATCTTTTTCAGTGATTTCAAGCAGCCTGTTTTTCAACATAAGCCCTTCACTCTCTGAAGCACAGCAGATAACAATGGGGATCGCTTTTGTAACAATCCCCTTATTGAATGATGATATTTTATTGTTATCTGACGTAAAATCCCAAGAATAATCATGTAAATCATTACTGTTTACATATATACCGCTCTCTCCCCAGGACATTTCTTCCTGAATATGGTTAACAAACCTGATCTTCTCGAACATATTTACACCGCCTTTACCAAACGTGCAAATTCACGTTCGTTAATCTGAAATTTCATATTAAGCAATGCCTCATAGAATTTCTTACTGAGTCCGTCGTTAAGATCTGTTATCGCTTCCAAGATTCGATTCAAAACGGAGACCAATTCCCCGTTCTCCGATGCAACTGCACTCTTGATCATATTCATCAGGCTTTCTGTTCCGACGACCGTTTCGCTCCCGGCTTCGCCGCCTGCAAGAAGCTGATTCGATTTTGCATTATACCCGAAGATCGTCGGCTGGTTCATGATCATGCCGTCCCTCATTGCCTTGGCGTACCACTGAACTCCAAACTTCGGTATACTCGGCGGATTTAATGAGAACTTGCCGCTGATCGAGAAATGCGGCAGCTTAATCTTCGGCAATGACCAGGAGAAATTGAAAAAACTCTTGATCTTATCAATCGCGCCTTTGACAATACTGGTCGCGCCATCAAATATACTGCTAAACTTGTCCTTAATCGCACCCAGTACATTGGCAGCAATATTCTTCGCTCCCTCCAAGCCCCCGGATATCGTAGACTGAATCCCGCTAATTACATTGCTGATGGTTTCTTTTACTCCGTTCCACGCACTGGAGATCACAGACTGGATCGTACTCATTACCGTCGTCACTATTGATTTAATGGTATTCCATGCTGCAGTGATAAAATTCTGAATTGCTCCGACAACGGTAGTAACCACTGTCTTGATCGCATTCCAGGATGTAGATATCACTGTCTTGATCGCATTCGTTACAGTAGAAACCGTAGTTTTGATAGTATTCCATATATTGGAAACGACAGCTTTAATACCATTCAATATCGTGCTGATAGTCGATTTAATAGCATTCCACACCGTACTGACAACATTTTTTATACTATTCGATACATTGGTGATGACCGTTTTAATCGCATTGAATGCGCTCGTTATAAACGACTTAAGAGAATTGATTATACTGGTAACAACACTTTTTATGCCATTCCACACGCTAGTAACTACTGACTTAATCGCATTCAGGACGTTAGTGATTGTAGATTTAATGGCATTCCAAGTCGTAGTTATAAAACTCTTAATTGCATTTACTACCGTTGTAATCACTGTCTTAATCGCATTCCAAACAGTTGTAAATGTTGTCTGAATCGCTTTCAGGACTGTTGATATAATCGACTTTATGGCATTCCATGTTGTAGTCAGAAACGACTGGATCGCCGTGCCTACAGTAGTAACTACGGTTTTTATCCCATTCCAAATAGTTGTAAAAAGCGCGGATATTGCTGATAGTACCGTAGAAAACATGGTCTGGATCCCCTGCCAGCAGGTTGATAAAAATGACGCAAGACCTTCAAAAACAGTTTTTCCAAACTGTGCTATTTCATCCCATAGGTTTATCAGAAAATCTTTTATAGCGTTCCACGCTGCAATGGCAGCCGACTTGATTGCTTCCCATATGGCAATCACGCCTTCCCTGAACCAATCACATTTATTCCAAAGCAACACAATAACAGTGATTATTCCCGCAATTGCTATCGGTACCAGACCGATGGCAGATATCACTGCGGCAATGCCTGGAATCACTGTGCCGGTCACAAATCCAATCACGGTTGATATCACACCCACAATCTGCGGGACAACCATTATAATACTTCCAATTCCGCTGATTACTTTCCCGCCTACAATAAGTACCGGACTCAATGCAGCTACTAGAGCCATTACTGTCGCAATCACTGTTTTCGTTCCATTATCTAAACCGCTAAACCAGGTTGTAGCCCTTTCCACAATACCGGTCACTGTCGTAATCGTTGGAACTAGCGCAGTCAGGAAAGCACTTCCGAGTTCAATCCCACTATTCTTAACTTGATTCAACGCCTTATTCACTTTTGCCGAAGGTGTATCCAACTTCTTAAGGCCCTCGCCAACCAGATCGGCAGTGCCTCCCATCTCCGCCAACGTATTATTGAATTCGTCCGCTCCGCCATTTAACAGGGCAATCGCAGCCTTTCCTGCTTCTGAACTTCCCCATAACTCATTGAAGTTCGTCCCTGTCTCATTTGCATAATTCTGTAAGATTGCAAGGACATCTCCAAGGGAATATCCATCGGCCATCAGTTCTTGGAAACTTTTTCCCGTCTGATCTTTCAGAATACCGCCGACAGTTGTCCCAGAATCACCCATCTCATTCAGCATAGAATTGGCATAAGTCGTAGCTTCAGCAGTCGCGATACCCTGTTTTGTCAATGAAACATAAGCGGTGCACAGATTATCCAGATTTACATTCATACTGGATGCCGTAGGGATGATCTTACCCATACTGGACGCAAGTTCATTTACTGTTGTTTTACCAAGATTCTGCGTCCTGACCAGATTATTGGCAATCTTGTCTGCGTCCTCCGTCTCCATCCCATAGGCATTGATCGCAGTAGTCATAACGTCAACAGCTGTCGCTGTGTCTGTAAAACCAACTTTTGCAAGATTTGCAGACGTTTTCACAAATCCTCCCAGCTTTTCAACCGGAACGGAAGCAGATAACGCCTGATACCCTGCCTCAGCCAGTTCCGTAGCCGATTTCCCTGTCTCATTTGACAATCCGATGAATTCTTTGGATAACGTTCCTACATTCACCTTTGTTGTATCAAACAATGTGGACATCTTAGCCATTCCATCGGTAAAATCACTTGCAGATTTTGTACTGACGCCCAACGCCCCACCAATTGCTGCAGATACCGGCGCTATCGTCTTTCCGACAGAAGAAATCTTTTGTCCGGCATCCTGCATTGTTTTCCCCAAAGAACTTGCCAGATTCCCTGCCTTCGTTGATACTTCGTCTATTCCCTTTACCGCATCTGTATAGTTGACCGTTATTTTACCAGCCAATGAGAATATATCCATGATCGTTACCCTCCTTTCACTGAGGGCGTAAAGCTGTTTAATAATTTATCTGCCTTATCCAACTGTTCCTGAATCTGGCAACTGCTCAGTTCTTGTTCATTCTGCTCTATTGGAGTTTTACTTCTTTTCAGGAAATCTTCAAAACTGCCAACATTAGAGAACGAATTTGCGACAGAAGCACAATAAAGCGACCAGCACATATCTTCATCGTGTTGATTCAAGATAGTGCTGACCGCTTCGTCTAATCGTTTCCGCTTGATTGCCCGCCCTAGATACCCATAGGGATCACCGTATCTCCTGTTACAGAGTTCTTCAAATCTGGCTGCTCCGTATCCAGTAATTCGGCAGCTTCCCCGAAAAAATCTATCACCCCCTCATCTTTGAAAAAGTCACGGATCATCTTTATAAATTGTGTGATTTTCATTTTCCTCATATTTTCTACTGTCACCGGACTTCCGTCCTCCCATTCCGCACAGCCTGTCAGGAATTTATACATTTCATCCTTCACGCTTGGAAGCTTCCTTATAAGGAATTTTGTAACCTTCATAATTACCGTCATTCCCACAGAACCGGCGTCCTTTTTCTGAAATGCTTTCAGATCCTCTTTGTCAAATTCCTCTGCGATAGATTCAATTCCAATTGCCTCAAGCACCTCACAAAAGTCAAACATACTGTCTACTGTCAAATTAAATTTTATTTCTGCCATGATAGTTTATCCTCTCTTTCTTATTTCCTTTTTCTGCGTGGATTTTTGGACGTTTTATTAGGTCCGGGCGACCCCACCGAGTCTTGGTCTTCTGGATCCGCTGCTTCGTCTGCCGGATCATGATCTGCCAGATCTGCATTCTGTCCTATTGAATCCTGATCTGTCGGATTCTGATCCAAATTATTATCAGGATTTTCAGCTTTCTTGGCAGGTGCTTCATCCCGTATCACTTCTTCCACATACCGGCCGGCTCTTGTAATTTCTGAAAAGCGCTCATCAGTCAGGGAAACCACATCCCCGACTGCATGAAACTCCCATGTATACCGGTCAATATATTCTTTCACTACTCTGGCTTTCATAGCTGCTCACCCCTTCTTAAACCGTTGCAGTCGGATAATAAAGCTCAATATCCAACTTATTCAAAGTATCGTTCTCCAAATCGGCAGTGCATTCGAACTTCACACTGAACGTAGTCTGCTCCGCATTCTTAGTCTCGATCTCAAATGCTTCCGTGCAGAGGGCATTCGGCAGGATGATGATGATATTCTTGCCGTTAGAAAGCGTGCCGACATAAGCAATATTCTCAAGATAATCCTCATCCTCCGTAATATTGATCTTAGACACGTACTTCGTGTAAGTTACATCTTCGGACTCTGCCTTGGCCAGATGCAGCGCCGTTACAAGAAGATCGTCCGTGACCTCTGTCATCTTTCCTTCAATATAGGCAGATTCACCTACCTTCTGCTTGGAAACGCCCTTGACAAGCACGGTAGCACCGTCAACCTCCACATCAAGCCACTGTGCCTCCCAATGAAACTTAATGCCTCCGGACGTTGCCCCTAACGGCGTCCCATTCCAGTCGCTTTTCTCCGCATCATATTTCAGATTCTTATAGATTACACCAGCGCCGAGAATCATTTTCTTAATTGTCTCACTGGTAATACCGTGTGTTTTTAAACCCATATCTTCATTCTCCTTTCCACTCATACGTGAATAACGTGATCGTCACTTTAAATAACTCATCTTCTCCGGTAGGAACCGGCAAAGCTCCCCCATAACGAACATGAAAAAGACAATCCCCCCGTATCTCCTGAAGATCCTGGAAAATCGTCTTGATCTTGTCACTTGCTTCCAGAAGAGCCAGCTTTTCCCCCCGCGACCATCCGTCTAATGTAAATGTACCGGCCGTACAGCCATCCTCATATCGATAATCAGATTCCATAAAGGAGCCCACAAAATAAGGATAAGATACCGGCTGCGTCCATTCCTCATATTCATAAGGGATTCCGGCCCTTTCCAACTTCTCACCGATCATCTGCAGCAGCTCAACCATCCTATCCCCCCAGTCTTGATTTTACGATTTCCCCCAATCGCCTTTTCAATTTTTCACGCAAGCTATTGAACGCATTGTAAAGCGGTCTGTTGGGTCTCTTTCCTTTAGTGAAATGTCCCTGGCCTCTTGCATCTTTATAAAACCATCCGCCTTTCCGGCCGTCTCCATGCAGGGCATATTCGCCGGTTCCATACTCCTCCCAGATCGCATTTTGAAAGTTGCTGCCAACTTGTACTGCTGATTCGGTTGCACCCTCCGAAACTTTATACTGATAAGATCCTCTTGTCTGTCCGGTGTCAACCCGGGAATTTCTCATAGTCTGGGACTGCAGCTCACCGCCGCTCTCGTATAAAAAAGCTTTCACTCCATCAGACAACACGGCTTTTACCCGTGCACTGTTATCTATAAATTCAATTCCCATTCTGACCACCTACAAATTTTAAATAGATTTCATAATGCTCATTCCTATTCAAGGGATTATCAATCAGCAACACATCATAGACCAAACCATCAATCACCATCCTTGCATTTTCGCTGCTGATATTAACATCTACTTCCTGTTTCCCGACAGCAGTTTTTACCGTCATAGGCTGATAATCGCATATGAAAATATGGGTACTTTCCTGAATCTTTGCACTGAATGCTGATCTGTCTGAGTCTCCCGCAGACAGATCCAGCCACCCATAAAGCTTCATACATTCCTGCCAGGCCGGTACGTGTTCTTTTATTTTATTCATACATCCGGTCTTCACTTTGACCTGAATAGATCCCCACAGATTACCGCCGACACTCATATACTCAAAACCTCGCTTTCATATATGGCCTTAAAAATCCAAGCAAAGATACCGGATACCCCATAACCTGATTATTTGCGTCCTGATCGTAGTATGACACGCTGTGCCTTGACAGTGATTCAGACTTGATGCCTACTTTCTGCCGGTTCTTTACTTCCCAGATCATCAATTCGATCACCCCTTCCTGCACATCGGCCGGGTATTCTACCTTCGTCACAAGATTTACAGGAACATCAAAGAGATCCGCGTCAAGCCGGATAAAATTATCCGCAATTTCCGTAACCAAATACAGTCCGTCATTCACATCTGACTGTGAAATCTGGACTGTGTCCCCTTCTTTAAAATATTGCGCGTGCCCGTTGATTACATTCCCCTTGGAACTGCCCTCCATCCGTATGCTGCGGTTCTGAAAGTTATTGTTAGTGTATGACCTGATCAAATGCTCAACTGCATTCAGCTTTCTTTTTAACGTCGCTTCCGATTTTCCGGAAAACTCAGGCATTGCAAGCAATTCTTTAACTGATACGATCATCAGGTTCACCGCCTCTCCCCTTAGACAACCGCCGCCTTAGAAAACTTGGCAATCACTACTTTAGCGGCATTGGTCAGCGCCACACCGTAATACTTTGTCGCAGTAATATCATGGCGCTGCTTCTTCGGGAACCACTCATGATCGACCTGTGTATCCTTTTTCAGGAAGATGGTCAGCGCCGGAAGTTCATCTTCCGAGTATTCTGTTTCAGTCGAGTCCGGCTCCGTCTTGATGATCGGATTCAGGTAATATGTACCTGCTGCAACATATCCTTCTTCTCCTTTAGTCCCGTTCTCTTCATTCATCTTTACTTTCAGAGACTTCTTCACCCAGCATCCTGCAATCTTACCGATGGCACCATTGACAGCAACACCGCTGGTGAACTTATCTGCCGACAGGAAATCTTCATCTTTCAAGAGAGTTGCTTCCTGGTTGGGATGGATGAACATCACCTTATCAACACCGTCTTCTTCATCTTCAAACTTGGAAACAGCATCCACCACGCCACCATACCCGATCACTGCAGCCGGATCATGAACATTCTTACACGTGTATGCTGCATCCATCACATCATTGTCAATCTTATTCACAATGGATTTCGCGAGCTGAAGATTTGCCTGTCCTACCGGATCCCCAAGACCGCTATTGATCGCCGTCTGCAGGATCGCTACAGACTTGCCTGCACATTTCACTGTAAACTTTGTACTGGATGCGGTCAGCTTCGTAGTGTCGATCTCCTTCCCGTCTGCATTTTCCGGGTCAAAATCATCCGCATCACCGATATAATTCCAACTCGGCACAGTCAGCGTATCACCTGGAACCCCCTGCAGATCCGTGTTCACATGGGCATACGGAGTAATTTTACACTGTGCTTCGATCTTGGCTTCAATCATATTTGCCATCACTTCTGGATTGATAATATCTGCAATTTTTGTAACCGCCATTCTCATTCACCTTTTTAACCTTTCATAATCTCATTATAAGCATCTGGATTCTCATTGAAGAACTTGACCTGCTCTGCATAAGGCTTCTTCAGAAGTTCCGCCCTGGTCATACCCTTGTCCTGATTCTGCTGATCGTTCTTATCCAGAGGCCTGAACCCTTCGTACCCGCCCTTTCCTTTATCCTGGAACTGCGTTGGAAGCTGTGTCTTTAACGCCGCAACTTTATCACTCCATCCTTTGATGTTTCCTTGCTCATCCAGCTCCATCTTCTCACCCTTCTCCTTCAGTTTGAAAGTCAGGTAATCCACGTCTACAGCATTCTCCGCAAGCAAACCAACCTTTATTGCCGCGTCAATCTTCGTCTGCGCAAGCTCCGTCTCCAATTCCTGGACCTTTGTCTGGTAGGCGGTAACCTGGCCTTGAAGAGCTTCGTCTCCCTTGGCAGCTTTCTGCAACTGCTGGATCAGGTTGTTTGCCTCTGTCAGTTTAGTTGTGTTCGTCTGGTTTTCTGCATCCAGCGCCGTATATTTTGCCTTGGACACGTATTCCCCTTCTGACAAATCTGCAAAGCGTACATGTTCTAACTTGTCAGACTTACCTTCATTGACCTTCGCAATTGCATCCGTAACCGCTTTTAATACATCTGGGGAATCCTTTAACAGTTCTTCCAATTTCATGTTCTTCATCCTTTCTTTTTAGGAACTGCGTGTTCCATTATGTCGGTTATTCTCCCGCGACAAGGGGTATTTTCAGCAGCAGTTTAAATGTCATAAGCCTTTTCGGACACATAAAAAAGACCGTATCTCTACAGTCTTCATTACACTTTATCACCACTCGTTCACTTATCAGGCGATCGTTACTATACCGTCATCATCGGGCTCTGGATTAATATGATTGTAAAATTCTTGAAACTCCTTTTTTGCCCATTCCGGCGCATCCTCTTTGATGCACCATTTTCCTGTATTGTCATCAAAATATTCATATCCTTTTTGTATAAATTTTGGTTCTTCTAACATACTATTTGATTCCTTTCAGTAGATTATCTAGTTTCCTTCCAAAAATCTGTGCAAATTCACGTGGATTTTCACCACCGTAATATTCAGCAAAAGTTTCAGCAAAGCATTCTGACTCAGATTTCATTCCATACCTGCTGACTTCATCACAATCCTTCTGCAACCCTATATAACTTGTTTTTGTATACTCCGGATGCGCCTTCTTGTATTCATCAACACATTCCTCTATAAAATCATGTTCCCAACCGTGGCCATTTATTACACACATGCTATTAGATACATAATGACCATATTCATGCACGAACGTCTTCCGTGTAGTTGCATTTGCAACTGTCCATTTATTCCCTGCACAACGTTTCACATATCCCTCAAATGCTTGCTTATCTGAATGATATTTGCCGTTTAAAGCCATTTCAACAGGTGTACCGTTCCGATAATATTGAAAATATCCCAACGAAGTTTTCATCGAAGACGGTGCTTTTACAGCCAGTTTAGGAAGTTTTGCCGGATTAGATTTCACAAAATCAGGGTATTCCTTCTCAAATGCATCCATCCAGCTTACCGCATCACAAAGTATTTCTTCATCAATCGGATATTTTCTTGAATCAGAAAATGCAATACCATATTTATCGAACAAAGACTTAACCGCTTCCTTTTTCGACTTGTAATTCTGAGGAAAATGAAGTCCGTGCCAGTTCTCATTACTTATATCTATTTTACCAGTTGTGTCTGGAACCTGCAAATATTTATTCTTAAAATCCTCAAAATCTTTCGTCTTATCTAACCCAAAATACGAAGCGCGATCTTTCAGGGTATTAAGCTCATCCTGATCCAGATTCCACTTTGCTCTCTGTCCCATACAGCAGCGGCAATGGATATCTTCAGATGCCACACCGAAACCGCCAGGATACTTTGCCTTATAACCGTTTACTTCAAAATAATCCTCAATCTCCCGGATCTGGCCGTCAAGAACCTTATGTGATTCCCTGGTCCGGTCATCCAGTGTGGAGATCCACTGCTTCACTACATCCGCACCATTTTCTTTTGCTTTATTCAGCATATCCATCTGTGCACGGTTCTGTATCCTGTGACCTTCCGTCCTAGAGATTCGCATGGCTTTATTCATGGCTTTATGGAAAGGGCTGTTCATACCATGCGCAATATGTGTTGCCATCTCTGTCCACGTCAAACCGTTCGCAATCCCTCTTGACAACTCCGCCCGGATCGACTTCTTCAAATAGCTTACATCCTCACCAAGACGAGTATACAAATTCGTAGAGATCTTGCTGTCAGTCTGAACAGCATCTACAACCTGGACCTGGTCAATGGGAATAATTAACGGAATACCCTGACCATGTATGTCATAAAGGGCTCCTAAAAAACCGTCTTCATAACACCCGGTAAGGTATTCCGCTATATTTTCGAATTCTTTATTCTGTAAGGCATCCAGAATGCCGTCAAGCTGCTTTTTCAATGCTTCCTGATACTGCTTCTGGTAAATGATGGACTGCAGATTCTCCATATCGGTACGGCCTGCCAACTCCCTGATCTTCCGTTCACAATCCATGGAAGCCCGTTGATATACCTGTTTCAAGAGCTGTAGGATTTTCTTTTCATTCTGCATCTGATATTTCAGAACTTCAAGCTGCCTCTTATTCACCTGTATCACCGCCATCATCGGGAACGATATTGTTTAATACCTGTTCGGCTTGTCTCGTATCCTGCTCTTCATCCTTTGGCAGTTTATCCCTGATCTCTTCATAATCTATGTCCAAGATCTCGCATATTGACTGAATTACTGTCTCACTGTCAAGAACATTTGCAACGGAAAGAATGGTATTGATCATAACCTGCTGCTTCTCCGCATCTGTCTTTTCAATCTCTGCATTATCCTGAGCGTTGGTCATCACCTCCCGGTCAAAGACGAAGTAAAC
The DNA here is from genome assembly GCA_910575835.1 of Lachnospiraceae bacterium. Lineage (GTDB taxonomy): Bacteria > Bacillota > Clostridia > Lachnospirales > Lachnospiraceae > Sporofaciens. The sequence goes on along the minus strand of CAJTGB010000052.1, from coordinate 6,098 downwards.
GTCTTTCATCTGGTAATCGGTTTCGTTTACAGCATTGATCTCATCCAATACCACCTTCAGCAATTTCCGGAAAAACTGCTTCAACCTGATTTCCAGCTTATTGCATTTCAGATCAAGCAACGCATATCTGGACTTGATCACAATATTGGTAATATTCCCATCTCCAAGCTGTGCAGAATTAAATCCCATACCAAATCTGTAAATATTCTTTTCATCCAACTCCAGTTTCGCCTGCCTTGCCTGGTAGGGTATATCCACGGTCTTGATATCAACAGCGCCGTCACTGTCCACACCGATATGCTTCTTGGCTTTTATGTTCTGGATCATTTCATCCAGGTTATTTCCTTGGAATCCGGATACCACGTACAGGGCATCCGTAAAATCCTGCAGATTGTTGGAAAGGCTGCAGGCCATCAGGTCATAATCGTCTATCAAGTCTTTTACAGGCTTTAAACCGCTGACTTGCTTTCTGCCATTATCCAAACGCCAGAACGGAATGAACCCAAAGCCCTTGCCGTATCTCCTTCCTTTCGGGTCCGTAAATACGGTATGCAGCCTTGGATTCATCTCCACAGAATCATCCGGCAAAATCCTGCCCTCATCAGCCTGTACATAAAAATACACTTGTTCCGAATCCCACACCTGAATGCGCTTGATCTTCTTCTGTCCTTTCTCGATACGGTCCACATACCAGTAAATGAAATATTCACATCCATCATCCGTATCTTTTGCCCGGACTTCGACCACGCCCATCGAATCAGCACACTCAAATCTGGTCTTACCATCGGCATCCGTCACGGCATACATATATTCAAATCCCTTACTCGCCGCTCCGATCAACAATTCATACACTTCCGAATAGAAGTCATCATTGAAATAATCGTCAAGTGCCGCCTGCAACTCCAGAATGTCAGACCGGATGATATTCCCATCCCCAGATAGCATATATTGTACCTGCTGATCTACCAATTCTGTGAAGAATGGATGACTGATCCTGATATTGCTCTTGAATTTATCAAGTTGAAGTTTGCCGTCAGCATCATAATAATAAATCTGGTATTTTAAAATATCATGCTCGCCGTTGTAATAACGTTCCCCAATCCTTGCAAGCCTTTTCTTTTCAGAACTGATATCTTCTTCCATCAGATTTTGAATCTCTTGTACTGTCAGCAATGCTAATCACCTCCATCCGAACTAAGCCATCCCTGCTTCTTGAACAGATCATCCATCTTCGGAAAATTGACGGCTAAAAAGGACACAAGCATTTCATCCTCATTATACTGCTCAAGTCCTGCTTCACCAAAAAAAGCATGAATCGCTTCATGCCTGCACACTTCGTTATATCGCAATCTCTTTGCTTTCATATCGTCGGTATCATCCAGCATATCCGACACCTCACGCACTGCAATCCTTTTGCTGTACTGCTGACAGATTCCATCATTCCCCGACTTCGTGAGTTCTTCTGTGTCATGTTCAAAACTATATTCTGTGCCTAAAATATTCACTTCCATCACCTCTCTTAAAACAACCATCTGCCAACCACAATATAAGACTCCAACGCATATCTCATTGCATCCATCAGATGATTGAAATCGTCTATCGGTCTGTTTAATTTATTGCCAAGCTTATCCTTATCCCACGTATAATTGCTGATCTCTGTCAGGAAATTCACGCAACGGGGATGGATGATGATCTCATAATCCTGGATAAACTGGATACCGTTATTAATACTGTCTTTCCCCTTTTCAGCGCCGTTTACCCGGAGACCGTAACCCCTTAACTGGTCAATGCTCTTCGGTTCTGCACAATCAGCCGTGATCTTTTCTTTCCCATATCCCATTGACTGGATATGCTCAAAGATCTTCCGGTTGGAAAGACCATTTTCATACATCTCGTCCCACACATATATTTTCCGGTGTTGAGTATCAATGAAACCTGCGAATAGTGCGGACGGATCATTCGTATAGCCAAAGTCCAGACCAAAAGCGGATTGAATGTCTTCCCGGAAAACATAGCTCCTGACTCGCTTCGCCGCCTCATCCAACTTCAGGTACTCTTTTTTGCTGATCAGATCAAACTCTTCTTCTTTCCAATTCTCATAGACCAGACCATCCACAATCCCCCACTCACCAAGGCCGGCAACCTTATACCGCCTGGGATTCTGCTTTTGCATGGTCTCAAATACTTTTCTATCTGCAGCATCCAACCATTCGTTGCACAGGTAATTTGTGGTCAGTGCAAGCGTCTCTTCATCGGGATTGTCGAAGAATCTCTTTTTCAGCCAGTGATGTTCATTCCATGGATTGAAGGTGAGTGTAATCTGCTTAAACAATCCCGAACCTTCTGGAACGGCGCCGCGGATGGATTCATCAAGCATATTGAAATCATCTTCTGAACTGATCTCATACGCTTCTTCAATCCACATCCACGACAACACGCCCTGATCCACGGTGATGGATGTCACTTTCAGCGGATCATCAAGCCCTCGGAAATAGATCTTCTGGCCAGTAGGCTTGTAAGTCATTTCCAAGGGGCTTTCTTTGATATCCCAAAAGGCATCGACGCCCAATCGGTGAATGGCCCATTTCAATTCCGTGAAACAAGAATCCTTCAACGTTCGGAATGTTTTCCTGATAACCAGTGTATTGGCATCCGGGTATTTCATCATGTTAGTGATGTACCATAATGCCGTTGTCTTTGACTTCTTACTGGCTCTTGATCCCTTTACAGCCCTGTATCTGCCTTTCCACCGCCAGAATGTGCCATAGCCTTTTCCGACAATCTCAGGGAGTTTTAGATTCTGTTTTCCTTTTTCTGTCTGTTTATAATCTTCCGGATACAGAATGTACTTCATGTACCCGAAAACGTGCTGTGAAGAAATTCGCTCTCTTACCATAGGCACTCACCGCCTAATCTTCTAAGGCATCCTCACCAGATATAACAATGGGAACTGCGACATTCACATCAATCTTATCATTCCACATGCCTAAATGCTTACCGAGCAATTCGAGAGCCTTTATCTTTGAACCGATCTTCACTTCGCGCTCCACACTGGAGCCGGAATCTGTATCGGAATGCTTGTACTTAATACTCTCGATGCAGGATAGATCATCTGCGGTCGCTGTGTCTTTAATCTCACCTTTTTTATCTACAACATCAGTCATGTTTACAAATGCAAGCTTTGCAAGCTCTAAGACGATCCGGTCCTGGTTCACACCGGTTCGTTTTGAGCGCTCTGCCATTGCTTTTGCTATGGCTGTTTGAATGTTAGGTTTTGTTAGGTTTTCGCAACCAATCTCTTTTGCACTATCAACAGAATAACCGGCTCTAATGGCGGCCTGAGTGGCGTTTAGATCAATTAAGTATTCTTCTATAAATCTAGTTTGTTTCTTCGTCATACGGAATCACCACCTATCAGTTTTAATTCAATTTACACATTTAAAAAGACACCCTAGAAAGGTGTCCTGTACTAAATATTCAAATATAAATATATTATCCCTAAAATCATAATTGCATTAATTAGCACCACATATGGAAATCTAAAAAATATTTTTTTTACAATTTGCTGAATTATTGCTTTTAGTCGCGATAGGTAATTCCTTTTTTTTGCTCTTCTTTCCGCTTCTGTTTTACTCTTACAACATTTTCCCACCATCTCTCCACAGCGAAATACCCCAAAACAACCTTCTTTTATTTCTTCAACATAATACCACCAACTATTCCACCCCGTAACTGATGAGCCTATATTTTTATCAACAATTTTAGCAATAGAATATAACAATAAAAAAATTGTATTAAAAATAATAAATCCTATCACAAGAATAATAATTAATGGTATTATCAATTCTTCTTTGTCCTTGACTTTCCAAACTCCATTGATTACATCTGATAAACTTGTTAACCCTCCAAAAAACACAAATATAATTGCCGAAAATAACCCTACTACAGTGATAATATTTGCATTTAACGAATTAGATATTTCATCAACCTTAGTCTGAAAACTATCCATTATAGAATTGAATGTATTAATTACATTACCTTCAATTTGCTCATTACTTCTCCTTATAATAGCCGAATTGTTATTAATTCTTTCTTCTTCAAGTGCTATATGATCATATAATTTTTCCAAATTTAGAATTATATCATCCACATTCATACTAGAAATTGAAGCCACCACTTCTTCACATACACTTTTTTTATAAAACAAAAAAGCCATCATTCCATCTATGTTATTTAAAATATAGCTTATAGCATCTTGACTTTCAGACATCCTCTCATTCACGTATTGGGAAACTATATGGTATTGATGCCTTGTATGTTTAACATAATAAGACACAACATCTTTTAAAATATTTTCTAGATTGTCTTCTTCTATTGAAAATGTGTCTGATGAAAATATTGATAATAATTCTTTGGTCTCTTTTGTACTATTATATTGCATAATCCTCTCCTACTATCCATATAACTTTCCAGGATTTCGCTTATAATATTTCATAATTAAATTACAATCTATTTCTTCATTCAGTCTCGTTTTTATCCACGGTTCTTCCTGATGTGTTTTCTTAACCAATTCAAACGGATTTTTAATAGAAGAATATGCTTTGACAATCTTATCAATTATTTTTTTATCTGACTCAATAATTTCTTTAGATCTATTAAATACAATTTTCATCTTACTAAAATCAAATATCATCTCTTTAGATTCTTTCTGATTTGGTATATTATTCCTACCAAATTCTCGATATATCTGATATACATCTATTATTACAGGTCCGTATTCCCACGCAATTATCGGCTCTTCGAAACACTTACTTCCTTTTTCCACAAGAGTTGCGGCTTGCACATAATATAAAAGTTTTTGCAGTTTTAAATTGCTAACTGGACTCTCTATCACATTTGAATAGTTTATGGCATACTTTGCCACATCTAACGCTTTATACATTGTCATTCCTCCCAACTGCATTTAATTTGTGCATATTCTCTAATATTACGCCTTGTTTCACCTATTATTTTTGTACAATATATTATATGTCATTTTATTTAAAAAGTCTACACTTATCTTTCATATATTTCATGTACTCTCTATATATCTATATCAATAAATTTCAACATAAAAAGAACGCCCCGCCGAAGCAAAGCGCCCTTTCTATGTGTGGGAGGAATCAGATAGCAATCATCCACTGATCTCAGCATATACTATAGCATTTTGAATCGTGACAAGTGTGACATTCGTGACAAACTTTAATTTTCCTTCATAAATCTCTCAAATTCCTTTTTCAACCCATTTTCCGTAGCCTTCCGCCCAATCTTCACCGCCGTCTGCTCCCACGTCAACTCCTCAAAGATCTTATACCGGATGATCCTCTGCATCCTGATCGGGATCGTCAGCATCCATTCCTCCACCTGTCTCTTGATCTTCTCCGCATTCTCCTTCCGCTGTTCCAGAAGCTTCTCTTCCAGGCGAAGATTCCCATCATCCTGATAAGTAAAGGCCGTGCCCTGGACTCTGAAATGCTGCTCTTGATAGGGGAACCGCGGGTTGCTGCCCTTCACATTGGTCTGGATTACGGTCTTCCGTTTCTTTTTCAACCGGCAGATATCCGCTTCCGTCTCCTTGATCAGCCTACAGGCATCTATGTAATCATACAGAATCTTCTTGTCTATGGCTGCTCTCCTCCTTTATCCTCGGGATATACACCCGGTTTTCATGATACTTTTCCACCTTGCGCACCTTCCCGAGAAGCTGCCGCATCTGATCTAAGGCTTTCTTATTCTGGGAATCCTGGATAAACTGCACGACCGGATCCGTAACCTCAAACAGATCCTTGTACACCCGGCGCTCCACCCTATTCTGATGGATCCTCATACCGATCTGCGCGATCCTGTCCGGGTTTTCCTCAAACTCAATCGCATGAATAAGATCCTGATGCCGTTTGTCCTCTTCCGCTACTCCGCCGCGCGCCATAGCGTTAAGTTCCCGGCATTCCTCCGCAAAATCAAGGAATGCCTTTATCTGATCCGATGCTTTCCTGTCCAATCCCGATCTCCCCTTTTATATCGTACTTTTTAGCCATGTATCCCAACACGTCACAGCACTC
>CAJTGB010000051.1 GCA_910575835.1 Lachnospiraceae bacterium | reverse complement strand
TCGTCCGCGGCTTGGTACAATTGGAAAGAATCACATTCAGAGCAGTTTTATCTTTTGTATAAAGCTGCTCTCTTTGTCTGCTCTGAATCTGATACTTTCCTTAAGAATTATACTGAGTATATTTTTGCAGCATACTTATGCGTATGCATTTCTGGGTATTATATTTTTAGTCAATATTAATATATATGCCTTGATGAAGAATAAGTATGAGATAAATATGGATCTGCTCATAGCAGTTCAGGCTATTCTGCAGATCAGTAAAGAACTTGCGGGAAAAAAGGAAACTGCGGTGTCCATAGCATTCAGAGAAAATGTCAGAATCGCCGGTAAGCTTGCAAGATCAATGGCATTTGTCAGCGGAAGGCACCGAAGAAAGGCTTCGGCAGATTTTATGGAAATGTGTGCAATGTATCTTACGGGCGCTTTTCTATTCGACTTTGTCCTGTATAACAGGATCCTGGCAAAGCTGGATCATAATTTAAACGCAGTGTTTGAACTGTACACTTCTCTTGGAGAACTGGATATGGCGATATCGGCGGCGTCATTTCGAAAAAGCTTACCGGTCTGCTGTATTCCGCAGTTTTGCGGGGAGAGCCGGATAGATTATGAGGAGATGTATAATCCGTTGCTGGAGAATCCGGTCTATAATGATTTCAGCCTCAGTGACAGTTGTATTATTACAGGTTCTAATGCGTCGGGGAAATCTACCTTTATCAAAGCAATTGCGGTCAACGAGATACTGGCGATGAGCATTCACACCTGCGCAGCGAAGACGGCCCGGATAGCAAAGGCAGAGGTATATACTTCTATGGCGATCCGGGACGATCTGTTATCAGGCGAGAGTTATTTCGTGAAAGAAATCAAGTCTCTTCAAAGAATTGTGGAAGTGATCGAAAGGGGAAGCTTCGTCATAGCAGTGATCGACGAGATCTTGCGGGGGACGAATAACAGGGAACGGATATCGGCCTCGGCGGCTATATTAAAATATCTGGAAAATAAAAACTGTGCCGTAATTGTGGCGTCTCATGATATTGAGTTGATCAGCCTATTGCACAGCGATAGGTATGTGAACTACTATTTCTGTGAGAAGGCGGAAAAAGAGGAGATAATATTTGATTATAAGATTCATCAGGGAATCTGTGAGCAGAAGAATGCGATAAAGCTCCTGGATTATTTTGGATTTCCGGAAAGTATCGTGGAGAATGCATATAGATATTCGATAAGCCCGTAAACATTACGCTTACGGGCTTATGCAGGCATCAGAAGCAGAAGAACGGCATCTCACAGTCTTATTGCCGTCCTAGTACAACGAATATTAAGTAATTGGCAGTTTGACTTGTTTATTTCCCTGATAGCACTACTCCCCAAGCCTCGACGTAGCCACCGCTACGCCTGCGTTTGTGAAGCAGCACTCTCAGGAAAATATTCTGCGTCAAACTATCCAAAACTTAATTTTCGTTGTACTAGTACACCGAATAATAAGTAACCAGCCATATAACTTGCCTGATTTTCCATCTGCGTCGTTGTTGTCAATCGGCGTAGCGCCCACTACGCCTCATTCCTCCGCCTTGCATATGAAAAATCATTCTGCGTTATATGGCTAGGAACTTATTTTTCGGTGTACTAGGTTCCGGTATGTTGTCGGCGCCATGTGATAATTTTTCTGAAAATACCGGCTGAAATACAGAGGGTTCTCGAACCCGCATACCGTGGAGATCTTGCTGATATTATAATTGGTGGAGCTTAAGAGTTCCTTGGCATGGTTCAGCCGAACTTCGTTGATATACTTTTTCGGAGTGACACCGGTATACCGTGAGAATTCCTTGATAAACCAGCCGGTGCTCGCACCGTATCTTTTGGCCAGTTGTTCGATCGTCAGGTCTTGGTGGTAGCTGCGGTGGATGATCTCCAGGATCTCTTCCATCTCCGCATTGTAGCCGTTCCGGTTCCGGCTGGCCTGTTTCCTGGATTCCCGGGCGAGGAGCCAGACAAGCTCCTGGCCTTTCAGATTCGCGATCTGAAGATATCCGGGCTGCTTCATGATAAGTTCACGGATGATCCCTTCGAACAGGTTGGGGATGTATGACGCCATGCCGGTGTCTATGATCTGCCGGTCCAATCCGGCTTCCCGCAGCAGACCGGGAATGTCGGTGCCGGAAAAATGCAGCCAGTAGAACTGTGCATTCTCGGAGTACCGGAAGGAATATTGCTGTATCTCATATGGATAGTAGAGAACGGTACATCCTTCATCCAGCACGGTTTCCCTGTTATCCAGTATAAAATGCCCCTTTCCCTGATGGATATAGATGATCTGAAAATCTCTTCTGCCGTTCCTCCGGTCTATATTCAGATTCCTGCCGCAGTTGATGGATATCTTGCCGCAGTTGTGAACCAGAAAAGGAAGATCTACATTGTAATCATCAAGATCCTGATCATATAAATATGCTGAATATTGTAGCATGATTTATTCTCCTCTAAACAGATTATATGATGTTCAATTTTGTCTATATATCAGATTATAAAGGATATTCCCATTAGGTCAATGATTTTCTATAATTTGATTAATATTTTACAAGAGGAGAGAGGTATGAAGGCTATGAAGAGATGTTACTGGATCGGATTTGCGGTGCTTGAGATATCCTACTGGTGTTTTCATGGTTCATTTATCGGGTTTTTGATGTCGTATCTGTTGTCGAAGGGGATCACCAACACAATGGTAAGCATATTTATGGCTTCGTTTTTACTGGCGTCGTTCGTGGGATCATTTGTCTGGGGGATGGTCAGTGACCGATTTCATACGAACCGCAGGGTATCGATAGCCTGTTTTCTGGCGGCGGGCGCATTGATGTACCTGATCTATTTTTCCTATGACAGTATACCGATGCTGGCGGTATTGTATCCGATGCTTGGGTTCGTATGCCTGCCGCATGCGACCAACATAGACTCCTGGCTTTTGCTGGCCTGTGAGAATAATTTCACGGTCTATGGCAAGATCCGCTGTCTCCCGTCGCTTCTGTATGCAGTCATATCGATTGTACTTGGAAGGATGATCCTGACCTTCGGCTATTCTGTGATGCTGGCCTTTGGAACGGTATTTCTGATTACAGGCATAGCGGCGGCAGTCATGCTTCCAGAGAGCAGGAGGGCGGCGAAGGATAAGACCGAAGAGAGTTCCGGTATCACTTCGCTGAATCGGGTATTTGACAGCGGGGCCTATCGTTATCTGATCGTGATACTGTTTCTGGTGGGGCTTGCGGTTGCGCCGGTAAATAATCTGAAGATGCCGCTTCTGGAGAATGTTGGAGGGACGGTGTCGGATCTGGGAATCGACGCGTTTATCTGCGCCGTTGTACAGGTTCCGTTTATAGCGGTGGCGGGCAGGATAGAGCGGTATTCCCTGCGTATGCGGTATCTTCTGATCGCAGGACTGCCTTTCCTGACTTTGATGCTTGCGTTTTACGCGGTATCGCCGGTTATGATCTTTGCCGGATCATTTCTGTATAACATGGGGGTAGGTATTCTGCTTCCTACGATGAGGAGCGTTACGGAAAGAAATGTTTCACCCGCGTACCGCAATCTTGGACACAATACTGCGGATGCCGTATATAACAGTGTCACGGGTATTATCAGCCTGTTATATTCCGGCCTGGTAATTGACCTTTATGGAGTGAAGAGCATGCTGATGATCTGCATCCTGATCGTTCTGGTACCGGTCATCATGACCGGCAAGGCGGCGGTGAATCATTGGATACATGCATCATGCAAACAATTAAGCTACAAGTAATAAGGAGGATTTTATATGTTAGCAGCAAGACCGCCTATGGGGTGGAATTCGTGGAATACCTTTGGAGAAAATATCACAGAAGAGCTGATCTTCCAGATCGCGGATGTCATGGATGCGGAAGGTTATAAGAGCAGCGGATATGAATATCTGGTCATTGACGACTGCTGGTCGCTGAAAGAGCGGGATAAGGACGGCAATCTGGTTCCTGACCCGAAGAAGTTTCCAAGCGGTATGAAGGCAGTTGCCGATTACGTGCATCAGAAGGGATTGAAGTTCGGAATCTACTCCTGCGCCGGTGTTATGACTTGCGCGGGGTATCCGTCAAGCTATGACCATGAGTTCCAGGATGCAAGATTATTTGCAGAGTGGGGCGTGGATTTCCTGAAATATGACTTCTGCAATTTCCCGAAGAATGCGGACTGCAGGAACCGGTATCACATTATGAGTATGGCGCTTAAGGCCAGCGGAAGGCCGATCCTGTTCTCAGCGTGCAACTGGGGCGAGGAGGAATCCTGGAACTGGATGCGCTCGATCGGCGCGCATATGTATCGCTCTACCGGTGATATTTTTGATAATTACCGGTCATTCCTGAACATTTTCCAGTCTCAGTTGGAGCATTTTTGTCAGTCGGCGCCTTATTGCTATAATGATATAGATATGCTGACGGTCGGTATGTATAATCAGGGAAATGTTGCGATCGGCAAGCCGTGTACCGACAGCGAATACCGGATGCAGTTCTCACTGTGGTGCCTGGCAGGCGTTCCGCTGATGATGGGGGCGGATCTTCGCAATATAAAGCCTGAGATGCGCGAGCTTCTGACGAACAAGGAACTGATCTCGATCGATCAGGACAGGGAGTGCCGTCCGCCGTTCCTGGTGAATAAAGACTTTGTCTATGTGGAACATGAAGATAAGGAGAATGCAACGGAACCTTTGAGGCGGCTGGATGATCAGTTATTTACGTTTATCAAGCACCTGTCGGACAATGAATTTGTGATCGCTTTTTATAATCTGTTTGAAGAGGAGAGAGATATAACCTGTATCTTTGCAGACGTAGGTCTTCCGTTTTCTTCCGGGTACGGGTTTTCTATGAAAGATATATTTACAGGGGAAGAGCTTGGGGTGAAGAGAGACTATTTTACTGCCGCTGTTTTGGGGCATGACTGCAGGCTGTACAGATGCCGTCTGGTAAACTGCAATGATGGCGGCAATTAGAGAGGAAGAGCATTACTGCAGGAAATGCGGGCGGGCGATCACCCGTGATGAAGCAGCCGTTACCAAAAAGCTGATCAACAGGGGGACGACAAGCTATTATTGTGCGGGATGTCTTGCGGACGCGTTTGACGTGAGGACGGAAGACATCTGGGAGAAGATAAAATATTACAAAGAGATTGGATGTACGTTATTTGATAATATCAATGTATAAGGGATTGCGCAAAGAGAATTATATACTCTGTTTCGGCCGTCTGGTTACCGCTATGGGAGCTATGGTCTGGCCTATGCTTACGATGATCCTGAGCCAGAAGATGGGAATGAGCGCGGAGCATATCGCATGGGTGGTGGCAGCGTTTGGGATCCTGTCTCTGCCGACGAATCTGGTAGGCGGCAAAATGGCGGACCGTTTCAATAAAAAAATGAATATTATATCTCTGGATTTGGTATCGGTAGTCTGCTATGTGGTCTGCGCCGTGATTCCTCTGTCCGCGGTGTCGATCATACTGATGTTTGCCGCCGCGACCTGTCAGAATATGGAGCATCCCTCTTATAATGCGCTGACGGCGGACATTACCGTGACGGACGACAGGGAACGGGCATATTCGCTCCAATATCTCTGTACGAATCTGGGATTCGTGATGGCGCCAACGATCGGAGGTTTTCTTCTTCAGAATTATCTGTGGCTTGCATTTCTGATCAGCGGAATTGCGATCGGCTGTTCTTCGGTCTTGATATTTTTCCTGGTGAAGGATATCACTCCGGTGAAGGATACCAGCCAGAAGGCTATGTACCAGACCAACCGGGAAGGCGAAGGTCTGTGGACAGTCTTAAAAGAGAACAAGATGATCATTTTCTATATTCTGGCGGTCAGCGGCTTCTATGCAGCCTATCAGATGTACACTTATCTGATACCGCTGGATATGGAGAGGCTGCACGGCGCCGACGGGGCGGTGATCTATGGATCGGTCACCAGTGTGAACTGCATTGCCGTAGTGATATTTACTCCGTTGATCACCAGAATATTTCCCATGGTTTCGGAGACGGTCAAGACGATGCTCGGACAGTTTCTTCTGGTTGTGGGATTTGTGATATTCTGGCGGTTTGCGGGCCGCATACCGTTCTATTATATTGCAATGATCATCCTGACGTGGGGAGAAGTGTTCAGTATGCTCGCAGAGAGTCCTTATCTGACTAAGCGTATACCGGCGAGCCACAGAGGGAGGATCAATGGGGTGCAAGGCGTTCTGCGTACAGGCATCACCAGTGTATATCAGCTTTTGATCGGATTTATCTACGGGATCGGGTCGGCTGATGCCGCGTGGGCGGCGGTTCTGATCACCGGATGCCTCTTCGTGCTGCTCTGTGCCGTGTTGATCGTAAAAGACAAAAAAGTGTATAAGAATCTGTATCTCTGAAAAGATGCCCATGTATGAAGGCGGAAGCGCGGTTCATACATGGGTATTTGCGATGGATTCAGATATGAGGCCTGCAGGTGATCCGCCTGATGTCGGGCACGGAAATAAGGAGCGGATACAGTACAAAAGAAATGATCAGACCGCTAAGCCCCTGGATCAGATTGGCCGGGACACTTGCCGCGGCGGCAGACGCTCCGTACAGGGGGATCTCACAGAGGAAGTATCCTCCGGCAACGACGGCCATATCAGCGATTCCGCCAAGGATGACAGCCGTATACCGGCTCCGGGAGGTCTTGCACATGTGCTGATAGATAAGTCCGGCGATGCCCGCAACGATTCCTTTGACGGCAAATGTAATCGGTATGTAGATAAAATATCCGCCCAGCAGGTCTGCCATGGAAGAGCCGATTCCTGCGGCTAGAAATCCCCATCCCGGTCCGAGGATCACGCCGGAGAGAATGACGACGGCGTCTCCCGGATGGATATATCCGCCGGTTCCGGGAGTCGGGATCCGGATCGACATGGTTGCCGCGCAGGCAAGTGCGGCAAACAGCGCTGTTGTAACGAATTTTTTCAGATTAGAATTCATGTTCATAGTGTCAACCTCTTTTCTTGTAAATGTATGGTATACCTGTTCGGATAGCTCAACCCGATAGAAATACTTTATACCCAGAGTGGATTGAATAAAAGGTCCAATAAAGGCAAAAACAAGCAGGCCAGTTAAAAGTGTCTCTTCAACATCCGGTAAAAGATAGAAATGTCAATCCGTTTATGATACAATACAATTTGTATAAACTGTTCAGGGGTAACAGGGCAGCCTGTCTGAGCAGTTTCTATTCAGAAAAAGGTGATCTATAGGATTGAGAGGGATACAAGGTGAAGCTGTTTGACTTGTTTGGAAAAAGTAATGAAAAAGATACGATGGAGCTGGAGATTTATTCTGGTATGCGGGTAGTGGTGGAAGATACCGAGGGGCGTATGCTTTTTATCGCCAATCTTAAGAATCTGCAGAAGGATACGGCCAGGCTGTACCAGTATTCGGAAGGGGATATTTTTCAGGATGTGGATATGGAACTTCTTAAGGGAACGGAATCTCTCTATGTAACGCTGCGCGGTTATAATGAATGCGAGAGAAAGGCAGTTTTTATGGATGGGATCATCACGCCCAGCCAGAAGCATGTGTGGCAGATCAGGAATCTGAAGGTGATAAGGGTTGAAAACGAGCGTTCCTTTTCACGTCTGAATACAGATATCGACGCGGTTATAACTCTGTCTGACGGTGGTGACAGGCAGGACTGCCGCCTGCTGAATATCAGCGTGGGCGGCGCCGGTATAGGTTCCGGATACCGCTATCATAAGGGGGACAAATTCCTGCTTAAGGTGAAATTGTCCGGGGGCAAGCCCTCTGTTATGTACTGTGAAGTGCTGCGCGTGACAGAAAAAGAGGAATCCTGGTTTGAATATGGATGCAGGTTCCTGGAATTGACCGAAGCAGACCGGGAGCAGATTACGAGAGATATTGTTCATTCCCAGCAGGAAGAGATGCGTATGGATTAATTTTACAATAGAGCAAAGAAAGGCTGCCGCCTGCATGAGTATATCAGTATCTCATGAGCTTCAGGCTGCAGCCTTATTATATATTATCCAAGGAATCCGAATACATTCAGGAATACAATAACCATAAAGACCGGAATCACTGCTATGGTCAGCAGTTTATCGAAGCTCTTAAGCTTGCCGTCGCGGCCGTCATGGAACAGTTCCTTCTCGTACGCGTCGAATCCCCATACCTTTGCGACGAAGATACAGGTGAGCAGACAGCCAAGCGGCAGAAGCACGTATCCGGTAAAGCAGTCAAGCCAGTCATACAGACCGTACATCTCGAGTCCGGTAAAGCTCGGCCACGGAAGCTTCATACCATTTAACGGACCGAATCCAAGAGATACAAGGATGTTGCCGATAAATATAATGACAGATACGAAGATCACACCCTTCTGGCGGCCCATCTGAAGCCGCTCCTCAAAGGTCTTAACAGAGATCTCGAAGAAGGTAAACAGTGAAGAAAATACTGCAAACAAAACTCCGACGAAGAATAAGGAGCCAATGAGTCTTCCGCCGGGGAGACTGCCGTAGATCTCAGCCATTACGTCGAACAGAAGAGCCGGTCCCTTGGTGACGTCCATCCCGGCGCCGAATGCGGTCGGAATCACGACGAAACCGGCCAGGATCGCTGCGAAGGTGTCCATGATGCTTACCATAACAGCGTCGCTCTTAAGGTTGCTGGAATCGGAGATGTTTGCGCCCAGGGTAGTGAAGATTCCCCAGCCGATTCCAACAGAGAATAGTACCTGTGTCACGGCGTCTGCGAATACCTTGAAATTAAAATGCCTGAAGTTAGGGACAAGGTAGTATTTCAGCCCGTCCACGGCGTTCGGCAGCGCTGCGCAGGCATAGACCGCACAGAATACCAGAATTACAAACAGGATCGGCATAATGACCGACGTGACTTTCTCTACGATCTCCGTGATACCAAACAGTAGCAGGAAGGAGGTGATGAACATGACGATAAACGCCCAGACGATCGGTTCCACTGGTTTACTGATAAATCCGTTAAAGAATACATTGGTATCTTCGCCGAAATCTCCGCTCACAATGAACTGGACCGCGTATTTTAACACCCATCCGCCGACTACCACATAAAACATGTTGATCCCCAGCGTACAGATGTTAGCGATCCATCCCACGAATCCCCACTTTTTGCTGATCTTCTCATAGACTGACACGGTGTCGGATTTCCCGAAGCGGCCGATGGCAGTCTCCATCTCAACCATGGGATGTGCCATTAGTATGATAATTATGATATAAGTGATGAGGAAGATACCGCCGCCGCCTCTGTATGCCAGATACGGGAATTTCCATATGTTACCTAATCCGATCGCTGCTCCGGCAGCAACCATAATGTATCCAAAACGTGATTTAAAATGGGCCTGTCCGTTGTTACTCATAGAACCCCTCCTTTCGAAAATAAACTATATATCTTTGTCGAACACCGTCTGATCCGTAACGGGTACTTGGAGGGCTTTTAATGCTCTTTGTACCATTCTCTTACGGATCTTCTTAGAATCTGTCTCTCCCTGTGTCGGATCGCCAAGCGGATACGGGATACCAACGCCCGGAATAATCCTGTTCGCACCGATCGTCCTGGAGATTGGGACAACCGTTGCCATATGTACAACCGGAATACCGTATTTCTCAATACCCTTTACCATCGTTGCGCCGCAACGTGTACAGGTGCCTCATGTGCTGACGAGGATGACGCCGTCCACATGCTCATCCACGAATTTCCGGCCGATAGAATCGCCGAATTTAGCGGCGGATCCTGTAGCAGTACCGGTCCCTGTAGTCGTACAGAAGTAATTCACCAGTTCGCCGAATTCCCCGTCTTTTTCCAGTTCGCGCAAGACGTCCAGAGGTACGACAAGATTCGGATTCTTCATAACGAACTGCCTGTCATATCCGCCGTGGATGGTAGTGAAATCCTCCGGAGACATACTGTCCATGCCGTCGATGGAGTATACGCCGTATTTGGTAGCGTTGGAAGATTCGATATGATCCGGGTTCCCCTGGGGTACAACGCCGCCGGAGGTAACCACTGCGATCTTCGCATGCCTGATATCCGTGATTGCGTCTGCCGGAGGTACACGGTCGAACTTCGGCATCGGAAGATCCGTCTCAAAGGGGTCTCCCGCCATCTTCTTGATCAGCATATCCATACCGCGTGTCGCGCCTCTCTTATCAGCGAAGTAATTCACACGGATCCCGCGCTCCAGATATCCTTCGACGGACGGGCCTAAGATCTCTTCCTCTGTTGCCATCTTTTTGATCAGGTTTACGAACTTCGGAAGAGACTTCCGAAGGGTAGCCGCAGAATTCCCGGTCTGTACTGTGATCACATCCTTCTTGAACATATCTGCGCCCGGATTCTCTTCGTACATGCCTGTCAGAACCGGGATGCCGAGCCGTTCCTCTACGGCCTTGCAGATGGTGCCGCACGCCACGCCGTAACGTCCGGCGTTGAAAGCGGGACCTGCCACGAATACGTCCGGTTCGTATTTCTTCACCATCTCGATGATGGTCTCTGTCGCAGCGTCAAGATTTTCCCCGAAATAATTGTCGCCGCAGATCACGGTTGCCGCGATATCATAGTCTTCGCCCAAAGCCTGGACAAGGGCGAGTCCGGGGCCGATCTTTTCTTCCTTTACCTCCGGTTCAAAGCCGGCCTTCTCTTCTCCGCCGATACCGCCGAAGAACTGGTTGAGATAATGAACGATTTTATATTTTGCCATAGCTGTTGAATCCTCCTTTCTTAATAGCCTCTCGCAGCCAGTGTGTTGAACCCGTTTGCGATGGTGGATGCGATGATGATCTGGATCTCTGCTTCAAATGAACCGTCTTCATTGATACAGCCTGCCCATCCGCCGATCTGGCTCTCGATATAGTCCTGCATGCCGATGACCTTATCCATGGCCGGGAACTTTAAAGTCATATTGCCCTGGCCGCAGGAAGCAAGCGCGGTTGCTTCATCGCAGGTGTCGGCAAGGGACTGGGATTTCCCGTCCTTGCCGGGGAATTCATCGGTGATCAGCACGACCTTCGTACCTTTGCGTTCTACCTTGCGGCAGTTCATCATCAGATCGGTATCAGGATTCCCGTAACCCTCTTCCGTGATCAGCACACCGTCTAATTCCATCCATTCTGACAGCTTGGCCACCATATCGGAGTGCCGTTCCTTATCTGCAAGAAATACGTTCTCATTGGTCAGGATCACACCCATGAAATTGATCTCTTTCCCATGCCTTTTGTAACATTCGTCAATCACCGGATTGTGCAGATGGTGATAGGTTGTAACCTTATCGCAGGGCGCTACGCAGTTACCGGAGACGATGGCACCGTCCATGATCTCTGTCGGGTACATGAAAGTAGGTACGAACTGCTTGGCGTCTACGCCGTAATAGTATGTATCGTGTAAGAGTCCCTGGGATTGGAGCATATGAACATATCCGACCTTCGGAAGATCAGGGTATTCCGCCGCTTGCTGGAATACTGGTTTTGTCTCATATACTTCCAATGTATCCGGCTCTAAGCTCTTGGCTGCTTCTCCGAGATATGCGGCGACCTTAAGCCCTGCCAAGCGTCCGGCCCTCTCATATACATGAGTTTCAAGACCGTCTTTGGGCTCGATCACTATACACAGGTTCACCGTCTTGGAGAACGGACAGTAGTCGGCGGCCGGGCCGCTCATATCGATCACACCCTCCTGGAAGCCAACGATCCTTCCGACGGTAACGACACAGCAGCCGTCAAGGGCATGAGTTCTGCCTTCCCCTACGGTCGGAGATACCTTTCCGATCACGCCAGGGAAGATCTCTCCGCCGCCGCTTACCTTCACGCGGGGTTCGATGACATCCTTCACAGGTGTGATCCGTGTCGCATCACCGGGTCTTGCAATGTCCAGATGACACTTAAGCAGCTTGTCGTCTTCGAGGACCAGCGACTCTGCTTCTTCCTTATTTACATAGAGGATATGGTCCGCTATGTAGGTGCTGTCTGCAAATTGGATGTCTTTGATCGCAATCTTGCCGAGTTCCAATTTCATACAAATTCCCTCCTTTTGCTTTTCTATACTCTCCAGATAAAGTATTCTAAGATTCTGAGAGTACACGTTTTGTAATCGCGATAACACAAAGGTAAAAAAATAATGCTATCCGCTTCTAATTGTAAATATTATACAACTAATCGCGATAACATTCAAGTATTTTATAAATAATATACATATATTTATTTTATCTATAATTAATTTCTTATTTTCGTGTATAAATGCTGTCTCTCCATTCGCCTCGATATCCCTTAAGGTCAGAGGCAAGGGTGTAGACTGCAAGCTCCAGATCCGACGTATACATCCGTGAACGCTCGTCGATTTCTTCCGGTTTGATGCCTTCTTTTAAAACTGTGGTAAAATAACCCTTGAAAAGCAGGCATGCGATCCGGTTAAGCTGCCTGGCATTCTCTGGGCTGATCACGCCTTCCTGGATGCATTTCTTGCACATCTCATAGTCCCGGCCCATGAAATCGGCACATTTTAACATTGTCCAGAAGATGTGGCTCGTTCCCGTGATGTCCTCCGGGAACATATTGTAATATTCGAGGATGGAGTCCTTAAGCTTCTCATTCGTAAATTCAAAGAACAGAAGGTTATAGGCCTCAGGATGGGTAAATGCTTCCCGGCTGTAGCAGTCCCAGACGCCCATATAGGTGTCCCATGCGTTCTTCCACTTCTTCTCTCCTTCGTTCAGCCTCAGGATGTAGGTCGTGAGGGTGCGGAGTTCGGCATAATACAGAAGCTCGGACAGACTTTCAAAATGGCGGTACAGGCTTGCGGAGGAACAGCCCATCTCTCTTGCGATCATGCGGATGGAGATGGCCTTCACCCCCTCGCGCTGGATCAGTTCGTGGACCTTCTGGATATAATCCCGCCTGGAAAGTCCTTTGATGTACGGATCATTCTTCTTATCAGTCAAATTCTTCTTCTCCTTAAGATGTCTTCGGCGCGCGGCAATGCGGTACGCCGTCTATACAATCCGGGGTATGATGTTGTCGATCACGGACAGGTCGATAGTCTGGAAATCATAGGCTACCCTGTCGTCATAGTGCTCCGGCGTGGGTGCGATCTCCTGCCAGCGGCGGTAAGTCTCCAGACATTTCTCGATCAGAAGAATGTCATCGGTATTGTCATTGGATCCCTGCGGATAGACGATGACAGAACGGTACGGCGTCTGGTTCGGCTTAAGGCTTGATGCCTGCGGGTGGGTCAGAAGGACATGCCGGTCATATACCATATCTCTGGTCCTTATGAGTACCTGCTCATAGGAGTCTTCGGACAGTACCCTGAGATTGTCCCTGTATTTCTCATATACACGCGGATTGTTCGTGATCAGAACAGCTTTTTCTATCTCCCACATCATAATGTCCCCTTTCTATTGTTCTCAATCATTATACATGAAAGGCGGCGGTCCGTCCAGAGAGGAAAAGTTAATAATGCCTGGTCTTCTTTACAAAAGCATATAAATACGCTAAAATAATAGGAAAGAATTGCTGTGAAAGGAGTAAACGAGATGGAAGAGAAGAGAAACAGCATGCGCATGAGTTTGTCAGCTCAGTTATTGATTAAAAATATGGGAGATAATTCGGTAGAAGAGGAGGTAGGGATCGAAGTCCTGGACGTATCGAAGACTGGCGTGGGATTCATCTGTGACAGGCCATTGGAGATCGGGGCGGTGTATGAGACGAATCTGAAGATCTGGACGGACGAGGTGATCCATGCATTTCTCAAGGTGGTAAGGATAGAGCAGACCAAGGAAGAGAAGTATATCTGCGGAACGATCTTCATCGGGCTGCCGGAGATGAATGCGAAGAGGATCGAGGTATATGATATGCTTAAGCGTATGGAGTCGGGCGATCTGGAATAGAAGGGTCAAAGGACGGTGCGAAGGCAGAGAGAGAAGAATAAGAAAGCATTAGAAGAGGGAGACGGCTATCGGCAGTTTTCCCTTTTCTTATGGATTATTTGACGCCGAAGGTCAAATTCTGTATCAGTGTGAAAGACCGGATTCAAAACAGCGGAGAAGAGCGATGAATATATTAAAAGAAAAACAGGTATATCAGAGGGGAGAATATCCAAGACCTGATTTTATCAGAGACAATTGGACGGATTTGAACGGAACCTGGAGATTTGCATTTGACGATGACGGAACAGGCTGTGACAAGGGATATCATAGAGGGGAGAACCTGAATCTGGAGATCGTGGTTCCGTTCTGCTGCCAGTCGGCAAAAAGCGGAATCGGCGATACGGCTTATCATGAAACGGTATGGTATTCTCGCGCCGTTTCTATAGAGGAACAGGAGCTTCGGAATACCTGTCTTCTGCATATCGGAGCTTCAGATTATGAGACTGATATCTGGGTAAACGGAGATCATGCGGGTAAACATTACGGCGGATACGCTCAGTTTACATTTGATATCAGGAGATATCTGAAGGCCGGCGATAATATCATAGCAATACGTGTCAGGGATGATCTGGAATGTGACAGGCCAAGGGGGAAGCAATACTGGAAGGAAGAGCCGGATAGATGCTGGTATACAGGGGTAACAGGAATCTGGCAGAATGTCTGGATGGAGCTGACAAAGGAGGTCTATCTGGAACAGGTGAAGATGATACCGGATATTGACCGGCGGCTATTGGAGATGGAGCTGTATTTTAACAAGAGCGAAGACATAGAGCTGGAGATAAGCATTTACTATGAGGGGCGTCTGAAAAAGAGGATCATCACAGAAGTAAGCGGAAGCTATGTAAGAGAAGGGATCCTGTTGGAAGAGGAGGATAAGGTCGACGAGATCCATTACTGGAGCCCTGACCATCCGAATCTGTACGAGGTCAGTATATGTGTCGGGAAAAATGGCGTCAAGCAGGATGAGGTGTCTGCGTATTTTGGAATGAGGAAGATCCACATCTCTGGCGGGCATATATTTTTAAATAATAAACTGTTTTACCAACGGCTGATCCTGGATCAGGGGTACTGGGAAGATACGCTGCTGACGCCGCCCTCTTCGGACGCGCTGAGAAGAGACGTGGAGCTTACAAAAAAGATGGGATTTAACGGCGCAAGAAAGCATCAGAAATGCGAAGATCCAAGATATTATTATTGGGCGGATGTGCTTGGACTGGCTGTATGGGGAGAATTGCCTTCGGGATATATGTTCCAGAAGAGAGAGATCGAGAATCTGACAAGGGAATGGGGAGATTTTATCAATCAGGCGTACAATCATCCGAGTATTATCACCTGGGTGCCGCTGAACGAATCCTGGGGAGTGCGCAATATCCTGACAGACAGGAGGCAGCAGGCCTTAGCGAAGGGACTTTATCATCTGACGAAAGCATACGACGGCACCCGGCTTGTCAGCACCAACGACGGATGGGAACAGGTCGAAGAGACCGATCTGTTGGGGCTGCATGATTATGCGGGAAGCGCAGAAGAGATCAGGAAGAGATACGAAGATCTGGAAGAATTTTTTAAGACGGGGATTCCCGGCCGTCAGGCTTTGAGCGAGGGCAATGAATACCAGGGACAGCCGATCCTTCTTACAGAATACGGAGGAATCGCGCTAAAGAAGACAAAAGAAGCAGAATGGGGATATAACGAAGCGGCCGAAACCCCGGAAGAATTCGCGGACCGTCTAAGAGCCCTGACGGAAGCGGTTAGAAGTATGGGGGTATTCCAGGGCTTCTGTTACACGCAGCTTACGGATGTGATGCAGGAAGTGAATGGACTGCTGACGGCAGAAAGAGAGCCGAAGATAGAGTGTGAAAAACTGGCGGAGATATTCACAGGAGGAATGAGAGATAATGAAGAATAATAATACAACAAAGTTGGCGTTGGTGGCTGCGGCATTAGTGGTGATGATCATATCAATGACGATTCTGTCAAAGGCGGCAAGCAACCCGGAGAATCATGAAAAAACGATAGAGACGTTAGATGAGAAAAAAGCGGACGTCTTGAAGTTAACGGCGTCAACAGCAGCGGCGTCAACGGCGCTTGCAGCAATTCCGGGGGATTCGACAACGCCTGTGGCAAATAAGCTGGCGGATCTGACTTCGTACTTTTTGATAATCCTGATGGTTATCTTCCTGGAGAAATATCTGGTTACGCTTACGGGATATGCCGCATTTTTTATATTGATTCCGGCAGCATGTATTTTATTTGCAGCAGGAGTATGCCTGAACAGAACATTTTTAAAGGCGCTTGCAGCGAAAACGGCAGTTTTCGGGTTTATCATATTCATGATCATTCCGATGAGTATGAAAGTCTCTGCAATGATAGAAGAAACATATGAGTCGACGATGGAAGCAACGCTGGAGGAAGCGCAGGATATAACGGATGAAATAAATGATAACACAGATTCAGAAGGCAACCTTTTCGACAAGTTTGTATCAAAACTCAAGGATGGAGTGACGGGGCTGATGGAAAAGGGAGAAGCGCTTTTAAACCAGTTTATTGAGATCGTTGCCGTGATGATGGTGACATCCTGCCTCATTCCGATCGTTGTGCTGTTATTTATGCTCTGGTTTGTCAGGATGCTGTTCGGGATACAGATAAATGTGCCGAAAGACTTGGGGAAGGGGAAGATACGGCTGTAATAAAATAGGACGGTTAATATGGAGAATCAAATAGTTATCATGAGCCAGCTCTGGGAATACGGAAGGTATTCTCAGAGCTGGCTTTGCTTATGATCAATGGAAACGGATTGTGAAACAGCAAGAGATAGGGTATAATATGAAAAATAGTATCAGATGGGGGTGGCAGTGATGAAGAAGGCATTACCTGTTGGGGTTGAAAATTTTGAAGATATAGTAAAATCTGGATATTACTATGTAGATAAGACAATGTTTATAAAAGAAATATTGGACTTAAAGGGGAAAGTAAATTTGTTTACTCGTCCAAGAAGATTTGGAAAGACATTGAATCTAAGTATGCTCCGTTACTTTTTTGAGGATACAGGGGATGCGAAGAAAAATGAGGAGAATCAATCGCTCTTTCAAGGCTTAAAGATTATGGGACAAGGTGAAGAATATGCGGAACATATGGGAAAGTATCCGGTCATTAATCTGACGCTTAAATCAGCAAAGCAACCAACTTTTGAATCAGCATATGGTAAGATGAGGAATGCAATCGCAGACGAGTTCCAGAGACATCAGTATATATTGACGAGCGAGAAAATTAGTGGAGAGGATAAGAAACTGTTTGAGAAAATTGCCGACCGGAAGGCAGAATATGATGATTATTCTGGAGCATTAGTATTTTTATGTAAGTGCCTTTATCTGGCGACGGATAAAAAAACAGTTGTCTTGATAGATGAATATGATGTTCCGCTTGAGAACGCTTATATTCGAGGATTCTATGAAGAAATGGTAGATTTTATCCGCTCATTATTTGAGTCTGTATTAAAGACAAACCAGTATCTCCAGTTTGCCGTTATAACAGGGTGTCTGCGGATTTCAAAGGAGAGTATATTTACCGGCTTGAATCATCTAAATATTATTTCTATACTTGATAAAAAATATAGTGAGCATTTTGGGTTTACGGAGGAAGAAGTTCACCGGATGATGTCTTATTATGAAGTGGAAAGCCGTTTCTCGACAATGAAAGAATGGTATGATGGATATTTATTTGGTGATATGGAAGTTTATAACCCGTGGAGCGTGATTAAGTTTTTATACGATCTATATTCAGATGTAGGAGCATTTCCACATCCGTATTGGATTAATACCAGTTCTAACGACATTATAAAAGAGTTGATAGTCAGAGCTGACCGTGAAACAAAAGGGCAGATTGAAAGGCTCTTAGAGGGAGGAACTTTAGACATCCAGGTTCATGAAGAAGTTACCTATGAGGATATGTATAGTAACGGAGAGAACTTGTGGAATTTTCTCTATTTTACAGGGTATCTTACAAAAGAGAGTGAATATTTTAAGGAATCTACTATCTTTTTACGGGCGCGTATACCGAATATAGAAGTAAAAACGATTTATCAAAATACGATTCTGAATTGGCTGAAAGCTGTTATAAAGAAAGAAGATTTTCATGATCTGTATCTGGCAATGGAGGATGGTAACGCTCAAAGGATGTCGGATATATTAAACGGTCAGCTTTTCAAAACCATTAGTTTTTATGATAGTGCGGAAAACTTGCCCACAGGGAAAGCGACCACTAAGAGTTCTAAAAGACAGAACTCAAGTGTCTGCTTTTATCATGATTTCCTGACAGGAATATTGAGCCAGAGTGAGAATTATCTGGTGAAATCGAATCGTGAATCGGGGAATGGGCGTTCTGATATTATGGTGAAAAGCCCGTCTCTTAGAGGAAGATCATTCGTTTTAGAATTGAAAGTATCTGGTTCGATTGCTGATTTGGAAAATGATGCAGAAAAGGCGTTGCAGCAAATATATGATAAAAGATATATGGAAGAATTGCGTGCAGAAGGATATCGTAAGATTGATTGTTATGGGATATCATTTTTCCGAAAGGATTGCGAGGTACGGTTTGGGAAAGGACAAGATTAGAACAAAATAGCAGACATAGTATGGAGGATAATAGAATGGCGGAGCAGGAAAACAGTAAAGATTTGATTAGCGTATTATGGAGCGGAGCAGATATATTACGTTCAAAAATGGATGCAAATGAATATAAAGACTATCTTTTAGGGATTGTTTTTTATAAGTATTTATCAGATTCTTTTTTAATAAAGGTCTATGATCTGATCTGTGATGAAAAACCAGAAACATTGAAAATTGCTTTGAATGTATATATTGATGCTTTAGAAGATGAAAGTGCAGAAGAATTGAAGGATGAAATAAAATCATCTTGCCATTATGTGATTGAGCCGGAATTAACTTACACAAATTTTGCGGAGGCAGCACGAAATAATTCTTTTAACCGTGAACAATTACAGAAGGCATTTAATAATATCGAACAAAGTGATCCATTATTTGCGGATCTATTTACAGATATTGATTTGTATTCTAATCGCTTGGGAACGGGTGATCAAAAGCAAAGTGACACAATTGCCAGTCTGTTAAAAGAAATAGACAAAGCAGATTTATTGAATACAGATACAGATGTTTTAGGAAATGCTTATGAGTATTTGATTGGCCAATTTGCGTCTGAAACTGGAAAAAAAGCTGGGGAATTCTACACACCGCAGGCTGTTTCCAAAATATTGACCAGAATTGCTATTTCCGGACAGGAGAACAAAAAAGGTCTGTCCGTTTATGATCCGTGTATGGGTTCGGGTTCTCTTCTATTGAATGCTAAAAAATATGCAAAAGAGTCAATTTATATTAAATATTACGGACAAGAATTGATGACATCTACATATAATCTGGCACGCATGAACATGTTTTTGCATGGTATAGCACCGGAAAATCAAAGGCTGAGAAATGGTGATACTTTAGACAGTGACTGGCCAACGGAAGAAGAAACGGATTTTAATATGGTATTGATGAATCCGCCATATTCAGCAAAATGGAGTGCAGCCGCTGGTTTTCTGCAAGATGAACGCTTTAGCGATTATGGAGTTCTGGCGCCGAAGTCAAAAGCTGATTATGCTTTCCTGTTACATGGTCTGTATCATCTGAAAAATAATGGAACAATGTCAATTGTATTACCGCATGGTGTGTTGTTCAGAGGAGCGGCAGAAGGAAAAATTCGAGAAAAATTATTACGCTCTGGAAATATTTATGCAATCATTGGATTACCGGCAAATTTATTTTATAATACATCAATTCCAACTTGTATCGTTGTTTTAAAGAAACACAGAGATGGAAGAGATGTCCTGTTTATAGACGCTTCGAAAAAATTTGATAAGGGTAAAAAACAAAATACAATGACAGACGAGCATATAGATGCCATTGTAGATTTGTATCACAAACGAGAAACAATAGACAAGGAATCATATCTTGCCAGCTTTGAAGATATTGAGAAGAACGATTTCAACCTTAATATTCCAAGGTATGTGGATAATTTTGAAAAAGAAGAAGAGATTAATTTAAATGAACTTTTGACAGAAATGAAACAGACGGATGACGAGATAAAAAAGGCACAGAATGAAGTGTTATCTTGCTTAAAGGATTTAACATCTTCTGATCAGGATATTATGTTGTCTATAAACTGTCTTGTTGAAATGATTGAGGGGTGATAAATATGGGGAAACCTAAAATTCGCTTTAAAGGATTTACTGAAGAGTGGGAACAGCGTAAGTTGGGGGATTTAGGTTCGTTAAAAAATGGAATGAACTTTTCTAAAGATGCAATGGGACACGGATATGCTTTTGTAAATTTGCAAAATATATTCGGAAATAGTGTTGTTAATGCCAAGGGCTTAGGTCTTGCAGAGGCATCAGAAAAGCAATTGTTAGAGTATTCTTTGCAAAAAGGAGATGTGCTTTTTGTTCGTTCATCTGTAAAACTCGAAGGCATCGGAGAAACTGCATTAGTTGAAGAAACCCTTGAAAATACCACATATTCAGGTTTTATAATTCGATTTAGAGATGAATATGGATTGAATAACGATTTTAAGAAATTTGTTTTTGCAACAAAGAAAGTTCGTGATCAGATAATGTCGCAGGCAACAAATAGTGCGAATAAGAACATCAGCCAATCTGTGCTTGAAAATTTGACATTCAAAATTCCTTCAAAAAATGAGCAAAAGCAAATTGGAGAATATTTTTCAGACCTCGACCACCTCATCACCCTTCACCAGCGTAAGTGTGATGAGACTAAAAAATTAAAAAAATATATGCTTCAAAAAATGTTTCCACAAAATGGGATGAAAGTTCCAGAAATTCGATTTGAAGGATTTACTAGCGATTGGGAACAGCGTAAGCTGGGGGAGATAACAGAACTGAAATCAGCATCACGAGTCCATAAAGGAGATTGGACTACAGAAGGCGTTCCTTTTTATAGGTCAAGTGACGTGATGGCAACAATAAATGGAACTGAAAACGATAAAGCTTTTATTTCTGAGGAATTATATGAAAAGTTGTCATCAGTTTCAGGCAAGTTGGAAGCAGGAGATATTCTTGTTACTGGGGGCGGTTCTGTTGGAAACCCTTATATTGTGCCTAATAACGCCCCGCTTTATACAAAAGATGCAGACCTATTATGGATAAAAAATCAAGGAAAGTTTAATCCATATTTTGTATACGAATTCTTCTTGTCCCCTTCATTTAGAAGTTATTTGGGAAGTATTTCTCACGTGGGAACTATTGCACATTATACAATTACTCAGCTGTCAGAAACACAAATTTCATTACCATCTATTGAAGAACAGGACAAATTAGGCGAGTATTTTCAAAGCCTTGACCACCTCATCACCCTTCACCAGCGGAAGTGTGATGAATTAATGAAAATCAAGAAATATATGTTGCAAAATATGTTTGTTTAAATAATTGACAAGATTTTGAAGAAAAATCAGACTGGCAAAAGAATAAATTATACACAGAGTGAAGATATAAAAAATGCTATGGCTTACGATGTGTTTTGGTATATGTTAAATGGATGCGAATAGTAAAATGAATAGAAAAGTGGGAGGTTTTGAATGAGTGAACAGAAAAAAAAGATTGGTTTTACCGTTGCGTGTGTAAATGAATTTGCTCAACAGCATAATCTCAGTATACAAGAATCATTTCGTTATCTTTTTCAATTTAAAGGTATTGCTTTTATAAAAGAAAATTATGAAGTGGAACACACATTAGATTTTGGGACAATAGTGGAAGATTTGGGAATGTTATGCCGTAAAAACGGAGGTGTGATATGAGATTATACCATGGAAGTAATATTGTGATAGAAAGTATCAATTTAGCAATGTATAGACCTTATAAAGATTTTGGAAAAGGCTTTTATTTAACAGATATCAAGGAACAAGCGAAACAGATGGCGAAAAGAGTGTCTAGAATTTATGGAGGTTCTCCAGTCGTAAATACTTTTGAAATACAAGATGATTTCAGAAAAATGTCAGATATTAAAATTAAGGATTTTGGAATACAAACGACAGAAGAATGGGCAAAATTTGTAATGAATAATCGGAATAGAACATTTACAGATGAAACGAACATTCTGTGTAACAGAGATAATAAATACGATATTGTTATCGGTCCTGTCGCAGATGATAATATGGCATTACTATTTCGTCAGTATGAAAATGAAATTATTGATTTTGAGACATTACTGAAAGGTTTGATATATAAGAAAACATCTTCACAATATTCTTTTCATACGGAAAAGGGTATTAGGCTTTTGCGAAAGGCGGATGATTAGTATGAGTAAACAAGACCAAATAATAGAATATATAGTTCAGGATATTGTTGATATGCTTGCCACAGATCAGAATATTGAATACGACGAAGCAATGAATAAATTTTATAATTCGGAAGTATTTGAAAAGTTGCAAGATAAGGAAACAGGTTTGTATTTGGAAAGTTCAGAATATATATACGATCTTTTCAAAGACGAGATGAATTTTGGGCATATTATTCAGGCTGAGATATAAGTATAAGAGGTTATAACTCCTTATCATCGTAAGTGTTGGGGATTATCCAAAAGAGAGTACAGTATATCATATGAAATTTCACTAATTGAAACAAAGGAGGAAAATATTATGCCAGAATTAGAGGCGATAATAGAGCAAAAATTGATTGAGGAGTTGGTCTATGGAGATTCTCAATAGATATATAGAGAAGATTTGAAAACAGAAGAAGATTTATGGGGAAATTTCAGGTATATTTTGGAGCAAAATAATAAAGAACGTTTAAATGGAGAAAATTTATCTGATGCAGAATTTGAACAGGTAAAAAACCAGTTGCAGTTCTCATCATTTTATAAAGCGGGGGAATGGCTGGTTGGAGAAAATGGAAAGGTTCAGGTTCATGTACAGCGTGATACTGAGCGGCTGCATCTTGTAGTAATGAATCATGAACATATTGCTGGCGGCAGTAGTGTTTATGAAGTAATCAATCAATACAGCGCCTTGAAGTCAGATGATGACAAAGCAATTCCGAGAAGGGATAGACGATTCGATGTGACATTGCTGATCAATGGTCTTCCGATGATTCATATAGAATTGAAAAATAAGCAGCACTCATATATGGAAGGGTTTCGGCAGATTAAAAAATATATTGGAGAAGGTAAATTTACCGGAATTTTTTCAGCGGTGCAGATGTTTGTAATCAGCAATGGTGTGGACACAAAATATTTTTCAGCCGCTGGTGATACAGAATTAAATTCCAAGTTCATTAGTGGATGGCTGGATCGTGAGAATAAACCAGTTTCGAATTATCTTGATTTTGCTAAGAGTGTACTCCGTATTCCAGAAGCACATGAGATGATTTCGAGATATACAGTATTAGACGAAGAGGCAAAGCGTTTAATATTGCTGCGCCCATATCAGATTCATGCAATCGAGGCAATCAGAGAAGCATCTAAACAGGGGAAATCAGGATACGTATGGCATACGACAGGCTCTGGGAAAACATTGACATCTTATAAATCAACCAGAAATCTGTTGATGGATATTCCGTCCATTGACAAAGCGATTTTCCTGATAGACCGCAAAGATTTGGACATACAGACAACCATGGCATTTCGGGCTTATGCAAATAATGATTTGGTAGATGTAGACGAAACGGATAATGTAAATGATTTAAAGAAAAAATTAAAATCTGATGACAGACAGGTGATCGTTACTACCATTCAGAAACTACATATTCTGATTACAAAGAAACTCAACTACCACCGTCTAAAGACGGTGGGTTGTTGTGGTCTAAAGACCACTTTTTGCGCCTGAAAGTCGCTTGCAGGCTAAAGCCTGTTTCATTTGCGACTAAAGTCGCCTAAAAGCT
>CAJTGB010000050.1 GCA_910575835.1 Lachnospiraceae bacterium | reverse complement strand
GTGGATATGTTCACTCATCTACAACTCTCCTTTCTGCTTCCATTGTATCATCTTTTCTGCTTTATGGTAAGTTTGTTACGATGCAAGCATCGGGGAATTGTACCCTCCTGTGATTAACGTTGTTTTTTCGAGCATGAACGTTAAATAATGGGGATCTCTAATCTCTGTATAAACATTCCCTGCTCTACTTTATACTCATGTGCCATGTCTTCATGCTTCTGCATAAGGGAACGGGCCGAATATAAGCCTAATCCGCGTCCTTCGCCTTTGGTCGAATAACCCTTACAGAATATCTTCGATAAGTCTGGCTGACTCTCACACTCGTTCATAATCTGAAATAGTATCCGATTATCCATCTTCGTTATGATAATGCAAATCACGCCTTTCTTTTCTTCCACAGCTTCAACCGCATTATCGATAAATATGCCTAAGATACGAATCAAGTCAGCAGTTCCATCATACGACACATCCACGTTCTCCGAGATTTCTACCCGTACCCGAATCCCTCTACCTAACGCTGCCAATATCTTTTCAAACAATAATCCCTTGATCTCCATCGGATGGATATTCTTGAGATACTGCCACGCCTGCATCTCATCTAACTTACTGTAAGCCGGCCTTTTTAGCTGTTGTTCAAAATAACTCTCCAATTCTTCCAAACGATTTTCATGAATGAATCCGGCCATAGTAGACAACATATTCTTATAATCATGCTTAAATATCCGGGTTTCTTCCACCATGTTTTCCAGACAAGCAATATAATCTTCCAATAACTGCTGTCTTTTTAGCTCCGCCTTTCCAGTCTCTTCAGATTTCACATGTTTTGCACAGACAACAATCAAGTAATTACTGATCAACATACAAAGAACAAAAAGAAAGCCATTAAATTGTATCGCGTAATCGCTGTATCCTGTTCTTTCCCCCCACGACATATTAACCACAAAAAGTACCGTATATGTGAAAAGATTGATCAGCAAACCATATCTTATAGTGTACGATGTATTCTCTATATTATAAAAAAATCGTGTCTTATAATATAAAATAAATCGAATCCATTTGACCGTAAACATCAAGATTATACAATAAACAACAGAGAACAGCATATGATAATCTCTTGCAATTATACTTGAAGATGTCCCGGTGCAGAAGGAGACAGCTAATAATATACTATTGTTAAAAAATATATTAAACATATATCCAAAGCATGCCAGGCAAAGGTTTTTTACTCTGTTCTTCTTCATCATCAACAACAGCAGTACACTTAATCCTGAGAACATCCAAACACCTATACTGTGTCCGTTCGTTAACTCCCACATTCCCATAAGTGTTACATATACAGCCAGACATATATATTGCCAAATTCGTAATTTCTCAGTTAATAATCCACACATGGAAACCAACACACAGAATGCCCCCAACAAACAATATAATATCATCATACCTATCACCTGTTTTTACATCATGATTCTTTTACAATTTCTTCATTTCCATAATTCCCGATAAACCGTCTTTCCCTTTAAACATAGAGAGATTAGCAAATGGGAATCTCTAATCTCTGTATAAATATTCCCTGCTCTACTTTATATTCATGTGCCATGTCTTCATGCTTCTGCATAAGGGAACGGGCCGAATATAAACCTAATCCGCGTCCTTCGCCTTTGGTCGAATAACCCTTACAGAATATCTTCGATAAGTCTGGCTGACTCTCACATTCGTTCATAATCTGAAAGAGTATCCGGTTATCCATCTTCATTATGATAATGCAGATCATACCTTTCTTTTCTTCCACTGCTTCAACTGCATTATCAATAAATATGCCTAAGATACGGATCAAGTCAGCAATTCCATCATACGACACATCCACGTTCTCCGAGATCTCTACCCGTACCTGAATCCCTCTACCTAACGCTGCCAATATCTTTTCAAACAATAATCCCATGATCTCCATCGGATGGATATTCTTGAGATACTGCCACGCCTGCATCTCTTCTAACTTACTGTAAGCCGGCCTTTTTAGTTGTTGATCAAAATAACTCTCCAATTCTTCCAAACGATTTTCATGAATGAATCCGGCCATAGTAGACAGCATATTCTTATAATCATGCTTAAATATCCGGGTTTCTTCCACCATGTTTTCCAGACAAGCAATATAATCCTCCAATAATTGTTGCTTTTTTCTCTCTGCTTTTTGGGCTTCTTCAGCCTTAACTTGTCTAATACATATAATAATCAAGTAATTACTGATCAATGCACATATGAAAAACAAAAAACTGTTAAACTGTATGGCAGAATTACTGTAGCCTACTTGTTCTCCCCAAAACATATTGATTATAAAAAGCAATATATACACAAATAAATTTATCAATAATCTGTATCTCACTGAATATGACATTCTTTCGATATAATAACTCAGACGAATTTTCTGATAAATCAAGACACGAAACACTCTGACAATTCCCCATAAACCAATACAATATACTGCTGAAAATAATATAAAATGTCGCCGTTCAATCACACTCACCGGTATTCCAATACAAACTGAAACCGTTAATAAACAAATGTTGTTAATAAGAATATTGAACATATATCCCAAACAAGCCAAACATAAATTCACCAATCTGTTTTTTCTAAGTATTAACATTAAGAATAACAACACTCCGGCAAACATTATCACACCTGTAATACGTCCAACCCAAGGGCCCCATAATCCCATCAGAGTTACATATACTGCCAGACATATATATTGCCATATCCTCAATCTTTCGGTCAATAATCCGCAGATTGGAATCAATACACAGATTGCTCCCAACAGGCTATATAATATCCCCATATTCACTGCCTTTTCAACCCATTACGCTCCATAATTTTCGCTATATCGTTTAATTCCCGGTAAGCCACCTCCACCCGAAATCCTCCCGCCAGATACAAGAACCTCTCCTTCTTATCTAACTCCTGCATCTTATATCTGTTCACAATACACGACTTATTCACATAGACGAAATCTTCACTCAACAGCTCATATATACTTTTCATCGATTGTCTCACAATAATCACACGATTATCCAGATATACCTCTGCCTGGTGTCTCCCTGCCACGGATTGGATATAGATGATATCCTCCATAATAACATTCGTCACTTTTCCTCCGCCAGCAAGCGCGATCGTTGCTTTATTCTTCTTATCACACAGGCTCATCATTTTCTCAAAGATACGATCTAATCTCCGTATCAGAGAATTATTAATTCTCTTCTGCCGAAAATATTCCGGCTCCTTGACCACATAATCCAGAACCTCCAGATCATATTCAAATACCTTGTATGCAAAATCAGTGCTCGAAGTCAGAAATACAACAGCATATTCACTATTCAGCCATTTCAGCCGCCGTGCCAGATCAAAGCCATCCATATCATAACCATCCAACTGTATATCTATGAAAAAAATGGCAGGCTGGCAATAATCATGCAGCTCTGCCATAATCTCTTCCGGGTCCTGCCTTGCCGCTACTATCCGGGCATCTATTCTCTGATCCGCAATGTACTCTGTTATCATCTCCCTTATGTAATTTAACTGGACTTCTTCATCTTCACATATGTATATATATAACATTCTTCATTCCTCTGTTTATTGATTTAGATAGATTTAGAAACCCTGCAAAGCCTCCCCTTCTCCATCTCATACACTTCATCACACAATGCTTCGATATCCTCCCTGTTATGACTGGCCATCAGGAGCGTCTTCCCGCTCTCCCTGATCTTAAGGAACAGCTCCCGCATCTCCCGCACACCGTCCTTATCCAGTCCGTTCATCGGCTCATCCAATATCAATATATCTGGCTCTTCCATGATCGCCTGCGCGATCGCAAGGCGCTGCCTCATCCCCAGGGAATACTTCTTCACAGGCTTCTTCGAGCAGGGAGCCAGCCCCACCTTCTCCATGATCCGGCTAAGGTACTGGTTATCCTTCCTGTTCCGTATCTGATACAGATACGCCAGATTCTTAAGCCCGCTCGCATTCCCCAGGAACGCCGGCTCTTCGATAATGATTCCCACCGACGAGAGCAGCTCCCCGGGCTTCTTCTCCTTCCCGCCGATCACGATCTTCCCGCCGTCCTCCTTTTCAAGGCCGCAGAGACACTTGAAGAACACCGACTTCCCGCACCCGTTGTATCCCGTGACGCCATAGATCGCCCCTCTCCTGCATGAGATCGAGACGTCTGCCAGCACCTCGTTATCCTTGAAACTCTTCTTCAAATGTTCTACCTTAATATATTCTTCCATGCTGTTCTACTCCTTCTTGATATGTTTCGAATAATTGATATCCTTCACCTTCCACAGGATCAGCACGATACAGACCAGATTCCCCACAGCCAGATACCGGGCGGCATCCCCGATCGAAGGCGTCGGCTTACTCTGCCCAACCAGATCCCAGATCCGGCTAAGCCTCATCCAGGTAAATGGTGCGAAATAGATCAGCTTAGAGAACATGAGCATATTCGCCTCCACGATGATAAACGCCGCCTCCAGCGACGCAATACTAAGAGCCGCCGTCCGCGAGAAAAAGAGACTGACCGCGAACATCATATTTCCCAGAAAAGAGATCAGGAGGATTCCGATTCCCAGGGTTAAGCCAAGCAACTGCAGCGGCGTATACCTGCTGATCATCTCATAAGTAAAATCTACCATGATGTTATATTCCTCCGCCATATTCGTAAGGCTGAGCGTGTAGAGGACCTTCCCCCAGTCGTTCTCCCAGGTAAGCTGCGGGAACAATACAATACACGCACTCACGAACACAGATCCCATCAACACCACCGAACTGATGATTATATTCACAATCTGATGGATCCCCCATCTTAGCTTGCCCGTCCGTATGATCCTGTAGATCTGATGATAATTCAGAAACGGCGTGTTGGAGAAGTAATAGATACACACAAACATAAAGAGCAGCAGATAATACATATCATAAAAAAGGAACAAGAATCCATATGCCGATACCGGATGATGCACATTTACTGCAAATCGCCTGACCGACGCAAGAAATATATGGGTAACAAAAAAATGCAGTACGAATAACACCAGAACCCGCTTCGTTAGAAAGCTGTTCCTGAAATCCACAAAGATAACTGACAATTCATTTCCGATTCTCTTCATCATTATATCACCTGTCTCTTTATCATCTGATAGATCGCCATCCCCAGCAGCACGATTGCCAGAACCGACACGCCCCCCGCATACGCGAAGGACAGCCAGTCGTGATCCCAGACATTGTAGCTGATGTCGTATATCGCGTTCGGATTCAACTGGTCGTACCCCGGCAGTAAATCACTGTAATACTGGATAAGATACCGCACGATCAGCGGCACAGACAACACGAATAACGCATCATGATACAACAATGAAAACAACGCCGCCGCTACGGCCAGCACTGCCGCCAGTAATCCGTACTGGATCCCGCAGAATATAAAATACACGATATAATTTCCATTTTCCAGAAACAGACGGAATGAACCATACTCCGCCAATGTCTCAAAGGTTCCCTCTGCCAGGTCGATCCACGGGAAATTCATGCGCAGCACAAGCACGAACAGGAGCATCCCCATCATCATTGTAAATACAGCCGAAAGGGAGATCACGATCACCTTGGAGATCACATAGAGCCGAAGGTTCCCGCGTATCACCTGGAACCGGATATAAGAATGCTCGATATCCTCACAGAAACAGTTTCCGAATGCAAATGTTGTGAATATCAGAGTCAGTAAGAAAGGCATACTATATATCACATAATAATAGGAATTCAAGACCGAGAGCTGCCATATCCTGGTCTCCAAAGACGCGATCCCCATGACCAGGCATATGCCCAGAATCGATACAATGATCTTCCATGAGCAAAACGCACGCTTCATATCTATAGCGATGTACCGCCTAAGCAATCCGCCCTTCATCATAACAACTCCTCACCGCTGACTGCATCCACCATCATCTGGAATCTGCCCGTCGCTGTCAGCGTAGGTTCCTCTGTAAAACTTATGATCCAGACACATTTTAATTCATAATTCCCTTCTCTGTCCTGCACCGGATAGTAGCATAGTTCCATCCGGTCGATCGTATAGATTGCATCTGTCAGAATCATGGAGTATTTCTTGATCACCACATCTGCTACGGTATCCAGACTGACGAGCTCCTCGATACTCTCCTTAGGATCGATCAGAAATGTTCTGCCAAGAGACAGATACTCAAGTCCATTTGCAGAGAGCATTACCTGTACAGGAGCATTAAAGTCCGCATATTTCTTGATCATATCCGAATAAGGCGTGTGTATCTTTATCCCGTTATAAGTCTGCCAGATACAGAAATAATACCCTTCATCTTCTACCGTCCATTCCGGCTTATACTGGGAACGGTCGATATTCCCGTCCATATCCATCACGTACTCCTGCGACGCCAACGTCTGATAGTCCAAGGCATAGTGCTTAAAAAACGGCTCTTTGCCTAAGGATACCTCCATGCGGTCAAATATTTCATTAAGCTCACTCCATGCCGAGTCAGTGCTCATAAAGGACAATTGAGCTTCCGTAGAATAGTTCCCCTCTTTCCCCTCCAGATCAAAGGAATGTGCAATATAAGGATAACGTATCGAGATATAACTCGCTCCATAGTCATATAGACTTACATGCTGCTCCTCTGTTCCCCACAAATACCGCGCTCTATGCACTTTGCCATCATCTCCAGGATTTTCCAATATTTCATCTTTAGTAATCACAGCATTTCCGAAAGTCTCATCTATAACCTTGTCTTCATCTATCTGCTGCAAACAAACCTGCGGTATCTTGACAGAACCTTTCCGAACCTCATCCGGACATATGATATCCGCTTTGAAATACACATTCTCTTCGGTTCTTTCATAGGTTTCCGGTATCTGAACAGATGTAGTCTCTGCAGGTTCCGAAGCTTCGCCTGCCTGTTTCCCGGCCTCTGATCCGGTTACCTGATGAGACGGGTCTTCTGTTGCTTCCTGTGGCTTTCCGCAAGCGCTGCACAGACATATAGTCATAAAAACAGTAAAATATAATCTAATCCTTTTCATTTGAAATTCCTCTTCTAGTTCATCAAATAACGAATAATTGCCGACCTGATATCCGAAGAAACGTAAAGAGAAGACAAACCTTTTCATCAGAACAACTCCTCACCGCTGACTGCATCCACTATCAACTGGAATCTGCCCGTTGCCGTAAGCGTAGGCTCTTCCGTGATATCCATAATCCAGACACATTTTAATTCATAATTTCCTTCACTGTCCTCTACCGGATAATAGCATAGTTCCATCCGGTCGATCGTATAGGTTGCATCTGTCAGAATCATGGAGTATTTCTTGATCACCACATCTGCTACGGTATCCAGACTCGCAAGCTTCTCCATATTCTCCTTGGGATCAATCAAAAATATCCTGCCAAGATCCAGATACTCGAGCCCATTCGCAGAGATCATTACCTGTACGGGAGCGTTGAAATCTGCATATTTCTTGATAAAATCCGATTGAGGAGTATGAATCGTTATCCCGTTACAGGTCTGCCAGATACAGAAATAATATCCCTCATCCTCCACCGTCCATTCCGTTTTATACTGGGAGCGGTCGATATTCCCATCCATATCCATCACATATTCCTGCGATGCCAACGTCTGATAGTCTAAGGCATAATGCTTAAAAAACGGCTCTTCGCCTAAGGAAACCTCCATACGGTCAAATATCCCGTTGATCTCACTCCATGCAGAATCGGTACTCATAAAGGATAATTGGGCTTCCGTAGAATAGTTCCCCTCTTTTCCCTCCAGATCAAAGGAATGCGTAATATACTTCAGATAAAACGCCGACATATAATTCGCACCATTTTCATATAAGCCAATATTCTGTTCTTCTGCTCCCCACAAATACCGCGATCTATGTACTTTGCCATCTTCTCCCGGGTTCTCCGTTATTTTATCCGAAACTATCTCAGCATCTCCGAACGTCTCATCCAAAATCTTTTCTTCGTCTAGCGACTGCAAACGAACCTGCGGTATCTTGACAGAACCTTTCCGAACCTCATCCGAACATATGATATCCGCTTTGAAATATACATTCTCTTCGGTTCTTTCATAGGTTTCCGGTATCTGAACAGATGTAGTCTCTGTGAGTTCCGAAGTATCTTTTTCTTGCTTTTCATTATCTGATCCGATCATCTTATGGGAAGGATCTGCTGTTGATTCCTGCGGCTTTCCGCAAGCGCTGCACAGACATATAGTCATAAAAACAGTAAAATATAATCTAATCCTTTTCATTAAAATTCCTCTTCTATCCTATTAAAGATATACAGATTGATCAATTCTGAACCAAAGGTTCCTCCATAATAAAATATCAAATAATTAAATTATTTTCCACATTTTTGGATAATTTGTCCCATTTATTGCTTAATTGGGATGAATACCGTCAATGCAAACACTTTATCCTCTGCTTTATATCTATAATTCCCATCATATTTCTTCAACGCTTCTTCCAGACACAGCATCCCCCAACCATGCTTGTCCTTATCCTTCTTAAGTGTTATCAACCTATTTTTCTCTTGTATGACAGCTTGTACCGGATTTTGAATTTTTATCACAATAAATTCCTCTAATTGAACTACGCATAAAATGATTTTTTTATAAGGAATATCCAATCTTTCACAGGACTCAATTGCATTGTCAATGATATTTCCAAAGATCACCCCAACATCCACTAAATTGATAAAATCGCCGCATGTAAACTCAACATCATATTGGAAATCAATATTGCTTCTTTTACATTCTTCTGCTTTCTTTTGTATTAATAAATCCAAGATTTCGTTACCCGAATTCACTTTACTTAAAATACTGTGGAAATTCTGTTCAAAAGCATCCAGATATTTACTCTTGCTCTCCTCAGTTTCTATTTCTCTGGATATCAACATCTGATTTTTTAAATCATGGAATATTCTCTGCACCTGATTCTTGTAATTATTGATTTCTTCATAACAATCCATTTGTACCCTTGCTTTTTCAGACAATAGTTTAATCTCATTTTCTTGGATTATTGATTTATTTACTACCCGCAGAAAGAATATATATCCCAATAAAAAAGTAACGCTTAATAAAATAT
The DNA here is from genome assembly GCA_910575835.1 of Lachnospiraceae bacterium. Classification (GTDB taxonomy): domain Bacteria; phylum Bacillota; class Clostridia; order Lachnospirales; family Lachnospiraceae; genus Sporofaciens. The sequence continues at coordinate 14,976 of CAJTGB010000050.1, read as the reverse complement.
TAATTATAAATATGATTTCCAGTGTAGTATGACTAATTTTTTCTTCCATAAGACAATTGATCATAAAGTACAAATATCCCAATATAAATCCTGACCCAACAATATATCCAGCTATCCATTTCTTATCCATCTTATTATTAGACAAGCTGTTCACCAATTCAAGAAATATTAATTCGCAGCTTCTAGCTATGACAAGCGCAATAGCCCAAAATAATGTTTCTTCAAGTATTCCTTCTAAGTCAGACCTCTGTACTTGAAGCATTAGTATAATGTTCACCGATAACTCTGCAACTACCGTACATCCCATCAGTTCTATTGCCCTTATTGCCGCTGTTTTCAATGTAACATTTTCAAAAACAAAGTAAAACACAATTGCATAAAACGCTGTACCTGCAAAGCCTCTGTAAGCAATCTCCATTCCAAACCAATTCATTGTATTCACAAATAAAACCGAAGCAAATAAGAATACGATTCCCCTCAGAACTTGCCGGTTCTTGCGCTCATATCGTCTGTTAAACAGATAGAATATACCGCAGTCGCATATATTACTGATAACTATACTTAATAACATATCTCCGTAACTCCTTTGATCCTTGCTGATAGCTACATGCATTATAAAATATTCTGCCGAAGATAACAACCATATACACATGCATCAAAGCGCAATATCCTTATATTTTTATCCAATATGCTTATTGCTTTTCATCCTTTTATGCAATATGATAATAATCAGAAGGAAACCAAATAAAAGGAGGAACTAATTATGGCAAATATCTTAATCACCGGAGGAGCCGGTTATATCGGCAGCCACACAGCTTTGGAGCTTCTGAACCAGGGATATCAGGTGACCGTATATGACAATCTTTCCAATTCTTCCGAGGAATCTTTGAAGAGAGTAGAGGAACTCACCGGGAAGAAGATTGCATTCTATGAGGGTGATGTATGTGACGGCGCTGCTCTTAAGGAGCTGTTTCAGAAGGAATCCATCGACGCTGTCATCCATTGTGCTGCACTGAAGGCTGTTGGGGAGTCTGTACAGAAGCCATTGGAATACTACCAGAATAATATTACAGGAACGCTTACGCTGATGAACGCTATGCGTAATGCCAATGTGAAAAAGATCGTATTCAGTTCTTCTGCCACCGTATACGGAAGCCCTGAGGTGATGCCGATCACCGAAGACTGCCCGAAGGGACAGTGCACCAACCCATACGGTTGGACCAAATCCATGATGGAACAGATCATGACCGACTTACAGAAGTCCGACCCCGAATGGGATGTTATCCTGCTCCGCTACTTCAACCCGGTAGGCGCTCATGAGAGCGGACGCATCGGAGAAGACCCTAAGGGCATCCCGAATAACCTGATGCCGTATATTTCTCAGGTTGCTGTCGGCAAACTGGACAAATTAGGCGTATTCGGCGACGATTACGATACGCCTGACGGAACAGGCGTCCGCGATTATATCCACGTAGTTGACCTTGCTGTCGGCCATGTGAAGGCAATCGATTACATCATGACCAACCCAGGCCTTGATGTGATCAACCTTGGGACAGGCGTTGGCTATTCTGTTCTCGATATGGCAAAGGCATTCGGCAAAGCATGCGGCAAAGAGATCCCTTACGAGATCAAGCCAAGAAGAGCCGGAGACATCGCAATGTGCTATGCAGACCCGGCCAAGGCCGCTAAGGTTCTCGGATGGAAGGCTGAGCGCGGACTGGACGAAATGTGTGCTGATACCTGGAGATGGCAGTCCCAGAACCCGAACGGATACCGCTAAACACACAATTGGGGACGTAGTAAAATTCAATTTTACTACGTCCCCAATTGCAAAATATCCTGTCGGCAAACTCAACAGATCAGGCGTATTCGGTGATGATTACTCTGTTCTGGGTCTGGTTAAATAAGACCTCCTCAAACATATACTGTTGAATTCTCTTATTTCGATTCCCCACAATAAAACATCAGGGAATTTTTGCACTTGTCCAAAAAGTATCTTGCATTAATAGTAAACTGGGGTGCTAAAATGCAAACAGTTTAATCGAAAAAGGCAAAAGCAATTGCTAATTGCGGAAATGTAAACTGCTATACGTTGCATTTATTACGCAGTAACAGTATAATTCTTTTATAGAAGATGCAGAAAAAAGAGGAGGGAGTGAGGAGGGCGGAAGGATCTATGAAAAAGGCAAAAGATGATAACCAAAATTTTGCAAAGGCTATTCTGAATGTAAGACGGGATAATAAACTCACACAAGAACAATTTGCTGAAAAAATAGGGGTAACAAGACAGGCTGTATCCAGGTGGGAGATGGGAATTTCTGTTCCTAATATTAATACAATCACCTTGATAAGTGAAAAATTTGGCGTTTCTATTGATGTAATATTGAAAGCAACGGAAAATGTTACGGAGAAGAGAGCGGCTTCTATTAAAAAAACTAGAAATTATGAATTTCTACTTCTGTTTATCGGTATTGCGGGACTGATAACACTTCCGTTTTTGGCAAAATGGGAACAACTAAAAAGCATGGAATCTTTTAAAACGGCTTATGAGCATTCAAGTGATTACATTTTAGAATATCCACTATCCATCATACTAATGTTCGCATTGTTGCTCATAGGTTTAGATATATACATAATTATAAAAAAGAGAAGGTAATTTCATGAAGAAAAAAAGATTAGTTTTTTGACAGCATTTGTATTTAGTATTGTGGTACTATTACCTACAGATGTAATGGCAGCTGAGCCATCACACAAAGACAGCGAAGTAAAACATGCAAACATAATGACCGATAATACTGAATATGGAATACAGCCGCATACGGATGGCTATTATTATTGGGCTGTTGAGAGCAAAACAAATCAGGGAACGGTATATGGATCATGGCGATTAGGTCCTCAGGGAGCTGGACCTGGAAACGTGACTGTTAATAAGACAGATACAGTAACAAATACAATTAGTGGATCATATACCAGTGTTGGAGATATATCGGCTTCTTTGGGGGTTTCAATTGGCAAGAGTCAGTCTTATTCTGTATCATACAGTTTACAGGTTCCAACGGGAAAAACATATCAGATTAAGTACAGGCCTTTATATACAAAATATAAGGTTGTTCAGAGACAATATTATAAGATTGATGGCTATTCTTCACCTACTAGCAATACAAAAACCTGCTATGTACAAGCATTCTATGACTGGGGTTTTGATTATAATGTGGTTAAGTGAACAAACAAAGATGTAGTATAAAATAATGATGGATAGTTTAGCGAAAAGGTGGTAATTTTGCCACCTTTTCTTGTACCTTCTATTATCATTTTGTCAGAACAACCGTTTTCACAGCTTGAGATCGGCTGGAAGGCAGAACGCGGATTGGATGAGATGTGCACAGACACCTGGAGATGGCAGTCTCAGAATCCGAATGGATACTGCTAAACACACAATTGAACATTTTACTAAGTTATCCTTCCTCAAACAAATCATCTCTGGTAATATTATTGAGCCACTTCATACTCCGGTAATGCTTGAGTACCCAGGGCCATTTGGCGAATTCATCCGTGCACAGCAGGAAATATACCCACAGCACCGGCAGCCTCAGCACAAATGCCGCGAAAAATCCCAACGGCACCGCATAACACCACATATCGATAACGTCACAGATGAATCCGAACCTGCTGTCGCCTCCCGCACGGAAGACGCCTGCGATCAGCGTCGTATTCACAGCCGCACCCATAACATAATAAGTGTTGATCAGCATCATATATTTCAGATAATGCATTGCCTGATCGGTCAAAGACGCATACCTCATTACAATCGGCATCGCTGCAAGGACGATAAGTCCTCCGATGGCACCGGTGATCACCGTCATCTTCATCACCTTTTTCGCGCCCTCTTTTGCCTCTTCAAGCTTATTCATACCGATAATATTGCCCAACAGGATACCGCCTGCACTCGCTGTCCCGAAGCATAGGATCGTCCCAAAGTTCCGCACCACAATAACGAAGGAATTGGCCGCTACCGCATCGGTTCCCAGGTGTCCGATGATTACCGAATACATGGAAAATGCAACGCTCCATGCGATATCATTGCCAAGCGCCGGCAGGGACAGCCGGACAAAATCCGAGAACAACTGCTTGTTCCTCATGAACAGATACCGGAAATCCAGCTTGATATCCTTACTCATAAACGAAACGATAAAACATGCCAGAAGCTCGACAAGTCTGGATATGGAAGTCGCAAGCGCCACGCCCATTGCTCCAAGCTTCGGGGCTCCGAACAATCCGAAGATAAACACCGCATTCAGAAGAATGTTCAGGGAAAATGCCAGCATATTCATCGCCGTGCTGATCATTACTCTGCCGATACTGCGCAGAACTGCAAGATAAACCTCCGTGATCCCCCAACACAAGTAACTGATACTCATGAACCTTAAGTAGGACGCCCCTATCGCGATCAATTCCTTGTCGTTCGTGAATATATGCATCATTGTCTCCGGGACAAATAACGCCGCACAAGCAAAAAGAAGCGCGATCAACAGAGAAAAACGCATCGCAATTCCCTCGATCAGTTGGATCGCTTTCATATCGCCTTTACCGTAATACTGCGCACTCAGCATCGTAGCGCCTGTCCCAAGTCCATAGAATACCATGAACAGTACATTTGCATATTGGGATGCAAGAGATACTGCCGATATGGAGGACTGACCAACGTAATTCAGCATAATTACATCGGCGGAACTGACTGCCGCGCTTAGCAAATTCTGTATCACGATCGGCAGTACCAGCTTGAATATCTGTCTGTAAAATGTATCTTTATTTGCCATACTATTTGTCATATTATTTTCATCCTTAATATAAATTTATGTAACAATCTGCGAATTTACTGCATCAATATCCGCACAAGTTGCTCTGCTCATCTTTATTGCATCAATATCCGCACGAGCTCTGCTAAGCCCTGCTCATCTTCTTTATCGAATCTCGCAAGAACCGGGCTGTCAATATCCAACACTCCCACGATCTCTTCCCCCTTATGCATCGGTATAACGATCTCTGAATTCGATGCACAGTCACAGGCAATATGCCCCGGGAATTCATGCACATTCTCCACCAGCATGATCTCATCTTGCTGTACCGCTGTGCCGCAGACCCCGGAACCCACCTGGATCTCTACGCAGGCCGGCTTCCCCTGAAACGGCCCCAGCACCAGTTTACCATCCTGCATGAGATAGAATCCGGCCCAGTTGATATCGGTCAATGCCTGATATAACAGAGCAGAAGCATTCGCAAGATTGGCAAGCAGATACGGAACTCCTTCTGTCAGCCCTTGAAGCTGTGTTCTAAGGAGACGATAGAGCGCTTTCTTTTCTGTGGGATATGTCATAGACGTTGTCTTCATATATGTATTTCCCTTTCTATATTAATTTTTGTCTTCAAAATTCCTTCGTAATATCGGTCACGCCATACTGCTCCTTGAATATCTGCAGATCCTTCTCATTGCGGATCAGCATAATATCCGTGAATTTACCCGTCTGCAGATCGCGGAAACCAGCCACCTGCTCTCCGGTGCATATGCTGCAGCGTAAGATAGGTTTTTGGGTGGCCGGATCGTAGGGCGCTGCCGGGGTGCTGCGGGGTGATTTCTTAAATAGCCGGAACATGGCTTACTCCTTTCAGTTCCCAATAGAACACATATTGCTGCATAACTCCTTCATACCCCTTATATCTCCTACGCGGAAATCCCCTCTTATAATGCTTACTCAACGCCTGCAGGATATGTGTATCCTTCGGAAATGCCTCCAGATGATGCAGCCCAAACAGGCAGATGCAGTCTGCCACTTTCTCTCCCACACCATACAATTGAAGCAATTCCGCCTTCGCATCCCGATACTTCATCTCCTGTATCTTCCTAAGGCTGATCTCCTCTTGCACGATACTCCTGGCAGTCCGTACCACATACTTACTCCGATAGCCCAGATTACATTCCTTAAGTTCATCCTCTGGCAGGAACGCCAGCGCCTCCGGTGCAGGGAACGTATAGTAACGCTCTCCCCGGAAATTCCGCTTCTCTTCGCCGTACCGCTCACAGAGATTCTGGATACACCTGCGGATCCTCACAATATTATTCTGCTGTGAGATGAGAAATGAGACTGTCATCTCCCACAACTCCTGATGCAAAATGCGGATTCCCAGACCAAACTGCACCGCATTCATCAGATATTTATCGTTAGGATTAACCGATTCTATGTATCCGCTGTAATCACAATCCAGATCAAAATAGCTTCTCCAGAATTCTTCGAATTCCTCTTCCCCGCAGGAAAAGGTGCATTCTTTTCCATTCTGTTCTATTTCCAGATATCTGCCCGCGGCAACCATGCTGTAGGTATTCTCTTTTACTTGTGCCATCCGAAAACACTGCCCGGAGTCACAGATCTGCCTTATGTCGAAATTCTCTATTGTTCTTTTGACCATTCGCTTTATCCTATTCTCATTTACACGACTGCCTCAATTAATGTCTTGCTGTTTATTGTAATTTCTTTTATTCCAATCTCTTTATGCTTATTGAAATTAAAACTCAGCATATACCCTTTATCCAGATGGTAATATTCAAGATAATCTAATAATTGCGCTTCACCTCTCAAATTATATGCATTGCCATGCCATAATTTTAGTTCCACAACAATCTGTTCTCCACCATAATCTACGATCACATCTGTACGTTCCCTGTTACGGGTCTGTGCTTCAATGTAATAATTTCCTCTTCCATTAATAATTGGACGAAGATATAGCAGAAAATACCGTCTCCCATCTTCTTCATAAAATTCCTGATTCTGATCTCCATACAGATCGTCAAAATGTCTCACAAATTTTTCCAATACCAGGCGCATATTCAGATGTCCATTTTCAACAAACTGATTCTTATCCAGTGTTGCCGCCTTATACATATCACTTCCTTGTACCCTTGCAGTCGTTAAAAAATAATTGTACAAACGGGTTTCAAAGATCCTATTTGCTACTCTGACATTACCGTCTTCTATTTTCACAAATCCAAACATCATCGCCAATTCTGTTATACCATCATCAGGATTATAGAGAATACTCTGCCCCCGGAACAACAAAGCATGTATCATCTCTCTAAGTTCCATATACGCATCAATCTTCCCGATCAGCGAATCAAATAACGTATTCTTCTCATGCAGCAATATGTTAACAGCCTCTAGCATCCCTTCCTTTGTCCACGCACTGGATTTATCGGGAAACACAGCATCCCCGGCCACATGCTCATCAATCAGTTTGCACAGCCTGGATACTAAGAATGGATAACCGTCTGTATAATCATACAGCATTTGAGCCATCTTGCGGATACTCATTCCTGTCCTATTATCATTTTCATAATCAAAGAGCATTCCTTCTATGTCTTTCACTGAAAAACTCATATCTATCAGAAAATCAGCCGCAATGTTCCACGGACTGTTCATTTTCTCTTCTCCATCAGCCGCCATTTTGCGCTTCAGATTCTTCACATCATATACCCCGGCAAGAATAACCGATTGAAATGTCGGTTTCCTATCCCTGTTAATGTAATAACCGCGAAGCTGCGCCAGGAGATCGAGAAAGACCTGATTATTGGAAGCGCTGTCCACCTCATCAATAATAAGAACAAGCTTCTTAACCGACTGTCCGCACCATTTGCTCAGATAGCGGAATAATCCCGAAAGAGTCCTCCGTTCTGATTTCCCATCTGCCAACAACGCCAAACCGTCCCTGATTTCCTGCGGAATCTCTTCTTTCCCTTCCGCCGCATCCAGAACTTCTCTTGAAAATGCCTCAACAAATAATTCCTCTTTCTCAAAATCTGAATAGCTTACCATCTGAAAATCAATGGCTACAACTAAATATTCATTTTCCAGAAATCTCTCCAAAGCCTTTAAGGTCGTTGTCTTTCCATATTGCCTCGCACGATTGACTGTAAAATATTCGCCCGCATCAATCATTGTCTTAATCTTCTCCAGGCGTTCCGATAAATCAACCATATAATGCAGCTGCGGTTTGCAATCTGCACTAACATTAAACTTTTTTCCCACGATTTCATTACCCTCATCTCTCTTCACACGGATACACCATCCCCCATTGCCCGCGGATCTCATCCAGCAGCCGCATCACCCGCAGCGTCTCGGCATGGGGCATCTCCGGGCACTCGGTCTTCCCTTCTTCTATCGCTTTCATACACGCGAGCACCTCATACTCATCCCCATTGATCTGCTCCGACGCGAAAATTCCAAATTTCATAGTTCCATTTCCTTTCAATATTATCCGTCAGATACGCTTCTTCCATCCAGCATTAATTCACATCCGCAGGCTCCTGCGGCAAGAACTGTACATTCAGATCCACATTTCCCTCGATCCCGTCGACGCTCCCCTTCTCCGAATACTGCCAGAAGGAGAAGTAATACGGCGTCTGCGGCACAGGCTCATAATCCGCATACCAGATCGGATAATCCGCCAATGCCTCCATATCATATTCAAAAGCTTCCCAGACCATATTGCTGTAGATCATAGGCTGATAACCCGCTTCTTTCATCTTCTCGCAGAACAGGATTGTATTCTTCGTAAATTGCTCCCCCGTCACATTGTCAGTGCGGGCTGTATCATCCCGGATCCGCTCCGGGTCAAATACGACCGGAAGCTCCAGATCATGCCCCTTAAGCTGTCCCAACACCAGTTCAACCTCCTGAAGCGTCTCCTCTTCATTGACGGCCTGGGAGAATATATAGATACCCACCTCAATTCCGGCATTATGCGCATTCACGATATTCTGCTGGAATTTGGCGTCCGCACACAGCGTCCCCTGCTCTCCATATCCTCTGTACCCGATACGCAGAAATGCAAAATCATACCCCGCCGCCTTCACCCGGCCCCAGTCAATATCACCCTGATGCTCCGATACGTCTATCCCTTTGCGGATAGAATATCTCTCGTCTCCCGTATACTGAATTCCCGCTTCTGTATTCGTAAGACAGGACCAGTTGTAATCATGCTTTCTGACGGCAGGATCGATCTCTGCCTCGTGCCATTCTCCCCACGCATCGACAAATCTAAGCATCTTTGGGGCTGCCGGATCTGACTCATGACTCAATATCCCGTCTGCATCCTCTTCTTTTCTCTCTGTCCCGTCTGCCTTCTCCTCTTCTATCTCTGTCCCGTCTGCCTTCTCCCCTTCTATCTCTGTCCTGTCTGCCTTCTCCTCTCTTATCTCCGTCTCTTCCTGCCGCATTTTGCCGCATCCTGTCAGAAAAATACAGCTCAAAACCACTCCAAAAATTATAAAAATATCTATATATCTCTTCATTTTCTCCCTCAGCCCCTATATCTATGAAAAAACTTAAGTTTTTTTTAAATATATCTTGCTTTTTATTCCATACTATATTATACTAAGTGATGTAGAAAGAACACTTTCTACAACCCCTTATTAATTATTTATACTCCCCTCAAAAGACCGATGGCTCCCCCATCGGTCTTTTACTTTTTACCGCCGCTTTCCAGCATCAGCAGTATCAGTCCGGGAGCACACACTTCCAGCACACACTTCCGCTTCATCGCCGTCTTCCGCCAAGCAGACGCAGCACAAACAGTACGATCAGGAACGGAACTATGATCGGAGCAAGGAGCGAAAAGATACCTCCGATCACCGCGACTACCAGCATAAGCACTCCAAGAATTCCCAGTGCAAGGATCAGTCTCTTACACCAGGAATGCCAGCCGTACACCCTGACGCGTCCTCTCTCCTGCCTCTCCTGTCCGTATGTCTGGCGGCTGGGCTCGTAATTATATTCTTCCCGGGCATTCCCTCCGCCCGCAGATTCAATGATCGTCCGGGCAATTGCCCACGGATCTCCCAGTTCGTCGATCACAGCCTCCTCCTGTCTTCCCTTGCGGACCTCATCACTGATATAACCGTCATAATAATTGATATTCTCCTGTATGATCGGACCGCTTAGATCATTCGCCAAAGCATGCCTCATCTTCTCTAAAAATTCATATTTTGTCATAGATATCCTCCTGGGTATGTTCTATACTCCCGCGATCGGGTACAAAATGATTCCGAAGGCTTCTGGTGCAACAAAAAACCCTTGAACTTAGAATATCACATACTCATGTGTATTCCAAGTCCAAGGTTCTTAAAATTTCTTAATACATCTCTTAACCAGCGCCCACGGTCCCAATGCTAAACTTCAAAGATCAGATCTCCGTAAGACGGCATCGGCCATGCTTCCTTATCAACGATCATCTCCAGCTTATCCACCGGCGCGCGGAGCGCTTCCATCGCAGGAACCACGTCAAAATGATAGAATCTTGCCTGATCTTCTCCCTCATTCATCGCCGCGGCCTCATCTGTGAGTTTCATAAGCTGCGTTAATGCCTGCTTCGTATCGGCAAGCAGACCGGATATCTCCGCAAGAAGCTCAGCCTGCACCGCAGCATCCGCACCCGCAGCCTTTACCGCGAGAACCGTATCGGCAAGCTCCTTCGTATACTTGATCACCGCCGGGATAAACTGCTTGCTTGCCATATCAATCATAGTCCGTGCCTCGATATTGATTGCCTTCGCGTAATTCTCATACTTGATCTCCGCACGGGACTCCAGTTCCGCCTTCGTAAATACTTTGAATTTCTCGAACATCGCAACTGCTTTGTCCGTTGTAAGGGCAGGGATCGCCTCAACCATAGAGCGGATATTCGGCAGACCGCGCCGCACAGCCTCCTCCACCCACTCGTCGGCATATCCGTTTCCATTGAATACGATCCTGTAATGCTCGGTCGCATATCTCTTGATCAGATCATGCAGCGCTTTGTCGAAATCCTCCGCATTCTCCAGTACGTCGCATGCCTCTGCAAATGCCTCTGCAACGATCGTATTCAGTACCACGTTCGGCCCGGCAATAGAGTCACGGGAACCGACCATACGGAACTCGAATTTATTGCCGGTAAATGCAAACGGTGATGTACGGTTCCTGTCCGTCGCGTCTTTCGCAAGATCCGGCAGCGTCCTGACGCCGGTCTCCAGCTTCCCGCCCTTCAGGCTGTGGGTCGCCTCGCCTGTGCTGATCAGCTGCTCTAATACATCCTCCAACTGCTCCCCTAAGAATACCGAAATGATCGCCGGAGGCGCCTCATTCGCTCCAAGCCTGTGATCATTGCCCGGATCCGCCGCAGACTCGCGCAGCAGATCTGCATGCTCATCCACTGCTTTCAGTATACAGGTAAGCACCAGAAGAAACTGGATATTCTCATGGGGAGTCTTGCCCGGATCAAGAAGATTCTTGCCGTCGTCCGTCGTAAGAGACCAGTTATTATGCTTACCGGAACCATTTACCCCGGCAAACGGCTTCTCATGAAGCAGGCATTTCATCCCATGCCGGCACGCTACCCTCTTCAAGGTCTGCATCACCAGATGATTGTGGTCAACCGCCACATTCGCCTCCGCATAGATCGGCGCCAGCTCATGCTGTGCCGGTGCAACCTCGTTATGCTGCGTCTTCGCTGTTACTCCAACCTTCCACAGTTCTTCATTCACATCCTTCATGAATCCCGCGATCCTCTGCCGAATGGTTCCAAAGTAATGATCGTCTAACTCCTGCCCCTTCGGCGGCATTGCCCCAAAGAGGGTACGTCCGGTATAGATCAGATCCTTTCTCTGCATGAACTTGGCTGCATCTACGAGGAAATATTCCTGTTCCGGCCCAACAGACGGCGTAACCTTCTTTGACGTTGTATTTCCAAACAGACGGATCAGTCTCAATGACTGTGCATTAACTGCTTCCATGGAACGCAGAAGCGGAGTTTTCTGGTCGAGGGCCTCCCCTGTGTAGGAACAGAATGCTGTAGGAATACAGAGCGTCGCTCCAGCCGCATCATGCCTTACGAATGCCGGAGACGTGCAGTCCCATGCCGTATATCCTCTTGCCTCGAAGGTTGCCCGAAGTCCCCCTGACGGAAATGAAGACGCATCCGGCTCGCCTTTGATCAGTTCCTTACCGGAAAAGCTCATCAGCACCTTGCCGTTCTCCATCGGCGCGGAGATGAAGGAATCATGCTTCTCCGCCGTTACTCCGGTAAGAGGCTGGAACCAGTGTGTATAATGGGTCGCCCCTTTCTCGATCGCCCACTCCTTCATCTCATGTGCGATCACATCGGCTGTAGTAAGGCTCAGCTCCTTGCCTTCTTCGATCGTCTTCTTCAGATCCTTATAAACCTTCTTGGGTAAACGTTCCTGCATAACCTTATCGTTGAATACATCTTCCCCAAATATCTCAGCTACATTTAAAAGTTCGCTCATATCTTCTATCTTCCTTTCTATGTAAATGCTTCTTCTAGTATACTGGCTCATTGATATTCAAGCCGGCCTGAATATCAACAGGACAGTATACTAGAAAAAGGCACCCCGACCTTCGGTCGGAACGCCTTCGTTCTATCTACGCCTGTTAGTATACCTCAATCCACTGGAAAAGGCAAGCAAAAATTGTACTTTTATTACGCTTTTCCAACTGAACCGAATAATTCCATCTTCTCTTTTACCTTATCGATAATTGCCTCATAGCCAGGCTTCAATAACTTACGCGGATCGAATCCCTTGCCTTCCAGGTCCTTGCCTGCTTCAATATACTTACGTGTAGCGTCAGCGAATACCAACTGGCACTCTGTATTAACATTGATCTTGGCAACGCCCAAGTCGATCGCTTTCTTGATCATATCATCCGGAATACCTGTACCGCCGTGAAGAACTAACGGCATATCTCCTGTAAGCTGCTGGATCGCATCCAATGTCTCGAAGCTTAAGCCTGCCCAGTTCTCAGGATACTTGCCGTGGATATTACCGATACCTGCTGCCAGCATGTCCACACCGAGATCAGCAATCATCTTGCATTCGTTCGGATCTGCGCACTCGCCCTGTCCTACAACGCCGTCTTCCTCTCCGCCGATGGAGCCTACCTCTGCCTCCAGAGACATTCCCTTCTCACGGCAGATCTCGATCAGTTCTTTGGTCTTAGCAACATTCTCTTCGATTGGATACTTGGAGCCGTCAAACATGATAGATGTGAATCCGGCCTCGATACACTTCTTACATCCATCATAGGAACCGTGGTCAAGATGTGTAGCTACCGGAACAGTAATACCCATCTCTTCAACCATCGCTGCTACCATATCCTGAACTGTCTTGAATCCGGTCATGTACTTTCCTGCACCCTCGGATACACCTAAGATTACCGGTGACTTTGTCTCCTCGGCTGCTGTCAGGATAGCCTTCGTCCACTCAAGGTTGTTGATGTTGAACTGTCCTACTGCGTAGTGGCCTGCTACTGCTTTTTCAAGCATCTCTTTTGCTGATACTAACATATTAATTCCTCCAATTCCTTCTGCCCCTGTAGATGCTGTGACATCCGCGGCATGTTATAATTTTCACTTTTTTTATTATATATCAAAATGGGGGAAAAAACAATAAAAGAATTACATCTTACACGACAAACGCATGAAACGTTCTACCATTCAAATTTTTCCAACTGTAATTTTTTTAAAGTCCAGTACTTCCTCCAAATATTTGATTGGTGACAGACTTATTACAAACCTTTTTTTCTTCATTGATAATTTCTTTTTTGTAAGCTCCATCAGCTTTAATATGCTTAAGCTCCATTTCCTGATTATATTCAGATTCTGCGCTGACATTTTATCCAGTGTTGCGTTTGCGTCTTCTCGAAATGTTACATCCAGATGCCAGTGCATGCTCTCTATGCTCCAATGCCCTCTTACTGCCCGGCTTATGGTTTCTATGTCTCCTTTTAGGCTGCTGATAAAATAGCGGTATTCCGTTTTCTTTCTCCCATTCTTTTCTATGCTTTTTCTTTCCATCGCTATGCTTTTCAGCCCTTTCCAATCCTTTTTCTGTATCATCCATCGGATATCTTCTGTCTGGTAATATTCCCGTGTCTCTATCTGCCCGTGGGCCTTTTCTTTCGTTTTCTTATAATTTCCTGATTTTTCTATCTCTCTGGTTAATTCTTCATCTGCAAAATACTCTTTTACTTCTTCATATAAGCTCCCTTGGTTTCCTTTTAATGCCAACACATAATCTGCCCTTTTTCCCCGGATTTTTTCTACGATCGCTGTCTGCGTTCCCATTGCATCTATCGTAATGATCTGTCCCTTTATTTGTAACCTTTCTATTAGTTCCGGAATTGCTGTAATCTCATTGCTCTTTTCACTCACTGCTTTCTGTCCTAGGCTGAAACCGTCTTCACGGCTCCATGCGGTTACAATATGAGACGGCTTCTCTTTTCCCTGTTTGTTAGAACGCATTGTTTTTCCATCTATACAGATGATCTTTTTCAGTGCTTCGCCTTCTTCCCTGTTCAGCAGGTCTTGCCATTTTCCATAAAGCTGTTGGAGAATATCCGGCGAAATCATCCCCATTACTCGCTGTATCGTATCATGAGACGGCGGGCCATTCTTTAACTCTATATATTTTTTAAGATACTCTTCATACACCTGAGCAAACAGCGCAATCTCTACCCAGTCATCTGCATTTGCGAGTGTGGCAAACAAAACAATCACAAGAATATCCTTTAGCAAATGCCGGACTTTCTTTTTTGACGCACATCTTCAATATATTCCATCCAATTTAATAATTCTTCCATAAACAACGCCCCTTTTCTTTTATTTTACCAGAAAAGAGGCATGTTCACAATTTATTTACTCATGCGTTTGTCGTGTACATCTTATTATCCGATAATATGATCTCCAGCTTATCCGCCTGTGTCGTCTTGATCAGCTCTTTATATTTGTTTACATCGAATAGTGGGGACTAACCGGCTGACTATTATTTATTTGAATAGTCGCCCCCACCCGTAAAACGGGTGGCTAGGGACGCGGGCTATAAGCCCGCCCTACTTGGCCGCGCCTCAAGACGCTGGCTTTCTCTTTATGCTATGG
>CAJTGB010000049.1 GCA_910575835.1 Lachnospiraceae bacterium | reverse complement strand
CCTATTGCTGTATTTTATCACAATTGCTACTGAAAGGAAATGCCGCTAAAGCTTGACCGCCTAAAAGGCGGTGGATTTAACCTTGCGCTTGGAAATTAAATACTTTTGACATTGCAACGCTCCTTTCCAATACCGCTGTATTCACTGAATTCATTATAATTGCAAACAATAGAACCTGCAAGATGCAATTCTCATAAGCCGATGCATCCTGCAGGTTCTATTTGATGAACAATCTATATTCAATATCCGTTTGTCTAAAATATAAGGTGTACCGCCAATGATGCCAGCGGGATCGCTATCAGCGTTCTCTCAATGAAGCATACAATGATCTCCCAGAACTTGATCGGTGATTTTGTTGCCATCATAACCGTGGCCGTCTCCGAGAAGAAGATGATCTGGCACATGGACACCAGGCAGACGAACACTCTCGCCTGTATACTGATCGATACCGCAGCCGCCGTACTGTTCATGACGAGAACCGGGAGAAACATCTCCGCGATCCCCACCGGCATAGACGGCGCGATGGCTGCCGCGTCAGGCACCTGGCACAGCATCAGAACCGGCTGGAATATATAACCCAACCACTTAAACACCGGCGTATACTCCGCAAGAATCATAGCCGACACACCGATCGCGGACAGCATCGTCAATACCTGCGGCAGCACCAGTATACTGTCCTTCAGACTGAGACTTACATTCTTCGGAACACTGTAAGCAATCGCAGCACGCTTCACTGAACGCCAGATTCCCGTCGGAATGGTCTGAACCGAATAACGCGCGCCTTCCTTACGCTCCTCTTCCGTCTGAACCTTTCCGTTGTAATAGACATCCTTTTTCTTAGAGACCGGCGGAATACGCACCGTAATCATCTCTATCAGAAATACCATTACAAAACTTACCGCATAGATCTCGAAAAACTGGGCTCCGCATCCCGCTGTATCAATAACCAACTGGGCGAACCCTATGGATACCGCTGAGAAGCCGGTCATGATCGCAACCATTTCCTTCTCTGTATAGACACAGTTCTTCCACAAGCGGTTCGTGATCAGAACACCGAGAGACGATGAGCTTACAAAAGATGCCGTAGCATCCAGCGCGGACTTACCCGGAACCTTGAAAAGCGGTCGCATCAAAGGCTCCAGAAGCACGCCAATGATCTCCAGAATACCGTAATTCAGCAAGAACGGCATAAATACTGCTCCTGCCAGTACGATACCAAACACACCCTTTACGATCGGCGGAATAACATTGCCGCCCGTTGCATCACTGATAATGATCTCCGGCATATTCATGCCGTGAACGATCCACAATGTGTAAATAATTACATAGACGGCGCCCAATCCATATAAGACCGTATGAATAATCTTATCATTTCCGTAAACATCCGCAAATGCGTTTTTTGTCTTTCCTTTATCTATATATTTAAAATATATGTGACAGATAAAATTTGCTGTAATCACAATCGACAGAATCCAGTATATCGCCTGCCCAAACAGATCAACGAATCCATTATAAATGATTCCGAAAATAGTGCTTCCCTCTATCTGTCCGAAGAATACTGCAATTCCTATAATCGAACATATAAGAAACAGGATAATCCCTTTGGTCTTATTGCTTCCCTCAAGAACCACGCTGTCTAGCTCTTTGGACATCATATCCGGATCTGTGACTTCTTCTACACGAATGACTTTTTTCTTTTCTTCCATTCTGCCCTCCGTCTGTGCTGTTAATCTTTTTTCTTTGCAGCAAGGATGGACAGATATTCAAATACGATATTTGCGGCAAGATATGCCGTTACCTCCCCGGAATCATATGCCGGCAGAACCTCAACGATATCAAATCCCACAAAATTCATATCCTTGATGGCACGTACCAGCGACAACGACTCGTAAGAAGTGAAGCCCGCCACTTCTGGCGTTCCTGTTCCGGGTGCATATGCCGGATCTACAAAGTCAATATCAAAAGTCAGGAATACCGGTTTATCTCCTACCCGCTCCATAGCCGTCCTGATCAATGCCTCAAATCCCATCTCACGCACCTTATGGGCCGGGATCAGCAGCATCCCCAGATCCGCCGCCATCTTATGCTCATTCGGGTCATATAAGGAACCGCGCATACCGATCTGGATTGAGTGCGCCGGATCGATCAGGCCTTCCTCGATCGCACGTCTGAACGGAGTGCCGTGGTTATATTTCTGGCCAAATACCTCGTCGCACAGATCGGAATGAGAATCAAAATGCACCAGAGCAACCGGACCGTATTTCTTCGCGACCGCACGCAGTTCCGCCAGCGTAATCGAATGATCCCCGCCCAGGACGATCGGCACCGCATTCTCTTCTAAGATCCCGGCAACCCCCGCCTCGATCGCATCGTACGTCGGATGGATATATCCCGGAGTTACATTAAAATCCCCAATATCTCCGCCTTTTAAGTTCTCCATGATGTTTACCTGAAGAATTACATTGTTCGGTTTCATCATAGCAGAAATGTTACGGATCGCATTCGGCCCGAATCGTGACCCTGAACGGAAAGAACTAGCCGTGTCAAAGGGCGCGCCCGCGATCGCAAAATCCAGTCCCTTCGCGGAATCCACCTTCGTCATACGCATAAATGTCCCCATGTTACAAAACCTCGGTGATGATAAAGCACTTGCCGGTTGTTTTACTTCTGCCATATTCAATTACCTCCATAATATTTATTCTTGGAGTCGACTCTTTTATTGTTATAATTGTAACATGGAGAGTTAAAACACGGTTATACAGGAATCAACCAGAGTATGAATGAATTCGCATACCCCGATTCTATTGATATACTTATAGAAAAACTATATAATATGGAATTATATATTAATATTTGCTGAATCGATCAATACTAACCTCCATATAGGAGATGATCTAATGAATTTTCACAATCTGAAATGCGTACTGGAAATCTGGAAATGCGGCTCTATCAACAAAGCCGCCAAAAATCTGTTCACCTCACAGTCTAGCCTCAGCCATTCGATCCGTGCCCTGGAAACAGAATTAGGCTTCTCTCTTTTCGCGCGCAGCAATAAGGGAATCGAACTGACACAGGAAGGTGAATGCTTTGTACAGTCCGCGCAAATTATTTTATCCGAATACAAGAAGATCCAGAAGATTCCCACTCAGTTCAACCACCATGAGAATCTCTCCGTCTCCTGTACCTATTCCGCCCTATTTATGCAGACCTTTATTCAATTCCTGAATCAGAATCCGGCGCAGGGCTGCCGGGATATCTTCAAGGAGACCGGATTGATCCAAGTGCTGCAGGATGTGGTGGAACAGAGATACCGGATGGCTATCTTCTACTGCTTCGAGAGCCGCGAGCCTTTCCACAGGCTTACCGCCAACAGATACAATATGGATCTGATACCGCTTAGGCTCCACATTCCGTTGGAAGTGATCATGAGTACATCCCACCCACTTGCGAAACTGGATTCCATATCCTATCTGCATCTTCAAAACCAACACATTGTTACTTATGAGAATTTTGACGCCGCCGACTGGCTGGATGTTCTGGGTCTGAACGATGAGGAGAACATTACCTATATCTTTGACCGTGGAGGCCTGTTCGACACGATCAAAACCGGACAATATATCTCTGTTATCGTGAAAAGTTCCATATCTATCAACAAGGGAGCCGGCGTAATCGCCCTGCCGTTGGAATTCGACCAATATATAGGGGTATATCTGATGAAATCGCAGTCGTACCAGATCAGTATCCGCGAGAAGAAATTTATCCATGACCTGAAAGAACATATGAAGCGGTCTTTGAAATGAATTCGGCGCTACGCCGATTGACAACAACGACGCAGATGGAAAATCAGGCAAGTTATATGGCTGGTTACTTATTATTCGGTGTACTAGAGATGAGCAACATAAAAGGGAGCCACAAAGTGACTCCCCCACACAAACTGATTTTAACTACAGGATAACATTTTATCATTGCGATCTGCACAATTTATCTATTTTACCTCGTATCTGACGATGCTGCACGTGTGCTTTCTCTTACCAGGGGGAGCATCTTTCTCATAATTAACCCCAACCAGCAAGATATCTGTTCCAAAATTCTCCGCAACATTCGCATACTTCTTATTCAGGATCTGGTCAATAGCTCCTCTGGCAGATTTATTCCACTTTAACTCTATGACCAGGGTTGGCCAGTCCGAATCGTGACGCGGAAAGTAAACCACATCTGCGAATCCCTCACCGCCGGGAAGTTCTTCAAACTGCACATAATGATCCCGATATGTGTAATATGCCAGCTTGATCACACTCCTTAGGCTGTCTTCCTTGTTGTAGTGCAGCGGTACGGTTTCTTCCATATGAATCTTCTCGATCTGTGCGGCAACTGCGTCTGCTTTCCCATGTATGGTATCAAAGAACAGCTGATTGCTTTCTTCTAAACGTTTCATCGTAGCCTCATGCTTTACTTCTCTGACAGCCTTTTGGAATTCCAGTTTAATCTCCTCATTCGGAATTCTGACTGTCTTATTCTCAGCGTCGTAAGCCAGATAACCAAGATGAATCATTAAAGTTAAAACATCGTCTCTTCCTCTAAATGTTGTAAGATCATTAGCAAACCCGGTGATACTGACCTTTACCGCAACGCCTCCGATCAACTCGGCAATGGTTCTCGTAAGAGCCTTATAGCCTTTACTGATATAATCCATCAATCCTTCTGCCGCAGAGGTTTCTGTCCAGTAAGAATCAAACTCATCAAAGCGGATTGATTTCATTACGGAATTGGGATTGTACACAGATCCAACATTCCTGAAAACATATCCGTCATACCATTGCTTCATGATCTTAAAGTCAACATCATTTTTTTCACATAGACAACGCACCTCATCCTCAGTGAAACCAACATATTTGTCAAAAAATAATGGTTTGACCATGGAATATTCATCAAATTCAGAGATCGACGACTGAGAACCATCCTTCTTAATCGGAAGAATCCCGGTCATATAGGCAGCCGCCACAACTTTTGGGGTAAATTGACCATTTTTAAACCATCCCCTGAGAAAAGTCAGAAATTTATTCTGCGCTTCAGGATCGTCTTTCGCCTCCCGGATCACTGCATCCCATTCATCGATCACAAACACAAATTTCCCTCCATCCGGCTGCCCCGCAATACGTACCAGATTATCGTTCAGGCTGTCTCCCTCCCTGACCTGGAATCCACACTCTGCCAGATCCTTTAGAAGCGCCTCCTGGATCATACCCGGAACATCCTGCAACAGACGGTTCTGCGTCAGAGCTTCCGATATAAAGGTTGTGATATCCAGATAGATCACGCTGTATTTGTTCAAATGCTTCCTATAGTCCGTTGTCTCTGCAATTTTCTTATCGTCGAACAATACATGAGAATTACAGGAACGGTCATAATATGCAACAAGCATTTTCGCAGCGTAAGATTTCCCAAAGCGGCGAGGCCTGCTGATACAAAGCAGGTTCTCCGGCCCGTTAATTCTCTGATTGATCAACTCGACAAGTCCTGTCTTATCGACATATTCACCTCTACATATCTGTGCAAACCCGCTGTTCCCGGGATTAAGGTAAATCCCCATTCGTGCGCCTCCTTCCTATAGCTGGTATATCATACCCAAGGGCAGACTGCCGTCCTGTGTTACTGCTAACTTGAAATGTCTGTAAAAAACCGCTTGCTTGACAGTATTTTGCCCGCCATACTGTCAGTAACAATATGTAGAAAGGAAAAATCCCAAGATGAAGCATCTTTAGTTTCGCCGCTAATCATTCTTCATCAAGGGATTCCTTACAATGAGTATTATACATAATTATTCCCTAGATGACAATGCCCATCCCGGATATTTTACGATTATTAGTGAAGAAGAACATTTTTGTAACGGCTGCCACCGCCCCATGAAATGCAAAGACCGACGCGAAAGGATTGGAAAATCCCTGGATGGATGCCGTTCTGTCTATTTACTGCGGCGGATGTACTGCTATGAATGTCATATCATGCATACGGAGCTGCCAGATTTTCTCCTTAAATTCAAACATTTTGAAGCTCAGATCATTGAAGATACCTAAGACGGATACATTACTCCTGAAGACTGCTATGAGGCGCCGTCTGAAATGACCATGCTCAGATGGCAGACATGGTTTGATTCCATCTGCTCTGTCATCGACTTTATTTTATGTTCGGTCCGTGCTGTCCCGGAAAACCCCCTTCAAAACTTCACAGACGGGACGTCCCTGGTTGGCGCACTCAGGAAACGGAGCAGCGGCTGGCCACAGCTTTTTCTGTCA
Source organism: Lachnospiraceae bacterium (assembly GCA_910575835.1). GTDB lineage: Bacteria > Bacillota > Clostridia > Lachnospirales > Lachnospiraceae > Sporofaciens. The sequence goes on along the minus strand of CAJTGB010000049.1, from coordinate 20,731 downwards.
TCATCAATGCCGGAAGATTTCCTTAAACAGCTACGGTATTTCCAGACACCTCCTTTCCACCTGCTTTGATTTGATGGCAATGCCCTGCCTGTTTATAATGCTTTTATAAAACATTAAAAGATTTCAAACAGGAGGAGAAGTTTTGGAAACAAAAGAAGCACTTCAAAGTACGAAAGCCCTGCAGTCGGCTGAGGAGACTGCCCTGCAGAGATATCAATGGATCACTCCGCTGTTAGTGTTAGACGGCATTTTAAAAGGAGCGGCGACTGCATAGTCGCCGCAAATTAAATTGGGGTTGTTTTCGATCGAGTAGACATGGGGTTGACCTAAAGGCGAGAGTTTTAACCCCATTATACAGACAATAAATCATTGGTTTATCGAATATCGGCAGTAGTTGCTTAGATGTAACTTTTGTGAGTGGATATAAGCAAGTTCCGCTTCCACCTGCTAAGATTATGCCTTTCATTATAGTTTGTCACCTTATTTCCATATGTATTTATTATTGACTATCGTCAGTATTATCGATCTTTACTCTTTGTTGTAAAATACTATATACGACATCATTTTCTCCAAATCATCTTATCAACAATCCCCACATAGCTTTGTATAATCTTTATAACCTTGGTACTCACATTATTATTAACATAAGCTGGAACATCCGCTGCATCATCGCCGCTGGCATGCATTGATACAGCAAGATCCACCGCTTGAAGCACCTGCTCTGTGGTTATTGATCCGATGGTAAACACCCCCTTATCCATCGCTTCAGGACGTTCAGTACTAGTTCTTATTGAAACGGCTGGAAACTTAAAGTATGCGCCTTCTTCTGGGATAGTGCCACTATCAGATACCACACAAAAAGCATTCTGTTGTAATTTGTTGTAGTCGAAGAATCCAAGCGGCTTATGTTGAATCACTCTTGCGTCAAACTTAAAACCTCGCGCTTCGATATATTTCTTACTTCTTGGATGGCACGAATACAAAATTGGCATATCGTATTTTTCAGCCATTGCATTGATGGCATTCATGAGCGACGTAAAGTTTGCTTCAATATCAATATTCTCTTCACGATGAGCAGAAAGTAGGATATACTTACCTGCTTCTAGTCCCAAATCTTCCAAAACATTGCTTCGTTCAATCTTATCCTTACACTTATCCAGCACTTCTGCCATTGGTGAGCCAACCACATATGTGTATTCAGGCTTCACCCCGGTGTCAAGGATGTAACGGCGTGCATGCTCCGAATAGCAGAGGTTGATATCACTAGTAACATCAACTACTCGTCGAATAACTTCTTCAGGAAGATTCTCGTCCTTACAACGATTACCGGCTTCCATATGAAATACAGGAATCTTCAGCCTTTTAGCACTTAGCACACAAAGGCAGGAATTCGTATCGCCAAGGACAATCAACGCATCTGGCTTTACATGCTCCATCAATTCATATGATTTAGAAATTACATTACCCATGGTCTGACCTAGATTTTCTCCAACTACTCCAAGATAATAATCAGGCTCACGAAGACCGAGATTCTCAAAGAACACCTTATTCAGTTCGTAATCGTAATTCTGTCCGGTATGAACTAAAATCTGGTCGAAATATTTATCAGCCTTCTTTATTATCTCGGACATTTTTATAATTTCCGGGCGTGTGCCCACAATGGTCATCAATCTTAGTCTTTTTAATTCCATGTCAATTCCTCGCATAGTCTCTTATAAATCATAATGCACATACATTCCCTTGTGTGCACGCATCCATTCTCCAAGTTCTTTTATCTGTTGTTCATATCCAGGAATCTTATATCTAAACAGCTCATAATTCGTCCATTTCAAACTCTTATCAATTCTGAAGTTCTCTTCTGCATCAATTTGAATTGCTTCTTTCCTCAGATATTTATTGAACAAGACCAACATATCATACTTGCTTATGCTCTCGTCTGGAACCATATTGTAAAGCCCATGGACTCTCTGTATTGCAGCATTTTCTATTGTCTTTGCAAGCTGCAATGTTGTTTGACCGGTCCATATAGCATTTTTGTAACCCTTAACTTTCCCCTTCTGTTGCATGAACCAGTTAATCAGCCCTATCCCCTCTTGCTTAATATCGGGTCCAATAATTGACATTCTAAAGGTAACATCTTTTTTGTTATTCAGTTCACCAAGTGCCTTTGATCGGTCATAAAACAGTTCGCCGTCTGGAAAATCTGATTCAACATATCCACCACGACTACCGCTAAATACACAATCAGTGCTAATGTGTATAATCTGTGTGTCCGTTCCATCGGTAATCTTTGCCAAAAACTGAGGAAGATAGGCGTTTAAAAAAACAGCTGCTTCATGATCATTTTCAGCAAACTTGTTTAATAGTCCTATGCAATTAATCACTGCATTATACCGCCCACTTTCAATAGTGTTTTTCAGTAATATAGTATCCCTTGCATCTCCCGTGACAGTATGAACAAACTTCGAATCAGATCGAGCATAACCATCCACGTCATATCCTTGTTCACTTAAATAGATACTTATCATATGACCAGCCATGCCATTACAGCCAAGTACTAAAAACTTCATTTCTGTTCCTCCAATGCTTCTTTTACGTAATCTGTGGTCAATAGCTTTTTCACAGTTCCTTCTACATCAAGTCTTACTGTATTATGACTCGTATACGACTCATCCGCTTGCGTATGAACTTCGCCTTTAACAAAATACTTATCATAATTCAAATCACGATTGTCAGCAGAAACACGGAAGTACTGTCCCATATCTTCACTTCTTAATCGTTCCTCAGTCGTAAGAAGTGTCTCGTATAGCTTCTCGCCATGACGTGTTCCTATAGTTCGAGTACCCGTATCACCAAAAAGTTGCTGAACTGCCTTGGCTAGGTCTCCGATGGTACATGCGTCAGCTTTCTGAACAAACAAGTCTCCTGGATTAGCATGCTCAAATGCAAACTGAACCAGATCAACCGCCTCATCGAGATTCATAAGGAATCTTGTCATATCCGGATTGGTAATTGTTATCGGATTGCCTGCTCTTATCTGATCAATAAAGAGGGGTATTACTGATCCGCGGGAACACATTACATTTCCATACCGTGTACAGCAGATTACCGTATCACCTCGTTCCGCTGCCACACGAGCGTTTGCTGTAATAACATGCTCCATCATTGCTTTGGAGATGCCCATTACGTTAATTGGATAAGCGGCTTTATCAGTCGAAAGACATACCACCCTTTTTACCCCAGCTTCAATTGCGGCGTGAAGCATATTATCCGTGCCTTCTACATTTGTCTTTACTGCCTGCATCGGGAAAAATTCACAACTTGGAACTTGCTTAAGCGCAGCTGCATGGAAGATATAATCTACGCCGGGCATTGCATCTGCAATACTTCTAGGATCTCTGACATCACCAATATAGAACTTGACATTATTTGCATATTCAGGATATCTCGCCTGGAGTTCATGTCTCATATCATCTTGCTTTTTTTCATCGCGGCTAAAGATACGGATTTGTCCTATGTCTGTAGTAAGGAAATGTTTAAGAACAGTATTACCAAACGAACCTGTACCTCCAGTAATCATTAATGTTTTATCTTTGAATGCGGACAATTTCTTATTCTCCTTTATTCTTATTTTGTTGTATTTAAATCAGTAATCTTTATCTATACTCCTTTGTGTCTAATCAATCTTAGTACTCTCTGATAAACCTTAAATATTAGTTTTTTATTGAAAACCATACCAATAATTACTGCTGCAATAGTATTAATCAAAGTTATAAGCATTCCGTATAAAATAAATATTTTAATGCTTTCAATATTTGTAAATACTTTTTTCTCATGATAACAAATTCCAATACCGGCTAATAGAAGCGGAAGCAACATTTTTACAAATTCAATTACTTTATTCTTAAAAAAATACATATGTATAAATCCAATTTCAAGTATAGCTAACAAAATTGCTACAATTAAAACAGCATATAATAAACCATAAACTCCCCACAGTCTTCCCAAAATAAGCATACAGGGCACTAATACAGTCAAAGAAATAATCTGTATATATTTTGATGTTCTAAATTCTCCCGACATATTTATCAAATGACCACTTGGAATATGGATAATCTCAAATACCGAAATAAGACTCATCAATAAGGCTATTGTCTTATCATAATAATTAACATCTGACATTCCACTTGTATACATTGAAACAAAAGGCATAATCAAAACATACGTTGTACTACAAATAACAAAAGTAAACCCAAGAACTATATACTCGTACTCAGCAAATACATTCCAAATCCTTTCATGATCTGTTTCACTTAACATTTGACCTATACCTAACCTTGGTGCATCAATAACGCCTCTTAACAAGCTTTTTATCATATTAAATACATTATTATATACGGCATAGACACTTGCAAGAACCGTACCTCCAGCTGGTGAGAGTGACAAAAAAACAATCGGAGCAGACAAATATATTACTCCCGTCACTTTTTGTACCATTACATCACCCGTACCATGAATCACTTCTTCATTATTCCCAACATCCAATTCCAGAAATCTATTATGCTTCTTAACATGCCATACAATTAAAATACTATTTAGCAAAGTAGTTATCAGCGTTATCGCACGCACTAACCATATCGATCCATTAATTACTATGAGTCCTATATTGCCAATGTGTCCCATACTGATAGTAAACAAAGTAAATATGTTTATAATATATTCTTTTTGCTGAGCTTGTAATAAAACTCTGTAAGTTGTCGCATAATAGAGATTAAAAGCCGCAGGGATTACCGCCATAATAATAACGTAAAAAATCAATTCAAACTGAAGAGTACTATTGGCAAATAGCGCAAATATTAGTGATGCTATAATACCCATGCATAGAAATAGAACTCCTATTTTCCTAAATTTACGCCGTGTTTCAGACAAAAGCTTATTTACCTTTTTATAATCACAATATGTCAATGGTGAAAAAAGAGCAACATTCGATGCAAGTGTAAATCCCCCTTCAACAATTAGCAGCACATTAACCAGTTGATTAGCCGTCGAATTAAGTCCATTAAAATCAGATCCATATTCATGAATAATCATCTTGGTAACTACTATTCCCAACAAACCATTTAATAGTGTCAACGCTATCGCAGACAAAGCGTTTAAAACACTGTTTCTATTACGATTTGATATGCCCAATACCCCTCACCTCTTATATCTTGATTTTAGTGCTATTAACTAGCTTTTCTAATGAAGCGGCAATCGTTTCGGCTACATATTGATCCGTATACTTCCAATACATTTTTAAAACTTCTTTAGAGGTTATTTGTTTAGCATCCTGTTTGACAAATTCATCTATACAATTCGCATTATCTTCTATGCTCCTTTTCTCTTCATATACATTAATACCGTTAGAATAGTTCTCCAAGAGTTTTGCTGACAGACAATCTTTATCTTTGCAAATATTTACTATTCTTTTGCCCTGAGAAATATAATCTAACACCTTGCTGGGCATTTGATTTCTGATAGAATTGTCCACATTTATCAAAATATCTGCATTTTTAGCATAACGGTCTGCTTCTGATTTGCCTACATATCCATGGTGTATAAGTCTTTTTTTGAGTTTTTCTCTATATGAATCTATAATTTTTTCACAGCCGCAGCCTACAATATGCAGACTATAGTTTTGTGGTAAGCAGCAAAATAATTCAAGCAAGTATCGAGGATTTCTGATATTTTTATAAAATTTACCAGCAAATAAGCAAACAATATTCTTATCCAAAGACACCTTTTTTTGCTCAATAACTTTCCGCCCAATCTCTTTGGCAATTATCCCCGGAAGATTAACTTCCAATATCTTAGAAGACGTTTCCGAAATTTTTTGACCTATCATATCTTCTTTCACAAAATCGGGCAAAAACAATACATCTAGATTTTTTATAGTTCTTCTTTCCGTACGTCTTCTCCATGCTTTTGTGAATCTTGGTAATGTGTAATTATTAGTATATGGATCCAATTGATATACCGCCTTAACTGCACCAATATCAGTTTGGCTCACCGCTTCAGCTATATAATAAGGAGCGGAAACACCAATAATGGCATCTATGTCATTTTGTTTACATATTTGTGATATTTCTCTGGTAAATTCTCTTTTCGTAAAACGTGCTCCAAAAAAAACTATATCAATACCTTTGAAAAAAATACCAGGATGTTTTATCATCCAAATACTCTGTTTTAATCTACTGCTTTTTTCATCAACTACCAATTTAAAAGCAGGGAAAAATTCAACATCATCCGATTTCAACAGATACATGTGATCAAATTCTTTTGCAATTCTTTCTGATACAGATCTTTTGCAATCTGATTTAGATAATACGCTGATTTCATATCCTCTATTTTTAATTTGTCTCGTTAATGTCCTTACAATATTTACATTTGCGCCACATAAATCTGATAGACTATCTACTACAAATAATATTTTCATAGTTATGTCCTTTCAAAATATAGATCTCTTTTCCTCTCTATCATTCGATAAATAAAAATAATTATAATTGTAAAACAAACTTATAAATATCCAAATACATAGACAAATTGCGGTACAAAATATAAAATTGAAATAAAGTGTACCAAATTACTATACTTTGTTTTTTCCATTACAATAGGCAGCAAAAACAAAATAAAAACATACAGCAATCTGGCCAAAGCAGCTATTGGATAAGCAAATACAAACATATACAATCCCAAAAAGACAATAAATAAGTACTTATCAGTTTTTTTGTTCTTAATAATAGATAGAGATATAACAGCACATGTTAACAACAACAAATATCCTTCCCGTAATGGTATCTGGAAATCTAAATCTCTGATATAGCTATAAAAAGCTTGTATATTCAAAGTTTGTAATATAGTTGCAACTACATTTGTTACAATAGATACAAAGTATTTTCCAGTACCGGCTACATATAATATTGGTACTAATACACATAGTAAAAGAGTCCAAACTTTTGAAAACTTAACCTTCCATACTTTCAGCAAAAAAAGAATAGGAACAAAAATCATCGATGTCGTATGAATCAAAATCGAACCTATTAAAAGCACGATCGATATAACTCTTTTTCTATTCAATAATAAGTTTCCTACAGCTACCAATCCTATAGCCACAGACAGTCCGTCACGAATTGCTGACGACGTATATAAAATCCCACAAAACATTACATAAAAACTATATAATTGTAACAATCTCCCATGGATAAAATATTTACGTTTTTCATGACTATCTAATTCAAACACATATTCACACAGTTTAAAAAGACCAAACATCATAGCTATATTAGATATGATTCCCTGTACAAAATAGAAAAAAAATGGGGATTGAAAAAATCGCCTAAAAATAGCCATTAAAATAACATAAAATATTTCTATATTATAAAATGACCGATTTGCAAATAATGTATACAAACTACTTTTATTATTGATAAGATAAGTCAAACTGGATTCATAAACCAAATTATAAAGTTCAGTATCTTGTGTAGATGTCGGTCTGCAGGAAGCTATGGCAGCCCCAACCAGTATAAATACAAATAATATCACCAACGGATATTTTAGCATTATTTTATATTCATATGTAATGATAGCGAACAAATAAATAATTATCGCATAGGTACTGTATAAAAAAATATATTCTTTGACCATTTTATCCCTACCATGCTAATTTCGTATATTTTTTATTTCTTTATATACTCTCTCCGAATTAAAAACATCATAATGTGGAAAATATCTTTTATGTTCTCTTAAAAACTCTTCACTGCACTGATATCGATTCTCTATAATATTTTTTAACTCAATCATTACCTCTTCTAACTCACTATAACTTTTACCAAACGGATTATTGCTATAATCAAAATAGCCTTGTTCATATTGCCCTCTACGGAATTTTTTAATATCAAATTGATAGAATATTACCGGCTTTTTCATATATACCATATCAAAGAATACACTAGAATAATCCGTAATCATCATTGCCGATGTTAATAGCAATTCTTGTATATCATAATCCTCCCAAGAGGCGATTAATGCTTTTGTTTTTATTAACTCTTTTATTTCAGATAAATGGCTTTGTAAATTTCTATGTATATAAAACACAACTTCCAAGTCGTATTCTTCTACCAAATTATTCAACTGTTCACATTCCAGAAATTCTCCCCATCTTCTCATGTATTCTGAATTTTTAAACTCTACGTCTAATCCTTCCTGCTGTTTTGATTTTAGGTTAAACCAATATCTCCATGTAGGCATTACAACAATTCGCTTCGAATCGGTAATATACCTGTGCAAGTTATCAAATCTAGGTAATCCAGTAAGTCTTATGGTTCCTTTGGGATAACCAAATCCTCTTTCAATAAATTCTTTCTCAGGCACAGCTGATGTTATGAACATTTCTATTCTGGAACAATCAGCATAAAGCCATTTGAGATTATTGATGATTACTCCATGTTGAAGGAAAATATTATGTGCATTGTATAAATCATTCAACTCTATAAAAGCACAGAGCACAGCATTAGGTTTTCCCCCCTTTTGAGAACTTATATTATAAGCACAGGTAAAATAAATAATCCAATGCTTTAAACTTCCATATTGAACTGTTTTTCCGAATCCTTTTATTTTTTCATAATCAACAGACGAGTGATCTATAGCATATATACATTCTTGTTCTGGATGGTTTTCACACATTTTTCGGTAAAACCAATAGCCATTGTCTCTAGCTTCCTTTCGTTCTTCACAGATCAGCCAAGTATTTTTATACTTTTTTCTATATAAAGGGCTAACTATCAGAGCTATCCCCATTGGAAAAACAGCCAGAAGATCCCGGCATTTAATATCTTTAACCTTTGTAAAAAAATACTTCAGGCTAATCATTCTATCAGGCTCCTCAACTACTTATTTTCTTGCAAATTTTCTAAATACCCATCCCCTAATTCTATTAGGGAGTAGTATCTGGACTATTATCCTCTTTCCAACATTCTCTATATATGTTCTGTATCCTATAATATGGTTTTTTAACATATATTTTTGAAGTCTGACTTCACTGTCAAAATATTTTATCCCGCCACGCCGTAAATACATATCGGCATCTATTCTCACATTAACTAATACATCTCCTGTATTAGCAAATATGCATCCTTGTTTCATCATACGAATCCACAGGTAGTAGTCCTCATTCCAGAACCAATCCTGATAACTTCCCGCCTTAATTACAACACTTTTTTTAAACATTACAGTCATATGATTCAAAGGACAACGAGTTTTCATATATTCCTTTATCTCACTATCACTGGTTGGAACTTTTCTGTATGCCACTATATTAGCTGGTGAGTCAATAAATTCAGCTATATCTCCACCAATTATTTCAATTGAACTATTTTTTTCAAATTCTTTAAGTTGTTTCTCACATCTATCCTGTCTGGCAATATCGTCAGAATCCATACGAGCTACCAGCTCATTCCTACAATAATTTAATCCGTAATTTAAAGCAAATCCAAGTCCTTTATTCTCCTTATATCCAACCACATTAAAAATCGGGTTATGCATTAAATATTTCTCAAGTACAGAATCTAACTCTGATGTAAGAATTCCATCTTTTACAATAATAATTTCATCTGGCGGAATTGTCTGATTAAGAATGCTGTTTATAGACAGGCGTAAATACTCTGGTTTTTCTTTATTATAAACTGACATTAATACGCTATATTTTTGCACTTTAACTATTCCTTTGTACTTTATCTATTATTTTTTTTGCCTCTTCCTGCTTTTTATCGTATTCTTCTCGTGTTATCTCTCCATTGAGTAATAAATAATAACCAAAATCCAAATCCGAAACTGTACCTTCCCTATTTATATCCGTTCTTTTAAACACTTTTTCTATTGTTTTAAAAATGATTTTTATGTCTTCCAGAAAGGTAATTCTGTCAATATACTTTAAATCCCATGAAAGCTTATTCTCCCACGTAATTGTATTTCTCCCATTTACCTGCGCCAACCCGCTGAGCCCCGGGCGCACCTGATGTCTTCGACGTTGCTCTTTTGTCATAAAAACCATATCTCTGACTAACTGGGGCCGTGGTCCGATAATACTCATATCTCCTTTGATAATATTTATTACCTCTGGAAGCTCATCTAAAGATACAGCTCGTAACATTTTCCCGAATGATGTAAGCCGGATTTTATCTGGTAACAATTCTCCTTTTCCATCTCTGGAATCTGTCATTGTCCGAAACTTATATAACTTGAAGATTTGTTCATCCTTACCCGGTCTATACTGTGTAAACAGTACTGGACTGCCAAGTTTCACTCTGACCAATATTGCCACAATCAAATACAGCCACCAAAAGACTATCATTGTAAGCAAACAACATAGCAAATCCAAAAATCTTTTGAAATATTTCTCATACGGACCATATGGTTTATGTATTGTTTTCATTTTTCATATTCCTTATATTTCTATTTATTCAGAGCATTACTCAAAACATCTTTTCACAATCTCACAAACTCTGTCCACCTGCTCTACAGTTATCTTGTTATCACTAGGTAAACAAAGCCCTCTCTCAAAGATGTCCCTTCCCACATCAAAACTACTCTCTCCTGCTATATAAGCATTGCTCTTTCCTCTGCCATTCCCTTCCCTAGTCACAAAACCATGCATCCGATAAATAGGCTGCATATGCATTGGTTTCCAGATAGGCCTTCCTTCTGCATTAAAAGCCATTAAGGCTTCTAAAATCTCAGTCGGACAGCTCTTCCCAGGCTCAGAAACGTACAAACTTTCTTGTTCTCCGCGTATCTGCCTGCACATTGCCTCTTTGTTAATAAGAAGACAGCTTAACCAATAGTTTGGTTCTATATCTGCATCACTTAATTCTACAGGATTCATCGTGACCGGAAGATCTTTCATATTTTTCCTATATCTCTCATAGATCGCTTTTTTCTGGCTTCGGTGTTCTTCTACATATGGAAGCTGTCCCCTAAGTATCCCGGCAATGATATTGCTCATACGGTAGTTATAGCCAACTTCCTCATGCTGATACCATGGAGCCTCTTCCCTACTCTGTGTAGACCACTTCCTTACCTTATTAGCCCACTTCAAATCATCAGTTAATAGCAGTCCCCCGGCAGATCCGGTAATCAGCTTATTACCATTTGCAGATACTACAGAGACAGCCCCAAACTTTCCTGTCTGCGCACCGTTATAAGTCGCACAAAACGATTCTGCAGCATCCTCTACGATCAGCGCACCATGAGCATCAGCAATCCTTCTGATCTCCTCGATTTTTCCGGGAGTGCCATAAAGATGGGCAACTACAACCAACTTCACATCTGGATAGATTTTAAAAGCCTTGTCCAAAGCAACCGGATCCATATTCCAGGTATCATACTCTGTGTCGATGAATACAGCCTCGCCGCCCTCATATGCCACAGGATTCACAGTAGCATCAAACGTCATATCAGAACAGAAAACTTTCTTTCCCTCAAGCGTGCCATGGCCAACTTTGGGCTGGCCATACAGCTTTTCACCGCACAGCTTCACTGCCAGATGCAGAGCCGCTGTGCCAGAAGAGAGTGCCACAGCATACTTACGGCCAATTTTTTCTGCAACCATACGCTCTACTTCATTGATATTGACACCTACTGTGGATACCCAGTTGGTCTGGATCGCTTCATCAACCCACTTCTGCTCATCTCCGTGCATAGTTGGAGAGGAAAGCCAGATTTTACTCTTGAAAGGCTCGATACCTTGAAATCTTGGATCTGTTAAATACTTTTCCATAATCTTTTTGCTCCTCTGTTTTATCTGAAACTCTTCCATTCTGCACCTTCTAAAACTTTTCTCACCTTCCGTTATTCCATATTCTTAGTACAACAGATTATTAGCACAGAATCATTCCCAGTACCTTTATTCTCCTATCATTTGCCAATTTCTTCTCCTGCCTGATCAACTTCTCATAGGATTCCCCCTTCTTCTCGATAAAGAGAATCCCTTCATAATATTCCAGCTTCTTGAGCGCTGCCGCATGGAACACAATCTGTCTGTAAGGCGAAAATGTAACATCCTCGATCTCCTCCGCCAACTGCTCACAGATCTCTGACACGTCGTCCCCCGCAATAGTCCCCGCCAGCATTACCCTCCGTATTTTTTCATCCTGATTTTTATGAATTGCGTTCTGAATATTCACCGCCGCAATCTTTATCTGTTCCTTTCTTGGAATCTTCGCATACGGCCCTTCTTCCAACCGGCGAATCCACCGGTCAACGAATCCAAATATCTTTTTCTTTGTATCTTTTTTACGGACAATTCCTAATAGCGGCATGCCGAATTTCCCCTGAAAATCCCTTTCACTTTGCAGTTTCCCGCTCATTACATAGCGCATACAGAAGATCAGACATACCAGGCATGCTCCGCCGATCATTCCGACCACAGCAAAGGAAACAGCCGAAGGCACCGGATTCTCCAATACGATCGGTTCACTCTCAGCCTTTCCCGCAGTTTCTCCTTCAGCATGTTCCGCGACAGATTGCTTTGACCGCTGTAATAATTCTTCTTTCTTTGCCTGATTATCCGTAATCGTCGCATGATACTTATAAACCCCTACAGCAATCGCAAAGAATACCATGCATATCACAATCCATCTCCACTTTTTCAGACAATAGAACATCAGATCTATCAGATTAATTTCATAGACTTCCTGATTTCCTTCCATCAGCCAAGTTCTCCTTCCTGTGATACGACCCTGTTCCACCCTCGTATCTTCCCAATAAATATGTTTAACACTTCCGGGAATCCATCCTTTTCTCTACCATCTCTATCCCAAGATGTATCAACGTCTTCCGGTTCATAAAATCGACCTCCACCTTCGCAATTCTACGGTGCAGGTCAATTTTCCTGATGTATCCTTCCATATTTTTCAGCGGTCCTGACAGGATTGTAACTGCATCGTCTTCGGATACCGACACCTGAGAAAGCTGTACTTCCATATTCTGATCCGAACTTAGCCCTGAATCCTGCACCGGGACTGCTGCCAGCCGCTTCAGCCACTCGGCTTCTTGTTCTGAAAGCGGGACAAATTGTTCCCCATCTTTCCCCAGCATTCTTGTAAATGCAGGCATATGCTTAAGTTCCTGATATAACTCCTGAACATGGTCGCTTACTATGAACACATATCCCGGAAGTAATTTCTCACGGACTTCTCTCCATTCTCCCCGGAATTTCTTCTTCATCCGCCGCATTGGATGGAAACAGGAATCATATAATTCTTTTCCTACCATTACTTTGACCTGTTCTTCTACTTTATCTTCTGTCCCTGTAACTACCTGCATCACATAATACAAAATAATCCTCCCCTTATCCGGCATCCGGTCATAACAGTACACTGGCAAAATATTTTTCCATAATAGTGAAGCACTTTCCCGATGGGTATACCCTTTCGTGCATCTTGTGATACATGCCTCTGCCGGGGCGGGCGGACTTCGTCCGATAAGGCAGGCTTCGCCATCCATGCCTGCAGATATTCTTCTGCCGCCACAGTCATCTGTCTGCCGCACTGCGGATCACAAATCATCTATCCGCAGATACTTCCAGACACCGAATATATCATACTCCTGAATATCCAAGTGCCCCTGCTGCAAGGATATCCAAATCGTAATCCTGGTCATTCATTTATCTATTACATCTTCTTTATGAGCAATGCCGATCTATACTGCTTCCTGATACCCTTCGCAGCCGATCCTTCTTACATCACCCTGATTTCCGTTGTTTTTCTTATTAACGGTCAAAACGCCCAAAGATGCTCCTGCATCCTGATTCTTCTGACTCTGACTTTCCTTCTTTTGCGATGGGTTCTCCTGACTGCAGTTATCTGAATCCTTATCATATCCATGTTGTACTAACTTCAGCCCAATCGCTTCAAGTCTTCTCACCTGATCTTCCCGCAGCGTTTTTCCTCTGCGCTTCCCGGCATAGATCTGTTTCTGTTCATTGACCCATTTCGCAAGCCATATACCATCCGCCCGGTACTTCGAAGGAATATTTAAGTTTCCATGCGCTTCATAGTAAGCTTTCGCAAGCCCATACCGCACTTCCCAGGAATCCGGTTTTACCCACACCATTCCAAGTGCGTTAAGCTGCTCCTGCCGTTCTATCGAATGTTTTGCTTTCCCTTTTTCCCGTCTGTCCACGATCCAGTGTCCCAATTTATACCCGGACGGACTTACATAAGATACCGGCACATTCAGATTCCCATACGCATCATAATAAGCCTTTGCCTCCGCATAGCCCTTATCCCACTGCTGTTCCGGCTTCGTCTTCCAGACCATGCCGATCCCATCAAGCCGCGCGATCTGTTCCTGCGTCAGCTTAGCCCCGCTGGTCTTCCCTCTGCGAAGCAATCGCTGCCTTCGGATCCACCCGCCGATCTTAAGTCCCTTCGGGGAAATATATGCATTGGGGATATCCAGATTCCCATGTTCCCGGTAATACTGCAGGCATTCCATGAAATTCTCTTCCCACAGATAATCCGGCACATCCCAGATCATCCCTATCCCGCTTAGCGCCCGAATCCGCTCTTCTGTCAGATATTTTTTTTGGATTCCGCTTTTCCGGTAAGTCCGAAGCTGGCAGATCCATGCGCCAAGCCGGATTCCTGAATCCGTCACATCATTTACACTGGTATTCAAATTTCCATGCTCTTCGTAGTATCTCCTTGCTTCTTTGTAATACTTCTCCCAGGAAAGGTCCCGGTAGTTTCCCCAGACCATCCCGATCCGGTCAAGCTTCTGTATCCGCTCCGCACCAAGCACACCGTATTTCTCTCCGGCACGAACTTTTCGCTGCGTCAAAAGCCACCTGCCAAGCCCATACCCTTCCTCCGTCTGATACCGTATCGGCACCTCCAGATTCCCATGCTCCTGATAATACCGGTTCGCGTACTCATACATCCGATCCCAGGAAGCAGTCAGTGTCTCATTCAATCTCTCAAACAATACGCGGCAGTCCCTCACCTCATCGATTACTTTGAAGTGTTCATGGACAATCTCTTCCTTCCGTCCCATGAAATGATAATAGGACGCGGCAATCTGCATCTCTTCCTCAATTGCTCCAATGCTGTACAAGTTCTCTATGTTCAGCACGATATCGAAGATGACTGCATCCCGCTTCTTACCTGCCGACAATGCACGTCCGATCTGTTGTTTATAAATGATCGGCGACACCGTAGGCCGGAGCAGAATTACGCCGTCCACATCCTCCACATGTACTCCCTCGTTCAGCATATCGATACAATACAGCAGCTTCAGATGCCCGCTCTCATCCGCTTTAAAATCTGCAAATGCCCGACTTGTTGACGGATCATCAGA
Source organism: Lachnospiraceae bacterium (assembly GCA_910575835.1). GTDB lineage: Bacteria > Bacillota > Clostridia > Lachnospirales > Lachnospiraceae > Sporofaciens. Next base: position 5,338 of record CAJTGB010000049.1, on the reverse strand, counting down.
ATATAGAGAATAAATGTGCGGTTCCCCATCCACCTTTGCAAACCATTCCGGCGCTTTCCCGATCATCTCCGTCATATGCTCATAATTCGCACAGAAGACAATATATTTCCCCTCGGGATTCTCCATATGTTTACGGAAGATTTCCTCAAGCCCATCTGCCTGCGCCAATGCACGCCTAAGAGCCTCCAGCCTCTTCTCGCCTTCCTCCCGAACCGCCTGATTCTTCACGGCCCGCACCCGCCTCTGAAATTTCTCCAGATCCTTTTCATAAGAGAAAACAGACAATACATACTTGGGCGGATTCAAGATTCCCCGCACAATCGCCTCACCCAAGGTCATCTCCGAGGCGACATTTCCATCAAATAACTCATCGGACATATCTCTCTGATTATCCAGATAGCGGATCGCCGTTGCCGAAAGTCCCAGCACCGGTGCATCCGGGTACATCGCAAGCAGGTTTTCTACCCCCTGCCCCCAGACTTTCGCACCGCAACGGTGGAATTCATCCAATATAATATAGTCAGGCTGAATCTCTCTTAATTCTGCCTCAGACATAGTAGTCAGCTTCGCATACGTATAGAATCTGATATTTGGCAGGCCATTCTCCGCAAAGGAGTTGCTATATTCCTTTGCAACCGTGTTTACCAAAGAGTCCTTATGCTCCTCCTCAAACGCTCCGCCCGCCGCAAGATTCTCCACCTGTGTCCGGAAAATATATTCCGACGGCGATAGCCAGCAGATCACTCGATCCGGGAAATCCTCACATAACTTAAATCCAATGAAAGACTTCCCCGTGCCCGTAGGATGCACGACTGCCGCTTTCCCCGCTGATTTCATCATGGTAAGAGCCGCCTGGTATGCGATTTGATTATGTTCAAATAATTTGATTTTCATATCCTCGGCTCCTTTCTGTTACCATTTCTCCTGCTGCCAACTATTTTCTGCATACTGTATGAAAAGCTTTTTCCCAAGCAGAATCAGCAATTTCTCATTGCCGTATCCTCGTCAAAAATGTAATGAAGTACCATACTTCATTACATTATGCCGATAATCCCCTGTTTTCCGTTGCGTTCTATTGGCTTGACCAGAATTTTGACGGCGGATAATCCGGAATCTCTTTCGAAAAACCTTAGATTAGCGACCTTATTTCATTCATTTTTCAGTAATAGTAGAAGATTTACAGAATTTGACCAGAATTTTGACGGCAATAAAACAAAAATCTCTTTGATTTCCTTGATTTTTTGTTAAATAGAAAATAGAAGGATATTCATTTCCCAGATTTTCCATGACTTTATGGGAGAAAATTACAGAAATGCCAACAGAAACACGCCTTGCAGTCATCCAAAATGTTGACAAAACCATTTTTGCATGGTAATATAACGTAAACAAAACACATTTTTGACATATTTTTTGCCCCAAAAATGTAATGAAGTATGGTACTTCATTACAGATTTTTATGTTAAGTAAATAGGGCAGAAAATTTATATTCCAACTTTGACTAAATATTAGGATAAGGAATTGGGCAGACCGGCTCCATCTTTTATCCCATTTTCAAATAAATCTTTACTGATAATAAAATCTATTACGTTTATCCCACACCTTCTATACTATCCAAGCCTCGAATTTGCAACCTTGAAAATAGTACCCAGATGAATTTAGACAATTCCATATTAGAAACTTACGTTGAAGTTCCTTCAAAATAATGATAAGATACAAGAAAAGATTGTGAGGTGCAATTACAAATAATTTTTATATGACCTCATTCATAAAAGAATGGTGGGAATACAATAACGTTGTAACCCTGATTACCCGCCCCAGACGTTTCGGCAAGACTCTGAACACTGAAATATTCCTAAACACCAAGGGTAAAAAGGATGATGAGATAGAGGATTTTCTGGCTTATATCGAAAACAGCACTGATGCCTGTGCGCAGCAGACCTCCAGCCAGCTTGTCAAAACAATCCATAAAAGAGTAACTGAATAAAGCTGGACAAGAATATGGAACTCCAGTATATGAATTTATTACAGATGCAGGGAGGAATATAATGTCAGAAGGAATCGTTTATCAGAATAAGGATATTTTATTTAAGATCCTTGGTAAGACATATAAAGAAAAAAGTTTTGCGGCGTATGGCATTGACCTTCCGCCGATCAGGGCGCTACTTCCCACAGACCTGCCGAAGATTGCTGCAAATGAAAAAAGCATTGACAACCTGTTTCTGTTGGAAGACGGCACTTATGCGATTGTAGATTATGAATCGGTATACAAAAAAGCGAATAAGATAAAATATCTGAATTATATCGCACGGGTAATGGAAAAATACTTTAAAGAAAATGAAACATTCAACCTACGCCTAATCGTCATCTACACCAGCGATGTACAAAGCGCGGAATCAACGCTTGAAACAGACTGCTTTACCCTGCGTACCGAGCAGGCTTTCCTGTCCCATATAGACGGCGAAGCAGCTTTCCGTGAAATTCAGGGCAAAATCTACTCCGGCATCCCTTTGACAGATAATGACCTGATGCGGCTGGTGATCCTGCCGCTTACGGTTCCCGGTACAGAGGGGAAACAGAGTATGCTGGAGAGGATTGTTATCCTGGCTGAACAGATACCAAACGAAGAACAGCGGATTTTTACCCTGTCCGGCGTGATCGTAGCAAGTGACAAATTCATCAACAGAGAATATTTAGAGCAGATAAGGAGGAGAATCAATATGACACAGTTAGGGCAGATGTATGAAAAAGAAAAGATTGAATATGGAAATCAGAAAGCAAAAGAAAAAGCCATAGAAATGGCTAAATCTTTGATGGATGAAGGTGACGACCTTATTAAAATTATGAAAGTTACTGGACTGACTGAGGCAGAGTTACTTCGCCTTCAGAATGGCCGTTGGTCCTTTGAAGTTCCTTCAAAATAATGATAAGATACAAGAAAAGATTGTGAGGTGCAATTATGGCAAGATCTGTCGGTATCGGTTTTCAGGACTTTGAACAAATGATTACTACAAATAATTTTTATATTGATAAGACCTCATTCATAAAAGAATGGTGGGAATACAACGACGTTGTAACCCTGATTACCCGCCCCAGACGTTTCGGCAAGACTCTGAACCTGGACATGGTGGAACATTTTTTCTCTGTCAACTATTCCGGGAGAAGTAACCTGTTCCACGATCTGTCTATCTGGCAGGAGGAAAAATATAGGAAACTACAGGGAACCTATCCCGTAATATCCTTAAGTTTCGCCAATGTAAAGGAAACCTCTTTCCAGAGTACGAAGAAAAGGATCTGCCAGATTATAGAAAAACTGTATAATAAATATGACTTTCTTCTGGAATGTGATTGTTTAAACGAAAAAGAAAAGGAAACGTATCAAAAAATATCCGCCGATATGGAGGACTATCTGGCCACGGATTCCCTGAATGCCTTATCTGATTATCTGATGCGCTATTATGGGAAAAAGGTCATTATCTTATTGGATGAATATGATACTCCTTTGCAGGAAGCATATGTACACGGCTATTGGGATGATCTGTCTTCTTTTATCCGCAGCCTGTTCAATGCCGCCTTTAAGACTACCTCCTTTCTTGAAAGAGCTATTATGACCGGCATCACCAGAGTCAGCAAAGAATCTATTTTCTCAGACCTCAATAATCTGGAAGTAGTGACCACAACCTCAGAAAAATATGAAGCTTCTTTTGGATTTACCCAGGAAGAGGTCTGGGATGCATTGAAAGAATACGGATTATACGAAAATAGAGAACAGGTACGGACCTGGTATGACGGCTTTACTTTTGGCACAAAAACTGACATATACAATCCCTGGTCAATCATCAATTATCTGAATAAGAAAAAGTTTTCCGCTTACTGGGCCAATACCAGCAGCAACAGTCTGGTCGGAAAACTAATCCGCGAAGGTAGCGCAAATACCAAGATAATCATGGAAGATCTTCTGTCCGGGAAAACATTCCATACTGAGATTGATGAACAGATCGCATTCAATCAATTAGATTACGATGAAAACGCAGTCTGGAGCCTTCTCCTTGCCTGTGGTTACCTGCGGCTGATAAATTGTTGTATGGATGAAGAATGGGGGATCGAGAAATATGAACTGGCCATCACCAACAAAGAAGTCCGTCTTACATTCAGACAACTGATCACCGGATGGTTCTCTAAATTTACTCCGGCATACAATGATTTTATCAAGGCTCTCTTAGCTGATGACAAAAAGGCCATGAACACATATATGAACCGTGTCGCCTTTACAACTTTCAGCTATTTTGATACAGGGAAACACCCATCCAAAGAATCGGAGCCGGAACGCTTTTACCACGGATTCATCCTTGGACTGATGGTAGATCTCGCAGAACGATATTCCATCACTTCGAACAGGGAAAGCGGTTTCGGGCGGTACGACGTATTACTGGAACCTCTTTCGGATGCAGATGACGCAATCATTATGGAATTTAAGGTTCACGATCCTACAGATGAGGATACACTTGCAGATACTCTGCAGAAAGCACTGGAGCAGATCGAACGGAAGAAATACTCTGCTATACTGGAGGCGAAGGGGTTTACATCAGATCATATTCGAAAATATGGGTTTGCATTCGAAGGGAAGACCATTTTGATCGGATGAGAAACTGACTTCATTCTTTCTGTATTTTAATTGTAATAACCGTCCCCTTGCCAGGCTGGCTTTTTATATTGAAAGAAACTCTTTTCTTAAAAGACATATGGAATCTGTGATAACAGTTATAGAGTCCCACGTGCTGTGCTTCCGGAGGCTCAGAGCCTTTCATATCCGCACAAAGCTTCGCAAGGCGTTTGGACGGAATCCCAATTCCGTTATCCTTGATCCTGATATAGACATACTCTTCCAACGACAAACACTGCAGTATCAGCTTCCCTCCACACGGCCTGCCGAGAATGCCGTGCTCGATCGCGTTTTCCACCAACGGCTGTATTGAGAAAAAGGGAATAAACATACCTTCAAGCTCTTTCGCACAGTGAATAGTATAGTCTATCCTGCTGCCAAATCTTATTTTCTGGATAGCCAGATAGCTTTCAATATAATCCAACTCCTGGCGAACCGTCACATAGCTTTTGATATTTGCCAGGCTGTAGCGCATCATACGCGCAAAGGAATCGAGCATTTCCTTCGCAGTATCATATTCCTCCAGCGACATAAGACGCGAGATAGAATTGATAACATTAAAACTGAACCACTACCGGCTAAAGCCGGTAGGTTCGATTTGCTGCTAAAGCAGCCTGAAGTTGTCCGTGCTCTTCTTTATGCTTTTGTACTTTAATTTTATCCAATCTCGAAGTTATC
>CAJTGB010000048.1 GCA_910575835.1 Lachnospiraceae bacterium | reverse complement strand
TGACCACAATATATAGTGGTGGCTCCCAAGCTTTAAAATACACTGGATTCAGGTGGCTCTCAAGCTTTAAATAGATGGCTCCCAAGCATTAGAATAATCATCCTTGCTCTCCCGGTTGATACAGCACAGGCCGGACAGGGTGTAATCCCAATCTTCCGGGAGCGACAAAATCTGCGACAACAGGCCCTTGGCTTTCAGGGACAGGGACTTGTCCCGCAGGTGGTAGTTGGACATCACCGTGTACCCCTTGTTCCTCTCCACGCGGAATACTGGCATGGTTCTCCGCTCCTTTCGGTGTTTGGACATGAAAAAACGCCGCAGACTTTTTCAAAATCTGCGGCGTTGGTTTGTCCTTGCACTATTTGGTTTTTGTGTTCCCACACTCCATATCAATGACGACCGAAACGGTGATGTAGTCCTCAATGCGCTTATTGCGGAGTTTATCACCCTCGGCGTCAAACACCACATGACGGGCAAAGTGCTGGAAACGCAGGATTTCTACGAGTTTCCTCTTTGTAGCAACACAATAGTCTCAACATGTTCACCGTTGTCCAAACCTATACTTAAATCACTTTCAATAATCGGTAGCTTAAACCGAATTGATTTAAGCCACTGACCATTGGGTTTACGTTCCTCATAAATCTGTATTTCTGCAATCAACGCTTCGATAAGCTGTCGCCGTTCCACATCGTTCATAGCGAAATACAATTTGTCAAAATAAATCAATACCTTGTAAATATTATCCCCTGTGATTTTCTCGGCTTCGATGGATGTCTTTTTTGCTCTGGCATCCATCAACTGCGATTCCAGTTCTTCTATCTTATCATACATCCGATAAAGCCTGTCATCAAGGTCTGCCTTTCTTCTGATATAATGTCTGTCATCGGGATTGAGGTTATCAATTTCCTCAATCAGCTTCGATTTGATGGCATAATCTTGACGGAGCTGTTTTCCATAATTGGTTATCTCTTGGTCTATGGCGGTCGTATCAACTTTCATGTTGATTTTTTCCTGCATCATTGCCGCAAAATGGGGATTACTGACTAGCTTTACTATCACTTCGGCTACGGCATCGTCCAGAAGTTCTTCCCGTATCTGCTTTCTGTAATCGCATTTATGCCCCCGCTGCATACCACGGTGTTTACACCCATAATAGAAGAAATCCTTGTATTTCGTTCCGTCCTTTTTGTATTTGATGCTCTTGTTCCCATACATCCCCGCTCCGCATATGGGACACTTCACAATCCCAGAAAGCAGGTGCGTCCGCTCGTTTTTCCCCTTATTGACGTGTTCATACTTCTTCGCCTGTGCAATCAGTTTTGCCTGCGCCGCATTCCAGACATCTTCTGGGATAATAGCTTCATGCAGTCCGTCTACCAAAAGAAAATTTTCCTGCTCCACGAGATGGTATTCATTCCGTGTCCCGTGGACTTTTTCTGTTTTCCTGCGTCCATAAGCAATTTTACCGCAATAGACTGGATTTTTCAATATCAGTCGGACTAAGTGGGCATCAAAAAGAGGGTTCTTCCCATTCTGACGCTGTATCTTGCGAATGCCGTGGTTTTCCAGATATTTTGAAATCCCGTTTGAGCCAATATCCGTATTCACATACTGGTCATAGATTGTTCGGATTGCAACCGCTTCTTCCTCGTTGATTTCCAACTTGCCATTTACGAGCTGGTATCCATATGGCGCAAATCCGCCGTTCCATTTCCCCTCTCTGGCTTTCTGGATTCTGCCCTCCATTGTCTGGACACGGATATTCTCACGCTCAATTTCGGCTACCGCCGACAAAACGGAAATCATCAGCTTGCCCGCATCTTTGGACGAATCAATCCCATCCTCCACGCAGATTAGGTTCACGCCGAAGTCCTGCATGACCTGCAAAGTGGAAAGGACGTCTGCCGCATTTCTCCCAAAACGGGATAACTTGAATACCAAGACATACGAGATGTTGTCTTTTCCTGACTTCACATCCTCCATCATCTGTCTGAATTGCATACGCCCCTCAATGGATTTACCCGATTTCCCTGCATCCTCATACTCGCCTACAATTTCATAGTCATTGAAATCTGCATACGCTTTCATCCTTGACCTCTGTGCGTCCAGTGAATAACCGTCAATCTGCATGGCGGTGGAAACCCTCTTATAAGTGTAAACCTTTATTCTTTCTTTGTTCATAGTAACAGCAACTCCTTTTTTACCAAAACCGTGGTATTTATTTTCTGCACTTAAAATTGTATCAGCGATTCTCTGAAACAACAAATGTGCGATTTTGGTGAATATTAGAGTCGCTGTTATATTCTTTGTTATGACTGGCATCGGGCATACCGTCTATGCCCAGTTCGGAAGCGTATTTTGCTATCAGATTTGCCAACAGGTCAGCTAATCCATTCCACTCATCATCAATGAGCATATTCCGATACACCCCCTTTATTTCTTTGTCATAGCAAGGCTAATGGCAAGAGCCTTGTCAACTCTTGCCATTATATTATTGGGCATTGTACCCATATGGTTTTTAAGCCTTTGCTTATCAATCGTCCGTATCTGTTCAAGCAGGATAATAGAATCCCTGTCAAGCCCCTCAACATCTTTTACCTCGGTATGTGTCGGCAGTTTTGCCTTTGTCTGCGTCCTGCCTGTGATTGCCGCAATAATGACTGTCGGGCTGTGGCTGTTGCCTATATCATTAGAAATGATAAGTACGGGTCTTGTTCCGCCCTGTTCTGAACCAACAACGGGATTAAGCTCTGCGTAGAAAATGTCGCCACGCTTAATAGTCCTATCCATAGTGTCTGACCTCCTATTTTGATTTAGGCAGGAATACCCTGCCTATGTAACAGCCAGACGCAAGGAAACATTTAAGGTCGGGAGAATATAAAACAAACTCTGTTCCATTGACCGCCCTGCATCTGGCTTTATGATAAAAAGCATTTTCTATTTGTCCCCGACACCCCGAAAATGCTGATGCGTTACAACGCAAGGGAAGTCACCAAACGGTCAGCAGCGAACTGACGCCACGGGAATTACACCCCAACTGTCGGTCTGACAGAGCCGCCCCCATTGCCTGCGGCGGACTGGTTACCGCTCGGACTGTGGCTGGACGGGAGTATCATTGTCCTCTTTGTGGGTCTTGGCGGAATCGGGAGCTGCCCGATATTTTCAGTCGGTGTTTTCCGCTTGCCGCCTTTCGGCAGGTCATGGCGCACCGCTGCACACGCTTATACTTATTACAGCCACAAAGAGAATGTATTTGGTGAATGGGTATTCGGTTGTCAAAGAGCCGTCCCGTTCCTGCCATAAAGCGAAACAGGTGAAAGGGCTTAAGCCCCTTCACCTGTTTGCTCACTCACCAAAGGCTGCGTGTAGTGTAAAATTTAAAAAATCTTAAAATTCTTTTTCAGCTTTTCAACTGCAATATCCACGCTGAATTTTACCGCTCTTTTCGTACAGCCCTCCAGCTTCGCAATCTGCTCATAGGTCAGCTCCCCGAAAAAGTACAGCTTCAGCCTGCGCCGCTGCACTTCAGGAAGTTCGGAAACCGCCCTATGTAGCTGCTCGTATTCGATACTCTCCGAAACAATATCCTCAATCCGTTCTGCCTTATAAAAAGCTCTGTCATTCAGCGTTTCATCGGTCAGCTCGGAGTGTTCAATGTGCCTGCTTACCCTGTTCAAATGGGATATGTCCTCAAGCTCAAATCTGTCAAACGTCTGGTACAGCATTTCATCAATCTCAATATTCTGCTGCTTTCCACGCCCGTCTTTAAAAGAGAGGTAATAATGCCCCTCGGTTATCGTCAAAGTGTACGGGTTATACTTGTCCTTTTTTCGGTTTGGATGCTTTTCAAGCATTGTAATTCCCTCCAATCAATCTGAATTTTTTTGAAAATCCAGATTGACGGGCGGAGAACGGCATCCAATCCCAGAAACCGCCTTACGACGTGTTAGAACAAAAAACGACAAAAGAAAAACCGCAAAGGCTGTTACACCCTCACGGTTTATAGCTATATATGTTCTTATATGTAGAGATTTGACTTCTACTTGTGGGGTAGAAAGCCCCCTTGTACTGGCAAGGATTTTTTTAACGGGTTATCCGTCCCTTTATATCGTTTATGAAAATAGAAATTGCTATTTGTAGGCAATAAAAATCCCTCCAAACTTGAAACAGGTTTGGAGAGTGTTTGTTAAGTCTTTCGGGCATAGCAATACCGCCCACCAAATCGCCGTTTTTTTTAAATTTGGTGGACGTATCTACCTATGGCTCTATAAAAAGAAAAGCCGACAAACTGTGATTGCTCACACGTTTATCGGCTCTGCATCTAATGTGTCTGGCTCTGTGATGACTGTTACTTGTAAATTCTTCGCTTCAATCAATGTTTCCTGCCTGCATTTTGGGCAGTAGAGAGGATAATTTTTCAGAACAGTATCCTCCCTAACCTTGTTACGGGTTTTACTTCCGCAGACAGGGCAGCGTATCCATTGCGTTTTATCCATAATTATCTACCTAACTCCTTACATACTTTTGTAAAACCATGAGATTGCTGCACCAAAACAATTTCCCCCTCGCCATGCGGCTCTTGAAAACCATTATAATGATGTTCCAAGATTTCATCAGTTATTACAAATGGGGAGTTTGCATGTAAAGACAAATTTCTTTGCCGCAATCTTTTTTTCAGTGTTTCTTTACTTGCCTTTAAATATATCAGTTCCACTGTGCCACCTGCATTTGTAATTATTTTCTTATAATAATCCCGGCTTTCTTTATTCCAAAAGCTAAAATCCAGAATAATATTTTCCCCGTTTTTAATAAGACCTAACATTTTTTTGCGAAGTGCCGCTTCTATTTTTTCCGATAATTCTTCATATTGGTTATCTGGATAATCCACTCCCTTTTTCCCGTGAAGTTTCCACATTTCCTCATCAATAGAAAGTCTGATATATCCTTCTTTTTCTTTCTTCTTTGCGTAAGTAGTTTTCCCTGATCCGCATACTCCGCACATCATTATGACTTTACTCATATATACACCTCTTAACTGTTACTTCTCTCAAATATTCATTTGATGGCATCTGAGTTCTCCCTTTTATTCTAAATGAGACTCCAATTTGTTATAATTCTTATATATCTATCTCTTCAATAGCCTTATCTAAAAATATCTCCCCATCTAAATGCTCTAATTCATGGCAAAAACATTGTGCAAGTCCATCCTCGGCAGTAATCATTATTTCCTCCCCGTATTCATTCTGTGCTTGGATTGTGACCTTTTGAGGACGAATTGTTTTCACGCAACGATTAGGAAAACTAAGGCAGGCTTCCCTACATTCCTGAACACCGCTGTAGCCTACAGTTGACGGATTTACCAATTTTAGACAACATCCATCATAATCAATTACAACAAGGCGTTTTAGTATTCCCACTTGGTTTGCTGCAATAGCTGCCCCATTTTCAGTGTGTTGAAGTGTATCCAACATATCATTAAGGATTTGTCTGATTTTGTCGTTGACAACCTTTACTTCCTTACATCTTTTACGCAAGATTGGGTCATCATAATACCGAATATTTCTTAATGCCATTCCTTTCCCTCCTGCTACTATCAGCCCTCGACTTTCTTTGGCTTTCTTCAAACAAAAACACTTCCTCAATAGGGCAACCAAAAATTTGCGAAATATCATAAGCAAGCCAGATAGATGGTTCAAATTTTTCAGTTTCAATAGCGTTAATGGCTTGCCTTGATGTCCCTACCAATTCTCCCAATTGTTCTTGGGTCATTCCTTTTTCTTCCCTCAATTCTCTAATTCGATTCTTCACTTATAATCTCCTTTCTGTAAGGTTGACTTTACTTATTATACTCTCTATTTTTTGTAAAGTCAACCTTACAGAAAACATTACTGAATTATAGAATGGGAAGAAATCTTACGCTCTGTTTCCTTATCTTTTCTACAAAACACAAGGCAAACTATTTGTAAGCAATAAAAATTCCTCCAAACATTGAGAGAATGTCAAGAACATAACAAATCAGCCACCGAAATTTCTATTATACTCGATAAACTTATCCTATTGATTTAAAATAGAACCGAAACAATCCACGCTCCGTAGACTAACATAAACATGTCTCTGCTAAAATTAAAAATGTCACGATTATTATTCTGTACTCTACAAAAATATAGAAAATTGCCCACTGAAACTTTTATTCAGTGGGTTATTTTATCCGTTCTGTAGTGAAAAAAGAGCTGATGATCTGTGAGGTTTTTCACAAGTTCATCGGCTCTGCGTCTCTGCGGCTGGCTCTTTGATGACTGTTACTTTTAAATTCTTTGCTTCAATCAAAGTTTCCTGCTTACACTTCGGGCAAAAAAGAGGATATTGTTTCAATTCTGTATCCTCTCGTATCATAGTACGAGTTTTGCTTCCGCAGACTGGACAGAATATCCATTTCCCTTTATTCATAATTCCTCAACTTTTCTAAAAATAACATTCTACATTTGCGTAATGACCTCAATCTCCTAAGTGATTGATTTTTCACTTAACAATTCCTCTGTCTTTCCATTTACCACTCATAAAACGACCAAAAGCAAATAGTGCTGTGCAGAACCATGTCAGTGCTGTTGTCCACCAAATTCCCCATTGACCTATGAAAGATATATTTGTCAATAAGAAAACAAATACAAGCCGACAAACAATTTCAATAATTCCATTCACCATTGAATAAGCGGAATCTCCTGCTCCATTCAGTAAATAACGGAGTATTTGAGCAGTTCCAAGTGCAATAAAAAATATACTGGTTATATGGATACCCCGTACTGCATTTTCAATAATAGCCGTATCAGATACAAAGATATTCATAATTGTTCTTCCAAATCCCCAAAATACCAATAGCAATAACAACGAATATACCGCACATATTTTCAAAGCGGAAAACAATCCCTGTTTTATTCTGTCAGTCTTTCCCGCCCCAATATTTTGTCCTGTATAGGTTGCCATCGCTGTTCCCAATGCTGTAAAAGGTTGTTGGATTAGATTTTCTATCTGGCTTGTCGCTGTAAACGCCCCTATTACACTTGTTCCAAATCCATTGATTACCCACTGTAAAATACAGCTTGACAGATAAATAAATGAATACTGGAATCCCATCGGTATGCAAATTTTCAAGATTTGTTTTGCAATAGTTCTGTCAAATTTTGACTGTCTTAACGCCATTTCAAAATAGGAATATTTTTTTACAGCATAAATGAAACATAAAATCCCTGCTATTCCCTGTGCTAACAATGAAGCTATGGCAGTTCCTCCTACACCAGTATGGAACGCCAAGACAAATATTAAATCAAAAGCGATGTTTAATATGCTGCAAACTGCCAAAAAAATAATCGGTGATTTTGCATCACCCAATGAACGCAATATACTGAATGGTATATAATAAAGAATTACTACAATCAAGCCACCCATAGATATTGACATATAGTTAATAGAATCCTCCAACAAAGAAGTTGGTGTATTCAGCAATATAAGAATTGGTCTTGTAACAACTAATGCCAAAATAGAAACAATTATGGTACTTAATATACTTATCATCGTCCCATTCCTAATTGCGGATGCCGTGCCATCTTCATCATTTGCCCCGTAAAACTGTGAAACAACAATTCCTGAACCTATCGCAATTCCCAGACAAAGTGAAGTGAATACCATTGATATAGAGCCGGTTGCTCCTACCGATGAAAAAGCATTTGCACCTATTAAATGCCCTACAATGATTCTATCCACAAGGATAAAGGATTGCTGGAAAATTGTCCCCAACATAAGGGGAATTGCAAAACTCAAAAGCAATTTTGTAGGATTGCCCCGTGTCATATTTGTTTGTGTACTCATGTTTACCTCTCCTTTCATCTGCATTATTATAGGTCTTGTAACGAAAGAAAAGAAGGACACAAAATAGATATAACCATTTTATCCGATGAAAAAAGGGCTTTACCCTTTCAATGGATAAAGCCCTATAAATTAACTTTTATTATTTTACGAATCGTATCATAGGATAGATTAAATTGTTCGCAAAGCTCGTCAATACTTGTATTTTTTTGATACAGTTCCACAATACTGCTATTCCTCTGTTCATAATACTGCCTTGAACCGCTTTTACTTCCCCATGATTTTTTATTCTCTGTTGATGGAACATATAATAATTGTCCATTCACATAAGTGGATAGCTCCTTTAGAAGTTTCTTCGGAAGCACATCTGCTGCATTCAAATATTCCATAATTTCTTCCGTCCTTTACTTAATATGATTAAATAAAGTGCAGAATCAGCAGACCATGCAACTTTTACTCACCCCATACAGACCGTTGCATTCTGCTATTCTGCATGGGAAAATTCACTATCTGAACAATTTTGAATCCGAAAGTCCATTACCAAACACCTCCTTCGGTAAATCCAGTGACAAATGAAACATAAATATTGGAGTATTGTAACATACTTTTTCTGAGAAATCAATTCTTTCTAAAATTCTATTTATTCACTGCTCTATCCCTTATGCAGAACTTGTAGTTCCTATATATAGAGATTGTATCTCGTTTAATGAGAACTTCTATCTCTGTAAAATGGAACATAACAAATTTTAGAATAGGCGGTGGACATATGGAAATGGAAAAGAACAAGAAAAACAGATACGGATTTGACTTCACTCCGATGGGGCTTGACATCAAAACTTTTCGTGAAGCCCAAAAGATAACACGGGAGAAATTAGCGGAAACGCTTGATATTACGCCACGGCATCTCCAGGCAATCGAACTGGAAGGGAAACACCCAAGTCTCGGACTTTTGGCATATATCGCCACAATATTTGATATGCCTATCGACCCGTACATATTTCCAGATAAATCAGATGCTAAAAGTGCTGTGCGGAAACGCTTGGATGTGCTTCTGGATAAATTAAGCGACAGAGATTTGTCCATTCTCGAAGCGACCGCAGCCGCCTTATGTAAGGCAAAAGAGCAGCCAGAGGATTGACCTCTGGTTTTTCTTTCACCCATTCTGCCATCAATAGGCAGGGCATCCGTAACCGTAGATAGAGCCGCTCCCGACTGGATAGCTCTGCTGTTTGCAGGCATCCCCAGAGTTGCCCTCCACGGTGTAGACCGTCCCATTCTCGCATTTTTCCACGATTCCCACATGGTCGATTGAGCCGTCGTTCCCCCAATCAAAGAAAATAAGGTCGCCTGCCTGCGGCACATAGTTCTTGTCCTGCCATTGTCCTTTGCCCTTGAACCAGTTCACGCCGTCCGAGCAGAGGGAGAATTTCGGTATGATGCCGCTTTCCAGATAGCCGCACTGGTCGGCACACCAAGAAGCGAAGCAGGCACACCATTCCACACGCCCGCCAAAGCCGTACCAGCTCCAATAAGGCTGACCGCCCTCATTGCCGAGCTGTGTCAGAGCCACTTCCACAATGGCTTGATTGCCGCCGCTTGTAAATGCCCGCCCATATGGGTAGTAGCGCAGCACATGGGCGGGGTACTGCGTGTCGCCGTACTTCTCCCAACCGAGCCGTTTCGCCTGCATAGCGGAAAACTCCACCGCATTTGCATAGGAGTAGCCGCCGTAGTTGGTCTTTGCCCATGAAATATATCCATTTCCGAAATTGTAGCCCTGCAAAGCGAGCTTGATGCGCTCCATGTCAATCGGGTTCTCCACCTCGGCGGATACAAGGGCGGCTTTTAATTCCTGCACACCGCACTCAATGGAATATTCGGGGTCTTTGATGCCGTTTGGCTCATGGGGATATTTCTTGTTGAAGCTCCCCTCCGCCGCCTGCATCGGGTCGCTGCCCTTTCCGCCAGATTCCTGCATCATCACCGCCTTTATCAGTTCCACATATTCGGGGATGCCGTACTGCTTTGCATACTTTTGTATCAGCGGCGTGTAGGCTTCCACCTCCGCACTGACAGGGGTATATGATGTGCTTTCGCTGCCGCCGCCAAACAGGGAAACCGCACATCCAAGCAGGACAACGATAAGGATTATCACAACGGCAATCCAACCGCCTGCGATAAGGGCGGAAACCAACGCCTTAGTCCCTGCAATAATCGCCTTGACCGCCGCAATGGTGGCTCTGACCGTCGCTTTTGTTGCTTCGGCTGTCGCCTTTGCCGTGGCTTTCGCTGTCTGTGCTGTTTTCTGGGCGGCTTTGGCGGATGCTTTCGCCGTTTTCTGCGCCGCCTTTGCGGTCTGCTCCGTGGTCTTAATCGCCGTCTTGGATGTCGCCTTTGCAGTTTTCACGCCTTTTTCCGTCGCCTTGACCGTGCCTTTGGCTGTGGTCTTGACGGTTTTTTCCGCATTTCTGGCGGTTGTCTTTATCGTCCGCTTTCCCTGCTGTCTGGTCTTTATCAGTGAGTTTGCCGCCGTCTGGGGCATTTCAGTCTTGGCAGAAGTAGCAAAAACAGCGGGACGGCTTGCAGTCCCTTGTATTTCCTGCAAGCTGTCCTGTCCCATTGTACGTATGGCGTTCTGTCCTGCCTTGTTCCGCATTGTTTTCTGCTCTGCGGCTTTCTTCGCCCGCTTTGCCTTAAAGTCGGCGATTTTATCCTTTGCATTACCGATATTTTCTTTGGTAATCTGGGCGTTTTTCTGCCCCTGCTTACCCCATTGGTGGATGCCCTCGTCCTTGATGCGCCCCGAAGCATGGGAAACCTTGTCGGCTGCATATTCCGTGGGGGAATTTTCCTCCGCATAATATCCCTGCTCCGCCTTGTCCTTTGTCTTAGCATAAGCGGATTTCATGCGTCTGCCTGCTATGGCGGCTTTGTCTAAGGTCTTAATCGTCCCTTTGACCGCATCTCTGGTCTTTATATCAGCCATAAAATCCGACCTCCTTTCCCAGAAGATTTGCGGTCATGTCAGTCCGCTTTTTTCGCCACCACGACAAGCCTGCCGTTCTGTGCGGAGTATTCGCAGGTGGAGAGGGTAATGAGCTTATCCCCGTATTCAGCGGTCACGCCCGTATCATACAAGGCAAGCTCCTTGCACTTCCCGACATAATCATCAAATTCTATTTCATTTTCCGCATTGACAAAATCATAGTAGCGGTAGCCCTCCGAACTGTATGCAACCGTCTTAAATACGGCGATGATTTCATACTCCGCCTGCTCCGTGAGCGTGTCGAACTGGATGCTCTTATGCTTTTCATAAAAGCTCTTGGATTTGTAATCTTCCAACGCCCCGAACATCCTGCCGCCTTTGATGTGATGTCCGTAGATAACCAGATTGTCGCTTGCCGCAAGGTCGCAGTCCTCTTGGATATACGGCACTCCCAAATCGCTGTATTCTTTTTCAAAGCTGTGCTTCAGATAGAAATTCGGATTGTTTTTTCTCTGCATGACAGGATAGTTGATACTTGTTCCATCAATAGCAATCCACCCAACCATATCCTCATTCTGCAAATACAGTTCTTTGTATTTTGCCAATATATCCTCGCCCTCGCTGACGGGCGTATCCTTATCTTTTGGCGGTTCTTTCTCTGGCTCTGCGTTCTCCACGACCTCTGCAATCTCCGCAAAGGCTTCCGTCTGCTCGTCTATCTGCTGGTAATGGCTGTAAATCTTAAAGCCGCAAAAAACCGCTGCTCCTAAAAAGGTAACAGCGGCGGCAATACAGAGAATACATTTATAGTTTTTCAGATTCATAGGCTATTCCTTTCCTTAATCCTGCCCTGCTTTTGGGCATAGAAAGATGCCCGCAGGGTAATTCCTTGACATTTATTTTCAGTTACCGTGTATGCTCCGCCTGCTTCTTAGGCGTCGGTAAATCCCTGCAATATTCGGGATACCGTGCCTTGATGCCCTCCATGAAATACGGTGCGAACTCGCAGCAGAACAATTCCTCTGGCGTGAACAGTTCACGCCCCTCCTCGGCGTAACCGTTCCAGAGGTTAAAGGCAAGGTGGCAGACCTTGACCGTTCCGCTCGTCTGCCATCCTGCGTGCATCCCCTCTGGCTTGATGCAGTCCGTCTTAAAGTCGAACATGGCGTTGATGTTCTGCCTTGTTTCCCCCGCAATCCCCATCACATAGAAAAACGCCCTATGATAACAGTCGTTTACCCTGCATTTCATCATGCTTTCCAGAAAAAAATCACGGTGGGCTGCGTTGCGAAACCTTATCTCTGACATAAAAATCCTTCCTTTCTTTAATCTCACTCTGCTTTCTGGGCATAGAGGTATGCCCGCAGGGTGATTTTTAACACTCCCCAAATTTCGTCGTCATCAGCTTATACAGCTTTGTATTGCGTGGGAATTTGTTGACGAACGGCACGAGGGAGCTGCCGACTTTCAAAAGCCCCTGCCCCGCACCGACATTCGTGATATAGCTCATCTGCAAATCGGAAATGTTAAGGAGCTTCGCAAGCTCAATACGGTCTGTGGACGCTTGGTTCAGCATGATGATGAACTCGCTGTTGGCAAGCATCGTCCTCGCCGTATGGCTCTGCAAGAGGTCGTCCACGTTCTGCGTGATGCCCGTGCAGTACGCCCCGTACTTACGCACACGCTTCCAGAGGGTAAAGAGGAAATTTGCCGAGTATTCGTGCTGAAAGAGCAGATAAATCTCGTCAATGAAAATAAAAGTGTTCCTGCCTTTCGCCCTGTTCTGGGTGATGCGGTTTAGGATGCTGTCGAGGACGACGAGCATACCGATTGGCTGTAACTGCTTGCCCAAATCCAGAATATCGTAGCAGATAAGACGGCTGTGGGTGTCCACGTTCGTATGCTTGGCAAATGTGTTGAGAGAGCCGTCCGTGAAAAGCTCAATCGCAAGGGCGATTTCCTGCGCTTCTGGCTCGTCCTGCTTGAGCAGCTCCTCACGAAAGTCCTGCAAGGTCGGCGGCGTACCCATATAGTTGCCCTGCTGGTAGTAGCGGTAGACGCTTGCCGTGCAGCGGTCAATGATGGACTTCTGCTTTGCCCCAAGACTTGCGCCGCCGATAAGCTGCTCACACAAAGATAAAATAAACTCTGACTTCAAGATGACGGGGTTCGCACCGTCGCCGTAATCAGAGTTCATGTCCATTGCGTTGATATGATTTTCAGAGGTTGCAGAAATGTGAATAACCTCGCCCTGCATGGCTTTCACAAGAGGGGAGTACTCACGTTCGGGGTCTATTACCAAAACATCGGCGTTAGGGTCGGTTAATATAATATTTACCATTTCCTCTTTCGCCGTAAAGGATTTCCCTGCACCCGACACGCCGAGGATAAAGGAATTTCCGTTCAAAAGGTGGCGGCGGTTTGCGATAATCATGTTCTTTGAAATGACGTTCTGCCCGTAATACACGCCGTCCTTATGGTAGATTTCCTGCACACGGAAGGGGATAAATACCGCAAGGCTCTCCGTGGTGAGGGTACGCAGGGCATCAATCTTCCTCACGCCGAACGGCAGGGCGGTGTTCAGACCGTCCATCTGCTGGTACTTCAGCACGGCAAACTGGCAGAGATGCTTCCTTGCCGTCGTGAGCAGGGCTTCCGTGTCATTGTCAAGCTGCTCTTTGGTGTCTGCGGTATGCACCATCGTAAGCACCGCAAACATCATCCTCTGGTCACGGGTCGTCAAATCGTCGAGGAACTCCTTGCTTTCCTTTCTCTGCTGCTCCAAGTCGTAGGGGATGACGGCGGAAAAGTTGTTGTTCTGGTTCTGCTTTCTCTGCCAGTTCGTGATGTTGGTTTCCACACCAAGCAGGCGGTTTTCCACCTCCCGCACGGCTTCGTCCGTCGGGACAGGCACAACGTCAACGGAGAGCATCATGTTACGGTTTAATTCGCAAAGCTCCGCCACCATGCTGTCCTTGATATAGGCGGCGTACTCACGCAGGAATATCACACGCCCGTAGCGGTTTCCCATCTTGAAATAATCTTTCTCAAACTCAAAGGAGTCGGGGCAGATATAGTCCTTGAAGTCGTGACCTTTCCGCATGGTCTGTGCCATGTCAAAGGAGAACGCCGTTTCCTCGCCCGTGCGGTAAAAATCATGGAAGATACGCAGCTTGTCGTTAGCGTCCAGTTCCGTACACTTCGAGCCTAAGCGGTTGAAATGCCCGATAAGGTCAGCCCCGACACGGGCAAAATAATTCCTCGCTTCCTCGATGTTCTTCTTGCAGACGGAAACCGTCACATATTTGTCCTGCACGGTGGAGTTAGCCCCCGTCGCCTTGTCCAGAAGCATCTTGTTATACTCTCTGCGGTATTTATCCAAGTCGTCCTCCGCCATCGGGATAAGGATTGTCTGCTCAAAGTCTGCCTTATTCAAACGGCGGTTGTTGATGGTGATTTTCGTGGTCGCCCCGCTGTCGAGGGCGTTTAAAAGCTCCGAGTATTCGAGGAACATCGCTTCCTTGTCCTCACGGCTCGCCACGGCGTAGTTGATGTCCTCAAACTTGAATGTCTTTGCGTATTTGTTCCTGCCCACAAGGAAAATGCCGTCCTCCCACATAGTCTTTAACGGGATGACCGCCTGCACCGACTTCGGCACGATGAATTTCTCCCTGTCCTGCTTAAACAGCGTTTTCAGCGTCTTAATCATGGTCTACCTCCTTGCGCTTTCTTGATTTCTTATTTTTCTTTCTGGCTTTTTCAGCCTGTTTTCTCCGCTCCTTTGCCGCCTTGCGCCTTGCCCTCCTGCGTTTTTTCTTTTTCTTATCCCGCACGGCGGGCAAGCCCTTTTCATGGGCTTCAATGGCGTTCTTCATCGCTTCGTAATAAAGATTCTCTGGGGCAAATAAAATCTTCTTCGGCATCAGAAACTGCGACTTTATCCATGCCCACACAAACTGCTCGGCGGTCATGCCGTTATACCTTACAAAGCCCATGACCGCAAAAGGGGAAGCCCCCAAGATGCACATCCAGCTCAATGTTTCCGTCCCAAACCTGCCACGGAGCAGGAAGAACAAGCCGACCGCCACGCCGCAGGCAAGCACGGAAAACAGGAACTGCCGCATCGACAGCCCGAAGAACATGGATTCCGTGTAGTTGCGGATTTCCTTATTTATCTTGACTTCCATATCAGCACCTCTCCTCCCCGACATCCCCCGTCGAAATAAAGAGGATGCTGCGTTTTGGGATATATGCAAATCCAGAAATGGCATCCCCGATTTCAAATATCTCGTTATCGTCAGCTTTTTCAAATTTTCCGACCAGTCCTTTTTCAGCAGGCAGGTCATAGGCTTCGGAAGCCCCGATGACTTCTCCATTTAGCAAATGGATATTATAATTCTGGCAATACTTCGTTTCTTTTTTCATTTCAATTTTCCTTTCCTGTTGGATAATTACAAGCCCATCATCTCACGCACAACACGGTCTGCCATCTTGACCGCACCGACAAGGACGAGCATATTGAACACCAATTCCCCGATATAGCCCCATACCATCGTGACCGCCGCCGCATCGGGGTTGACTGCGGGCGGGGACGCCGCAAACACCGAGAAGATGATGCAGGCAAGCACGATGATTGCCCCCTCAAGGCACACGGCGGAGTAGCTCTTGATGAAGCTCTTTCCCACGCTCTGGCTCGGCTCCCCCGCAAACGAGGACAGCGGCACGGGGGCGATGGCGGTATAGAGATACAATTTAAAAAACCTGCCGTACACCGACATTATCATAATGAACGACAGCACCGTGATAAACAGCCCGCCTATCAGTGTGACCGCCCAGAGAGGGATGCTCTCGAAAAATCCGCAGTCCTCGACGGCTGTCACTATCTCTGTCGGCAGCACGGTCTTTTGTGCCGAGCCGAAGCCTGCGGCTTTCATTATGGCGGAAATCACGCCCTGCACGATTTTAAACAGAGCCATCATCAGCTCCAAGCCGTAAGTGACCGCACCTTTCGCAAGGGCGAAGCGGATGAACAGCTTCAAGGCGTGTTCGGGCTTCTTCACGCTTGCGAAGTCGCCGCAGGTACGCATCACGCCGACAACAAAGAACAGCACGAGCAGGGCAAGCCCTATCGCCTGCAACGCCCCGTGGATGTCAACGATGACTTTCCATATCGCACCGCCCTTAAAGGTTTCTGGGGATTGGGTGATGAGCTGCCATATCTCGGCTAACTTTTCATTCCATGTGTCAAGGGCGTTCTCCAAGTTCTGGACTACCCAGTTGTCTGACATTCGACCACCTCCGTTCTTAAAATTTGATAGCGGGGCAAGCCCCGCAGAGCGGATCTGCCCCGTTATCCTGTCTTGTGTCAGTCTGTTATTTCAGTCTGTTTTGGATTAGCCCGTGATGAGGGTTAAAATCTCTTTCGCAAAGGTAATCACAACGCCGCCCGCCAGTGTGAGGAAGCCGTTCGCCCTCTGGGACGGGTCGTGGGATTTCAGCGACAAGCCGACCTGCACGATACCGAAGCCAAGCATAATCATCCCGACCGCCCGTATCAGACCGAAGATGAAATTGGAAAGGTTGTTGACAACAGCAATCGGGTCATTGGCGGCAAAGGCGGTCATGGATGTGCCAAATACCATCATAACGGCAAGCACCGCCACGCAGTATTGGCGGAAGCCCCTTTTTACCTTGCCTGTCATCGGCAGTTTCTGGGTTGCTTTCTTCTCGTTTTTCTGAAAAAGTTTCATAGGGTAAATCCTCCTTATAAATTGAATATTTCTTCCAAGTCCTCATCGGACAGAAGCTCGTAGGATGTGCTGACTGTTTCCATGCTCTTTGCGTCCATCAGCAAAGCATCGTCAAACACAAGGGTTGCGACCGCCTGCGTCGGCTCGCCGTGGATATACGGCGGCTTTCCACCGTCGGCGGTCAGTTTCACGTTCGGGTGTTTCAAGATGTCATATTTCAAATCCATGACGGGGCGTTCCCCACGCACAAAAAGAAGTGCGTAGCGGTTGTCAAGCATACGCACCTCGTCTGGCGTTAAAAGCTCACGCCCCGAAATCTGGTAGTTAGTGGAATAGTTGCCGCTCCGCCCAGAGCTTTTCCCGTAGGTGTTGGTGTCTATCGTGGCTTTTCCAAGAAGCTCACTTACAAACTTATGGGTACTCTGCTCGTTGCCGCCGAGATAGAGGAACTCATCGGCATTGCCGACAATGCTTTCCCACTGTTTCTCAAACAGGGCTTTGAGCTGTGCCAGATTTTGCAGGATAATCGAAACGGACACGCCCCTTGACCTCATAACTGACAGTATCTTGTCAAAGTCATTGGGCAGCGAAACATTGGCAAATTCATCCATAATAAACTGGCAGTGGACGGGCAGGCTCCCGCCGTACTTATGGTCGGCGAGGTAGAATAACTGTTGGAATAGCTGCGTGTATAACAGCGACACAAGGAAATTGAAACTGGTGTCGTTGTCTGGTATCAGTGCGAACAGTGCGACTTTCTTCTCGCCCAAAGACGGCAAATCCAATTCGTCCGTGGCGGTCAAAGATGCAAGGCTTTCCAGATTGAACTTCTCAAGCCGTGCGGCAAGGGTTATCTGGATGCTCTTTAGTGTCTTTGCCGAACCAGAATGATAATCTCTGTAATACTTTAATGCGATATGCTCTGGGTTCACCATCTCCAAACGGTCAAACAGCTCGTCAAGCGGGCTTACATAGCTGTCGTCGTCCTCCCGTACCTCGCCCGCCCGCAATAGCTCCATCACCATCGGGAAATTCTGCTCGTCTGGCGGGGCTTCGTATTTCAGATAGAACACGAGGGACAGAAGTAGCATACTCGCCGCCGTGTCCCAGAACGGGTCTTGCGACTGGCTTCCTTTCGGCGTGGTCGCCTTAAATAAATTTGTTACTAACCTTTGCACGTCGTTGTCGTTTCTTAGATAGACAAACGGGTTGTAGCAGTGGCTTTTGTGCATATTGATTAAATCAAGCACACGCACCTCATAGCCTTTCTTTTCCAGAAGCCCGCCCGTGTCACGGACAATCTCGACCTTTGGGTCTAAGATTACCATTGACGTGTTGCACTGCATGACGTTGGGCTTACAAAAAAATCTTGTCTTTCCTGCACCAGAGCCGCCCACCACAAGGATATTCAGATTCCTGCGGTGTTTCTTCCCGTCAAGCCCGATGCGGACGCTCTGGGTCAGCAGCTTGTTTTCTGATGCGTTCTTATCTCGGTACTTTTTATTGAGCGTACCTGCGTTGCCCCATTTAGCAGAGCCGTGTTCCTCCCCCTTGCGGTAGTTCCTGCGTGTGGAGAAATAAACGCCGATTCCCATGCCGTAGGCAATCAGAAAAATAAGGACAGTCCTTACGCTGTCCCCGCATACCGTTATGGAAAACGGATTCTCGATTGCCACGGATAAATTACCGATTATCTCCACGATGCTGCCGCTGACATAAGGGGCTGTCAGCAGGGCAAGCCACACGACAGGGATAATGCCGCATAGTGAGAGGATTAAGCCTGCCTTATAGTCGTCACCGTGCTTCATGGCACTTGCACGGGGCGACCTTTACTTTCTTGGTCGGGGCGTATGCCACCCTGCTTATCAGCTCGTCAACAGGCTCGGTGGGGCGTTCCTCCTGTATCTGCTGTGTCCGCAGGGTGTTGAGGGCATTGAGGACAATATTCTTATCATATTTATCCAATGCCAGATGGTATCGTTCTTCTTTCATAGGCTGCACCTCCGATTAGCGTTCCTGCTCTTTGGATTTGGGCGGCTTGTTCTTCTCAAGGCTCTTATACATATCCGACTGGATTTCGCCGAGGACGTCACGCATCGAGCCAAGCTCCCCCTTAAACTCCTGCGTTTCCATGCCCTCAAATTCTTTCGGGAGCTTGTCAAAGCTGAATCCCTTTGTGTCCACGCCGTAACGGGAGCTTACCATATAGGCAACGCAGAACGATTTGAAATCAGAATCGTCACGGCTCTCCTTATGCTTGCAGTCAAAGACCGCCGCCGACACTTCCTTTGCCATGCTGACAAAAAGCTGTTCCTCGGAAAGCCCCGTCTTGATGAAGATGGTCTGCTGTGAGCTGTCATAGAACGCAGGCAGCTCAAGGTCATCGACTGGCACAAAGGAAACGGGGCTTGCGTCAATCATCGCCGACACAAGCTCACGCATGTTTTTCTGCTCCTGCGGCTGCTGCCTGTCCTTTGCCGAGGTCTGGGAAACGTCATAAACTATCTTAGCGTTGTAGCCGACCGCCTTTGAGCCGTCGTCACGCTGGTACTCTTTCCCCGGCTCAAGGATGGTAACTTTCTGTGCGTCCTTATCCACATAAACACGGCTCTGTTTCCAACTGCCATAATCTTTTAACTGCGTCGCTTCGGGCATCTGTGCCGACACCAGAATTGCATTGTTGACAGAATAGCGGTCAAAATGCCCCTGCACGTCAAGGTACTGGCGGAAGCTGTCGCCATTCGCCATCATTTCAGAGCAGGTACTGTCAATCAGCTCATAGGCTTCTTTCCGCTGCTCCTGCTTTTGGGCAGCCCATTCCTCTTTGTTAAAGGCTCTGCTGCCGCCGCTGAATACATCATAGATACTCATAGGTTATCTTGCTCCTTTCGATTTTGGTTTCCGTTTCCGCTTCTGGGGCTGTTTATGCTCCGTCTTTCCTGCGGGCGGTTTCTTTGCCCTGTCAGAAGATTTCTCTTTTGCAGGGGCAGCATCCGCTTCCTGCTCCTTTCTTCCCTCTTTTATCTTCCGCAGTTCTTCCCTAACTGACGGCTTTTCCGCCTTAGTCATAGTAGCCCCCTCTGCGGACTTCCTTTGCTGCTTTAAGGTAGGCTCGGACAGAGGGGATTTTTCTGTCTTTGCCAATGAGGGGTTTGGGGCATTTTCCTCTTTCTTTATTTGCTTTCCCATCAAAGCATCCATGAGCCTGTCTTTCTCCGCCTTTTCCTGCACGCCGGTGTCTGGCTCTGGCTGTCCGTTCTCTGCCCCTGCATCTTTTTCTCCTGCTGTCTTGGCATTTTTCGTTTTGCCCTTTGCTCCTTTCGATTTCTCCGCTTCGTTCACGATAGAAGCGGTATCTACGGAAGCAAGATTGAAACGCTCCACGATGCGGCTGATTTTCGATGCGTCCTCCGCACGGGCTATCACATCCACCTCCGCATTGGGGTCTTTGTTCCCCCTGTCCGCCAAGACGCAATAGAGTACGCCGTATTTCTTTGCTTCCTGCGTGAACTTCTTCAAGTCGCCGCTTTTTACGGTAAAGACTTTCAGCTCCTTTCCAGAGCGGAGCATATTTGTGAGCCTTGCCTTTCCTTTGGTTTTCTGTTCTTCCTTTAAGATGGAATATAAAAGGATGGCAATATTCTTCGCACCTGCCCCCGTGATTTTGGCTGCGACCTCAAATCCCTCCAAGCTCATCCTCACGATTTGCTCTGCCGCTTCGCCGCCTGTGTTCATGCTTCATCAGCTCCTTTCTTTGCTGTTCTTTTTCATCTGCCCGTATGGTCTGTAACTTCTCCTTGACGGTGTCGCTTCGGGCAAAGACACCATCGCACAATCTGACCTCCTTTCGGATTATTTTCATCCGCTCCGTGATTTCCGACAGCCGAGCCTTGACCGCTTCTTTTTCTTCCCCGACTGACTTTCGGGATTGGGAGTAAAGCCCCTTACGCTGCTCGGTCAGCTCCTGCATCTCGGATTCCAGAGAGCCTTTATAGGACAAAAGCTGCTCCGCCGTGTCGATATGGTTGCGGCAGAGCAGCCTTGTTTCGTCTGTGATGGCTTCCATCTTCATCAAGTCGTCTTTCAGAAGATAGTGAAGCCTTGCATAGTTCTGTTGTTTTTTCTTTGGCAAAATGCCGAGCCTGTAACAGTAATGGAGATACAGCCCACGCAAGCCGCCGATTTTCTTGGCATCTTTTAATGTGCCTTTTACCCTTATGACCTTAACAGTTTTTGTCGGCTCGGCAAATCGGGAGAACTTCACTGCATAGGAATTTTCCTTAATGCGTTCCGTTATCCTTTCATTGGTGTAATCATCGCCGAGCTTGTAGAGCCGTTTCGGTCTTTGCCACCCTTTCCCGATTATCGTCCAGTATTTTCTGTTAGGGTCAAAATTGATGCGGTATCCCATTTCCGACAACTGGCGGTCAAAATCTTTCAGTGTAAATGATTTTGAGATTGCTTCGTCCACCACCTGCCGTGCCACGGTGTCCCTTGTAGGCAGACCGTTCTTCTCGGCTTGGTATAAAGCATAAGGTTTCTTCCTGCCGCTTGGGTGTTCAATGACTGATAGGGAATACTCACGGCACAATTCATCCGAACGCTTACGCAATAACCGCAGATTCTTTTTGTTATCGTGATAGTGCTTCCCATCAACGTAGGAAACAGAATTGACAACAAAATGATTGTGCAGGCACTCCGTATTCAAGTGGGTTGCTACAACGACTTGAAATCGGTCGCCCCACATCTTCTCCGCCAACTTCACGCCGACTTCATGTGCCTGCTCTGGCGTGACCTCGCCTGCCTTAAAGCTCTGGAATCCGTGGTAGCAGACTATTTCGCTCTGGTCGTTCCATTGTGCTTTGGCTATCATCATCTCGTCCCTTGCCGTAGACGGGTCGCAGTTTACGCCCGTGACAAAAAACTGCTGCTCGGTCTTGACGCCGTTGGTGGCATACTTCATCACATCGCCCATCGCCTGCAAGTCCGCATCCGTGTATTTGGGGTTGGCGGTCTTTTCTGGATTCTCGGCGTAGTCGATGGGGTGGTCGAGCCTGCCCTTTACGTCCCAGATTTCGCAGACCGCCATCAGCCAGACATCTTCCTCGGAACAAGGTATTGTCTGCTCACGTCCAGACGGAAGTCCCGCCACCGCTTGGCTTCGTCATAGAGCATCGGCGTATCTACAAAGTTTAGGGCGTTCGCCTTTGCCGCAAGCTGGTTGATGCGGTTTCCGATTGCTGACAGCTCCCGCATGATTTTATAAAACTCTGGGTCTGGCTTTTCGCATAAACGGTAGCCCATGACCATCGACTGGAGCAGGGCTTGTCTGGAATGCCCCGACCTATCTGCAAGGGAGCAGAGGTATTCAGCTTCTTCCTCGGTCAGTCGGAACAGTATCTGTACGTTTCGTTTCCGCATCTGCATCCCCCTTTCCCTCGGACAGCCTGTTAATCTGCAACACGCACATAACCGCCACGCCGAACATCCCACCGAGCGTTGTGCCGAGGATAAAATATATAAAATCACTCATCCTTAAAAAACTCCTTTCTGCCTGCCGTCCTCTGGCGGCGGTCTTTTCCACGGGGTATTAGGGGACGTCCCCTAACAAGCGAATTTTGTTTCCATCGGCAGATGGATAACCAAATTCAGTGCTTGGTAAGACGTGTCTTTAATCCCCGCCCTCATACATACATTCTCCGCACACGGGGCAGAAGTACGGACAGTCTGAACAATCCTCATTCTCAAAGCCACCGCCCTCGCTCTCCATTTCTTCACATCCGTCCTCATTTTCATCCTTAATATCCGCTTCTCCGCAGACAAAATCCCCATCGGAAAACCTAACAAGGTCGGTATCAAACAGGATAATCTTTAACTTTTCCGCTGCCTGTTCGGGGCTGTCTGCATAGATGGAAACGGTCTTTTCAAAGTGACCTGTGAGCGTTACTTCATACTGTTTCAATGGAAAATCCCTCTCTTTCTTTTTCGATTTTTCTTTGCTGTCTGGCTGTATCAATCAGAAAAAAATCCTCAGACAATCAACGGGCATCCCTCCTTTCACGGCTCTGTTTCTGCCTTGCAATCCCCAGATAGGACATTAAAAAATCGTTGAAGTCCTTGCCGACTGGCGGCGGTTCATCAACGATTCGGTAATCTTTCTGCAACAATTCTTTTAAGGCGGCGGTACATAACCGACCTGCCTTATCCTTATCCAGATGCAGATAGATGGTCTTAATTTGCGGGTTTGCTTTCAAAAAAGTCGTGAGGGCAACGGGGATTTTGCTGTCTTTTATCTCTTTCTTTGGCTGATACACACCCGACAGGGAGAGCAGGTTTTCTGCTTTGTAATCTTTTCCCTCACATTTTAAATAAGTGGCATAGGACAGTAAATCAATGGCGGCTTCAAATAAATGCACCGAAGCACATGGGCTTCCTGCCAGAAGCCGAAACGAATACCGCTTATCACTGCCCGATGCGTCACGCTTGAAACTGCTGATTGTGCCACGGCAGGCGGCGTATTTTGGCGTTCCGCTTTCATCTTTTCCGATAAAAACAGCGTTGTGGTAATCGGCACTCTCGAAAATAATCCCATCGGCGATGCACTCTTGGATAAGCTGATAATCAATGCCACGCCCGAAAAGATACTCGGTAACCCTGTCGCAATTTTTGTTCTTTGGCGGCAGGAGCAACACCTTTGGCTCGTCTTTTTTCACGGCAGGGGGCGGCGGTTTCCAGTCCGCCATCGTCTGCCCCGTGAGGATTTCCACGGATTCCACAAAGCTGTATTCCTTAACTTTCATCAGATAATCAAGGGCGGAATAGCCGCCGAAGCCCCTCGACCACCAGTACCATTTGCCGTTGGAAATCTTTAGGCTGTCATGCTCGGCGGTACAGTACACGTTCGTTGTGCCTTTTACCTTGACAAGGTTGCTCGGCTCATAGGCTCGAAGATAGGAAAGCAAATCTATCTGCCTTGCCCGCTCAAGCACGTCTGGGTCAATCTGCACATAAGGTCTGTTACTTCCCATTCAAGAAAAAATCACCTCTCTTTCCCAGATAAAATTTTTTCCGTCTTAACCATATAAGACTTAAAATCAGCGATGGTCTGTCGTAAATCTTCCATGTGGGAATCATCCTTTTCAAGCCATTCCTCATAAATATCCTGCAAAAGATTCGGGGATTTCATAAGGGCTTTTGCCGCCTGCGGGGGATAATCTGCATCTGAAAAGCACTCTGCAATATCACTCTTTAAGATGATTTGGTATGCGGCATCGTAAATCTCCTGTGGGCTTTTGTTTAGAATATCCTCACGGAAATCGGCAAGCTCACGCTGTACCCTTTCAGCCAGTTTTTGATTAAAGGACTGTCTGTACTCATGGTAATTCAATCACACACCTCCTTGAAAATAAAATAAGCCGAGGGATTTTCGTAAATGAAAACCTCTCGGCTATGTAAAATCTAATTCTTATATTTTATCCTCGTATCTTTTTTTTATTTTATCTCTTAATCCATTCTCATTCAATTTTTTTTGAACTTCTGAATACTTTTGTCTCATATTTTTAATAATATAATTAACTTCATTGATTATATCTTCTTTAACATTTCCTTTTGAATTTTGTACTTTCCGCAACAATCTTAAACTATCAGTTATTAACAAGCTTCTTTTTTTATGATAAACAGTTGATATGATTAGCCCCTTGTAACCCGATATTATATAATATTTTGTATGCGATGCATCATAAAACGAATACCCAAATACCATTGAATCAAATAATTTAGTAACATCTTCTACAAAGCCTAATTGTCCAAGTGTATAAATATAACTGCTTATTTGTGACATATTTTTCAGAGATTTCTTACTCTGCTGTTCCTCAACTTCAGCTATCAATTCTCCAAAACACTTTCCACTTATTTCCAACTTTTCACATAAGGATTCTCGTCCATTTTCTTTAGCATATCTTTCAAAAATATACCACCATAATTTTTGTTCAAATTCCTCAAAATTTTTCCGTTCAATATCATTTACAAAAGAATCGTATATATATAAATCATCATATAAAATTCTCCAAGCAACAGTTAATATATAAAACTCGGTGTCGTCTGAAACTTCTGGTAATTCGTCCGAAGGATTTTTCAAATATTTATCTAAAAACAAATTAGAAAACTTCGTTTCATATTTACTAAAAAATTCTTCACACTCATGACATAACATAGGTTTCTTTTCCCCATCTTGATATATAACTTTAGGTTCATAAAATTCACGGAATCTAGAATTTTCATAAGCCTTTGTTCTTCTATACACTGCTTTAGGAATAATATGACTTTGCATTAACTCAACATTTTTATTTTTGCATAATGCACAATCACCTATATTTTTTAATTTTGACATAGTTTCCTCCTATTCGCTAATCTTACTTTAAATAATATTTTACTTTCACTTGACTTTTTTCGAATTTCTACATAGACTATTATTATAAATTAAGTTAGCAACAGGACTTGGTTCGATTCCAAGTATCGCCAACATAATAGGATTACTATTAAATTCTATGGTTTCTGGTTTAATCTACGATGCTATTAAATTTGTATTGAAGAAAGGAATCATTGCTATGAAGAAAGAAATCTTATTTTTAGGTCTAGGTGTTTGCGGCGATATAGTGTAATGGTAGCATGTAGTTGATAAGTACTACCCTAGACCTCCAACTATCCAGAGGACTTCTACGAAGTCCTCTTTTTTAATAACTAATCTTTATTCTTCAAAACTATTTGCAATTCGTCCAAATGTATCTTTATTGTTTTTCTGTATTATTTCATTCAATAATTTCCAATCAGATAATGACAGAATCTCTTTAAGTTGTGTACATATAATAGAATACAAGTTTTCTTCAAATCTCAGCCATTTCTCATCATAAATGATTTGGTCTCTAGCAGAATTCAAATTCAAATCACCATTTTCTCCAATGTCCAATCTAAAAGAGAACGGGAATGGTATTTTCAATACAGCCTTGGACATCCGACTAGAATAATTAGGAAATAGATTGTATGGAACCTCTATTCCATGTATTGACAATGCAGACTTAGATTTAAACCTTTCCGACCAAGAAGTATTTGTATCAATATTTCCACTTCCATCAACAGAAATACTTGTTGAAACATCTTTAATGCTATTGGATTCATATCTAACATTTGAGGATAATGTATATATCTCCCCATCTATTTCCACATTTCTTGATAATATTTCAATTTCTTCTACGGGTAATCCATCTTTAATTAATATACCTATGCATCCTTTACCTTTGAATCCGTATTCATTATTTGTTAAATCAATATCTATTGTTCGGATATTTTTTGTATTATTCCACGAATAATCTAATAGAAGTTCTAAGTCTAACTCATCAAAATATTCACTTGAATAGGATTCACAACTTTTATCTGTTTCAATATCAATCTGTACTGCTGGATTTGGTACAATAGTCTTTATACATCGTATAAATTCATCCTCACCCATTTTATCCCAAGGATGTACTGGACGCAAAGTTAATATTGTGTCTGTACCTGGCTCTTTCTTATCAGAGTCTGAAATCACAAAAAGGCTCTCATACCCTTCTATTGAAATATGCAAGGCTTCATCACTTTCAAATCTTTCCTTAATTCTTCTCGTTGTCACTTCCATCGAATCACATACCATAAAACATGATAGGATTCCTATACCAAATCTTGATATTGGCGTAAATGAGGATTTAAATGAAACCATCAATTCACTAAACTCTCGTGAAGAATAATAGGAACAACCAACATTCGTGTAATAATTATCAATTATATGTTGATTCATCCCAATACCATTGTCACTGACTTTCAGATAATCTATATTATTTTTGTTATATAATGATACTTTTATTTTTGGCGTATATTCTATACCCCATAATTCAGAAAGCTTCTGTCTTAACAAACAAGCATCTATTGAATTCTGCAATAGCTCACGCAAAGCCACTTCTGGCTTTCCATATAACTTTGTTCCCATTAATAAATCAATGATTTGTTTCTTACTTAAAGAAAATTTTGTGTCATGGTAACGATATATAGGTTTTCCTGTAATAATGTTTTTCTTAGCCTGAATTTTTCTTCTATCAACTTGTGGTGGTAACGGTATCTTATAAATTTCCATATCTATATCCATTCCATCATCTGATAGATTGGAAAGAATGACTGTTCCATTTCTTAATTCTTCATCAATTTGATTACAAAATTCGAGTATTGCTGCTTCAATTGCAGGATGTTCACATTGAGCTGAAAATATAAGTTTTTTTGATGATATTGTCCATGCATTTATACTCTGATGCTTCTTCCATTCCAATAATGAAACTGGATTTTTCACAGCCAAATGGGAAAATAAAACAAACGGTGTTCTTTTAGGGTCAAAATCTATTATATCAGCCAATCGTAAAATAGTTGCTACAAAAGGAATACACAAATATGTGTCTTGTCCACAAACTTTTATTGTTTCCATATTTAGCAAATAGGTATAATCCTCATTATGACTAAAACAAATTGAAGCTAAATCTTCTGTCATATCTGTGTCCTGATAGACGATTTTCCCATCCCAATAAGTTGCTATAATTCTTAAGGAAAGTATCAGATTCAGAGCAGACAAAGAGAGCAGCTTTATACAAAAGATAAAACTGCTCTGAATGTGATTCTTTCCAATTGTACCAAGCCGCGGACGATCAGCCGGTAAGTGTATGGGGATAGTATTCTTTTCCTTTGGTTAAAATGCTGCTATTTTTGAAAGGATAGATGGCATAGAAACCACTTTTTTGTGTAACTTCATGGGAGCGTTTTATAAATGGGCATGCTTCGCAAGCCTTCTTGCGGAGGCTTAGAAAAAA
>CAJTGB010000047.1 GCA_910575835.1 Lachnospiraceae bacterium | reverse complement strand
CCCCTTAAAAAAGTAATATAAACAAGGGCTGCGCCGCATTTTTTGGAGTTTATGTCAATAGTAAATATGCTGGTTTTTATGGGCAAATTTTGTGCAATATTTTAATCGAATTAGTGGTTATGAATAAAGAAAGGCACAGGGAATCCCGTGCCAATTAAAAGAAACACTATATGTTGTAGTTGATTGAGTTAGGTTGTTAACATTGGTTCTCATTCGCCACGATTGCCAGGGCAGCCTGGATTTTCTTTTCACTGGTCAGCCCATAGTTTTCCTCAAAATAAAGGAGCAGATATTTAATATCTGTATCCGTAAGTGCGCTGGTGTTCCTGCGCCACCCCACATCCCGTACAATATCAATCCGTTCTGTCAGTAAATTCAGCCGGATTGCCCCTTTTAAAAGCGGGTCACATAGGAATACTGTTTTACAATTCCCGATTGTGTTCGCTGTCTGCCCCTTTTGTGTCATGGAAAGGCTTTCCCTGACCTCATCGACCGTCAGTGCCGGTAGGAGCAAGTCTGCTGCGTTCATCACGGCCTGCCTTGTGGCGGGCGGCAAATCCTGAAATCCGTTCTCCAATCCGCATCACTTCCTTTCCATGCCCTTTTATAACGGCGGTTTTTTCCTCTGCCGTACCGGTCAGCAGGGTGTCCAGCAGATATTCTGTATAGGTTTGCTTTTGTAAAGCCTCCACGAACAGGGGATGCCATTCTTCCCCCGGAGTTTCCGGCGCATACTCCGTTTTCCATTTTCCTAATAAATGGTTATACTCCGATAATATCCGGCAGCACTGCAATTCTGCCTGCTTTAACCTGAGTTCTTCAGATATTTTTTTCTTCACCGGACGTGGAGAGGCACGCCCTTTATGATTGTAATCAATCCCAAAATCAGATGCCAGCTTCACAGCCGCCCCGAGATTATTCAGCCCATACAGCCTTGCTGCAAGGTCAATCACGTCGCCGTCTGCCTGACTCCAAAACAGTGGAAACGTTTATCTACCTTCATGCTTGGATGTTTGTCATCATGGAACGGGCAGCACGCCATGCCGTTCCGGTTCACCCGGATGCCGTACATCTCCGCCGCCTGCCTTGCTGTCACATTTTCCTTTACTGCTTCAAATACATTCATACTGTCCCTTTCCGAAATAAAAAAGCATCTGCCATCTCCGCAAAGAAAAGCAAATGCTTCAAATTTCCATATCTTTTTTTGTTACCGGTCTTATCCCATCCCTGCGCTCCATGCGTTCCCGGTTCGCCCGGTCTGCTTCTGTTTTCCCCCTTGCAAGCCTGTCCCTGATAGATTCCCTTGCTTTCTCCTTAATCTGTTCCTTATTCACACGGCTTACCTCCGGCTTTTGGAGCGCCGACTGGACTTTCCTTAACGCTTTCTGCGCCGCATTTTTTATCTGTTCCTGGATCGTATTCAGGCACTTCACGGCAAAATCCCGTTTCTCCTTCGGCGCTTTCCGTTCCGGCGAAGCCAGCCACTTTTTGTACTCCTCGACTGCCCGTATATCCTCTTTCTGTGTTTCCGCCCGGACGGTATCCGTCACGACCTCGCAGGCTTTCTCATAAGCCGTGTCCGCCACTTCCTCCACCAGCGATTCTATGTCAGCGATCTTCATGGTGACAGTGGCAAGAGCCGCTTTCTTTTCCGAAAGTTCCTGCTTCTTTTCCCCAATCAATCCTTCCTGTTTTTCCAGTTCCTTTTCTTTCTCTGAAATGGCTTTCGCCGCCTTATCAAGTTTCTTCTCCTGCTCCGCTATGGCTCTGGTATTTTTCACTAAGGTTTCTCCCTGTGCAGAGAGCATCTCTTTCTGCTTCTCAATGATGAAATCCTGCTTTTCCAGATAACCCCTGCCGCCGTAACTCGGCTCTGTCTGCAAATGCAGGTTGTGCTTCGCACAAATGCGGAAAAGCATCTTCCTGCACTCCGCATCAAACGTCTGCTTGCGGTTATTGTTCCTGCCTTTTTTCTTATCCGGATCAGGGAGCGGCACTCCCAGTTCTTCCAGTGCCTTTTCCTGCTGCGGGCATAACTCCCCATACCTGTTTTCACAATCAAAAACATGCCGCTCATGGATATGCGGAGTGCCTTCATCAAGATGCAGCGCCCAGTTTAATATGTGGACGTGGGAGCCGAACCTTTCCTCCATCTCCGCAAAAAATTCCACTGCAATCTCGGCCAGCAGTTCTCCCGGAACAGAATCCTCCACCGTACCGATCTGGTAGATGCTTTCTTCTGGGCAGGTCTTGTTGTTGGTAAGCAAATCGTCCACCGTCCGGTTGCGCTCCGGGTGCCTGTTCTTTTCGTTCCGCTCATTCTGCGCCTGCACATGGTCTGCGTAATGCTCATAGTAATAAATCCGTTCAATCTTCTCAAAAGAATAATCGTTTTCCCCGCCCCTCTCCCTTGTCAGGGCAGAAGATAAGCCGGTGTAACAATCCCAGTAAATATTCTGCCTTGTCCGTTCCATGTCGATATGTTCACTGTTCGCCACATCAAATCTCCGGTCATTGTGTTTGGGATTGTAAGCGCCGTTTTTCCCGGCTCTGCCGTTGTGTCTGGTCAGCTTCATTCTATCCTCCTTCTTTTTAAGTTTCTCTCTGTGGGAAGGGCAGCTTTGCTGCCGAATCTGCCGGTTCCTGCGTCAGATAATACCCAGTATGAATTGACGCAAGCGTCAACTCTAGCTGGGCAAGGCGTTTCACCCTTGACCCGATAAGGACTTCCGCCCTTAACCCACCAATGGGCTTTGCCCCTTGACCCCAACAGGGTGCTTCGCCCCTGTACCCAGAGCAGAGGGATTGCATCCTCTGCACTCCTGCACAAAGGGCTGCGCCCCTTGCATCCCTGCCAAAAACTTCAGCCATTTATATATGGCTTCTCTTTTTGTCTCTTTTTGAAAATCTCTACAGAATTTTTAAAAAGAAAAGCCGTTGTCTGGATTGCTTTTTATACAAATCCAGCAAACGACTTAATATCGATTTCTGTAACCATATTTAATTTTATTTTACTGATACCTTCTTTTGATACAGTTTCATCAGCTCAGCAACACAGCTGCTTTCTGTCGTATCTTTTATTGAAAATCCATATGCCTGCATCACAGCTTTGTCATTTTGCTGATGTGCCTTTCTTAACTCAGACGGCATAGTCAACTCATCATATAAATCCGCAAGGCTACTGTCTGGATACAATGCCCTTGCATCCAATATCGCCTGTGCTGTCTGCATAATTTTCTGTCGTTGTGCTTCCGTTGGTTCTGCCCACGGAAAATTATTATAAACGTCATTAACTGTATAGCTGTAATCACTTTTCAAACGACAGCAAATTGCCCTCATCCATGACATATGCACATTTGATTCAAGTATACCAAAATGATAAAGCGTACCTCCTGTCATAATCCGCACTTTATCACTGCACAAAACACCGTCATCCATGTACCCCATTGGTATGTATCTCCTTCGTTCAGAAGACACCTGTGGTATCACAATATATGCGCCTTTCGGAATATTTGTCACATGAAAACGTGTGGGTGTTTCTGCTATTTTTCGCGTTCCTGGGCTAGGGCTTTTCATTCGATACTCTCGCACTGCCTCTATTCGCTTCAATGCTTCCGGCATTTTTCGTAATTGTGAAGGTGGACAGTCTGCCAGATACAAGCAATAGCGAGGACAATTATTGATAAATTCTCTTGCCCCGTACCATGGATGAAAATATTCTTCCGCAGCCGGTTCTTTTTCAATAAACTCTTTCATTTCCTGCTCGCTAAAAAGATAGAAACCTCCGTCAATCGGCTTATTTCCTATCCCAATCACAGGCACATTGTAAAGTGGCTTGCTACGTGGTTCTACAAAAATATCAGGTGCATCAACGAGATATCCATTGATATTACTTACTATCTGCGGTCTTCCAGCAGTATATAACACTTTCTTCTTGCTATTAACAGCAACACTGAATCCAATAATAACACAATGAACATGCGCCTTTATTTTTGCTTCACTGTCCCATTGGAAAGTTTTGTGTGCAAAATCAATATGTACGTTTTCCTGGAATAATGACTTCCAAAGATTCGGAACTGCCTCACCCTGTGTCACAGAATTTGTAGAAACGAGGGCGCATCGTATCTCCGTATGCTGTATAAAATCTGCTGCTTTCTTGTACCAACAGCACACATAGTCCAGATTTCCAGCATTTTTCCATCCTGAAAAAACCTTGTTTACATCTTCTTTTTGTGATTTTCCCATCATCCGTGCACCAACAAATGGTGGATTCCCCATAATATATGACAGTCCGTGTTTTGAGATAATTGTTTCCCATTCCACTTGCAGAGCATTTCCCTCAATAATATTTGCATAGGATTTCAATGGCAGAAAATCAAGGCTCATATGTACCACGTCTTCCGTTTCTTTCATCATCTGGCTTTCCGCAATCCATAAAGCTGTTTTTGCTACCGTCACCGCAAAATCATTGATTTCAATACCATAAAATTGTCCAATGCTTACCTGAATTGGTGTGTATTGCCCTAAATTTCCAAATAC
Source organism: Lachnospiraceae bacterium (assembly GCA_910575835.1). Lineage (GTDB taxonomy): Bacteria > Bacillota > Clostridia > Lachnospirales > Lachnospiraceae > Sporofaciens. Next base: position 24,250 of record CAJTGB010000047.1, on the reverse strand, counting down.
AATCTGTCCATGCTGCAAAAGTTCCAATACTTCATTTTCTAATCGTCTCAAACTGATATATGTTTCTGTGAGAAAATTTCCAGAACCGCAAGCAGGATCAAAGAATGTAAGCCCGGACAGTTTAGTCTGAAATGTTTTTAATTTCCGTTCCCTTGTCCGATCAACACTGATTCCTTTAATTTCTTCCAATTCTGTTTTTAATCCATCAAGGAAAAGTGGATCTATGACTTTATGTATGTTTTCAATAGAAGTGTAGTGCATACCTCCACTACGCCGGGTTTCCGGATTCAGCGTACTTTCAAACACTGCCCCGAAAATCGTAGGGCTAATATCTTTCCAATTAAAATCTTCGCTGGCATTATCCAGCAGAAGATGAACGATTTCTTCCGTAAAACGTGGGATTTCAATATCTTCCTGTGCAAACAGTCCACCATTTACATAAGGGAACGCCGCCAGTTCATCATCCATGTATGGATCTCTCTCCTCTGGCATGGTATCAAGTACCTGGAACAGATCAATCAACCCCCGGCGTACATCGGCAACATTCCTATCTGCTATCTTCTTCAGATAGTGGTGGAATTTCCCATGCCCTCCAAAAATTCCGGCATCTTCCGCATACAGGCAGAATACAAGACGGACGCAAAGCATGTTCAAACTCTTTAATGTTTCCGGCGAATCAGGATTTTTATATTGCTTTAAAATCGCATCATAAAGCACACCTACCAACTCCCCTGCCTGCAGGGAAATTTCCATTTCTTTTCTGATATGGCTGTCTTCTGTATCTACAAGAAATTGCAGGCGATAATATTCTTCGCCGAGATTCTCCAAAAGAACTACTTCCGGCTCACCGGAAGGGCGTTCCATATCATACACATGAAATTCCCTGAAATTACAGGTTACAATCCAGCGGGGACGCATAGAATAAGGCAGTTCTGCAGCATATCGTTTTGCCTGCTGGAAGGGTGTAAGCAGAGAACCATCCGACTGTTTGATAGGTTTTTTCAGGTCTTTCCCAAACCCTTTTTGCTCAATCAATACATGGGTAGCCGGTATACTCCCATCTATAAAACTGGTATGATCAAGATGTACCTGTTCCTCAAAAATGATAAACTGTTCCGGTTCCTCTATACCATATACATTCCGAAGCAGAGCAAGCCAAAACGGCTGACTTTCCCCTTTTTCATATCCTTTATTCTTCCAATCTGCCGCAAATTTCCTGGCAGCTTTCCTTTGTTCCGCATCCGTCATATGATTTCCTCTCCAAACTGAAATAAATGTGTACCTTTTCTACAGGGTTGGAAATACGTTATTTGGATGCTGTTTATATTGAATTTACAAGCACTATCCGATATAATTTATCTGGAAGAAAATCAAAACATAAAATCTGAAAAGGTACACATAACCGGATTCTAAAGCTATCCTGTCACCTGGACTTTTCAAACCTTTTTGCCTTATCGTGAAAAGTTGCTCGTGACATTCCACACAATCGTGCAGCTTCACTGACAGAAATTTCCTTTTTGCGCCAGCGCTTGTGAATTTCATAAAAATTATCAGGCAAAGGTAATGGTGGTCTGCCAAACTTTACACCTCTGGCTTTTGCTGCCGCAATCCCTTCCGCCTGACGCTGCCGGATATTCGTCCGCTCGTTCTCTGCCACAAAAGACAGCACCTGCAAGACAATATCGCTGAGAAATGTCCCCATCAGGTCTTTGCCCCGCCGGGTATCCAGAAGCGGCATATCCAGCACTACAATGTCAATCCCATTCTCTTTTGTAAGAATCCGCCACTGCTCCAGTATTTCCTCATAATTACGCCTCAGCCGGTCTATGCTCTTAATATAAAGCAGGTCATCCTTTTTCATCCGCCGCACCATTCTCTTATAGGACGGGCGGTCAAAATCCTTGCCGGACTGCTTATCCATAAAAATATTCTTTGCCGGGATAGACAGTTCCTGGAATGCCAGCCTCTGTCTGTCCTCGTTCTGGTCACGGCTGCTGACCCGGATATATCCATATATGTTCGCCATATTTCCTCCTTCCTGCCGTACCGGAAGAATGGCTCCGTGTCCCGGCATTTTTCCTTTTCAATGCTCTCATGATACTTTACGCACCTGTTGTATGGAATGGTCAGAATGGGCAGCTCTGCACCCGGCATTTTGAACACATGCTGCCCCCATAACCAACACTTCGCCATTTAATCTCAGGCAATCTCCTGTGCATCCTGAACCGGCTGGAATCCATGTTCTTTTGCGTAAGCCCTTGCCGCTGCCCGACGTTCTTCGCTGTAGGGCGGCACAAGCCGGATAGACAGCCGGGATTTATCCAATACATAGGTCACGCTGCCTTCCGGCGTGGTTCTCTCTAATCGGCACAATAGCGGATACTTACGGCTGAACTCCGCCAGCCTGCGCTTCAAATCCGCATTAAACGTATAAACACTGGCCTCGGATTCCCCCTCATTAAAGTTCACGATTGTTTCTCTCTCATATTTAGACAGCTTCTTCATACATATCCTCCTCATGATTTGTGCTTGACTCCACAGCCTTCATAAATTTCTTTGCCCTGAAATATCCTCCCATCTCCATGCGGAGATGATGGTAGAAGCAGGAATGCCAATCTTTGGAGCCTTCCGTTTCCATTTTACGGGTAAGTGCCAGCAGCCAGCGCTTCGCTTCCTGATCCACGGTCAATGAAACCAGCCACTTCAGCCTTGTGACCGTATTGTTGTAATCCGGGCATCCATATACATACAGCACTTTCTTTTCTCTTATATCCAGCTTCATAAATACCTCCGTTCCTGCCGTCCCTGCGGCATTTTCTATTCTTTTACTCATTTACTGCTCCTGCACATTCCCAACGCCTTTTGCCATCCAGTCAAAAAATGCTTTCTTACTGACTTTAATCAGCCTGCCGCTCCTGAATGCCGGGAATCCCGGCGTATGAACCAGCTCATAGGCGCTCGCTCTTGAAATTCCCATAATGCGCCGGATGTCCGATACATCCAGAACCAAAGGGAGATCATCATAATTTTTTAATTTTTTGTTGTCGCTCATTTCCTTGCTCCTCCTTATATTTGTATTGATAAAATCCTGTTCTTTATTTGAATGTTTCCTGTCGCCGTTCTGCCTGCCAGCCGTTATCCTCAAAGCCCCATTCCTGCGGCGTATCCCGTATTGACACGCTCCCCGGTTTCCCGACTCCTGGCGTTGCTTCCCCTCACGGTCATATCACTGTCAGACGGTCATTCACTTGTCAATGTACTGAATGGCACGAAATTACCATGTGCAATCATCATATCGGCTTTCCCTTGACAAACGCAATACTTATGCGGTACTATGAGTGTAACAAATATTACTAAATTATAAAATTACCATAAGAATTAGGGAGATCAGAAAAATGGAAATGGAATTCGTGCGGCATGAACCGTGCTATGACCGTATCCTGCTTGTCCTTTCACTGGACAGGCAGAAAAAGAAAGAGCGTGTCCTGATCGGCGAGGAGCTGCAGATCCGCTTCCGCCTGCGGGGAAACACGGATGCCGATGTCCTGTGCGATGCGACACGCCCTCTGGGGACTTTCCTTGCGGAGTTTGAGCATGATCCGGACGGGGAATGGAGCCGCCTTGGGCTGGCACCGCTCCGGGATGCCCTGCACTCCAACCGCTGGAAGCAGCCTGCATTGGAACAATCCGCCGGGGAGTTTCTGTCAAAAAAATATCTCACCGGCGATCCGGTGAGGATGTATGCGGCATTTCGTATTTGGAATGATTATCTGCTTGCAAGGGAACCGAGGGAGAGGGCGAAGGCCTGTGACCGGTTTATGGATAAAATGAGCCATTTCACGCAAATGTTCCAGGAAAGGAGCCCGCTTCGGTTTGACCCTGACACTGGGAAACCGGAACGCTTTCACATCTCCAGCCGGGTGTTCGGCACTGTACCGGCGGAAGAAACACGGCTTGACCTATGGTATCCGGACAATAAACGCAATACGGAGTGCGTTGCTGCCTATGCATCCCTTTACCCGGCAGTCACCTATTACCTGAACCGCCTGAATGACTGGGGGCTGCATTTCCGGAAATGCAAGATATGCGGACGGCTTTTCCTTGCCGAAAGTCTGCGCTATGAACTGTGCAGTGACAAATGCCGCAAAGCACAGGCACTCCAGAACAAGCGGGAATTCGACGAAAGAGCCAGGGATAATAACTATGATCTGGTCTATAAAAACGAGTGCCAGCACTGGCGCAACATTATCAACAAGGCAAAAAAGAATCCCGGCCTACCGGCTGACCGTCTGGAAAAAATGCAGGCTGCCTTTGAAGCGTTTAAGAAAGAAGCCCTTCAAAGGAAAAAGGCAATCAAGACAGAAAAAGCCAGCCCGAAAAATTTCACAGACTGGCTGTACCAACAGAGCAGTATCCTGACTGATCTGCTTGAAGAATCCTGACCAGGCAGCTTCTGAAAACGGCATTGTATCATTTTCGGGAAACTGCCCGCCGGGAAACAGCAAAAATTATTCATTTACACATAGATCAATTCTGCACGGACAATTTCTTCCGCACGGCTTCGGATAGAATTGCAGCGACGCACCCATTCAAGCTGGTCATCCGCTTTCAATTCCTCTGTCACACCCTCAGCGGCCTGCATCTGCTCTGCGATTCTGTCCAGCCGTTCTTGTGCCTGTTCGTCCAAGTCAGCAAGATATGTCCATAATTTTCCAGTAAGAAGCAAGCTGCTGTAATATCTGGGGCGGTTTTCTTTTAAATACTTCTGGTGCATCCGCCCCCAACGACCGATAGGGCGGTTTTCCTCCGGCAACATCAGCATCGGGATATAGTAATCCCCGACAAGAACATAGTCAATACCGTTCTCATGTGTGTATTTTGGCAATTTCTCCATAAGCGACCTCCTGTATTCAATTATTCAGAATCCAGCTGATCGTGTCCCTGTCCATGTGAAATTCAAGGCAACTGAACTCTTCACCAACAAGTATGTCATATCTTTTCCTGTTTTTTGATAATTTAATCCATAAGAACGGCTCTGCCCACGGGTATCTGACGTGTTGTAAAGATCTATCGTCTCCTTCCCTAAATTTTCAGAAATCTCCTTTAACGTGGAGTCTTCCTTGCCCCCAAGGAATAACATGGTGTCGCAATTACCTAAAATTGTCTCGGCTGCATCTTTATAGATGGTTTTCAACTGGCTCTGCGACTGTAAAATAATAGACGCTGATATTTCCCTGCTCCTTATCGTTGCGATCAGCTTGTCAAACTTTGGGATCTGCCCGATATTGCTGAACTCATCCAACAACAGCCTTACATGGTAAGGAAGCCTGCCGCCATGCACATCGTCCGCCCTGTCACACAATAAATTGAATAGCTGGGTATACATGATTGCCACAAGGAAATTGAAGGTATCGTCCGTGTCGGAGATGATAATAAACATTGCCGTGCGCTGATCCCCGATCATATCCAGCTCCATTTCATCGTAAGAAGTCAGCTCCCGCAGTTCCGCAATGTCAAATGGCGCTAATCTGGCTCCGCACGAAATAAGTATGCTTTTTGAGGTTTTGCCAGAGACGTTTTGTAAAGGACTTTTTAATCATATTCACAGAAAATTTACATTTCAGAGCAAAAAAATAGAGCCAGGAACCTGTTTTTTAGATTCCTGGCTCATTAGTGCCATTTACATATTCTGGTCTGTTTTCAATTTTCTCACTTCATCAACTGAAAGGCCAACAAATTCCGCAATTTTTTCAAGCGTTATTGTTCCATCTTCCAGCATTTTCTTTGCAACATTTATCATTCCTTCTTTCAATGTCTGATTCCTCATATCTTCCATAGCACGGCACATAATCTCGATTCCCTCCTTGCTCTCCTTGAAAAATCTCACCCTGTCCGCCAGTGTCCCATAGTACATATCCGCTGCGTCTGTGCAGGAGAAGTCATGCATTAACTTCCCGATTGGCGTATCTCCACGGTAAGCGCCATTTACATACAGTATGTGCGAACCGTCCTCAAATCTTTCCCCGGTTCCTAAAAAACACCGCTCAATCGGATAAAGCGGCAACCCCTTTTCCATTACGTCATTCTCTGTGATAAAGATTACCCATGTTTCCGGCAGCTTGTCGAAGTCCTCGCCTTTTTTCAAGAGGTTTGCGTCCATCATGCTTGAGTTGTACCTTGCTCTTTTTCTCCCGGCTCCTTTGTCGGAGCGCTGTACTTCCACATTCAATTTTGCCCCTGTGCTGTCCGTAGCTAGGATATCCAGCCTCACCGAACGGTTCAGCAAGTTCTCCACAAATACCTGGGTGCGGGCGTCCAGCACCTTTAAATCCGGCTTTTCCAGCACAATCTGCAATACCAGTTCTATGCTTGCCGTATCTCCCTCAAAACACTTTGTGAGGAAATCATCATCAAGCAGGCGAAAGCCTCTTAGCCTCTGTAAATCTTCCTGATGTTTCTGGTCTATCTGTTCCGTCACTGTCAATCTTCCCACCTGCTTTCCCTTCTGTTTTCGTATCTCCATACTACCATAAACCTCCTGATTTTACAAGCACATGGCTATCTGTGTAGTATATCCATTACTTTCTGGTCAAACAATTCATATATGATATATCGAAATTTTTTTAATTTTCCTGCAACTGGTTGATATTAACGATCTGGTAGTATAAAATAATAATTCATCAACCAATAGATACTGTAGGAGAAAAATATGGATAATTCAGCCGTTAACCAACCAACTCATGAGCGTATTTCTCAAATAGAGATGGAAAAACGTCTCAAGGAAGCTGGCAAACAAGAACAATTTTATTCTATTGCTTTATTTGATATATTAGGATTTTCTAATTATGTAACCACTCACGGAAATCAAACAATTTTAGAATTATATAACAAATTACTTGATATAGTTTATACGCCTGATATAAGCAAGGCTGTTCCTATACGAATGAGTGATGACTGGAAAGAGGGACAATATATTGCCAATGCAAATGGACACGTTAATGTTTGTCATTTTAGTGATACATTTGTAATTTATGTTCATTACCTTTGTCGCAGAGAGGCATATTGGCTGGCGACTCCCAAATATGAACCTTACCCTTTATTGTTGGGAGAAAAAGATACCCCCTATTGTCCCATTTTTTATCAAGAACACCAAATCTATTTATCGTTCTTACAGACTTGTATGGACTTTTTTTGTCAGTCAATTATTGCGGGGATTCCTTTGCGTGGTTGCATTTCTTCTGGCTTCGCATTGATGGATTCCAGCAAGTCAATATATTTTGGTACTCCCTTAGTTGAGGCCGCAAGAGGTGAACCTGCACGTAAAGCGTTAGGAATTTCTTTCGGTAAAAGTTTCAATAACCATCACCCGGTATATAATGATTACTTTATTCCGTTTTGGGATTTCATCAAAATCAAGTTATATACAGTAAAAGCCCCGTAAACACTGGGTTTTAGAGGTTTTAAAACAATAAAATCTAACGAACTTACTACTGATTTACTACTTTTGAAAGAGCCTTGATATGACAATTAAAATCGAATAATTTTTAAAATCTAAGAGCAAAAACAGCACCGGATTTTCCAAAGAGATTCTTCGAATGAGTCTCCCGTGTGCTGTTTTTTCGATTTTATCCTAGATTCTCATGCGTTCATGTTTCCAAAAAGTAGGATATTTATTGTGAAATATGCCGAAAATAAACACTCACTTCGAAAATCACTTTGAAAAAGAGGATAAAATTGTTATGATATATCTATAAAAACTTTTAAAGGGAGGACATTGTATGAGTAGTCTTACAGAAGAACAAAAATGTGAGGTAAGAAAAGAAATCGAATCTGTTCTGCGAAAGAAAACGAGAGAGGTTATTGATGAAGTGGAGAAAAAATGTCCATTTGCTAACAGAGACCAAATAAGTGGTGTTTTGTCAGGAATGAATAGAAAAATTATAAAGTGTGACGAACAGAAATATTCTTATTTTATGGGTGATGAATAATCCTGCATTGATAGTTTGCAAATTGGAAAGCCAAGAAATTGCCAGAAAATATATTGTGTAGTCGAAGGCTGTAAAACAGCAGACTATCTCATTTCCTCTTGACCGTCTTATATCCTATATTATGGAATGTGTCAAGGACATGCCGTTATACGGTGCGAAGCATCCTTGATACATACCGTAATATAGGATATACTGCCCGGAGAGGAAAGACTTTTACTTTCATTCCACCTATTGATAGATTAAAGCTATGTTATAGAATGTACAGTATGCAACAGGCAAATTCCCCCTATGGGAGAGGGCATAGGGGCAAAAAATTTTGCTCGAGTGCAAATGTGAGTTTTACATTTGCTCTCAAAATTTTTTGTTTCAGGGGTGAAGGAATGGTACATAAATAATAATCTGGGTAATATGATTTTCTGTTGAAGATGTTTTTGTTGAACAATTTAGCTACTACCGAATCGTTGATATAATCTATTACAATAGTTTTGTAAGGATTATATCCTTTTTTTATATCTGAATCCCTTTTGTATAAATTAATTTTTAATTCTGTAGGTTGTCCGTTAATTCGGTTATGCTCTGATTCAATCCGCTTGTAGAGATTTTCGTCGTTATAGTTTCGATACACTATAACATTAATTTCCGTATCACGTCTCTCTGAATCGTCTTTCGTTGTGTATGACTGGATAAAACTGTTGTAAATTCTAAACTCTGGCAGTTCGTTGTATGATTCAATAATCAGGATAACTAAACAGGCAAACACTATAAAAGCACTTATCTTTCTTTTTTTCTTCATCATCTAAATTCCCTCCTTTCTTTTTTGTGCTTATATAGAACGTATTTAATTATACAGTAATCATATAAACACTGTCTATAGCGGATGTATTCAAATATATGATATTTGGTTATACTGTATATAAATAGGAAGAGGTGCGAATATGAAGTATCTACACATAAATATCATGGAATTGTTACAAGAGCGTGGAATCAGCAAAACAAGAATCTGTAAAGATTTAGATTTACAGAGAGGAAATTTCAACAGGTATTGTCGTGATGAATTTCAGCGATTAGATGCGAATTTATTGGTTCGTTTATGTGATTATTTCGATTGTGATATTGTGGATTTATTGGAGATAAGGGAGAAAGACTGAAAAAGCACTCCTTTTGAAGTTACAAAAACGTAGATTCTTAAAATAATTTTTAAGTAACTTAAGAATATCGTTCTCTGATATATCGGATTCTGTCATCAGTCTGTGGATTTCGCTTGGCATGTTTACCGTTCGATGCAAATTGATATCCTCCAATAGATTGCCAACAATTTCAATCATATGGTCTACAGACCATTGTGAGAAAGGGATTTCGATATATGTGTTAGGTTCTTTGATAGTGTCTTCAATCGCACCGCAAATGATATGTTGTTTGTGGGTTTCCTTGTTTTCGACTACATGCCAGTCTTCAAATTCCATGTGAAATCTCATTATCTATAAATGGTTAACAGGCTTCCAGATAGTAAATATCTTCTTTGTCAAATGCTTCCAATATCTCGCAGACATCCTTTTCAGCCACACAAATCAGACGTTCGTCATTGATGCTATATGAAATCTGGTTTCTATCTAAAATGACTATTGCCGCCTCAAAGTCTGCAAGCCTCTCAATATAGAATTGTGACATATTGCGCCCCCTTCCGTATTACCTTAATCTTACATTTAACTTTTTAAAAATATTCATATTTAGCTGATATTCTTCACATTTATGTTCCGTCTTTTTCACTCGGACTTTGTCGCCTATTGCAAACATATCCGATATGGTCTTGATTTTCTTCCTGTTTGTACAATATCCACGATCATAAAATTCACAGTTCAAACACATGGGTACGATCTCGGCTTTACCTACTAATCGTCCAAGACTGCAGGTGCATCCATCATCGTCTTCATAACGTTCCAAAGTGCCCCTATGGTGTCCCAAATAGTCATATCCGTCATCTTCAATGATTGTGACCGTTCGCTCCTGCCCACAGAAAATACAGCGCCTTTTTTCGTAATGTTTTCGTTCCATTTCGTCCTCCTCTTTCTTATGTTACTATGGTATTTCCGAAAAAAAAAGACGCCGACATCTTTCGATGCCGGTGTCTATACTATATGAGATATGCGTATTACTGCTTTGCGCCGCAGCCTGTGCAATATCTGTAATCTACAGTGGTCTTGCTTTCATAATGTCCCTGATCTTCCGTATGGGATCCAACCTGAACCTGTGTTGTGCGTGTTTCGGTGTGTCCGTTGTCGGGTTCACCAGCATCAAGATGCGCAATCATATGAGCATCCATTGCGGAAATATCCATAACTGCGCCACAATTACATACCCAAACACCTGTTGTCTGTGTCTCATAATCCGGAACTGTTACCATGTTAGAAACCCACTCCTGTGTCGTTACTGTATGGTCTGCCCAAGAATGTGTGTGAACTGGTGCTTCCGGCTCTGTTACAACCGGTGCAGACGGCTTTTCTACCGGCTTCTCAACCGGTGCCGGATTGCTCGGAGCTACCGGTGCCTGTGCGTTGTTGTTCTGGTTGTTATTGTTCTGAACATTGTTGTTTCCTGCATTGTTCGGAACGTTATTGTTGCCTGCATTGCTGTTATCCGGAACGTTGTTGTTCTGAGAATTGTTATTCTGAACGTTATTGTTCTCTACAGCATTGTTTTCCGTCTTATTTTCTGTCTGATTCTCTGCTTCCGGTGCCTTTACTTCGGTTTCCGTCTTTACAGACTCAGCCATATCCTTTGTTTCCTCAGATGCGTTCGGGCTGTTCTGAACGTTTTCTGCCAGCTTATCCAGTGTGTTCTTTCCAGCGTCACCTTTCAGGGTATCGTCACCCTTTGCAATGGCATCCTGTGTCTTCTTTACGATGTCCTGAATCATTTCGTCAGTCACCTTGTCAGCCGGAATCTGTGTCATTTCACAGTCGATCACCATATCCTTGCCATATTCTACGGTAATTTCCTGAGCAGTGCCCATATCGAAAATCTCATAAGCAGAACCATCGTGATTCAGCGGGCTGATGAACTCAACCGTATAGGTGTCGTTTGCCAGAGATACGGTGGTAGAACCCTTGCCGCCCTCTGCGTCCGGTGTAATTGCGTGACAGAAGTCTACCGTGTCAGATGTTACGTGCAGGATTGCCGGTGTGGAATCGCTGTCCCAGCCGTTGTCTACTGTTACGCTAATCTCCAAGTCATTTATTTTTTTCTCTGTCTGTGCCTTATCTGTGTCGGAACTTTTCTCTGTCTTTGTGGTTGATGCGGCTTTAGCTGTTGTATCTTTTGATGAACCGCATCCTGTAATAACTCCGCTTATGATAGTTGCCGCCAAAATCGTTATTAAAATCATTCTATTTTTCATCTGTAGAATCTCCTCTTCCTTTTTACTTCTTAAGTTACTTTGCTTTCTTTCATAGCAATAATTTTACTATTTGTCAGTTTACCCCCCCCCCCCCCCCCCCCCGAAGCATTGTCAATATTTAACATTTATATTTTTTGTATTTATTATACCGATTTTTATCGGTATATTCAAGTCTATTTTAAAAACTTACAATNATGATATCTTATGAACCTCTATGGAAAACAATGAAAGAAAAAGGTGTCACTACATATACACTGATTAAAAAGTATGATGTACAGTCAAAAACAGTCTATAATCTAAAGCATAATAAACACGTTACTACTGCAACATTAGAAAGATTGTGCGAAATATTGGAATGTACTCCTAATGAGATATTAGAATTTACAGAATATATAAAGTAATAAGGGGATAATACCATTTTAGGAATTATCCTCTTATTTACTTTTTGGGAAGGATATTTTACTCGTGAACTTTACTTACGTTATATAAGAACCGAAAAAACTTCATTAAAAAAGATAGGATTATGATATATTTTTAATCCTATCTTTTCTCTATCTTATCAATCTTCAATTTTCCATTAATTTTCTTTTTTTTCTTTTTTCTTCCCCTCTACTTTTATCTCACCTTACGGGGGCATACGCCCCCTCACTTATACTTGGGGACGTTGTCCCCATACCCCTTCCCATTTCTGAAAAATAATTAGCACCTATCGCCAACTCTTATGTTCATCTCTAAATTAATAATAACATTTTCAGAATAGGTGTCAAGTTATTTTTTGTTAAATTTCATGAAGTTTTTATAAAATATCACTATTACAAAGAAAAGAAAAGAGAAAAATATGGTGCGCATCATATGAGGAAAGGATACTCATATGAAAAATTTATCAACAGAATCAAAAGGCTCCCACATTCAAAAAGCATTAAAAGAACAACTTTATGATCACCGTAACAATTTGAACTTAAAACAAGCAGAAGTTGCACGGATGCTTGATAAATCAGAGAAAACTTATCAACGATGGGAATCAACAGGTAATGGATTGAGTAATATTCAAGATATTCTAAAGTTATTTGAGGTATTAGAATTTTCCACAAGTACAGTTATCAAATTATTAAATCTTCCACCACTTACATATGACGAAATTAGAGATATTGTAACAGATATATACACCTTAAAAAGCATAAAAGAAGAGGGTGTTTATAGCTATATACGTAATAACTGTAGCAATATGGATAATGTAACAATCGAAAAATTGCTTGTTATCCTGCAGACCGAACATTTAGAACGTTACAATCGTAGGTTCAAAAGATAGTTTCTCACAATATGGGGGGAATGCTATATTTTCCCCCATGTAGTGTCCATTCAAACTGATATAAGTCTGCTATACTAGGCGCATACCGATAGCGCTATATGGTTTAGATAATAAAATATTAAGAAAGGAACTTAAACTATGAAAGAAATAGTAAATGATTCAGCAATTGCAAATAGTGTAACTGCTACAGAAACAATGAAGTGGGAAAGCACCGTGAATGCTGTAAAAAAAATCGATTACATGAATGTTAGGATAAAAGATTTATTATCCCAGATTGAATTACAGTCTGCAATAAGCAGTCATGTTTGTGTACCTGATGAAATGTTTATTAAAAAGGTAAGTAAACCTTCAACAGATCACCACACACAAAAAATCGAATTTATATACGGGAAAAGTATCATGGATGCAATGCATGGACAAGGTACTATATATGATGAAACGGATAAACAATTTTTAGATCCGGTTCATGCAATCAACAAAAAATATAAGATTGTTGAATATGAACTCGCAATGAACTCAAATATGGTAGGTAAAAATTTTCAGGGTTACAGTGCTACAGGTCTAAAGCTACTTATCAAAAAATTAGAGGAGGTAAAATAAGATGCATAAATTAAAACTAAAGACAGATGGCAGTGTAATAGCTGCCATCAAACAAAGTATATTAGTTATAGCATTATTATTTATAATTTTACCAATTTTTATTTTCTGGGACGGCGTAACAGCTATCCCAGAATTAAATGAGATACTATACGATATGCTTATTGTAGGTATCTTTTTACTGTTGAATTATAGTATATTAATTTTTTTGTTATCAAGATATTCACCTGTTAAGATTTTAAAAATAAGAAAGCAAATAATTAATTTTACTAGATTATTTTTAAAATCAGAAACAGATGGCCTATTGATTCATTCCGTCAAATGGATGTACGGGATAAAAGGCAGAAAAACTATAATTGACTTATATTTCAATGGGTTAGTTAAAGATTCTGTCGAGATAGGCCAAAAACTATCCGAGTATTTAGGCCTACCAATGCTTAAATATGAAGAGTCCGATGGTAAAGCCCGGTATATATTTGCTAATCCGCCAAAACGCTATGACGGAATTATGCTAATAGGAAAAGGTATACCGAATGAATATAAAGGCGATTATAAGCCGGATGTGAGTTATGAACCAATACCGATCTATGACAATATAATTTGGAATTATAACAGCGAAGCATTACACATTTTATTAATCGCCCCGTCCGGCGCAGGAAAAAGCCAGTTTTTACGCTATCTGGGCGGGATGGTACTTAGGCGTCAGCACATGTTACATGTAATAGATGCCAAAAATTCCGATCTTGGCAGATTATTCCGCCATATTGGTGTGGGAGTAGCCGTAGAAACGGATGAGATTATTCAAATGCTCAAAGACATTGTGAGGGAAATGAATGAAAGATACTCAAAATATTTTGCGGCTGATAATGCGGATATAGACGCAAATTTCACTTCGCTTGGATTAAAAGGAGAAATACTCATTTTTGACGAGGTTCTGGCGGCTCTGGGAGAGGCTGACAAAAAACAGAAAGCGGAAATTGAGCGGTTACTGGGACAATTAGCCCTGAAAGGCAGAGCCGTAGGTATTTCTCTCGTGATTACGGCGCAAAAATTAAATGCAACGGATTTACCTAAGTCGATAACAGAACAATGCCAGACTCGCATTATTTTGGGGGCTGTGGTGTCAGACGAAACATTTCACCAGGCAACAGGATATTATAAAAAAGACATTGCAGGCGCTTATAAAGGCGGAGTCGGTAAAGGTTACGCAATTACGCCTAAATCAGACGGATTGGCGTATATCGAGACGCCGCAGATGCCGGAGAAAACAAGCGACTACATAATGTTATTTAAAGAATTAAGGGATAGGGGGACTCCATATGGGGAAGGTCGCTAAGATGTTATATATAGTTGTGCAGGATAACGGAGAGACTTATGTTATCAGTACGGATAAAAGGCAGATGGCCCGATGGTATGCATTGGACTATCTGCGTGATAAGCCTAAACCGACAGAAAAAGGCTACAAGGCAGTTGTATCTGACGGCTTTTATTTCTCTCCTGCCTTTCGAAAAAAGAAATAATACTGATCCGCCTGTTATGCGCAGTATTGCGGCGTTTTCCACAATCGCATATTGCAATGTCGATCATTGCGTATGGTGGGGCATGGCGCATGGGGTGGCTTGCCGCCACATGCGCTGTGCCACTGCAGATACGCAATAATTGGGATTGCGAATATGCGATAAATAATAACAACCGCACTACTGCGCATAATAGGCAGGACAGGCAACATTGCCTTACTTGACATTAGGCAATGTTGCGACGTAAAGCATCAAATTACAAAATATGTTGGAGACATAAATATGAAAATTACGCTTCTTCCACTAAATGATACCAGAGAATACAACCGGAAAACAACTGACTATGGCAACGGGATGATAGAAATAGTTGCTTACCATCAACCAAAGGAAACATATATAGGAGCAAGGCCGCCATCATCTAAAAATAAGCCTAAATTATCCGATGAAGAACAGGAAAAACGAACCCGTAGTCAAATTCATGCCATCAGGAGACGGATAAAAGGCTATGCTTTAACTAATGATTTTGAATGGTTTGTTACGCTGACTCTCGATCCCCAAAAAGTAAACAGTTTTAATTATGACGTTTCAAAAACAGTTCTGCTAAAATGGTGTCGGTCAATACGTGATAAATATGGAAAATTTAACTATCTGCTTGTTCCGGAATTACATAAATCAGGTGCAATTCATTTTCACGGCTTGCTCGGAAAAATTCCAAATGAAAACTTTGTACAGGCAGTTAACCCTAAGACAAATATACCCGTAGTAAGAAACGGCCGACAAGTATATAATCTGACAGACTGGAAATATGGATTCAACGATTGCGAAAAAATAGAAAACTCAGAAAAGGCATCCTCATATATAACCAAATATATAACTTCCGCTTTGTTGACTGATAAAGATATGTATGGAAAAAAAAGATACTTTAACTCACAAGGTTTAAAAAAGCCAAAAGTATCTTTCGGCATGGAAGATAATACTAAATTAAATGATTTTATTCCTAATTTTGGTATTGTTGGAACGGATAGTGATGGTAAAAATTATGTAGATGTCGGTTTATACAAACTTACAACAGACAGTGAAACAGGTGCACTAATCCAAAAAGATACGAATTATATAATTAGAGCAAAGAATGAATATAAGTAGAAAGAAGGTGTTTTCATGATCGATATAAACGTACCTATCAGCGAAAAATACATGCTGACAATGAAAGAAGCCTCCGAATATTTTGGTATCGGTGAAAACAAATTGCGTCGTTTTGCGGAAGAAAGCAAAAATGCGAAATGGCTATTTATGAATGGAAACCGTATACAAATAAAGCGGAAACAATTCGAAAAAATATTGGATGAAGTTGATACTATTTAATGCAAAAAGAGCCAAGATGTGCTATAATATAAGTAAGTCATATCAAGGCTCTTTCCAATTATGGAAGGAGAAAAAAATGGAGAAAAGAAGAGATTTAAAAGGAAGGATATTAAACAACGGAGAGAGCCAGAGAAAAGATGGAAGATACGCATTTAAATATATGGATGCATTTGGAAAAGTACAGTTTGCTTATTCCTGGAAATTGACCGCTACAGACAGAGTACCTAAAGGAAAAAGGGATTGTATATCACTCCGTGAGAAAGAAAACGAAATACAAAAAGACCTTTCAGACGGAATTGATACGATCGGCAAAAAAATGACTCTTTGCGAACTCTACAAAAAGCAGAACGCAAGCCGGGCAAATGTTAAAAAAAGTACCCTGCTAGGCCGCCAGAGGCTTATGAGAGCCTTAGAACAGGATATACTGGGATTACGTAGTATAGACAGTATAAAACCCTCTGACGCTAAAGAATGGGCTGTCCGCATGAAAGCAAAAGGATATGCTTATAAAACTATCAATAATTACAAACGTTCTTTAAAAGCGGCTTTTTATATCGCTATTCAAGATGATTATGTACGTAAAAATCCTTTTGACTACAAAATGAGTGATGTTATTGCAGATGACAGCAAGCCACGAGAAGCATTGACAGAGGACGAAGAAAAGAAACTTCTTGCATTTGCTAAAACGGATATGATTTATAAAAAGTATTATGATGTGATTGTGATATTGCTAAATACAGGGCTTAGAATTTCCGAACTGTGCGGATTGACTGTAAATGATTTAGACTTTGAGAAAAGGTTAATCCATGTAAATCATCAACTATTGAAAGACAGTGAACACGGTTATTACATAGATACCCCAAAGACTAAAAGCGGTGTCCGCCAAGTCCCCATGAATCAAACAGCTTATGAAGCATTTAAACACGTATTAAAGCAATGTGAAGGTATACAATCGGATATCATAGATGGCTACAGCGATTTCTTATTTCTCACGCAAGAAGGACATCCAGTAATAGGTCAATACTATTCAGCAACTTTTCGGAATCTTGTAACAAAGTATAATAAAACACATGAGGACGAACTGCCGTATTTTTCACCGCATGTATTAAGACACACCTTTTGCACAAGATTAGCCGGAAAAAACATGAATCCGAAAAGCCTGCAATACATCATGGGACATAGCAGTATAGAAATCACGCTTAATCTGTACGCACATGTTACCATAGACGGAATACAGGCTGAAATGGAACGGTTAGCGGAATAAGAATTTACTACTTTTTTACTACGTTTGAAGTGTCTCTATAATAGAGATATAAGAAGATACGTGAAGTATCTACCAATAGCGAAATATCCACGAAGCCCTGATTTACAGGGTTCCGTGGAGATATAAGAAGATATGAGAAGATATAAGAAGTTATAAGAAAATCTGTATTAAGTTTGAGTCAAAACCAATGACCCTAAATCAAAATTTATTAGTCCGATGGTTTTGGATTGGCCAAGGTATTGGAGAATCTCACCAGATTTTAAAGACTTTTCATTTGCTGACTGCATTAAAAAAATGAATACGAATCCTGACTTCTCTGAATATTATGATAATGCAATTAGCCTTTTTAATTTTTCCAACGGACATGAAAACTGGTATGAAGAAATAAATAGGGATGGCATTAGCGATATTATTGATTATTATAAAAAGACTGAGGAATGGTTTAAATCTGTTTCATAACTTTGCACATTATGAAATGAGCCGGAAATCAATAAAATATTTCCGGCTCATAAATTATAATCTCTTTACATCTGCTGTATCTCATTTTTCAGCATACGCTTGATTTTATCGCTCATAGTTTCCTTGCTGGTCTTGCTGAAATGAACCCGCACAATGTAGGTAGTCCGACCAATCTTCTTCACCAGTGCGGGAGCATTCTTAGCCGGTGTCGTGGTGGTAATATCCTCTGTGATTTTGTCGCTGCCCATAAATCCTCCTTTTCATGCAATCAAACTTTGTTATCCTTCCTCACAATCTCCTTCGCCGCCGCTTTGGTCGCCCTGGCTCCTTCCTCCCGGAAATTCTTACCGGAAAAGAGAACCGGTGCACACCGTTCCAGTATGCGGTCATAAATCCTTGCGTGGGCAAGGTCTGGCGGGTTCTTGATTTCTTCCAGTTTCAGGTTTGTCGTGACAATCAGCGGCTTCTTACTCCGATACCGGCTGTCAATGACGGTAAACATCTGCTCCATGGCATACTCGGTACTGCGTTCCACTCCTAAATCGTCAATGACAAGCAGACTGTAATCGTCCAGGCTGGCGATAAAAGCCGCCCTGTCCTCGGCAAACACGCCGGTCAGCCGGTTCAGGATAGACGGAAAATTCGTCATCAGAACCGGCACGTCACGGTCAAGCAGGGCATTGGCGATACAGCCGGCAAAAAAGGATTTCCCAGTTCCCACGTCACCAAAGAGCAGAAGGCCAGTGTTGTCCCGGTATGCCTCCTTCCAATGCTCCACATAAGCGTGTGCCTTCTCCATGACGGGATTCTGGCCGTTATCATTGGCGAAGGTGTAATCATAAAGGTATCGGTCTTGAAGTCCCTGCGCCTTCCGGCGCTTGACACGCTCCATGCGCTCCCTCTGTTCCTCCATGGCTTTCCGTTCTTCCTGCCCTTTCTGCTGGCAGGGGCAGAGGCAGCGGGGCATGAAATAGCCGGAGCCTCCGAACCTTGGCACGACAGTCTGGCGGCTGCCACGGCATTTCTTACAGTGGATAAGCCCGTCAGCCGGTTCTATATACTCGTCCCCGGCAAGCTCCATATCCCCGGCGGCCCGGTCAATGGCCGCCCGGACTTCTGCGGTAATCTCTATCATATGGTTTCTCCTTCCTCTACGCTATAATCCCGGTTCCGGGCAGGCGGTTCCTCTTTCTTTTTGTCGGCGTTCGCCCAGCGCCGGATTGTGGCGGCATGGTTTTTATATCCTTTTCCGCTGGATTCCATGTACTCGGACAGCCGCTCAATGTACTGTTCCCAAAGAGAGGGGAGTTCCGTCTGGAGTTCTGCTGCTCATAGTCCCTGCACCGTATCTGGATTCCCTTTTCCTGCAGCGCACTGTATGGCCGGAACCGCATCTGCCTGTTTTCCGGGATATTTTTAAGCTGGTAAACCGCAAATTGATTCACATCCATCACTCATCCTCCAGCGGCTCTTGCCTGTACTGTTCCAGATCCACGCCAAAAATAAACGCAAAAAAACAGGAAACCTTTTTATGATTTCCTGTCTTGGTGTGCCGTTCTATGTGGCGGCAGTTATTCAGTTTTGGGGTATGGCTGTTCATCAAAGCGGAACTGGAACAGGGCAGCGATAAGCCGCCGTTTAATGTTGTCCTCGGTGTCCTTGTTGACCTGTCCGTTTTCAAGGGAAGCAAGCCGGATTCTTTTGCCATAATGCCGTAAAACCTCGTCAATGGCTTCCGGCTCTCCGCTGGTTGCTCGGATAATCGTTTCATATGGCACAAGTTTAGGATTCCTCACGGAAAAGCACCTCCATTTCTTCATGCAGCATTTGTAAGGCACTGTGTATGTGATGCCACGCCGTACTCCGGCAGCGTCCATATAGTTCCCCGATTTCCTGTTGTGTATAACGCCCGAAAAAGTAAAGATAGATGATTTCCCTCTTTTTCTCCGGCAGAGAGGACAAAGCAGTGGCAAGATTTCCGTTTGTGAGGATAACCCTCTGACCGCATATCATAACCGGGTATTGTTTATAGGGGTCTGTAAAAAATTTATCTAATGTACTGAATGGGTAAAACTTTTCTTCTGTGAGGTATTCAAAGGATATTTCCCTTTGCCGCCGCTTATCCCTGTCACGCCATGCGTTGATTGCGGCATAGCGTATAACAACTCTGCAAAAGGCGTTAAATGTGTATTCGATATGCTCCTTGTATGCTTCTGTACAAGGCATAGATGATTCCCCCTTTCTCCCACATATGGCGGTGCATGTTTTTCAGTTACATTTATAATTCAGAGGATAGCAACACTTTTTGCTGTCGCCTTTTGATTACCAACCAGCAAGGGCAGATGGTCTGTCAACAACGGGCGTGATGTAAAGCTGCTCTTTAGCTTTTCCGCGTCCTACAAACAGAGTTATCCATGAATCCATAGCTTGTTATGCACACTTTCACGATGCTTGTCCTTGTGACTTTGATTCCATTCCTTGCTTTATCTAATCTATTTTTGTTACTTTTTCTCGAAAAACAATCATTACGGCTACTAATGTAACTATTAACACTAAAACTACTTGGAACAAATTCTCTTGATTAGTCGGGTTCTTCGTAATGATAAGTTGTCTGACAAATAAAACAATGAGAGAAGTAACAATCGTTGCAGGAACAGACTTTTTTATCATTCCAATGACAAACGGCCACCATGATAAAACGCCACAAATGATAGTGCTGGTAACTGCCATCGGCACCCATTCTGATAAATAAGATATCTGAAAAGAACCCTCCAACATATCAAAAGCATAATCCATTCCGACGATATATCCACAACAGCAAACATATCCGAACAGCAATGAAATAGCAGTAAAAGCCATAATAAGCATCATTTTTATTACGATAAGCAATTTCTTGTTTAAAGGATAAGAAAACAGGATTGTAATGGTTCGCTGGCTGTATTCGTTAATCACTGATGTAGATGTAAGTATTGATGAATATATCAGAAAAATAAATGATACCAAAAGCCCTATTAGAAGAAATGTGCTTTCAAATGTGTCTTTTGTCTGTTCTGGGTCGGTCATGCTGTCAACCAAAGACACCGTAATAAACAATATACAAAAAGCAACTGCAAAAAAAGCAGCCATTATTTTGCGAGGCAGTCTGAATTTTCTTATTTCAAGTTTCAGTAAATGAACCATTCTATTTTCCCTCCTCTGTAAGCTGGAAGAAATAATCCTCCAAGCTGTTTTCCTTTCGTCCTATGCTTTCCAAACCAACTCCATTTTTTACAAGCAACGCTGAGATTTCTTTTCCAGAAACAACGGTGCTATAAATCCTGATAATCGTATCGTCCACTACATCGAAATGTGACAGCCTCTTGTCTTGTTCCAAAAGGCAGGCAGCTTGTTTTACATTATCCGTATTTATTTCAATGTATTCTGTCTGATATTCATGAACCTCATGGATAGATATTTCTTTCAAGAGCTTTCCGCCTGTGATAACACCGATTCTGTCCGCAATCTGTTCAACTTCTGAGAGAATATGGCTGGAAATAAAAATTGTTGCCCCGTAATCCTGATGTAGCCGCCCAAATAAAAGACGCATTTCTTTTATTCCCTCTGGGTCAAGCGCATTGATAGGTTCGTCCAGTATCAACAATTCTGGTTTTGCTAAAATTGCCCTTGCAATGGCAAGACGCTGTTTCATCCCTAAGGAATATTGCGAAACTGCTTTTCCCTCAATGTTTTGAAGATTAACCAATTCCAAAACATCTTTTATACGTCTGCGGTTATGATAACCCATATAATCACAATGCAATTCCAAATTTTGTAGTCCTGTCATTTTTTCATAGAAATAAGGGTTTTCTATGATACAGCCAATTCGTTTCAGACATTCATAATTCTTATCGTCCATTTTTTCGCCGAATATATATATTTCTCCGGAATCCGGGCGCACTAAATTCAAAAGCATTTTCATGATAGTGCTTTTTCCTGCGCCGTTTGGCCCAACAAAGCCATAGATTTCTCCCTTTTTAACATGAAGATTTACCTTGTCAACTACAACTTTTTCCTTATAGGATTTTGTCAAATTTGATGTTGCGATAATATAATCCATTTTGTACGCCTCCTTTGCTATTCCACAGTATACAAAACAGAATTCTCTTTTATCTGTCTGAAATCTAACTTTTTTCTAACTTTTTAAAATCAAGGTAAAAACTGTTTTCTGGCCTGGCTTACTGTCAACTTGTATATCAGCCCCCATTTGCAGCGCAAGATTTTTAGCAATCGTAAGCCCCAGCCCACTTCCATAGTTTTTATGCGCTGTCGTGTAATTCCTGTAAAAAATGTGTTCCCGCTCTTTTTCTGCTATGCCCTTGCCATGGTCTTCCACCTCTATCATGACCTTATCTGATATTCTTTTTAAGCGGAACGCAAGATATTTCCCCTCATTGCCATGTTTTATTGCATTATCAATTAGATTTTTCAGTATTCTGTTCAGTGCGGGGGTATCTGCATATGCATATTCCGGCAAAGGACTGATTTCTATTTCAACCTTGTATTTTCTTTCATCCAAAACATCATAATAATCCAATATTATTTCATGACATATTTGTGTAACATTTACCATGCTGGGTTCCATGTTCATATCCCCGGACGTTATTTTTGACAGAGTAAAATATTCATTTATAGTTGCAACTAATTCATTTGCTTTACTATCAATTCTAATTGCCATTTCCGTAATTTTCTCTTTTACCGGCATATCTGATACTTCTCTGTTTAGTAATTCGCTATATCCCTTTAGAACAGTGAGAGGTGTCCTTAAATCATGTGAAATATTGGTAAGCACCTGCATCATAGCTTGTCTGGAATGTTCATAACTGACTCTTTGTGCATAAAGTTCATCCAGTAATTTATTCAATTCTACTGAAAGCCCTTTAATTTCTGCATTTTCAGACGGGATTAAAATCTGTCGGTTTTCTTTCAAGCAAGGAGCCATTGTAAACCATTCTCTGATATATTTGATTTCTTTGGATGTTCTTCTGTTTTTTGACCATTCATATAAAAACATTGCGAATAATATTAGTATGAGAACAATAAGTAGTGTGTACACCAGTTATTCCTCCATTTTATATCCGATGCCCCATAAAGTTTTAATATATGTGGCATCACTGTTTGAAACCATTTTTAATTTCGCCCTCAGCCTGTTGATGTGCGTGTTCAACACGTTTTCCTTTCCAAAATACGGTTCTTTCCAAATCAAATCATAAAGTCTTTCTTTAGAAAAAGCCTGTCCCGGATGAGAAGCCATTAGATTTAAAATTTCAAATTCTGTGCGGGTTAATTCCAAAACGGTTCCAGCAGCCTTTACGCTATGTGTTGTCTGGTTAATTTCTAAATCCTTAATTCTTGTGACGGTTTCTTCCTGTTGGTTGTCATAGCTTGTAGCACGCCTGATATTGGCTTTGATTCTTGCAGTAAGCTCAATTAAGGAAAATGGCTTTACCACATAATCGTCCGCTCCCAGATTCAAACCCATTGATTTGTCCGTATCATTGTCTTTCGCTGTAATAATAATAATAGGGATTTTGCTGATTTGACGAATGGCTTTGATTACTTCCATGCCACTTGTATCTGGCAACATTAAATCGATCAGAGCAAGTGCATAATCCGTATTCAACTGGAAAGCTCTTATTGCTTCAAAACCGCTATGAAAAACGTTTACCCTGAAATCTTCACTAACTAAATAATTATCAACCATTTCACAAATAGATATATCATCTTCAACGACAAAAATTTTACTGGCCACTTTCCTTAGCCCTCCCCTCCATAGTCCTTTTATCAATAGGCTTCTTTGCATCTTTTGGAAGCAGCCACATGCTTCCTATTTTTTCTGCTTTTTGAATTTTACCCTCTTTGCAGTAATATTGTACCATTCTATTTGTAAGCCCCCATTTCAAGGCGGCTTCCTTAGTTGTCATAAAATCCATAATCGTTTCCTCCTCGCAAGATATTATATTTCGTTTAAGCAAAAAAAACAAGTTGCTATTGTACTTGCTTTTTTGTTTTGAAAGAAGATATAAGAATAATATGGATTTCGTAGTAATCGGCATTGTGGGAATGTGTATAACTGGCTATCTCATGGAATTGTGGGTAACTCTGTTTGCAGGACGTGTGAAAGCTACACTTTAGCTTTTCCATGTGCTGTGAATAGAGTTATCCATGATTCCATAGCCTGTTATGCGGGTGTGTAAAATAATCTGTGTAAATCATCACAGATTATTCGACACATCCATTTTTATATAATGGATAATGAATTCGACAATACTGTGATTAGTTGGAAAAAATTGGTAGAAAAATTTTAGGAGGAAACAACTATGT
>CAJTGB010000046.1 GCA_910575835.1 Lachnospiraceae bacterium | reverse complement strand
TCCAGACCTTTATCCGGTACTGGAATCTCTTCATCCTCTACACTAAGAAAATCTAATATCTCTTGCATGTTCTAAAGAAGCCCGTGTACACGTCACCCCGACCGGAGGCTGGCTCCTTTCTATATCTTTACCCCTCTTGATCTGCTACTCTCCCCCATTAATCATCATCTGTGTTCTCTTCATATTCTTCCTTTGAAATCACACGCACACACTCAACCGGAATTTTACAAAACTTTGCTGTATTTTTTGTCTGTTCTGAAATATACACTTCCATAAGCTCTTTTTTATTAAACAGATTATCTTTCTCATAATTAAGATGATTGAGTTCTATAGCCGTACATATATAGCCTATCGAATCCTCTCCGCCATAAATATATGAATCTTTTATCTCAAAATAAAGTGAGAGTTTTATACTGAATTCCATCTCTAAACCTCCATTTAATTCTTTATCAAGTCGGGATTGTCAAAGATATTTCCGATAACCTCTGCTTGAAATTCGTTTGGTTTATCCCACCTTTGGATTGCTTTCAGTCAATCCAACCTCAACTCCATCTGGCCAGATTCATAATTCATCCAAATAACTTCCGTCCGCCTACTCCCCATCTCCGCATGTGATCTGAATTCTTTCCTTCTCCATCCGGCAAGCATATCATCATACATCTCCGATGCATATCCCGAGATCATGATCTTCGCTTTGCTGATGAGCGCTTTCTGAAGCATCTCCTCATGTTCATCGTCCGACATTTCATGCTTATACTGCTTCTGTTTCCCGCATCTGGTCCCCAGAAGATACGGCGGATCCAGATACATAAACACATTTTCATAATCATATCTTACGATCAGCTCCAACGCCGGAGAGCATTCAATCTGCACTCTTCGCAGCCGTTCCGCGATCTCAATCACCCATTCCGGCAGACAGTACCAGTTCCACAGCGCATACATCCGCTCTCTTCCCTGCACATCGTTCCTCCATCCAACCTTATAACCATTCATTCGGAATCCGTACCCCTGCCAACACCGAACAAGGAACTGACACGCTTTATGAAACCGATCAGCGCCAAGCATCATCTCCGCTACCGGATCACTCTTGTAAGCATCATCATACATCTGCCGGCTGTACGGTGTTGTCATAACCAGCCGTGCCAGCTTCTCCGGATCCGTTTGAATGCACTGGAAGAGATTCACCACATCCCAATTCAGATCATTGACCGTCTCTATGTCTGACGGGGTTTTTCTGAAGAACATTGCCCCGCTGCCGAAATACGGTTCCAAGTAGGTATGATGATCCGGTATCAGTTCCACAAGCTTATCTGCAATCCTCCATTTACTCCCCGGATATTTCAAAACACAATTCAGTTTACATTTCTCCATTTTCACTTCAACGCCTCATACATTTTTGCCAGCTCACACTCTCTGCAGATTCGATCCAACATCCCCTGCGTTAACGCTGATGCCCGATATTGGCAATACTCATCACACATTTTCTCCATAACCTCTTCCAAATGATCTTCTAACACCGCCAGCCTTTTCATTGCCCCTGGCAGAAATTCCTTATCCTTGATCACCGGAACACCGGCGTGGTATTCTGTATATCTCTCCATAATCCTATATCCTCACATCCCTGTCATTCTTCCGAATCTTCAAATCCATCCCGCACTCCTCCCGCATCTCGTTAATCAAGTCATCCCAAGTGCAGTAATCATCCGCTAGACATTCCGCCTGGAAGTTGAACTCTTCCACAAAACGTGCAAGCCTGGTCGTACCATATCCAAACTTGTGATGCAGGGTATACGCTACCAGGACAGTAAATGTATCCACCACATTGTTCTTGATGTTCCGGATACATTTATCCATTGCCTTCTGCGGTACCCCGCACGGTAGATCTGTAATGTTACGCATCCGGATCTCTGCTTCCAGACCTTCAATCCCTTTTTCCTTTGCTATTCGCAGGGCCTGCGCCATTCCCTCTAGGCGGGCTTGCTCTTCTCTGTTCTTACCCATGACTTCATTCCCTCTTTTTCTGCCTGTCATAAAACTTGGCAGCACGCTCAATCTCATTGACCACAGCCAAAAGAATCTCCTTCACAAAAGGTGTCTTATATTTCTCATAAACCCCGCTGACCTTATCCATGAATTCCCCCAGCTCAGTCCCAGTCAATCTCTTAGCTGCATATCCCTTATACAGGCTCCATACATCCCGAAACATACGGGATGCTTCCCTGAATCCCATTATCATAACTCTGCCAGCTCCCTGATCAGGATATAAATTCCTGGTGGATCCGCCCAGAATTTCTCTATAATCTCAGATGCCACCAATGCATCATCCTTCCAGAATCCAACTGTTGTCATACAATCCTTCAAAAGTTTCTGGAGATTATCCGTATCTGGCTTCGTGATCCGGTATTCTCCCTGCTGATGCTTTTCCCTCGGGAAACACCACTTTGTTATCAGCTGGACTCCACAATTATACATTTTCTCTGGCTTATGCTTCACCAGATGCCCGCACAACTTAATCCTTGCCTGGTTTACTTCCGGCAGATCATAAAACACCGGCTTCCCCTTAATGACAGCCACTTTCTTCTCCTGGTGTGTGCAGGTAGGCGGTATCATCGGCATAAAGAATTCAATCACATTCACTTCACTCCTTTAACGTGCAAAATTTCGTTTAAGGGAAACTCAATTTAAGTCAAGGACCAGGGGAAGGAGTCGTCGTGCGTAAGCTACCGCACGACTACTTTCCCCCTTGACCGTCAGGGAAAGAAACGCTTTTATATATACGTAGTATATATAGTCATTTTCTTCCCTAGGGAAACGGAAAACACGTGCTGTTTTTTTCCCTCAAAATTTCTCTTAGCTTTTCCCAGAGGGAAAAGAAAATACGTGCTGTTTTTTTCCCTCAGATTTTCCCTGTCAGGGAAAGGGAAAATTACGTTTTTTTCCTTACATTTCCCTCTTCGATCACGAAACCGCCATGCTCTTTCAAACGATTTCTGACTGTCTTTTCTGTAACTGCCATGTATTCTGCAAGATCCTCAACTGTCACTTTCTCATTAATCCCACAAGCTTCAAAAGCTGTTTCTATTGACTGTTTCCGCTCCTTCTTCTTATCCGCTGGCGTCTTTCTTTTCCCGATTGCTTTTTGCCACGGCGCCTTCTCCGCCTCCGGATGGATATCCTTCAGTACACCCACACGGTCAATACAATGCACCGGATAACCAAACCATACATTCACAGGCTCAAACTTCGGAAATTCCCTCAATGTCCCCTCAATCCTCCAGGCCGTCCTTGCCCGCGCCTGCTGCTCTACCGACTGAATCCTCATATTCAGTTCTTCATATTGTTTCTTAAAGAGTTTTTTCTTACAATACGCTAGCATCTGTACCTGGCTGCACAGATCATCTTGGGATACATCATCTTCCCAATCTTCATACAGGCCATTCAGATAATCCACACATGTATCACAAATATACTTATTCGTTTCTTGCTTCAACAGTTCATCCGTAACCTCTAACTCAATCAAATCCAGGATTGCATCCGGATCCCTGGCGAATACGCCTGAACCAGACGCCCTGTCCATAGCTCTCTTACTTCCCTGACTCCCTTTACTATGATGATGACAATAGATCACGGCCGCTTCGAGCTCCGTACATACTTTATCAAACTGATTGCAGAAATTTGCCATTTGGTCAGCACTGTTCTCATCTCCAGTAATAACCTTGTAGATCGGGTCGATGATGATTGCTATATAGTTCTTTTTTGCTGCTCTCCGGATCAACTTAGGTGCCAATTTATCCATCGGTACAGCCTTCCCTCTCAAATTCCAGATATCAATATTGTCCAGGTGATTAGGATTCAATCCCAATGCTTCATACACATCCCTGAAGCGATGCAGGCAAGAAGCCCGGTCAAGTTCCAGATTCACATACAGTACCTTGCCTCTTGTACATTCCCATCCTAACCAATTCACACCCTCCGCAATCGCAATGCTTAATTCTATCAGTGCGAACGATTTTCCTGCCTTAGAAGGTCCTGAAATCAACATCTTATGTCCCTGTCGCAAAAGATTCCCAATCAATGGCGCTGACAATTGTGGTAGGTTCTCCCACACATCCTCCAACCGTTCCGGTTCCGGTAAATCATCATTGATGCTTTCAATCCACTCATGCCACTCTTCCCATGACTGCTTCCCGATATCCACATCAACCAGAAATTGCTTTTTCCCATTACGCATCACTCCGGGCATCCTAGATAATCTGGACGGATTCCTGTTCTGGCTGTCCACTTTCAAACCATTCTTCTCACACACTTTGTACAGATAATCAACACGATTTCGATATTCCTTATAATCCGATGCATCTACACGCACAACGGCGTGTAAGCTCTTGCCTCCACTATGGACTAGACATGCTACTGGCAACTCCAGTTCTCTGATGATCGCATTCTGTTTCTCAATCTCCATTGTATCTGATTCTACAAGTGCATACTTAAATTCCGTGACATTTTCATTTTTACAGTCCTTGCCATCCAATGGGTTAAAGCGGATCCATGCCCCTGCTTTTGGATTATAGTCCCCAAGTACCGAACCAATATCATTTCCACACTTACTTAATTGTTGGATCAACTGCCCTGCAGTTCTATCCCAGCAGCCTTTTGACGGCAGGAATCTGCCATCCCTTTCGTAGGTCCGGGTCACATAGCCAACTCTTTCAGATGCTTCAAATAATACCTCCAAATACTTGATCAACTGCTTTGCGGGATCCCATTTATCAGGCTCATGCACTTCTTTTTCTTCCACCCAGTTCTTGTCTACAACCCTATAATCCTCTGCGCTGATCTCATCATCCCAATCTAACTCATGCCCTCCATGGGCAGGCTTCCACCCCCGGTCAAGTGCCATCTGTACGATCGTTCCCGCGGTGACCGGAGATGCATTTCCCTGAAAACTCCGCCATTTCTTCTCACACTCCTGCGCATGGTACCTGCCCATATCCCTGCGGCTCCAGGCATCCCAGACAGACACCGAATATCCTTCATGCTTTAATGCCATTCCAACATTGATCCACTCCTGGTAATTACATCCAGAGGGATCTATATATTCTATGATTTCCGTTAAGTCTGTCTTCCGCTCCATACATATTTACGCTCCTATATATTCCTGCGGATTGATGTCATGAGGCACACACCATCCATTCCCCGCAATCCGGTCTATCAGATTTTTTGCAGTCTCAAACTGCCACGTTCCCACATGTTGAAATCCTTTTCCCTCCAGAAAACGGATCTGTTTTGGTGTTGTCAATCCTTCCTGCCGCCGTTTATCCAGACGATCCAATAGTTTGGATGCCTTACCGGCATTATCGATCTGATCCGGAAGGATGCCCAGCTTTTCAAGAGTATTCTTCTGCTTATCCGAAGGCGGCGCCATCTCCCAGCCAAACGCCGGAACATATCCGGCCAGATCCTCTGCCTGAATGCTCATCTCAAATTGAAGCGGATCCACCAGTTTTTTCTTTCTCCGCTTCATCTCCGCCAGCTGTTTTGCCAGCGCCTCTTCCCTCTGTGCTACAACATCCTCTGTTGCATATTGTTCTGCCTCTTCGATATCTATTGGACATCCAGCCTCTTCCAGATCCTCTGTCATCTTCCGGGCAACATCCTCACTCTCACAGATCAGGTGTGCCGGATGACACAGCTCATGGCGCTCCGTATGCCACAAGAAGTCTAACAGTAATAAATGATCCTTTCCTGGCGCTAACCTGGTTCCCCGTCCTACCATCTGGCAGTAAAGGCTCCTGACCTTTGTCGGCCGGAGAACAACAACACAATCCACAGATGGGCAGTCCCACCCCTCTGTCAGCAGCATAGAGTTGCACAGCACATTGTATCGATCCTCTTCAAAATCTTTCAGGATCTCTGCCCTGTCTTGGCTGTCCCCGTTCACCTCAGCAGCACAGAACCCATTTTCATTCAGGATATCCCTGAACTTCCGGCTTGTCTTTACAAGCGGAAGAAACACAACCGTCTTCCTGTCCCTGCAGTACTCCTTCATCTCTTCCGCAATCATGTGCAGGTACGGATCCAGGGCTGTACCCAGATCCCCTGCTTTAAAGTCACCCGACTGCATCCCAACGCCTGTAAGATCCACTTTAAGCGGGATTGTAACTGCCTTGATCGGTGATAGGTATCCTTCCTTAATGGCTTTTGGCAGCGTATACTCATAAGCCAGATTTTCAAACACACTGCCCAAATTTCTCAGATCCCCCCTGTCCGGGGTTGCCGTAACACCAAGTACCTTGGCCTCTGAAAAATGCTGCAGCACCTTCTGATAACTGTCAGAGATACAGTGATGTGCTTCATCAATGATAATCGTATCAAAATAATCTTCCGGAAACTGTATCAACCGCTTCTCCCGCATCATGGTCTGTACCGAACCGACCACGATACGGAACCAGCTACCAAGACAGGTCGCTTCTGCTTTCTCAGTCGCACAACCAAGACCCGTCGCTTTTGCAATCTTATCCGCTGCCTGCTCCAAGAGTTCGCCCCGGTGTGCCAGAATCAATACCCGGTCTCCATTCCTGACACATTCTTCTGTTACTTTAGCAAATACAATCGTCTTTCCGCATCCGGTAGGCAGCACAAGAAGAGTTTTCTTGGTTCCCTTCCCCCAGCTTTCAAAAATGGCTTCTTTCGCTTCTCTCTGATATGGTCTGAGCTCCATTAGAACTCACCTGCCTTAAACTGTTTTTTAGGCTTCGGCAAAAACTTCTTAACATGATTATACTTTTTATTTGGATCATTCTTATCTGGTCGCACCTCAATGGTTGCCCTTCCTGTAGACTGCGGCACCATCTGCCAATTCATTTTTACCCTGCCTTCCTTTTCTTCTGCACCAATAGACAGAAAGAATTCTGCAAGTTTCCACTGCATCTTATCATAGAGCAAAAGACTTTCATTCATAACAGTTGTTCCTTCCTGAGCATCTATACGGATCTTTAATAATGCCCGGTTACATGGCGGTACTTTGTCGCTGCCTTCATATCTGCTTCTTTCAAAGCTTTCCACGGTAAAATCATAATCCCCTGCCGGGAGAAGAGTATACTCACTTCCTTTTTCTACTTCTTCATCCCAGCCAATCTCTTTTCCTCTATAATCTTCACTCATACATCTATTCTCCTTCTCTAATCAAATGGAATCTCCTGTTTACTCCTTATCTCATTGATCACTGTCATTACCTTTGGCCATGCCGTGATCAGGCAACCGTCAATAAATTCATCCGGAAGGTTTTGGAACGGTGTACTGCGGGGAAAGAACCCACGCTGATACACAGCTTCCAGCAATTCCTCTTCCGACACCAGATTAACATACATTAGATCTTGCAGCGCCTTCGGTATATAATCATTCAGACGGAACACCTCGCTCCGGGACATATCAGCTTCCGGTTTTGCTCCTTTCTTCTCCGGTTTCTCTTCCTTTTGTCCCTTCTTCCCTTCCTGGAGCTTTTCTCCAGTATTAAAATCTATCTCTTCATCTACATCTGCTCCCGGAAGGCTCATGAAATCCGGTAAGGAATTTTCTGCTTTCTTTTCTTCCCGGCTGGTATGTTCCTTCTTTCTCGTAACTGAGGATTCTATAATATGGCGAATCACCTCGTACTCAAACTCACATTCATCCGGGAGCCCATAGCGGTTCTTTGCGTCCCAGCATGGATGATGAGATGTATACATAATCCGCTTTCCACCCTGGGCCTTATGCTTCTTCCCCTTATCATCCACTGCAACCGAATAAGTCTTATAATTGACGAACAACAACATATCCGCCCATTCTTTCACTAACGGCGCTGTCTGGGAAGAAGTTTTTTTACCTAACTTCAATTCCCATCGGTCATATGCCCCCATCTCATCCGGCTGCTCAAACTTTTTAATATGGGCATGCGCTGTCAGCACTACATTGATCCCCGCTTCCACAAGATCCTCCAGTTTATTCAGAAACCGTCCAAACTCTTCTTTTGTATATACATAGCCGGTTCCATAGCCAAAACTTTCAATTCCATCCTTATGGTGTTTATCACAGATATGCTCCACACAAAGCTGCTCTGCCCAGTCAACCGTATCAATAACCAAAGATCCACATATACCTGGATTATCTTTTACATATTGGATCTCCTGCAATAGATATTCCCAGCTGCTCGGACGCGGCAGCCTTGCCACGTCCATATCCTTCGTGCTTCCTTCCGTATCAATAAATACTGCATTGGGAAATCTGGAAGCAAACGTTGATTTCCCAATACCCTCAGGGCCGTAGCACACAACCTTCTTAGCGCTCTTGACCTTCCCTCTTGTTATCTCCATTAAAATTCACCCACTTTCCATGAAAGCGTTTTCTGCGTCTCCTGCATATTTTCTTCCAGAATTTCCTGTCCCTTCACATAACCGTCCTCTATGATGATGCTACATTCATCACCTACGCTCACCCTGGTAGCGATCGCCTGCAGCCCTTCCTGATGGAGCCACTGGCCAAATTCATTCAAAGTCTGCATATCCATCTGTTCCAGCTTATCCAGAAGGACGAAACCGCACTTCGGGTTCAGTTTTCGGACAATCGCTGTCGACACCTTCAACCGGTCCGATCCGGACATGTTATCCCACAACTGCCCTCTGTAAACCAGTTCCCCATCCTTCACTGACAATTCCGGAAGCGGCAGATCTGCCGTCTGCAGCAGATCTGTCTTTGCCTTTCGTGTATCTTCAATCTGCCTGGTAAGGGCTGCATACTGATCCTTATACTGTCTTGCATCATCTTCTGCCTTATCCTTGTCCAGATTCGCCCGTACCTTCCGATTGATCTCCTCAATGTCTGCAATATTTGCTTCCAATTCGGCAGTCGATTCATCTTGCAACTGAAGAACTGTTTTCATTGCAATCTCTTCATCAGAAACCGCTTGATCATACTCCAGTTTTAATTTATCCTTACGCACTTGTAGTTCCGCAATCTGGTCATCAATGCGGTTCAGGTCATCAAAAATCCTGTGCTTACCAGCTGTAATCTCATTCAATCGGTCTCTTTTCCTCTGGTTCTCCCCGTTTCTGGCAAGAATCTCCTGCTGTTTCCGGATTAATTCTGACGGAGATACCACTTCTCTTGGTGCATCCGGATAATAAGTCTGCTCATCTGCAAACTTCTTTTTCTGGTCTGCAATCTGTCCAATCGCATGCCGATGACTGAAAAGCTCCTTTTCATTCTTCTCCAAATCTGCAAGCTGTTCCCCTACCCCGATGATCCTAAGAAGAGTCTGTGCCTTTTCCTTTCCAGAACTCTCCATAAATCTAGGCAAATCCAACGCCAACTGCTCTACGAATTCATTCAAAAGCTGCTGTCCACTCTTGTTTCCATTCGGATCTGTCACCTTCAGGCTGCTGTTTTTTCCCTTCCTTTCCACCACCAGTCCATTACTCATTACAATACGCAGGTTCGGCGGTATCGCAGACCCCTCACGCATTGCCTGAGATGGGCGATATTTCTCCCCGCCTAATGCCCATGCAATAGAATCCAGAACCGAAGTCTTTCCCTGATTGTTATTACCACCGACAATCGTCAGCCCATCTCTTGATGGCTCTATCTTCACCGCCTTAATGCGCTTGACATTTTCAATCTCTAGCTTATTGATTTTAATGCTATCCATACTGCTCCATCCTCCTCAAATTTATCGTTATCCTTCCTGTGACAGCCTCAAAAAAAACGTAGATAACAGATTTCCGTTCGTTGTTCTCTGTAACGTCAGATATCGCTCTACAGCATCCAGATACCCGGATGTCAGCACGATCGAAAACGCATGCCGGATCGCTCTCTCTACCCTGGATGGGGTAGTCTCATTCATTGCGGCAATCTTCCGATACAATGCCGTAAGCTTTGACCGCCACGCCTTGTCCTCTTCAAACAAGACCATAGCATCTGTAATATACTGGAAGCCCTTGACATTTGCCGGCATCCCCATCTCTATCAGTGCATTCACCGCTTTATTTTTCATTTGACGTCTTCCTCCTTTTCCGCTATAATAGCGGTAGTTACTCATTGGAGCGCTTAAGGTTGTCGCCTTTTACAAGCGCTCTTTTTTGTTATCCTGCGGAAAAACATGCCCCGCTTCTCCAGGTATCTGACAGTACGCCCAAGCACATAGCCTATCGTTACAGTAACTACGCCTGCCAGTACCCATCCCGCATGCCGGGCCGGAGACATACCAAACATGATGCTTAAGGTCATCCACACCGTCCAGAGCATCCCGATCCGGATAATCTCTGCCGTCATTCTCCGCAGGATCCGGCATAACTTTTTTCCTTCTCTTGTGAGTTTTCAGTTTCACTTACCTGTCACCCTCCTTTCCACCTCTTCAACTGGGATCTTCAGCCATTCCGCTAAAGCTCCCTTATTTATCTCATAAGAATTCTCGGTATTACCCGACTGCTTTGCTGTTACAACACTGCCAAAAGTCCAGATTCCACGCTTAATACGTTCCCTGACCTTCTGTGGACCGCAGCCGATCACTCTGGCAGTCTGCGCCGCATTCAGAATATCGTACACTCCTGTATCGCCTCCTTTCCTTCCTGTGCCTGCGGTGGAACTCAAAACAAATCAAGTTATGATCTGTGCAAACTTGGAGTGATTTTATGTAATCTTCTTCTATCACTTGGCTCCATCTCCCAACATCAAGCGCATTGCATGATTAAACCCCTCTTTCCACGCATGCTCTTCAATGGCACAAAGGTACTCTTCAAAGCTACTACGCATTGCCTGGTATGCATCCGTAATTTCTTTAGAGCCCTTTGCAAAGTTTTCACAATAATTCTCATATTCCTTATCTAAATCTTTAACAAATTTCATACGTTTCCTCCCCCCCTCACTCTAATGTCAGATGCATCTGCTCATACTCTGGAATCTTTACAAAATCATTCGTAAGCTGTATTCCGAATTGTTCTGACACCCTCTTGAAATTCTCTGCAATCTTGTGTGGTGCAAGGTTCTGCCGAACAGCAACTCTATCCATTGCTTTCAGATAACTGGCAATCTCCCCTACTTGGATTTCTGTTGAGGAGATTTGTTCAAATAATTTCTTTGCGCCGTTCTCAATGCCAACAAAGTAATTCCTTGCCGCTTCACCTTTCTTGTTCTTCTGTATCATAGAAAGTTTCTTCGCAAAACTAGCTGTGAGTTTTGCATCCTGTGTAGGACGTCCGCCAAGGGGGTTTTCGTCTTTTGGTACGAAAACCCAATAATCCGTGTTTTCTTCCGCAAAATTATTTTCAATAATGTTCTTCTTAAACCATTTTGCATAATTACTTGCATCCAATTCAAGAAATTCATACAGCTTCTTTGCTGTAGTCATCCCTTGTCCGTCAACACCTAATGCGATCTCAATCGGTGTCTGCTTACTGGTATCTGCCGTACCAAATGTTTCTTTAAAAATATCATTCATACTATTTTCCTTTCTTTTCTGAAAAGTCTTCACATTTAACGTCTAAGAAATTGCAGATTGTAAAAAACTCCCCAACTCTTAAATCTCTATCTCTCGATTCATTTATCAAGCTGTCATATAGCGAAATATAAGGAATTTTCGTATCCCTAGACATTTTAGAAATATTAATTCCCTTATCTTTTACATACCTTGATAAGTTCTTTGTTGGAATATCCATTTTCTCCCTCCATTTCATTAGAATCTTGTGATATTTGTATAATATCATTAGTTTCTTATGGTGTCAATAGTATTTATTAGAATCTTGTGATATTTTATTGACCTCATAAAAATATTGTGATATCATTCTACTATAAGGAGGTGTTGGATAATGTCAGATATTGGAATGATTTTAAAAAAGAGTCGAAATAAAGCAAATATGTCAGTGAAACAAATATCCGACATTTTAACTCAAGAAGGATTTAAAGCATCGGAATCAACTATTTATAGTTGGGAAAACGGAAACAGCCAACCCACCCCGGGAGCACTTCTTATCATGTGTGGAGAATATGGCATAACTGATGTTTTAGCAACTTTTGGCTATGGCGGATATAAGGATGATGGAAGTATTCAACTCAATATAAATGAAATTGACTTAGTGGAGAAATACCGCACCCTCGACCTTCATGGAAAAGATATGGTCAATATGGTACTTAATAAAGAAGCCGAACGTATGACTGAACTGGAATCCTCCCAAGCCACCGTCATAGACATCCAGCCACATTTGGAAGTAAATGCCGCTCATGCACGTACAGATATAGATGTAACCGACGAAATGATAAAACACGATGACGATATCATGGATGACGATGATTTTTAGTGTCCAAATTATCGGACAGTCATTGTGTTATACTTATCATGGAGGTGTTATCCTATGAATAAATACGAAATACTTTTAGATGAAGCAAACGATAAAGGACTCATCGTAAAAGAAAAATCTTTGCAGTCAAGCGATGGTCGCATCAAAGGAAACCGTATTGCAATCCGTAAAGACCTTAAAACTACTGCTGAAAAAGCTTGCGTCTTGGCAGAAGAACTCGGCCATTATGAAACCACGGTTGGCGATATTCTAGAAATGTCTAGCTCTTGGAATCGAAAGCAGGAGCGGCAAGCAAGATTAAATGGATATAACCGCATGATTGGGGTATTCGGTATCGTCAGAGCCTATGAA
The DNA here is from genome assembly GCA_910575835.1 of Lachnospiraceae bacterium. Lineage (GTDB taxonomy): Bacteria > Bacillota > Clostridia > Lachnospirales > Lachnospiraceae > Sporofaciens. Next base: position 18,398 of record CAJTGB010000046.1, on the reverse strand, counting down.
GCAGGATGCCAAGCCCAACATGAAATCGCAGATTTTCTCAATGTAACAGAAGAATATCTTTTGGAATGCATAGAATGCTATCGAGATAAATATGGAGAAATGAAAAGCGTTGACAATTATATGGTATACTTCATTCCTAATCTCGCAGTAATAAAAATAATATAACCGCTCCAGCGTTTATATAAGTTTCTCAAATGCAAAGTCAAACAAAAGAGAAAGAGAGGACAGAAAATGGCAAATTGTTGTATATGTGGAAGAAAAATAGGTGGATGGGGAGCAGATAAACTCACATTAGAACCGGGAAAGGATTGTTGCCATATGTGCGCTCCCATTATCAGAAACTTAGATGAAACTGACGATGAAAATACATTTTTTATCCAATGCGAAAAACTATACAAAGAAATGGATGCACATGGTACTTCGCCTGAAGTAAGAAAAATATTGGAAGATAAGTGTAATGAAATAATCGCATCTAAAGGATACATCAACACAAGAGGGAATATCAATTGTCCTATTTGTGGTCAATTAATTACACCTATGACAGAAATATGTCCCCATTGTGATGCGATATTGAAAAATCCACCAACAAGAGAACAAAACGAATTAATAAACATTTATAATAATCGCTTTGACCAATACCTCAAAAATCCATTATATGAATATAAAATAGAAACCGTTATGGATTCTGCTGTTTTAGGCAAATTCGATCAGGACAAAGTCCAACATTTAATTAATAATTATGCCATGAATGGATGGCGTCTACACAGTGCTTTCACAAATGAAGTCGGGAAGAATGCCGCTCTAGGAATTAATGCTACTATCAACCAAACTGTTCTAATTTTTGAACGTTGCATAAAGACAGAAGAAAAATAGAATCCATTATTAAAATGCCCTCTGCGCAAAAAAACGGCTCTTAGTTGCAGAAAAGCATAAGATATAACCGCTTCGGCATTTATATAAATCTTTCAATGTAAGGTCACAAAAGAGAAAGGCCGGAAATAATATGGAAACCATGGGGACGTTGGGATTTTCATCATAAACAACAATGCTTACATCAAAGAATACGGTGATACGGAGTTAATTTCCCGGAACCTGGATGCAGATAACATCATGATCTCTGAATACGATAATATTGTTTGTATGGGGAAAGTGGTTGGAAAGTATGAAAAGTAACCGCTTTGGCATTTATTCAGAAGCAGGAAGGATATGATCATGCAAATTAATTATTCCAAACAAGCTGTAAAGTTTCTTAGCAAACAGAATAAAATAGTACAAAAGAGAATTATAGACGCAATCAACAAACTACCAAGTGGTGATGTCAGAAAATTACAAGGAAGAACTGGTTATCGTCTTCGCGTTGGAAATTTCCGCATTATATTCAGCGCTTCCGGAAATATTCTTTACATTGAAGAAATCAATAACCGTGGACAAATTTATAAATAGGAGGGCTTATTATGAATGCAATTAAAGAAAGAATATTTGGCGCCGTCACTGTTATGAATGATTCTGACGCTGAAAAAGTATGGAACTTTGTCATTGAAAATCTTTCTCCAAGGTCATGGGATGATATTGAAGAAGTGTCTCCAGATGAATGGGATTTAAAAATGCTTGAAGATATAGACAAAAATCCGGATTGCCATGAATATGTATCCCAGGATGAATTATTGAAAGAATTAAATTTAACCCTATAGTATTATATTTGCTGCTTTTATCCTAAAAGGGCAGGCATATAAAAGATTATAGGAGACATAGCATGAGCAAAGAAACGTTAAAAATTTAATTGAATTAGTTCCAGAAAATGATATAGATGTTCTTTATAGAGTCATTGTAAAATTCATTCCAGAAGAGAAACCAGAACCGGATGAAATAGAGGCACTTTTAGAAGGCAGAAAAGATAGAGCCGAAAACGGGACTATACCACATGAGATCATTGATTGGGATTAAGCACTTAAAATATAACCGCTCCGGCTTATACAGATTTCTCAAATGTAAGATTAAACAAACAGGAAAGGACGTGATTACATGCCAATACCCCAAGAACGCACTTACACATCAGAAGACTACTGGAACCTCCCGGAAGGACAGCGTGCGGAGCTGATCGACGGGAAGCTGTACGCCATGGCTCCGCCGAACCGGATACATCAAGAATTAGTTATGGAAATTTCCGCTACAATTCACAGCCATATCAAGTCAAAAGATGGTGACTGCAAGGTTTACCCCGCGCCATTTGCCGTCAATCTGAATGCGGACGATAAAATCTGGGTAGAACCAGACATATCCATTATATGCGACCAAAATAAGTTATCTGATCACGGATGCAAGGGTGCGCCAGATTGGATCATAGAAATTGTGTCCCCTAGCAGCACTCGGATGGATTATTCCGTTAAACTATTCAAATATCGTACCGCTGGTGTTCGAGAATACTGGATAGTGAACCCAATGAAGAAAGCTGTACAAACTTATATCTTTGAAGGTGAAGAAGATTCAAACTTATTTTCTTTCGATGATGAATTACCTGTTTACATTTTCAGTGGTCTGACTATCAGGGTTTCTGACCTATTATAGAGAAAACCGCCCCTACACCAACAGGAACGGTTCCACATAGATGTAACTCGCAAACCAGAGGATTGCGGTATACACCAACCCTAAACAAGTTGATTATACCATAATCCTCCGCATTTTACGAGGGTTATTTTTTATACCCTTTTTCAGGAGTGATACCATGCCAAAACGTAAGAAATACCCCAAGCTCCCCAACGGCTACGGCAGCATTAAACGACTCTCAGGCAAGAACCGCACCAATCCCTATGGAGTTTACCCTCCAGTGAAAGAATTCGACGAGAACGGCATCCCAGTGCCGCAGAAAGCCATTTGTTATGTAGACGACTGGTATAAGGGTTTCACTGTGCTCACCTGGTATCGGAATGGGGAATACTATGAAGGCCGTGAAAAGGAACTATCCTCTGACTCGGATGAACTAAAGCGCCAGATCATCGGGATCCTATCAAAGTACAACCAAGGGCAACGTGAGGTCGCCGATCAGAAGACCTTTGAAGAGATCTATCAGGAATACTACCGTTGGAAGTTCCAGAAACCATACGACCATACAGAAAAGAAAACCTCAATGGAAAATAGTATGCGCGCCGCTTACAAAAACTGCAATTCCATCCATGACAGATCATTCCGATCTCTTACGGCCAACGATCTGCAGGAAGTCGTAGATAACTGCCCTAAAAAGCATTCTTCTTTGGAACTGATCATTATCCTCTTCCACCAGATGTACGCATACGCAGAAGCCAATGATCTGGCAGACAAGGACTATTCTAAATTCGTGAAAATCAATAAAGTAGATGATGATGAACATGGAGAACCATTCTCCGAGGATGATCTTAGAATTTTATGGAATCACCAGGAAAATGAAGTGGTTGAGATGCTCTTGATCATGTGCTATTCCGGGTTCCGGATCTCAGCTTATGAGAACATGAAGACAAATCTGGAAGAAAGATATTTCCAAGGCGGTGTGAAGACAGCTGCAGGGAAGGACCGCATCGTTCCGATCCACAGCGCCCTCTTACCATTGGTACATAAAAGACTAGATAGATATGATGTCTATCTTCCTACAGGTGTTTCAAATTTCCGTAAAGCTATGTATGGAATTTTGAAGTCTTTAGGAATCAAAAAGCACACTCCCCATGACTGCCGCCACACCTTTTCTATGCTTTGTGATAAATATGGCGTAAACGAAAACGATAAAAAGACAATGCTAGGTCACGCCTTCACTGACGTTACAAATAAAGTATACCGACATCGAGAATTAGAAGAACTGAGGAAGCAAATCGAACAAATAAAAGTTTGTCGCTAACGTGTTACTAACGGTTCATGTTTATTCATATTTTTAGCTGTTTTTTCATATGTGTCTAAATCTCTTAAAAGCCTTGAAAACAGAGGGATTCACGCACATTTTACCGTATTTTCAAGGCTATTTGAGAATCTATTTCATTTAAAGTATTCTTAAAAATTTCCTAAGGAAAAATGGATGAAAAATGGGAAAATTTATACTTGCTATTTTTACCAAAAGATGATAATATATAACTCGGTTACGAAATTAATTATAACAGAATAAAGATCGGGGTGTGGCTCAGCTTGGCTAGAGCGCCTGGTTTGGGACCAGGAGGTCGCAGGTTCAAATCCTGTCACCCCGATATCCATGCGGGTGTAGTTCAATGGTAGAACACTAGCCTTCCAAGCTAGATACGTGGGTTCGATTCCCATCACCCGCTTTTTCTGTGCATTTAAAGAGAGGAGGTATCCCAATGAAGATCGTATTTTTAGACGTGAAGACGATCGGAGAGGACATCGATCTGTCCGGTTATGATAAGCTTGGAGAAGTGATCCGGTATCCTTTCTCCACATCCGCCGAAGTACCGGAGAGGGTGAAGGATGCAGATGTCATCGTACTGAATAAGGTTGTTGTGAATGAAGCCACGATCGGCAGCGCAACCCGGCTTAAGCTGGTCTGTGTAACGGCCACCGGAACCAATAATCTGGACAAGGAATATCTGGACAGCCGCGGCATCGCCTGGCGGAACGTAGCCGGATATTCTACAGAATCCGTGGCGCAGCACACATTCGCAATGCTATTCTACCTGTTGGAAAAACTTCGGTATTACGACGACTATGTGAAAGAAGGGCATTATGCGAATGACACCCTGTTTACACACTTTGAAGAACGTTTTTATGAACTGAACAATAAGACCTGGGGAATCATTGGTCTTGGCAATATCGGAAGACGGGTAGCCTCCATCGCAGAAGCTTTCGGAGTCCATGTTATCTATACTTCCCCCTCCGGCAGCGCTCCTCAGGAAGGTTACCGCCAGGTCAGCATGGATACGCTCCTTGCCTCGTCAGATATTATCTCTGTTCACGCACCGCTGAACCGTCATACGGAGAATCTGTTAGACGCAGAAGCCTTCAGGAAGATGAAAAGCTCCTGTATCTTCCTGAACCTCGGCAGAGGCCCTATCGTTGCAGAACAAGATCTGTGCGACGCCCTAATACAGGGCGAGATCGCTGCGGCCGGGCTGGACGTACTGTGCACGGAACCCATGAGCCCGGACAATCCGCTGCTTGGATTCAAGGACAGCCGAAGGCTGTTCATCACGCCGCATGTGGCCTGGGCAAGCGTGGAAGCCCGTACACGATTGATGGATATCGTACTGAGACAGATCACAGAGTTCTTCCAATAAGTCTTTCTAGTACAACGAAAATTAAGTTTTGGATAGTTTGACGCAGAATATTTTCCTGAGAGTGTTGCTTCACAAGGCGTAGCGGTGGCTACATCGAGGCTTGGGGAGTAGTGCTATCAGGGAAATAAACAAGTCAAACTACCAAAGAGTACATGTATAAAAACGCAGGCGCAGCAGGCTGCGTTGAGGCTTTTATACACGTACAGTAGGGAAAGCAGTCCATCGAAACATAAGGTTAATTAAGCGTGGGGTATACTACCCCGAAAAACCGCAAGGAGATCTCTCAGCATCAGAAGAATCCCACCGCCGGCTATGTAGCAGTCACCCAAGTTGGCCGTGATCTTATCGAGATATCTCTTCCCTGTTCGGATTCCGATATAATCAATCACTCTGCCTCTTACCAATCTGTCGAATATGTTGCTTGCCGCTCCGGCGCTTAAGAGGGTCATGCCTAATTTCTTAAGGTATGACCCCTTTTTGATGCACGGACGGAAGAATCCCTTCTTCCCGTCGGCAAGCGTGACCCGCGTTATCCGAACCGGAATGAACGTCAGTACATCCCAGATCAGGAGCACGATTCCCGAAGCAACGGCAGCGCCTTTAACCAGCTTCGGGTTCCCTTCCAGGAAATTCAGCAGAAATCCTCTGTTATAGACCTTGCGTATAACAATCTTCCCGCCGGCAAGCTCCTTTTCTTCTCCCCGTCTTATGTTCTCTTCCACCTGCTGTTTTATCATCACGTCGATTCCTAGCAATGACGCGAACAATATGCTCATCCAGGAAAGCATCCTATATCTCCTCTTTGATCTTCACAATCTGCTCTTCCTGCTTCTCGATCTCTTCCTCGCGCTTCTCGATCTCTTCACACAGAGAAATATATTCGGTATCGTCTACCTCGCCCTTCTGGAACTTCTCGTATACCATGCGTCCGATATCCTTATAATCTCTCTCATTCGCACGCTTCAGAGAACGTATCTCTCCCTTGATCTTCTGTACTTCCAGTGTATCCTCTGCCTTCTTACTGAGATCACTCGCCGTATCTGCTATCTTTTTCCCTAACTCACCAAAAAAATCTGCCATCGTAATTCCTCCTATTCTTTGCTGTCTCCAATAATGAACCGGTAAACAGACTGTCAAACCCAGCCTTTGGGACAGGTGTATGATCCTATAGCTGCCGCAGGATATCCAACGAACGGTATAGATTCATGGCTCCGTATCCCCATTCCCGGTTCGGATCCTCCATCCCCGGCTTCTGCTCCGCACCCAGCAGGATAATATTCCTGACCTGGCTCGAATTCACACCGTACGGGTTCGGCTGTGCAAGGACCCACTCCATCAGAAGCGCCGCCGCACCTGCCGCGATCCCTGCCGCGACGCTGGAACCGCTCCTCACCACAAAGTCCCCGTTAAGCCCCGCACCGGTCACCATCGTGCCGGGCACGGCGTAATCCGGTTTTATCCGTCCATCTCTAGTATACCCTCTCCCGGAATTAATATCAACCGTATTATCGATCCCATTATAATAGGCAACCGTCATCGCCACCTGGCTCGTTCCCGGTTCTGCAAGGGTGGTATCCGGGTCGGCCTGCAGGAAATTCACCTCGCCGGACAGGAATTCCTGGACAGGCAGCCACATGTGGAACCTTCCGTCCGACATCCGCACCGGCTTCACGCCGATCCGCCAGATTCCCTGGGCCGGATTCTTAAACCGCATAAATATCAGTTGGGAATCATTGTTTTCCAGAAGCAGCCGGTACTCTACCTGTATATTGGTCCGGTCAAACAGAAAATTCTCCTGGTATTCATAGCCTTGCTTGATAGAGATATATCCCGTCCTCTCCCCGGAAGGAGACGTCAATGAAACCGTCATAACATTCGGTACCGCAGTCCACAGCTCCGCCACAAATCCGTCTACCCCTTCCTCCACACGGATCTCGGCCTCTACCGAATCATTCATATCCTTGAATTCATAAGAAAAATGATGCCTGTGCACCGCCCCGTTACCCGCGCTTATCACCACACTGCGGTTAAGGACAGAGGAATAGGCGTCAAGCATCATAGACAGCAGGGAGGAACCGTTATGCCCTCCCAGATTCGTCCCAAGGGCGACACAGATCACAAGCGGCATATTCCGCTTTTTGGCAAGCCCGTTCAAGTATCTCATGGCAAGCATGATATCATTTTCCTGAAAACACGTTGCATCCTGGCGGATCGCATAGAATTCTTTCAGATAAGATTTGGCCTGCTTAAGCTTTACCACCGCGATCGCAGCCTCCGGGGCAGCGCCGATAAAACGATTCTCCAGATTCGCACCGCCTGCCGCGACGCTGGCAAGGAATGTTCCATGCCCGTCCGTATCCATGCTTGGAACGATTTCTAAAGGATTCTGGGACCGAAGCGCCTCATTGATCTTCTCTTCCGTGTATTCGCTGCCGTAATCCAGATCTTCCGGAAGCGTACCGTCCTGAATCGTCTGATCCCAGATACCCGCTATTCTCGTAGTTCCGTCAATATTCTTAAACAGATCGTTGCGGTAATCGATCCCCGTATCCAACAAGCCTACCATGATCCCGCTTCCCTGGAGATTCAGCGTCGGATAAGTCTGAACTACCCTGATGCCCGCGTCGTCCATGGCTTCCAGATCCATCAGTTCAAAACAATTGGGTATGGAATTATACCGGTAAGACTGCAGCGATAACGGAGCCATACCCGCACGGTTGGCATAGACCGCCCTGAATCCGAAATCCATCTCCTGAGTGCAGATATCCGCCTCTCCGATCTCCGACTGTTCGAGTTCTCTATAGATTGGAGAGATAAAATCAAAATAATCCTCCGACAATATTTTCTCCCTGCAAGAATTTCCATTCATAAATTAAAATACCTCATATACTTTTTATAAGAGTATATGAGGCACTTTGCCCATTCTATTCTTGCTGCCGCAAAACATTGACCGCAGCATGCTCAATCTATGCAGGCATGCTTAATCTGTGCAGTTTACTCGATCCGCGCCGGTTCCTGCCCTCTTAACATGATCAGCGGCCCGCCGGTACCTTCTATGTACTCTCTGGTGATCGTCACCTGCCCGATACTGTCGTCCTTGGGGATCTCATACATGATATCCAGCATGAATTCCTCAATGATCGCCCGAAGCGCCCTTGCCCCCGTATCCTTCTCCATCGCCTTCTTCGCGATCGCAGACAGAGCGCCGTCGTCAAACTCTAACTTCACCTCGTCAAGCGCCAGTAACTTCTGATACTGTTTTAAAATGGCGTTCTTAGGCTCCTTTAAGATCTTGATCAGCATCTCCTCGCTCAATCCCCTCAGGGTAAATACGATCGGCAGACGTCCGAGGAATTCCGGGATCATCCCGAAGCTTCGCAGATCCTCTGTCGCCACCTTCTCCAGAATCGTCTTGTCATGGTCATACCGGTCTTTGAGTTCCGCGCCGAAACCGATAGCGGACTGCTTGGTCAGCCTTTCCTTGATGATCAGATCAAGATCCGGGAAAGCGCCGCCGCAGATAAACAGGATGTTCTTCGTATTCACTGTGGTGAGCGGCACCATGGCATTCTTACTGTTGGCTCCCACCGGAACCTCTACTTCGCTTCCCTCGAGAAGCTTTAACATACCCTGCTGAACAGATTCCCCGCTCACATCCCTCTGGTTCGTATTCTTCTTCTTCGCGATCTTGTCGATCTCATCGATGAAGATGATTCCCTGCTCTGCTTTCTCCACGTCATTGCCTGCAGCAGCCAGAAGCTTGGATACTACGCTCTCGATATCATCGCCGATATAGCCCGCCTCCGTAAGAGACGTAGCGTCCGTGATGGCAAGCGGCACATCAAGGAGCCGTGCCAGAGTCTTGACAAGATACGTCTTCCCGGAACCGGTCGGCCCGATCATCAGCATATTCGACTTCTCGATCTCGATCTCGTCCATGGTTCCTGTCGCAACACGCTTATAATGATTATAGACCGCCACAGACATGGCCTTCTTCGCATATTCCTGCCCTACCACATACTCGTCAAGCCTGCCTTTGATCTTATGCGGCGCCGGAATATTCCTGATGTCGATCAGGGGCTTCTTCTCTTCCCCTTCCTTCTTCTTCTTGACCTTCTGCTTCTTGGGGATGTTCTTCTCCATATCCGCCATATTCAAGATCTGAACGCCCGGTATATTCATATTCATCAACTGGCTGTAATCGATCTGTCCGCTCATCATAGCATCAAAGCTCTTCTGCATACAATCACTGCAGATGGAGATCCCGTTGGGAAGGTCGATCATCTTCCCCGTAACCGTCTCCGGCCGCCTGCACACGAAACAGATCTTCTCATACTCGTCCTCGTGGTTTTTGGTCTCTTCTACCTGTCCATTCTCTGCTTTCTCTATATCGTTCTCATGATTATCCTGACTGGACATCTTTTTTCCTCACTTTCTGCTCAATCTATACTTAGTGTGTTGTCTGCATTATATCCAGGCTAACTCCCTATGCTTCCGCCGTATTCTGCCGCACCATATCAAGAAATGCCTCCTCAGATATGATCGGGATACCCAGGTCGTTCGCCTTCTTATTCTTAGATGATGCGGACGTCACGTCATTGTTGATCAGATAATTGGTCTTGGATGTGACAGACCCCGTCACCTTGCCGCCCAGACTTTCGATCAGTTCCTTGACCTCTCCCCGGTTGGCAAAATGCTCCACACTGCCGGTGATCACAAAATTAATCCCCGCAAATATCTGCTTCGCCTCTTCCGCCTTTTCTTCCGGGATATTAAGCTCCTCTAAAAGCTCCCGAAACTGTCTCACATGCAGCTCGGAAGAGAAATAATCTACGAACGCCTTCGCGATCACTTCCCCGACGCCCGGAATCTCATTTAACTCTTCCTGCGTCGCCCGAAGCATGGCTTCTGCATCATACCCAAATTCCCTGCAGATCATCTTCGCATTGGCAAGACCGATGTTGGCGATCCCAAGCGCATAGATCACCCGGGGCAGCGTCGTCGTCCTCGCCTTGTCTGCGCTGTCGATCAAGTTCTGATAAGACTTCTCCCCGAATCCCTCCAGAGACCGGATCTCATCCCGGTATCTGTCCAGATGGAAGATATCCGCGTATTCCCGGATATATCCAAGGGTAATGAATTTCTCCAGAGTTGCCTCAGACAGTCCTTCGATATTCAGCGCGTCTCTGCTGACGAACAGAGCAAATGACTTCACATGCTTGGCCTGGCATTCGGGATTGGTACAGTACAGCGCCTTCGCATTGGCGACCTGCCGGATCTCGGTCTTCCCCCGGCACACCGGACACTGCTCAGGGATATCCTTCACACCGCTTCGCGTAAGGTTCTTCGCGATCTGCGGAATGATCATATTCGCCTTATAGACTTCGATCCGGTCGCCGATCCCAAGCTCCAGCTCCTCCATAATACTGATATTATGGACGCTTGCGCGGCTGACCGTCGTACCCTCTAACTCCACCGGCTCGAATATCGCGACCGGATTAATAAGCCCTGTCCTCGACGGACTCCACTCGATCTCAACAAGCTTCGTCTCCCGGATCTCATCCGCCCACTTAAACGCATAGGAATCCCTCGGGAACTTGGACGTCCGTCCAAGAGACTGACCATATGCTATATCATCATATATTAGCACAAGTCCATCCGACGGAAAATCATTATGCGCGATTTTTTCTGAAAATTTTATAACTTCCTGCTCTGCCGTATCCGCCGTCACCATATGGTACTCGACGACTTCAAAACCCTGCTCCCTAAGCCACTCCATCTGATATGCCCTGGAATTATGGAAGTCTACATCCTCCGCCTGCACGAGGGAAAATGCGAAGAACCTGACATTTCTCCTGGCTGTGATCTCATTATTAAGCTGCCTTACAGAACCGCTGCAAAGATTCCTTGGATTCTTATATCTTGCATCCGCATCCTCGATCTCTGCATTGATCCGATCAAAATCCCGGTATCCGATCACTGCCTCGCCTCTTAAGATCAGCTCCCCCTGATAAGCGATCTGAAGCGGGATATTCTTAAATACCCTGGCGTTGTTGGTGATCACCTCGCCGACTTCACCGTTTCCGCGGGTTACCGCCTTATAGAGCTTCCCCTCCCGATAAGTAAGGACAATGGTCAGGCCGTCCAGCTTCCAGGACATCAGCGCCTTCTGATCTCCCAGGAACTTCCTTAATTCTTCCACCTCCTTCGTCTTATCAAGCGAAAGCATCGGACTTTCATGCCGCTCCTTAGGAAGCTCGCTTAGCACCTCGTAACCTACGTTCACCGTAGGGCTGCCCGCCAAAGTGATCCCAAGCTCTCTCTCCAGCCCCAGAAGCTCATCATACAGCTTATCATACTCATAATTACTCATAATCTCCCTGGATTCCTGATAATAGGCGCGTCCGGCATCACCCAAGATCTGCACCAGCTCCAGCATTCTGTCTTTCTTCGATCCGCTCATATAATTCCTTTAACTCCTGTTCCGTTAATTTTCTGCTCTCTCCCGTCTTAAGTCCCGAAAGTTCAATATTCATGACCCTTATCCTTACCAGTCTGGTCACCCGGTATCCCAGCGCTTCGCACATCCTGCGTATCTGCCGGTTAAGCCCCTGGGTCAGTACAATGGTAAATGTATATCTGCCTGCTGCCTTCGTCCTGCACGGCCTGGTCACCGCATCAAGCTTCTTCTCCCGGTCTGTGATCCTGACACCTTCTGCCATCTGCCTTAAGAATCCGTCTGTCACCGGCTTATCTACCGTCACCTTGTATTCCTTCTCATGCTCGTATCTTGCCCGCATCATTCCATTGATCAGATCTCCGTCGTTGGTCATAATCAGAAGGCCCTCCGAGTCCTTATCCAGACGGCCCGCATACGTGATCCTCTGAGGGTAATTCAAGTACCGGATAATATTCTTCCGCTCTCTTTTGTCCTCTGTACATACGATGCCCGCGGGCTTATTCACCGCCAGGACGATCCGTTTGCCGCCGCCCCCGATCAGCTTCTTCCCGACTCTGACCTCCTGATGGGCCTCCACCTTCATCCCCGGGACAGCCCTGATCCCGTCTACCGTCACCCGGCCGCTCTCGATCAGCCGGTCTGCCTCCCGCCTGGAACACACTCCGGCATCACTTAAGTATTTATTCAGCCTTACCATCACCTAAGCACCCCGTTTATATTCTCATCCTCTACAAAAGTATTTCCATTATACAGGAATAATACGCTTGTGATCTTATTCTCTTCCATGATATCATCCAGGCTGCCCTTGTAATACGCCGGGTCGATCACGATCACTTCTCTGTAATAAGGCGTCAGAAACGGAATCAGGCAGTTCGCGTAGGAATCCTTCACAAGCAGCAGCCGGTCCGTAGTATCCGCCGTAGTCCGAATATTTACCCTGGCGTGGTCGCCGCCAAGGAACAGACTATATGCGTCAGTTTCCTTAAGCTTCGTCCGGTCATACAGGGTAGACGTCTTCCTGCCCTCATCCACATATTCAACCACGATCTGAGGTTCTTCCCCCTTCTTCTCTGCGTCATATATATAGATGGACTCTTCCACGCCTCCCCCATATCCGCTCCTGGCCGACAGATTCCCGTTAAATATATTCGTAACCACATATTCCTGCCACTTAGGCGTCTTCTCCTGATCAAGCCCCATAGTCTCCGAGAGCTTCTGAAAAGCATAATATGCTCCCCGCGTTGTCCACCGGCTGTCCGTACGGTAGTAGATCTCTTCCTTCCTGTGCTCCTTCAATGTCTTACTGACATCTACCCAGACGACCTGCTCTCCAAGCTCCTGACGGATATCTTCAAAGATCTGCTCCTGATCCGCCGTGACCGCGAATCTGGGAAGCTTATCCTCCAGAATATTGGCAGAATTCGGAACCAGCATCAGATACATGGGAACCTTACCGTAGCTTGACCGGAATTCTCCCATGGCATCCAGCTTCTCCTTCATCTGCTCCTGATCCGGCCTGGCCACGTCTTCCAGCAGATATTGATCCTCTCCCTTGAATACACCGTTAGAATCCCGCCTTCCCGCCAGCAGATCCATATCGTTTCTAACCGACAGCCACAGGCTCCGCCCCGTAAACTGATCGGACCGGTACTCCTCATACTGTCTCATAAAGCTCCCGTCTGCGACCGCCTTAAGAGATATCTCCGGCCGTCCCAAGAGCTTGCGGTTCTCCTTTCCCGAGTATGATCTCTGGATCGGAATCAGCTCAATCAGGAACATCAGCCCCAGCATCCCCAGGAGCACTGCCGCCGCTGTTTTTCTTCTATATAGTTTTCCGGCTTTGTTTGATCTCTGTTTCATCATTCTTCTCCGAATTCCCAGAATATCCTAAAAGGCAAGATACAAAAACGGTCCGTGAGGTCCCGTAGTCAGATATACAAAACACACCGCAAAAAGCAGGGCATATACCGCGGCATTCACCACGGCCCAGCCCTTGTCTCCCTGATCTGCAATACTGTCAAATCCCTTATGTATGAACGGCATCAATCCCATCACCATGATGATGAACCATGACAGATTCGTAACCAGAAGATACATTCCCTGATCGTCAACCAATCCAGAAGCTCCCGCCCCGAACATGACCCCTAGATAAGACAAGGCTTCACCGATTCCCGGACTGAAGAAGAATACCCAGCCGATCAGTACCAGCACAATACTGTATATACGTCCCAGGAATCCCGGCAGCCCATCCAGCATTCTCCACAGGAACAGCTTCTCCGCAACCATCAGGATTCCGCAATACAATCCCCACACTATATAGTTCCATGAGAGACCGTGATACAGACCGACCAGAAGCCATACCGCAAGGATATTCCTCACCTGCCTGCCTTCATCCGTCTCTCCGCCGCCAAGCGGATAATACACATATTCCCGGAACCAGCCCCTAAGAGACGTATGCCACCGATACCAGAACTCCGTAGTGCTCCCCGCAATATAAGGATGGTCAAAATTCTTCGGCAGGTCGAATCCCAGCATCTTCCCAAGTCCAACCGCCATATCCGAATATCCGCTGAAATCATAATAGATCTGAAGCGCAAACGCCGCACATCCAAGCCATGCGCTCAGTACAGACATCTGCCCGGTCTCGAGCGATATGACCTTCGCGTACACCACTCCTATCGTGTCCGCCAGCACCGTCTTCTTCATAAGCCCAAGAACCAGATACATCATCCCTTCTCCAAGCTTCCCCACCGATAGCTGTCTTGTATGAAGCTGTTTCTCAATGTCGGGATACCTCACGACCGGACCTATAAGAAGCTTCGGGAACATGGTAACATAAAGCGCAAAGTCCATGATATTCTTCTGCGCCTTTACATTCCCTCTGTAAACTTCTATAATATAAGATAATATCTGGAAAGTATAGAAAGTCATGCCGATCGGCAGCCTCTCTCCCTGATACGGTATATCGACCGGAAGCACAGCGCCCAAACCAGTAAGTACCGCTCTTCCGTATTTAAAAAATCCCAGAACACCGAGATTCACCGCCAGATTGATGATCAGACTAAGTCTTGCTCTGCGGCGGTTCTTCGTCTTGCCCGCAATATCCAGCCCGCAGATATAGTTAAATATGACAGAACATATAAGTACAAGTACCCCCACCGGTTCTCCCCAAGCGTAGAATACCAGACTTGCCAGAAGAAGCACCGCCTCCTTAAGCCTTCCCGGCACCAGGTAATACAGGATCAGAACCACCGGTAAAAATGAAAACAAAAAAACAACACTGTCAAATAACATGAATATAAGCTTCCTTTACTATCTACTACAATTCCGCAATCTCAGCCATATGATCCGCCCATTCCGTGTAGTATTCCGCCGTCAGATGAATCCCATCCTCATAATAGTACTCATCCTTGACCAGACTGCTGTTATCAATAAAAGTCACGCCCACTTCAGCGCATAATTCCTTAAGCTTCTCATTATATTCGGGAATACAGCCGTACAGCTCGTTTTCGTCGGTCACAGCCTGCGTAACCGGCAGAACACTGTTGACATAGATCCTTGTCTCTGGCAGCTTCTCCTTAAGCGTGTCCAATACGCTCTTATATGCCATTGCAAATATATCCGCATTCCCCGACGCCGCTTCTACATCCTTAAGGCCGTAGCATAAGAACAACACCTGCGGACCTACCTCCACCGCTCTTGAAACATGATTCTCGATCATGCTGACTTCCGATCTGCATACGCCTGTATCCTGCTCTGCCGTAACATATGCACCGTCCAAAACCGCCTGCTCGTACAAGCCCTGGGCAATTGAATCGCCTATCACATATGAATTGGCGAACTTCTCGTTCAGCGGCCTGTTGGCCCACGCCTCATCCGCCGCCCGCTCTGCCTCCTCTAACGCCTGGATCTGACCGTCGATCTCTTCCGTATCTTCCGCCTCCATCTGTTCAAGCCTTGCAAGACCCGCCCTTGGATCTTCCCTGGGGTTCATCACGCCTATGGCAAAAACGATCCCTCCGAAGATCATCCAGACGATCATGGCAGTAACCGCCATGCGCAGGACGATATCCCTGTCTTCACTTTTCTTCGTCTTCTTCTCTTGTTTCTTCACGATAGCCGCGTACTCCCTCTGTCAGGCAACAGTTCAGACTAGTACACCGAATAATAAGTAACCAGCCATATAGCTTGCCTGATTTTCCATCTGCGTCGTTGTCGTCAATCGGCGTAGCGCCCACTACGCCTCATTCCTCCGCCTTGCATATAAAAAATCATTCTGCGTTATATGGCTAGGAACTTATTTTTCGGTGTACTAGTGTACTGTTACATTCATACAGCTTATAATCTGTACACATTGTACTGTTTTTCCCCTTAAAAGTCAAATATATGCTATACTAAAATTATACCCATCAGAACACACCCCCAGCGGAAAGGAGATCAATATATGAATCTGTTTACATTATCAGCCAAATCCTGTATGTCTCATCTGCTCCTTCGTGATACCTTCGATCAGTTTGCATTGATCGAGGGAGAGATCACCACATTCTGCAGATATACCATAGACGGCTACCTTCACAAGGATTTCTTCGATGAGAAGCCGGAGCAGGATTACGCCTGCTGGAAGGATCTGCGCGAATATTGCCTGAGCATCATCCGCGGGAAACGCACCCCGCTGAACTTCAAGATCATACTGTCGCTTGCCCCCGGAGACTTCAAAGCATTCCTCCTGGAACATCAGATAACCTCTTTCAGCCCAAAAGACATTACCGGGTTGTATCTGAACTTTCATTATGACGGATCGATCCTACAATGTGTCACAGGCATTTCCATGAACACCTTCTCCATGGACAAAACACTGGAAAAGGAATGGGACGCCTATGTCGAAAAATTCCTCTCGTCAAAGGGAATCGAGCGGGAAGCATAGCAATGCATATCGCTATCGGGGCTTATTTCTGATTGGCCGGCTCGACTGCCACTGATTTCCCTTTGATCTTCGTATGATTCACAGAGTTAATGATCTCCCTTGCATACTCTGTAGGGACCTCTACAAACGTGTATTTATCGTACATATCGATCGTGCCTACGACTCTGCCCGGAATTCCGCTCTCGCCTGCCAATGCCCCAAGGATATCTCCCGGCCTTGCCTTATCCTTCTTACCGACATTAATAAACAGACGGACCATCCCTGGTTCTTCCGCCCCCGTATCGGCAAATGTCTCCTGGGGCTCTTCTTTGCCCCCTGCGCACAGCTTTAAAAGCGCCGCCGCAATATCCATACTGGTATAATCGGAATCGTTGACCTCCGACTGGACCAACTGCAGGTATGCGGTCAGATCTTCTTCTTCGATCATCCGGTTCACCGTATCCATCAGCTTCTCTATCTTGGTATTCGCCACGTCATTCAGCGACGGAACCTTCTGCGCATAGATCTTCGTCTTGCAGTACCTCTGTATCTCCTTAAGCTTGTATGCCTCCCTGCCGGAAACAAAGGAAAAGGACCGTCCCACGCGTCCCGCTCTTCCGGTCCGGCCGATACGGTGTACATAATATTCATCATCCTGCGGAAGATCATAGTTGATGACAGCCTCCACTTCATCCACGTCGATCCCCCTCGCCGCAACGTCCGTCGCCACCAGGATATCCGTCTTCCCCTTGCGGAAGCCCTCCATGACCCGGTCTCTCTGCGCCTGCTTCATATCTCCGTGCAGCCCCGCGGCAAAATATCCCCTGCCTAAGAGCCCGTTTACCAGAAGATCCACCTGCTTCTTCGTATTGCAGAACACGACCGACAGCTTAGGATTATAAATATCAAGGATTCTTGATAACACTTCTTCCTTATTCTTCGGCTTTACTTCATAATAATACTGCTCAATGCTCGGAACCGTCAGTTCCTTCTTGGTCACCTTGATAAGCTCGGCATCCGTCTGGTATTTCTTCGTGATCTCCAGGATCGGCTTAGGCATGGTCGCAGAAAACAACACCGTCTGACGCTCTTTCGGCACCTCTTCCAATATCGTCTCAATATCCTCCCTGAAACCCATGTTGAGCATCTCGTCCGCCTCATCTAATACGACCGTGTGAAGCTGGTCCATCTTCACCGTTCTTCGCCGCATATGATCCATCACACGTCCAGGTGTTCCGATAATCAACTGTACGCCGCTCTTCAGGGAGCGGATCTGCTTCACGATCTCCTGCCCGCCGTAGATCGGCAGCACCTTGATGCCGTGCATATAATACGCCAGATTGCGGATCTCTTCCGCTACCTGTATGGCAAGCTCTCTGGTCGGACACAGTACGATCGCCTGCAGCTTCTTATTCTTAGGATTGATCTTCGTAAGAAGCGGTATCCCAAATGCGGCCGTCTTGCCGGTCCCGGTCTGTGCCTGTCCGATCAGATCCTTCCCCGACATCATAACCGGGATCGCTTTTGCCTGGATCGGCGACGCTTCCTCAAAACCCATCTTCTTCACTGCTCTCATGATCTCCGGACACAGTCCCAGATCTTCAAATCTTACTTCTTCCATATAAAAACATTCCTTCCTGATTTATCATAGGAAAGTCATAGACTTTAACACTTTATAACAGCACGGTCTTTGGTAAGTAGGTAAGTCCCTTACGGGGCTTACCCCTCTCAGAACCGGACGTGCAGCTTTCCCGCATCCGGCTCCCTGCAAAGCTAATACATCTACAAC
>CAJTGB010000045.1 GCA_910575835.1 Lachnospiraceae bacterium | reverse complement strand
TCCCTACAAGAAGAATTATAAAGAAAAAATAGGCTCAGGGAAACCATTTTCATTACGTTTTGTGCCTGAGCGAAGCGAAAGGAATGGATATAAACATGAATAAAGTTTTAATTATTGATGATGATAAAGAGCTTTGTGCATTGATCAAGCAAAGTATTTTACAAGAGAGTATAGAAGCTGACTGCTGCTATTCCGGGAAATCCGGCTTGCTGCAACTAAAAGACAAGGAATACCAGCTTGTCATACTGGACGTAATGATGCCCGGTTTCGATGGTTTTGAAACATTAGAACAGATTAGACAGGAAAGCAGTCTGCCTATTTTAATGTTTACATCAAAAAATGACAGTGCTTCAAAAGTGCGTGGCTTGCGGGCGGGAGCCGATGATTATTTAACAAAACCTTTTGATATGGACGAGCTGGTTGCCCGTATTGTTTCATTGATTAGACGCTATACCCGCTTCAACCAAAAAGACGGACAGACACAGAGATTTGAGTTTGACGGGTTGACGATTGATTTTAATAGCCGTTCCATTATTACAATAAATGGAGAATATGAACTTCCCCCGAAAGAGTTTGATCTTCTTCTGTTCCTTGCTAAAAATCAGGGAAAAATACTAACAAAACAGCAAATATATGAAAAGGTATGGGGCGAGGAATATGTGTATGATGATAGTAATATTATGGCAATCATTAGCCGTTTACGGAAAAAAATAGAAGAAAATCCCGGAAGCCCTAAATATATACAGACAGTAAAAGGGATTGGCTACCGTTTCAGCAAGGAGGTATGACCGTTGTATTCAGAAGCTATCATTGTGATTGTCCTTTTATCTGTTTGCAGTTCTGCGCTGACCGTCCGGCGTGTAAAAAAGCAGATTTCGGAAATATCTGACGCTTTGGAAGATATAAAAAATGGGAATGGAAACAGGCGTATTTTAGCAGAAACACATGAGCTTGTTGCCCCTCTTGCTTATGCAATCAACGATATTATCCTGTCTTATGAAAAAAGGCTTTCTGCCTATCACCAGACGGACGAAACAAACAGGCAGCTTATGACGAGCCTTTCCCATGATATAAGGACACCGCTTACCACTTTGATTGGGTATTTGGACGCTGCACACAAAGGGATTGTTGACGGAAAAGAACGTGATGACTATATCGAAACTGCTCGCCGGAAAGCGCATGACTTGAAAGAATATATAGATGTGCTTTTTGATTGGTTTAGGTTAGGGTCTAATGAATTTTCCATGAACATAGCGGAGATTGATTTAACAGAGCTGACACGGAATATACTAATCGACTGGATACCGATATTTGAAGATACACAGGTAGATTTCACGATTGACATTCCAGAACAGCCTTTCCGGGTGCAGATTGACCCGGACGGATATATGCGGATATTAAACAACCTTATACAAAATGTAATCTCCCATAGCCATGCAGATAAAATTGAAGTCGCTTTATCAGAACAGAACAGGAATATAAAAATTCTCCTGTCTGATAATGGAATAGGGATTGGCAAGGAGGACTTAAAGCATATTTTTGATCGGCTGTATAAATGCGATAAAGGGCGGTCTGAAAAAGGCAGCGGTCTTGGTCTGTCTATCGTACATGAGCTTGTTGATAAATTAAACGGAACAATAACGGCAGACAGCACACCGGGAAAAGGAACAATTTTCACCCTGTTTTTCCCTTTGATAAACTAATCAGCTCCCGCCCCCTATGGCGGGAGTAATTATTTGTAAAAATCGCCTTTTCCAAATTGCAAGGTTAATGCAAGATTGGTGCAAGGTTAATGCAAGGTTGGCGTGGTAGAATAGCAGACATGAAAAGGAGGTTTCGCAATGAGCAAATATATAATTGAAACGAAAAATCTTACAAAGCAATACGGAACACAAAAAAGTGTTGCCAATCTGAACATTCATGTTCAAAAAGGACGTATCTATGGTCTGCTTGGAAGAAATGGAGCCGGAAAGACAACGACTATGAAGATGCTGCTTGGACTTACGCAGCCGACTTCTGGGGAAGTGACGATTTGGGGGAAGCCCTTACAGGCAAATGAAAAAAAGCTGTTGTCCCGTATTGGCAGTCTGATTGAATCCCCCGGCTTCTATCCTAATCTTACAGCTACCGAAAATCTGCGCATTTTTGCTACCCTGCGGGGAGTGCCGAACCGAGGCGCAATTAAAAATGCACTTGATTTAGTTGGTCTGCCTTACAAAGATAAAAAGCTGTTTTCCCAATATTCACTTGGCATGAAGCAGCGGCTGGCGATTGCACTTGCCATTATGCACGATCCGGAGCTTTTGATTTTGGATGAACCGATCAACGGTCTTGACCCGATTGGAATTGCAGAAGTCCGTTCCTTTATCCGTGATCTCTGCAATGAGCGTGGAAAAACAATATTGATTTCCAGCCATATCCTTTCTGAAATTGCACTTTTGGCAGACGATATAGGCATTATCGACCACGGTACATTGCTGGAAGAAGAAAGTCTTGCAGAACTGGAAGCAAAGAGCAGCAAGCATATCCGCTTTACTGTTTCGGATACGGCACAGGCGGCAAGAATTTTAGAACGTATCTTCCATGAGAGCCGGTTTACCGTACAGGACAACCACAATATACAGGTGCATAATCTTGATTTACCAATAGGAAGAATTGTCACTGCTTTTGTGGAAAATGGTTTAGAAGTATCGGAAGCCCATACTTGCGAAGAGAGCCTTGAAGATTACTTCAAACGTGTAACAGGGGGTGAGGGGATTGCTTAAACTGGTTATGTGCGAATTTGCAAAATTAAAGCGCAAAAAATTTATATGGCTGGTTGTTCTTTCTGCGTTTTTATTTCCCGTGCCGCTGACAGTATTGATGACAATGCCGCAGACAGCAGAACGATATGACAGTAAGATAGCGATTTTCAATGATTACTTTCAGTCGGTTATGGGCTATGGAGTAGAATTGCTTTTACCGTGCATGATCGGGGTGATTGCAGCCATGCTCTTTTTTATGGAACGGGATAATGATACCTTCAAAAATCTACGCACAATTCCCATAACAAGCACACAGATGATTTTGGCAAAGATTATTGTCCTGTTCTCTTTTGGAATTATTTTCAGTCTGACATCGGCTCTTATAACAATCCTTTGCGGCGGGCTGATTGCAGAAGTAAACAATATTGCTTACAGATTATTTTTTGCTCTGGAAATGGGGATTTTTATTACGGCCGGGACGCTGCCGTTAATCGTCCTTGTCGTTTTCTTTAGCAAGAACTATATATTCTCTGTTTTATTGTGTGTTTTTTACAGTGTTTTAAGTATGACAGCCGAATCATCTTTTGGCGCACTGCCTAAAGTGATGTGCTGGCTAATGCCAATTCCGCTTACAACCCTATGGAGCGCAGGAAATTTAACCGCGCATGGCACTATGGACGGTGTGGGGATGTTGGAAAATTTAATTCCGACTACATTTCAGACAATCACTATTTTATCCGTTATAGCTTTGCTTTCCGTTATAGTGATTGATTATATGTATAAAAAGAGAGGGGATGAATGATATGTTTCGCATGGTTAAGACCGAAATATGGAAATTAAAGCGGTATCATATGATATGGGCAGGTGTTTTCCTAATGCTGCTCTCCGTCGTATTAACGCTTTTTTCCACAACCGCATTGGACGGAACGGTTTGGACATTTGCCTTTTTTACAGAACAGGTAATCAAAAATAATGCCACAACGATTTTCCCCATGTGCATTGCCCTCATTGCCGGATATATCATAGCAAGGGAAGGAAAAGACGATACGCTGAAAAGTATTATGACTATTCCTGTTCCTTATAGCCGCCTTTTGTGTGGGAAATTGTTTGTATGTGCGCTGCTTTCTTTGTTTTTTGGGCTGGTAAGTGCGGCATTCACGGTAATTGCCAATTTGTTGATGGGATTTTCGGGAATGTCTGCAACATCAGTATTACAGACATTTATTCAGATTATTCTCAACTGTCTGTTTTTGTATATTGCAGTCATGCCTGTAATTGCATTCGCTGCCCGTATACCAAACGGACATATGCTTGGAACGATTGTTGCTTTTGTTTATGGCTATGGCGGTATGTTTGCCTCTGGAAATGCTGCGTTAGCAAATGTTTATCCTGTTACTGCAAGTTTAGGCTTAATCAGTTACAGAAGCTACGATCCGGCTGTACATTGGAATGTATTCATCTGTCTGATTAGTATGATTGCCGTATTGATGATTACTGCTGTTTTCGTGTTCACTGCAAAAGGAAACGTGCCAGTCAAGGCAGCAAAAAAACACAAAAAAACAATAACAAAAAAAGGCTGGTAAGCGGAGGATATAGGAATGAAGAAAAAATTATCTATCGGGATTGCAGTAGTTGTAATAATTGTTGTAGGTTTTACTGGTTTTTGTATGTGGTTTCTTTCGGGAACTGGCAGCACATACTATTATTCACAGATTGATAACAGTAAAATAGAACAGACCGAATCAAAAGGCGGTGTAATTAACTTTAGTGGAAGTATGGATTACTCATACACTTTATTTTCTTACGATGAGAATGGAAAAGGAAAAGACATTACATTCGGAACATCAAAGGAATTGAAAGAGGGAGCTTTTATCCGTTTAACGATAATGCCGATCCGAGGTGTTCTTGAATGGAAAGAGGTGCAATATGATGAACTTCCTGCCGTTGTGCAAAGCAATTATACAGCACCAACGAGTGAATAAGGGCAGTTATAGGTTTGGAATTAAAAAATAGAAAGGCTGATGATATGTGCTATAAGAGAATACGTTTCCATTTCCTTTCAATAAGTATTTTAATATTTAGTTTGACACTTGCAGGGTGTTCAAAAGATGAAATCTTAGATCAGTATAATAGTGTTGTCCAAACAGCCGGAAATGCAGCACTCACAAGCAATTTTTTACTTAAAGGAAATCGGACATATGGGGAAGATTGCTATACCGGGACGTATACGGCAGATTATAAGGATTTTTCTAAAACAGAATATCTCTTTGGCGGAACTTCTATTGAGCGTGAAAATGGCAAAGATATTTCTGTTTCCTGTGACTTGGAAATTACCGAGGGAACAGCGCAAGTGTTTTGGGTTTCTGGCAGCGATGATCCGGTAATCCTGCTTGAAGCAACTGGCAGCTATTCCGAAACAATAACATTGCCGGAAGGCGGGAACTATATTGGCGTTATTGGAAACAATTTTACAGGACATTTAGAAATGAATATAGAATAATAATCTGCCGCACGACAGCAAAAGAAAAAAGCCGTCGTCCAGCAGAGGTCTTTTCACACGCCTGTCATTAAAAGGGGCTGTCGGGAAATAGATGGTTCCAAACAGGGCAGGTATGACTCGTGCGAGTCATATCTGCCCCTTAAAATTTTAATGTAAAATTCTCCTCGTTCTGTATCCTCCTGCCGTCTAGCCGCTTTCTTTGCGTCAATCTTGGTCCTTTTCGCAGCCCTGGCGCGTTCCTCGTATTGCCTCCATCATATCAGACCAGCCGCCCCGATCATCCCCGCCTCGTTCCCAAGAGATGCAATTTTAATCTGGGGAAGCTCACTCTTTTCTTTTCCAAAGCACCCCTGTCTCATAATTTCTTCCACTGGTTTTATAAGCTCTTCCCCCTGAACAGAAACGCCGCCGCCAAGCAATACCAGCTGCGGGCGGAAAATATTCACGATATTCACGATCCCTGTTCCAAGCCTTCTTATATAGGAATCCACGACCGCCTTCACCGCCTCATCCTTCTTCGCCGCTGCAAAGATTGCCTCCGGCGTCAGCTCTTTTCCCACAGCACGTCTGATGTCCCGGATCAGCGCTGTCTCAGAAACATACGCTTCCAGACAGCCTTTTCTTCCGCAGGTACACTGCTCTCCGTCTTCCACAATCACCATGTGCCCCAGTTCGCTTCCGCCGATCCCCTTTCCTTCATAGATATTGCCGTCCAGTATAATTCCGCCCCCTACGCCCGTTCCGAGCGTAAGCATGATAACATCCTGATAATCCCTGCCTGCCCCTGCCGTGACCTCGCCCAGAGCCGCGCAGTCCGCGTCATTCGCAATATAGATAGGTAACGGCAGGTATTTTCCCATCTCTTTTACGATGTCTACATCTTCCCATCTGATATTATTCGAATAGCGGACAACTCCCTGTTTTCTGTCCACCGTACCCGGTACGCCGATTCCTGCTCCCACACATTGATCCATAGGGATCTTCTGCTGTTCCAAAAGCGCAAGGACCGTCCTCCCGATCTCTTCAACCACTTCTTCTGCCGGACGTTCTGCATTGGTTTTTATCATCCGTTCTGCTATCACATGCTGATGGACATCTATCAGACCGATCCTGGTATCCGTTCCGCCTATCGCAATTCCTACTCTTACCTGCGCTGCTTTTTCCCGGATCGTCGTGATCAGGGCGTCGCACGTCCCTTTTATCGTATATTTCCCGCTCCCTGCCGACAGAAGGAAACTGTCTCCTTTTTTATAATCCAGAGTTTCTCCCTCATTTTCAATGATCCCTTCCCCGTCCAGCATCAGGATACTGGCAAAGGATTCCTCTGACACCTCACCTGTAAGCTCCCTCATAACCTTCCCGTCCAGATTCAGTTTATCCACGGTAAAGTAATCACAGTCTGCCACATGGGGGTAACTGCTATTATCCTTAACGATCGGAATCCTGTTTGTAACCGCAAGCGCTTTCTCTATATGCAGATCTCTCTTTTTCCCGTCTTTTCCGACTCTGCCATAATCATATACACGATAGGTTACATTAGAATTCTGCTGAATCTCCGCGATCAGAATATTCTTTCCGATCGCATGGATCGTTCCCGACTCTATAAACAATACATCGCCTTTTTGCACCGGCACCGCATTCAGCACCTCAAGAAGCGTATCCTCCTGAATCCGTCTTGCAAACTCTTCTCTGCTGATCTCTTTCTTGAATCCGTAATATAAAAATGCTTCCTTCCCGGCATCCATGACGTACCACATCTCCGTCTTGCCGTATTGCCCTTCATTCTTCAAAGCATATCGGTTATCAGGATGCACCTGGATGGATAGATTATCCTTCGCGTCAATGAACTTTGTCAGAATCGGGAAATCCCTGAATCTTCTGCAATGTGTTCCAAGGACATCTTTTCCTTCCTGCTCAATATATTCTGACAGCGTTCTGCCCGTATATTTCCCATTCCGTATCACAGACGGCCCGTCCGGGTGACAGGATAACTCCCACGTTTCTGCCAGCACCTCTCCGTCATACTCTTTTCCATATTCTTCTACAAGTCTGCTGCCGCCCCAAAGATAGTCTTTACAGCTTGGTTTTAATTTTAATATACTCATAACTTAGCTCCATTACTTCGAATCACATCCTGATACCAGTACGCAGAATCTTTTTTCATTCTTTTCTGTGTCTGATAATCCACATACACCAGGCCGAATCGCTCCGAATACCCTTTCTCCCACTCGAAATTATCCATAAGAGACCAATGGAAATATCCTCTTAAATCAATCTCCCCCGCCGCTCTTTTAAGCTCCTTAAGATACCTTGCCAAAAAGTCCGTCCGGTTCGGATCATGTACCTTGCCGTCTATCGAAACAACATCATGGCAGGACATCCCATTCTCTGTTATATATATGGGCTTCCGATACCGCTCATATAAGAATCTAGGTCCCCAGTAAAGAGCTTCCGGCGTCACCGGCCACAAAACAGCAGTCTTCGGAAACCCTTCACAGCGTTTCACTTCTTCTGGCATACCGTCCCTGCCCATGCGGATGCACCGTCCATTGTATATATTCTGTCCATATACATCAATCGGCTCTGCTATCAGTTTCATATCCTCGTCCGTTATTCTGGGCAGGTATGGCTCATACCGCTTAAGCCCTTCTTCCGGATAATTTCCAAGCAGCACCGGATCTGACCACCAGGATACATTCCATGTCCAATTCCTGTCATCCTGATTCATGGCAAACAACGCCTGTCTTGCCGCTTCAATGTCTTCCGCCTTCTCTGTTTCAGGGTAACACATCCCGCAGGTAGGCGCATAGCCGACAGTCAGCCTTTGTTTCCCATACTGCCGTAACATCTGCACTGCCCTTCCATGCGCCTTCAGCGCATTATGTGCCATTTCGAAAGTATCTCGTAAGGGCGCTTTGATTCCCGGCGCATGATCGCCCGTCAAATATCCCAGGCCGACAAAGCACTGCGGTTCGTTCAGGGTAAAGAAATGAGTCACCCTGTCACTAAACCGCCCGGCAATAAGCCTTGCATATTCTCCAAACCACTCAACGATCTGAGGATTCATCCAGCCTCCCCGTTTGTAAATCTCATACGGGAGTTCCCAGTGATGCAGGGTGATATACGGCTCGATCCCATTTTTTAACAGCTCATTGATCAACGAATCATAAAAGGCGATACCACTCTCATTCACAGAGCCAAAACCTTCCGGCAGGACTCTTGACCAATCAATCGAAAAGCGATAAGCCATAATGCCGATTTCCTTCATAATGCTTACGTCTTCACGAAATCTGTGGTAATGGTCACATGCGCTGTTTCCATTATGTCCGCCATATATATGCCCCGGCTCTTTTACATACACATCCCATATATGTTCGCCTTTCCCATCTTCCTTTACCGCGCCCTCTATCTGATAGGCGCTGGTTGCCGCGCCCCACACAAAATTCTCTGAAAATCCCATCATATCCTCCTTGTACGCCATTACACTGATCTTGACAGTGCTTGATATTCGTGTCAGCTATGCGTCTGCAGACCGACGGTGCAGCGGGTTACATCTTCTGTAATATTCTGCATTAAAGCTTTTGCATCTTCTTCACTTTTCCCCTTTACGCCCACATAGAATTTGATCTTCGGCTCTGTGCCGGACGGACGCACACAGCACCATGCACTATTTTCCAGTTCAAAATACAGCACATTAGATTTCGGGAGCCCGGTACCGGTCTTTTTCCCGCTTGCCATATCAAGCTTTACGTCTTCCCTGTAATCTCTGAACTGTGTCACTCTCATACAGCCAATGCTCTTTGGCACATCCAGACGAAGCTTTTCCATCATTGCATCGATCTGTTTCGCCCCGTCCTGTCCCTTTAGAGTCACGGTACACAGATCTTCCTTATAATATCCATATACCTCAAACAATTCCTGCATCTTATCACACAATGTCATTCCCTGACTCTTGTAATAAGCCGCCGCCTCGCAGAGCGCCATCACCGCCACGACCGCATCCTTATCGCGTGCATGGGTTCCCACAAGGCATCCGTAGCTCTCCTCATAACCAAATATATATTCCTTTTCCTGATTCTGCTCGAAGAATTTAATCTGTTCTCCGATATATTTGAAGCCTGTCAGAGTCTCGATCAGCTCCACCTCATAGGCTTTTGCCACCTCTCTTGCCATCTTGCCGGACACGATCGTTGTGACAACGGCTCCATTCTCTGGAAGCAGTCCCAACTCCTTTCTCTGTGAAAGCTGGTACTCCAGAATCAGCATCCCGGACATATTTCCGGTAAAGCTTACATATTCCCCTGTCTTTGTATCCTTCGCATATACGCCAAGACGGTCCGCATCCGGATCTGTCGCCAATACGATATCCGCATCCACCTCTTTCGCCAATCCAAGAGCCAGAGCAAACGCATTCTTATCTTCCGGATTGGGGTACGAGACAGTCGGGAAATTACCGTCTGGCAATTCCTGTTCTTTTACCACGCAGACATTGGCAAATCCAAGCTCCCGGAGCACTCTTCTGACCGGAATATTTCCCGTTCCATGGAGCGGTGTATAGACAATCTTCAGATCTTTTGCTTCTTTCCGGATGATCTCCGGATGCAGGACCAGTTTTTTCAGCTCCTCCATATACGCATCATCGATTTCCTCACCGATCACCTGGTAAAAACCAGTCTTTAGCGCCTCCTCCCTCGACGTTGTCTTCACCTGTGCATAATCTGTGATGCCCTTTACCTCCCCGATGATCTCCTTATCCTTAGGAAATGTAATCTGCGCGCCATCCTCCCAGTAGACTTTATATCCATTATATTCCGGCGGATTATGGCTCGCCGTTACCACGATCCCTGCAATACATCCAAGCTTTCGCAGCGCAAACGACAGCATCGGCGTGGGGCGAAGAGACGGGAATATATAAGCTCTGATCCCGTTCGCCGCAAGGCACAGAGCCGCTTCCTCTGCAAATTCAGGAGACATATTCCGGGAATCATAAGCAATCGCCGCACCCTTTTCCTGCGCCTGTTCCCTGATGATAAAATTTGCCAGCCCCTGCGTTGCCTTACGCACGGTATAGATATTCATACGATTTGTACCTGCGCCGATGATCCCGCGCAGGCCTCCTGTTCCAAACTCCAGCTCCCTGTAGAACCGTTCCTCTATCTCCTTTTCATCCTCTGCAATACCCCTCAGCTCTTCCTTCGTTTTCTCGTCAAAATAAGAATCTGTGAGCCAGAATTCATAGATTTCCCTTGCATCCATACCTGAAATATCCTCCTATTTTCATCTCATATATTTATTCCCGCGGTGCCTTTGAGCTTCTAAAAAATCACGAAAGAATCAGCGACATCAGGTAAAACGGCGTCGCATCCTCCAACGCATCATCCAGAACCTCTATCTCAATACGGTGTTTTTTTTGCTCTCCATGATGGAGGATCGAAACCAGCTGTGCGCAGTCTCCCCAATCCTCATCAAAATTACCGTCCAGTATCCAGGCATGTTCCTCGTCCCCATCCAGTATCAGCTTCGCCCGCAGAGCCGGACGTTCTACCGACTGCCGGAACTGTATTCCGATACAGGCTGCCTCCTCTTCAAACACGATCCGGTCTCCCG
Organism: Lachnospiraceae bacterium; assembly: GCA_910575835.1. Classification (GTDB taxonomy): domain Bacteria; phylum Bacillota; class Clostridia; order Lachnospirales; family Lachnospiraceae; genus Sporofaciens. The sequence continues at coordinate 23,886 of CAJTGB010000045.1, read as the reverse complement.
GCATTTTGCCGATCCATCCGTTCTTAAAAATATCCAGATGCCCTGTTTTCTCGTCCGTATCAATCCGAAATCCCGAAAGCTCAGGCAAGACCTCCCGCACCGTAAGCCTTCTGGCATGTTCGTATGCATTTGCCGTCATCGGTTCTGGAAATGCTTTTTCCTCATCTTCCTTTCCCATATCTCCTTTTACTTTACAGAGGAAAGAGATGATCTCACCGGCTGCCAGCTCATGTCCCTTATCACTGGGATGCAGCCCGTCCGGTGTCAGTTCCTCTTTCTGATACACGCCTTCTTTCATCCTTTGGTACAGCGTATCTTTCATGCTGACATGAGGAATACCATACCAGTCTCCAACTTCATTATGACATGCTTGAAGATTGCTTCCTGAATCGTAATTTACATGATTCAGAATTATCACTGCCGGTTTTGACTGACAGGTCAGGATCCTCCGTATCACTCCTTCATAGGTTTCCTGAAAGAACGCTTCCTGTCCTTCTCTGTCATTGACGCTGAAATCCACCGCAACCACATCCGGCTGATACATCAGCAGATCCTGCCATATCCTCGAAACCCCAAAATACGAAGTCGTTCCTCCGATCCCTCCATTCACATAAGAAATCTCCGCCTGGGGAAATGTTTCCTTCCACCACTGAAACACACGGTAAGAATACGCTCTCTCATGCTCTGCCGCCAAACATCCCTGTGTGATCGAACCACCGAAAAAACCGATCGTCAGCTTCTCTCCTTTCATGGCTCTGCGCATACAATTTTTTAATCTTGTCAAATCAACTTGTTTCATCCTTCTTACTTCCATCCTTCTATGTTAAGATCTTCAATATACGCCGCGAGTTCATCCGCCATTTCTTCCGCCTCTGCTATCCTGAGATGCCCCGGCGTCCCGTCTCCGTTCCGTCCAAACAAATATTGTGTAATCCTCTCATCCTGCAATTCTTCCACTGCCTGCCCGATCGCCTGATCCCATGCCTTGTCATGGCGCAGAAGTGTCGTACAGCAGACAATATAAGCCGACGGATATATCGTTCTAAGCTGATTCAGGAACCCCTTATAATGCCGTCTCCATTTTACCGCTTTCTCCCCATGAAAGTCCTCTTTCATGTAATCTTCCGGATTACTGTCATTCTGTCCGATTGCAACGATGATAAGCTGCGGATCATACTTCCCAAAGTCCCAGTCCAAAGTCTTTCCCAATTCCGGATTATAGCGGAGCTTATCCCACGCCGTCTCCATCCCTATGTAGTCCGGAGCGTGGAACCATCCCGTACCATCCATGAGCGCTATCCCGCCCTGGGCAATATCATGGATCTCCGCATTTAATTTTCTGGCTGTCATCCAGGCATAAGAATACCAGCTATTGGAGTATTCCCCATTATGCTTAGGATCCTCGCATCCTGTGTATTCCACAGCTTCTGACACCTCGCCTGCCGATACGGAATCTCCGTATACCTCAATTCTTCTTGCCGGCTTCTCAGGCGTTTTAAACACCCTGGCTCCATCTGCGAGTTCTATCCCAAAGAACTTTACCTCATGGCAGGCATCCTGCCTTTTAAAGATAAGCGCCTCATGCTCCGTCTTCTCTTCCTGCTCAACCGGAACCGTAAGAACCCCCCTTCCCTCTTTGGGAAGCGCCAGGGACAACTGCTTTCCATCCAGAATACAGCCCATATAATTATCCCAGTATGCCCGATGATTCTCTATATGGAGCTTCAGCCAATCCCCTGTAAAACGCAGCTTCACCCATGTACACGGATAAATAAAGACCGGGCATTCCCCTTCACTCCAGTCGATTCTTCCACTGTAGGATAATCTCTCATCATTCATTTTAACCCACACGATTCTTTCCTCCATCGTATATAAATTTATCAAAAATAACGGTCAGGAAGAGACTGTTAAGCCAGGTGATCAGTGCAAATCCAATGATACAGAATACAGGCATCGAAGCCATCACCACAAATTCCCCCAACGCAGCGCATATAACCGGAATGCAGTTAAGCGCCGCCATAAGGAGCGTAACCGGCAGATTACGAAATGCAAGGTAAAACGCATTGATGATCGTATTTTTAATGCTGTTCTTAAATCTCGCCTGTAAAGGAAATGCATAAGTGAATGAAAACATCCACAAAACCACAAGGCATCCGATCGCAATGTTCAAAACCCCCAGAAGATTCTTCCCATACAAAACGTCAAACAGCAGGATCCCGCCCGTACATAAGAATATCATCCACAGCTTCGTGCTGTCCTTCCATTCTTGCCTGAACGCCTGGATATACTCTTTTGCCGCATACCGGCTTTCTTTCCTGATACGCCTTAAAGACACCTGATAGATAGCCGTAAGCGATGTTCCGATCGTGATAACAGGCAGACACGTAACCACAAATAAAACATTCAGGATCATCCAGTCGCCAAGGCTGCCCATAAACTCAAAAAACGGATGCTCAATTGAAAATTTCTTCAAGAATACCACCTCCCGTCTCTTCTTGCAATTTTTCACACGCATATTCTAAAAATATTCGACTCTCCTTCAAGCTGCTTTCCGAGCTGTTTCCATACTCCGGGAACGCCAGCAAAAGCTTCTCATCTTCTTTTCCTGTAATCTTTTCTGTATATAAATCCGTTCCAAGAACCACCGCCCTGCATTCCCCTTCGTCCATATATGCCTGTAATCTATTTCCTGTCCCCTCTGACATCTCATTTGCCAATACCCGGAAATCCCCTCCCATTTCTCTGCAATGCTTATAGAAGCTCTCCGACAAGATCACTGCATCAATCTCCTGGTTTCGCCATTGAAAAAAGAATTTCTCATAAGAGCTTTCATTCGTCCCCTCCAGCCGAAACTGGCCGTAAGAAAAATTATAATCCGAATCAATCACCACCCTTTCTCTCGGCAGGTCCGCTCTTTGTGCAAATTCATCACGGATCCTCAGATCCCTTGCCTCATCCAGCCCCTGATTGATCATAAGACAGGTAAATAAGGGCTTTTTATTTCCCAGTCCATAATGCGCCGCAAATAAAAGAATCAGAGCAATGACAGAAATAAATATCATTATATGATACCAATAATAAGACCATATATAAGAGCATGTTTCTCTCCTTGTCATACCGGAGGTCTTTTCCTTTATGTCCCTCAGATACTTTTTCATATCCAGTCTGTCCCTCCTCTGATTTTTTTATTTTGCGGGCGCATCCATATATGAAGAACTATTTCCACCTGTACGGTCGAAGATCTATTTCCAGTGCACAGGAAGGGAACAGCAAAACTTCCGTCCCTTGAACCACCTTCCAACCGCACAGGCAGAACTATTTTACCGCTTCAAAAGTTCTAGATTCTGTCCGATCAGTTCACATCTCTGTCTTACACAATCTGCTGACCGAAGCGGATCCTTTGGCGTTCCAAAGAGATAATCTTCTAATTTATCTACGGTTGTCGACGCCACATGCATCCTGGTATCACAGGAGGCATAGTATATATATACATCGCCGTTTTCTCTCGCAACCGCACCGTTTGTAAACACTACATTAGATACGTCGCCGACTCTTTCATTCCCAAGCGGAACAAGAAAAACACCGGACGGCTCTGCAATAACTCTGGACGGTTCCTTAAGATCCGTTCCAAACACATACAGCACATAGCGAAGCCCTGCCGCTGTATTGCGCACGCCGTGGGCAATATGGATCCAGCATTTCTTTCCTTTGATCGGAGGCGCTCCGGCTCCGTTCTTCGACTCTGTGAGGGTATGGTAGATCCGCCTGCTGATAATCCGCTCTTCATCAATCACTGCATGGCAGATATCCTCGCATAACCCAAATCCTATCCCGCCGCCGCTGCCGGTTTCAATAAACCCATCCATCGGTCTTGTATAGAATGCGTATTTCCCATCCACAAATTCCGGATGGAGCGCCACATTCCTCTGTTGGGGAGAGTTTAACGTCTTTAAGTTAGGAAGCCGTTCCCATGTTTTTAAATCCTTCGTCCTGACGATCCCTGCCGCCGCCACTGCCGCAGACAGATCCGGATTTTCTTCATCCTTACTCTCCGAGCAGAACAATCCATAGATCCATCCATCCTCATGCTGTGTAAGCCGCATATCGTATACATTCGTTTCTTCGGGGCAGATATCCGGCAGCACTACCGGATAGTCCCAGAAATGGAAATTATCAATCCCCGTATCACTCTCCGCCACCGCGAAAAAGGATTTCCTGTCATTTCCTTCCACGCGCACCACGAGATAATATTTTCCATTCAGGTATATCGCTCCGGAGTTCATCACCGCATTGACTCCCAACCGCTCCATAAAATACGGATTCGTCTCGTCATCCAGATCATATCTCCAATGCACCGGCACAAACTCTCTTGTCAGCACCGGATACTCGTATCTGTCATATATTCCATTATAAAAGCCGCTTTTCTGATTTTTTCTTGAGATCAGCCGCTCCACCTTCTCTTGTTCTGCATAATACTGTCTATGAAGCATCTTCAAGCCTCCTTATTACCTCAAAACACATTCTCCCATTGTGATACGGGCACTTCCACGGCTCTACGATCGGCTTATCAGACGGATTCCTGTCTTTGTCCAATTCCGAGAACCACTCCGAACCCTGCCTTTTATCAATCATCCAATCTCTGATATATCGCCAGATGTCTTCTGCTGCCTCCAGAAACTTTCGTTCCTGCGGCATTTTCTGATAACCGTTCAAAAATCCCACCACTGCTTCTGCCTGTACCCACCAGACACGAGTTGTATCTACAACTCCATTCTCCGCCTCATTTACCAGGGAATGGTCTATATATGCCCGATCGTAAATGTTCTCTGTAATGGTTCTTGTGATCGGCCCCAACTTTTCTGTGTAAGAGCTGTCCTTCAGGATCTCTAACCCCCGGTCGATCAGCCATGCGGCCTCAATATCATGTCCATATGAATAAAGGTCGATCAGCGTATTCCATGTCCTGTCAAAGAACACCTCGTGACGCCCCAATCTCTGGTTATAGACTTTATCAGCAATCAGCTCCAGCATATGGCGAAGCCTGTCTGCCACACATTCGTTCCCTGTTACACGATACAACTCTGTGTAGGCTTCAAATACATGCAGTAGTGTATTCATGGTCTTTTCAGCCATCACGCCGTTTTCCGAAAGCTTATCGTTATCTGCCGGATGGAAATCTCTCTCAAAAGCTTCCATATAGCCATACTCATCCGTACACTTTTCTTCTATCAGATGATACAGTCCCCATGCGGTTTCTATTGCTTCTTCATCTTTCGATGCGTCATAATAGGACGACAAGGCATAGATCGCAAACGCCTGATTATAAGTATGCTTCGTGGTATCCTCCGGCTCCCCCTTGTATGTAAGCGACCAGAATACGCCGCCGTATTCCCGGTCCAGGCAATGCTCTTTTAAAAAGCGAAATGCACATCCTGCACTTTCAAGGAGCTCTTTTCTCCCTAATACCAGATAAGCATTCGAGAAAAACCACAGGATCCTGCTGTTTAAGATACAACCCTTTACCGCCTCTTTATTCAGTTTCAGGTCATACCCCATATAACCGTAGAACCCTCCGAACTCCTTGTCTTCCATGCCCTGCCAGAATGGTATGATATCCACCTGCAAATGCTTTGTTACTTCTGCTCTCAGCATGAACTTTCCTCCAAATCTGTTATCCGTTCCCTCTATCTTATTCCCGGCTCCGTATCCGTTTCCGTAACAACACTATTTTCTTTGATATATGCCACAACTTCATTCACTTCCGTAAATGCCATGCCTACATAAGTATCTGCCGCGCCGTAATAAATTGCGATCCTGCCGCTCTTCGAATCATGGATCGTTGCGCAGGGGAAGGTCACGTTCGGCACGAATCCGCGCTCCTCATACCATTCCTCCGGCGTCAGTAGAAATGTGCTGCAACGGTATTTCACCACAGACGGCTGCTCAATATCCAGGATCGCTCCGCCAATACTATACACATAACCATTACAGGTTTCGGTCACACCGTGGTAGAACAAAAGCCACCCCTCGCTGGTCTCAATCGGCGCCGCGCCGCCGCCGATCTTGACATTCTGCCACCACTCTTCGCCTTTTCCCATCACATGCCGATGCTTTCCCCAGTACACCATATCTGCGCTTTCCGAGATAAAGATATCCCCAAAAGGCGTATGCCCGCTGTCGCTTGGCCGCGACAGCATCAGGAACTTGCCGTTCACCTTTCTTGGAAACAGCACGGCATTTCTGTTAAACGGAAGAAACGGATTCTCAATTCTGGTAAATGTTTTAAAATCCTGTGTCCTGGCAACGCCTATGGACGCGCCGTAAAAGTCCTGGCACCAGATTATATAATAAGTATCTTCCACTTTTACCAGTCTTGGATCATACGCATATTTCGGCATAAAGTCATTTCCCGCTTCATCCTGAAACGGAATCTTTTCCTTATCAAACTCCCAGCAAACGCCATCCTTACTCCTTCCAAGATAGATATATGGGATCCCGTTGGTCTGCTCGCCCCGGAATACACCGATAAATTCTCCTTCGTAAGGCATCACCGCACTGTTGAAGATACGCGCCACTCCTTTTGCCGGATTACGTCCGATCACAGGATTGTCGCTATACCGCCACAACGGCATCCCGCTTCTCTCATCCAAAGGCCGTTCCTGCCATGGCATATTCGGGACTGCCTCCCCTATTATCTTAACATTGTTCATATCAATCTCCTTCATTTTGTCCTGATATCATCTAACCCTTCACAGCCCCTGCCGCCAGTCCGCCGTAGATCTGCTTCTGGCAGAGAATGAATACGATCAGGGCAGGCACCATTGTAATAATTACTCCTGCACAGATATAATTGTACTGATTTCCAAGCGGTCCCGTAAACTTGAACAGGGAAGTCGCAACCGTAACCAGTCTGTTCTTATCTTGCAGATACAGGTTCGCCGTATAATATTCGTTGTAAACTCCAACGCCTTTCAGAATCATTACCGTAACGATCGCCGGTTTTAACAGCGGGAACAGGATCCGAAAGAACACGCCAAAGTAGGTACATCCATCCATGATCGCCGACTCATCAAGCGAGTCCGGAATATTTTCAAAAAACTGGATAAAGATATAGATGGATATAATGTCTGTTCCGCACATCATAATGATGTATCCCGGCAAAAAGTTAATCCATCCCAGGCTGTACATGATCTGATATACAGATACCTGCATCGCGATACCAGGCAGCAATGACGCAAACAGGAACATATTCCTTACCAGTCCATTCCCCTTGAATTTAAAACGGCTCAGTACATATGCCAGCATGGAGCCGGTCATAATAGAGCCTGCCAATACGCATACCAGGATAATGATTGAATTTCTGAACGCGACTCCCATATCTGCCTGGGACCAAGCCTGTATAAAGTTTTCAAAATAAGCCCAGCTCTGCGGGAGCGCCATTACATTCGTGGACGCATACTCTTCCGGCGTCTTAAATGCAGTAATTACGCAGACTACAATAGGAAGCACAGACACAAATGCGCCAAAAATCAGAGTAATGTACTTTAAAACTGCTATTATCGATCTCTTTGCTTTTAACATTACCGTGTACCTCCTTTTCCCGCCATCGCCATACGTTTCTTACGTTTTCTGATCTCCCTGATCGATTCCGTATCACCGATGCCAAAGTAATATTTCTCAATTCCCTTTTGTATCAGCGTTGCGATCATGATCAATATCAGCAATACGACTGCCATCGCAGATGCAAGGCCTACCTTCTGGCTCTCATGCGCCAGCTTGTTCATGATTACAAAATAAGTTCCTGTTCCAAAATCACCGCCTGTAATAACATATGGAGGTTCAAATACGCTTAAGGAGCCGGTGATCGAAAGAATCATATTCAACACGATAATGGTCTTAATATTGGGCAGGATGATGTATATAAATTTCTGGAAACTATTTGCCCCGTCAATATCGCCGGCCTCATAAAGGGACGCGTCTACCGACATGATCGCACCGATAAACATGACCATTCCCTGTCCCATATACCTCCATACAGAAGTTGCCGCAACTGAAATATTATTGATACTTGTATCTTTCAGCCAATAAGGAAGCTGTTCTAAGTTAAATCCGCACCACTGGAGTACCGTGTCAAATACGAACCCTCTGGTATAGAAAAATTTAAAGATGAATCCTACCGCAATTCCGCATACCAGATACGGGAAAAACATAAGTCCTTTGAACACTCCGCTTCCCCTTACTTTGAAGCTTAAGACGGATGCAAAATATAACGCAAGCGCAAGCTGTACAAAGGATGCCACAATATAATACAAGCTCAGCTTTAACGCCTGAAAACAATCTTTTCTCGTAAATACTTCTATATAATTCTGCAATCCTACAAATTCTCTGTCACCGATATATTTCATATCATAAAAACTGAATCCGATCATCTTGAAAAACGGTATATAGGTAAAAACAACGAGCAGCGCTACCGGCACCAGCATAAATGCAAAAATACAAAGCTTCCGGTTTACCTTGTCCGATTGTACCCAGGCTTTCAGGCTCTTCTTTTCCTTCATCGATCCCACTCCTTTCCCGCGGGGGAAGCGCTGACCTCTTCCCCCGCTTCTTCCTCTAGTATTCTACTCCGTTTGACTCCTGGGCTGCCGTCCACTTCTCATTCCATTCGTCTGCCATTTCTTCCATTGTCTTTGTACCTGATACTGCTTCCTCTACAACCTCTGTCGCGATCGCACCTGATACATTTACTCCAAGTTCAGAATCATTGTTTACATCATTAAAAAGATTCTCTTCTCCTTCTTCTGCCGGATTATTTACCACAAGCTCAATTCCGTCCAATGCTTTCAAAGCCTCCGGATATTCATCGCCGATCACTACGGAAAGTCCTCCCTCTCCCTGCGCAAATCCAGATTCCTCTACCAGCCACTTTATGTAACACATCGCTGCAATCTGATTATCCTTAGAGCTGTTGCAATTAATACCATAGTTATAATCAGGACCCGCCGCCGCATACTGTTTTCCGTCGACCGTGATCGGGAATGTCATATAACCGATATCATCTGCATGGTCTCCTGCCTGCTGCATCTGTATAACAGACCATGAACCAAGTACCATACACCCGATTTCACCATTATTCAGCTTTCCCTTGCTTCCTTCCCAATCTGTGGTGGTCGGATCTTCTTCTGTAAGGCCTCTCTTTACCGCCTCATAAAGCGTATTATACACTGCATACGGACCGGTTCCGTCTCCTCTGTCCGCGAACGGATCCTTGCCTTTTGTCAGTCCTGTATTCGCAAAATCCGGATCTCCTGTCGCGCCGCCGTCAATCACCGCATCCCATGCCGTCATGGTCCAGCTTGCGGCAAAATTAGTATATAACGGAATGGCATCCGTCTTATCCTTGATCGCCTGAAGCGCCTCCAGGAACTCATCCGGTGTTTTCGGCAGTTCTTTCACGCCTGCATCCTCGAATACCTTCTTGTTATAGATCACACCCTGGACGTTTGCCATAGAAGGAAGACCGTATACCGTATCCTGGTATGAATAATTGTTCAGCATGTTTTCTTCATAGGTTTTTGCAAGCGTTGCTTTCTCACCCAACACTGTAAAATAATTTCCCAATTCATCTTTGTCAACTGTCGTCGGAATCATACAGATATCTCCCCAGTCCCCTGTGGTAAGACGAGTTGTGATGTCGTCTGCATATGCCGTGATCCCTTCATATTCGATATTGACATTTGGATACATTTTCTGGAATTCTTCGATGTATCCCTGAAAAGTAGTATCCACAACGTCTGTCTTATGCGTCAGGAACTTAAGATCTGCCTCGATATCTGTGTAATCCTCTCCCAACGTGATCTGATCGATCGTCACATCCATCTCCTGCTTTTCCACCTGCTTTTTTTGTCCGCAAGCGCCTAATGACATGATCATTACCGCCGCCAGTGATGCCGGAAGCATCCTTTTTAAAACTTTGTTTTTCATACTTTCTCTCCTTTTATTTTTATTTTAAGGCTGCAATGCCTTAATATCTTGTGACGGAAAGACACCGGTTTTAACGCTTTCCTCTTCCTCCTGTTCTGCGCTGTATATCCCAATTATCATATGAAGTTTATTTTATTAATCTTTTTAGATTAATTTAACTATACATCAATTAATTTTATTGGTCAATATATTTTTACTTCCTTGATTCATTTCTGCCATATTACACAATTTTACATTGTATTTTTTGTGTATATTGCCTTTATTACTTGCTTTTTTTATAGTATATTAAACTAATTCTTGATTAATAAATTTATTAATTTGTTAATTTACCTTCTCATCTGCCGATAGATACCTAGTACACCGAATAATAAGTAACCAGCCATATAACTTGCCTGATTTTCCATCTGCGTCGTTGTCGTCAATCGGCGTAGCGCCCACTACGCCTCATTCCTCCGCCTTGCATATAAAAAATCATTCTGCGTTATATGGCTAGGAACTTATTTTTCGGTGTACTAGTGTAGTGTCTGCATTATATCTAGTGAAACTCCGCAGAATAAATTTTCATCAGCAAGGCGGAGAAGGGAGGCGATGCGGTGGCCGTTGTCACAAGGAGGGACCCGCTTGCGGGAGGATTCCTTATGACCTAATCGTTGACCGCCGACAACGCAGCCTGATGGAAATTTAGGCAAGGAGGTTCGTAAAATCCGCAAAAAAACAGGCTGCTGCGAAATATAGTTTATATTTCGCAGCAGCCTCGGATCACTACAGCCTTCTCTTCAATTATTCTGCAATACTACGGCTCTTCACCGTCTTCTTTTCGACTATTTTACCAGTTACAATCTGAACTCCCTCTACATATTTCTGGTGTTTCATCTTCTTGATCAGGGATTTCACGCAAGCCTCAGCCATCTGTTCCATGTTGACACTGTACGACGTAATCCTGTCTGCATCCATTCCCCCTCCAACCGGAAGAAAATCATCAAACCCAACCACAGACACATCCTCCGGAACAGAATACCCCATCTCTTCCAAATCCTGGATTACAATCTGCGCCGTATAATCACAGTTGCATACATAGGCGTCCAGCTCTTTTCTTCCGTATAATATCTTATCGCCGACTTTTCCATACTGACTGCGGTCAGAAATTTCCCACTTGCTTTCGAACTCTATATGGTTTTCCCTCAGGGCTTTCCGATATCCCCAAAACCGGTCTGCAATGCTGTCTGTGGCCTCTATGTTTCCGACGAACCCGATCTTTCTGTGTCCATTCCTGATCAAATAGTCTGTCAGCAGATAGGTCCCGTAATATCCGTCAGAAATCACCGTATCAAGTGCGACGGACGGCATATAAGTATCGAGAAAAAAGACCGGAAGCTCTGACTGTCCGACCATCTTACGGATGTAGTTCTCATCCATCTGCCCCATAAAGATCAATCCGTCAACTTTTCCATCCCGTAATACTTTGGGAATATTCATTTCCTGTTCATCTTCTTTGTGGAGCAGTTCCAGAATCCCATAATATTTATTATCATACAGAGCTTTTACAACCTTCTCATACAACTGTCCGTAGAACGAGATCGAATATCCATAATAATTCTCAGGAATGATCACTCCTATGTTCCCTGTTTCTGTAACTGCCGCCTTACTCGATTGACTTGCCGTATACCCCATACGGTCGGCTACTTGTTTGATCCTGATCCTAAGTTCATCACTTACTCCTGGTTTTCCTGACAAAGCCTTGGAAACTGCAACATTACTTACTCCGACTTTTGCCGCTATATCTGCCAAAGTCACATCCTTAGCCATATATTTCCCTCTTTCCAATAAATCTAACTATGTTTAATTAATCTTGTTTAATTAAATTTCATAATACAGGAAACTTGTGGGATTGTCAATGAATCTGCGGAATCATATCGTGTTCATCTTTTTTACCGCCTTTGGAAATCCTGCTTTCCAAGCTCGTTTCCTTTTCATTTCCACAAAGTTCACAAAAACCGGTAATTTATGTAAATCCCATCTCATATGCAATACATACGCTTGCTATCAGCATACAATAGTGCTATAATAATCACAATCCAAATACGAAAGGAGAAATATCTATGGCACTGGCAACCTTAACCGCAAGGGTAGACGAAAAAGACAAGGTCAGCTTTGACACTTTCTGTTCCAATGTCGGCCTGAATACTTCTACCGCAATTAATCTGTTTGTGAAAGCAGTTTTACGCGAAAACCGAATCCCGTTTGAAATCGCCCAGACTACCGACCCTTTCTTCTCCGAGACGAACATGGCATATGTGAAGAAATCCGTCCAGGAATTAAAAGCCGGGAAAGGCACCGCCCATGAACTGATCGAGGTGGACGATGAGTGAAAAAATATGGTCAGACGATGCCTGGGAAGATTACCTCTACTGGCAGACTCAGGATAAAAAAACACTAAAGCGAATCAACCAGCTCATCCGGGATATCGAGCGGAACGGCTGTAAACAGGGGATCGGAAAACCCGAACCCCTCTCCGGCGACCTGCAGGGCGAATACAGCCGCCGCATCAACGAAAAAGACCGGCTCGTCTACCATATGGAAGACGGGCAGCTCTATATCGCCCACTGCCGAGGCCACTATGGAGATAAATAACCCGCGCCAATCCCCGCCTATATCCGAGACGGGGATTTTACTTCCAACTATTTGTCAAGATTATCCGGCCCAAAACCAAGCGGGAGCAGTTCTTCCAATGTATACTCCACTTGCCTGTCCTCTCCGTCTGCAAAAACGATCTTGAATGTCTTTGGATTACAGAATTCCATCATTACCTGACGGCAGACGCCGCACGGAGCGCACAGCGTATTCCCGTCTGTTCCTTCCATTCCGCCTACGACGGCAATCTTGGCAAATTCTCTTTCTCCTTCATACACGGCACGGAAGAATGCGGTTCTCTCCGCACAGTTTGTCGGTCCATACGCGGCGTTTTCAATGTTGCATCCATGATAGATCTTTCCGCTTTTTGTTACAAGGGCTGCTCCCACGCTATGATGTGAATAGGGTACATATGCGCGTTCTCTGGCTTTTTTTGCTTCTTTAATTAATTCTGCGTTCGTCATCTTATAATCCTCCAATCAAATCTAATAACCCAAACCGTCGTCCGTATTTTGTATCATTTTAATTAATCTGCTTGTTCCAAGCCTTTCTGCTCCAAGGCTTATAAATTTCTCTGCATCGTCAATCGTAGCGATTCCGCCTGCCGCTTTTACTTTCACGTCTTTGCCGATATGCGCTTTCATAAGCTCCACATCGTCAAATGTCGCCCCCGCTGTGGAAAATCCTGTAGAAGTTTTGATGTATTCGGCTCCTGCCGCCGTAACGATCTCACACATTTTGATCTTTTCTTCTTCCGTAAGAAGACATGTCTCAATAATAACTTTTAAGATTTTCCCGCCGCACGCTTCATGAACCTGACGAATCTCGTCTTCTACTTCCTGATATCTTTTATCTTTTAAGAGACCGATATTAATGACCATATCAATCTCCTCGGCGCCGTTCTCAATCGCGTCTTTTGCTTCAAAGACTTTTACCGCCGTTGTACTGTATCCGTTAGGAAATCCGATCACTGTACAGATCGGTAATTTCCCGTCTACATATTCCGACGCCTGCTTTACATACGACGCCGGAATACATGCAGACGCCGTCTTATATTCCATTCCCTCGTCCAAGATCCGGCGAATATCTTCCCACGCAGCCGTCTGTCCGAGCAGTGTATGGTCCAGACGCTTTAATATCTCCTTCTTATCCATCGTCCAACTCCTCCTTTTATTTATACCAACTGATCAAGAAGAGAACTTCCTATTGTATTCTCCGGCATTTCTACACCGAAGTTGTCTGCAACCGTAGCTCCGATCACAGCGAAAGTCTGAGCCTCTTCTAATTCACCATTATCTCTCATAGCGGGAGAATATGCAAGGAAAGGAACTTTTTCCCTTGTATGGTCTGTTCCCGTATGAGTAGGATCATTACCATGGTCGGCGGTTATGATCAATAAATCGTCTTCTTTTAGAAGATTCAGCAATTCTCCCAGCTTCTCGTCAAATCTTTCCAGTTCATCAGCATACCCCTGCACATTGCGCCTATGTCCCCACAATGCGTCGAAATCCACCAGATTCACAAAGCAGAGTCCCTCAAAATCTCTTTTTGCGATTTCAATTGTCTGCTCCATCCCATGCACGGAGCTCTTCGATTTATTTGATTCTGTAATTCCTTCTCCATCAAAAATATCAAAAATCTTCCCTACGGAGATCACGTCAAATCCGGCGTCTTTTAACGCATTGAGCGCCGTTCTTCCGTATGGTTTCAACGCATAGTCATGACGGTTGCTCGTTCTCTTAAACTCGCCTCTTCTCCTGCCGACATAAGGCCTGGCAATGACACGTCCGACTTTCCATTCGTCTTTCATAGTGATCTCTCTTGCAATTTCACAGCAGCGATACAGTTCTTCAAGCCCAAACGTCTCCTCATTCCCACAGATCTGAAGTACAGAATCCGCAGATGTGTAGACGATCATATGCCCCTCAGCAATCTCTTCCTCTGCAAGCTCATCTAAGATCTCCGTTCCGCTGGCGCTTTTATTGCCGATGATTACACGGCCTGTTCTTCTTGACAGTTCCTCCAATAGTTCCTCTGGAAAGCCTGTTTCTGTAAATGTTCGGAACGGCTTTGTAATATGGAGTCCCATCATCTCCCAGTGGCCTGTCATGGTATCTTTTCCGGTACTTGCCTCATTTAATTTCGTATAATATCCCATGGGCCTGGAAACCGGCGCCACCTGTTTTAATCCGTGCAAATTCGCTATTCCAAGCTTCTGAAGATTTGGAATCTTAAATTCTCCGACATTCTGGGAAATATGCCCCAGCGTATCTGTATTGGCGTCTCCATAATCCGGCGCGTCATTTAATGCGCCTACCCCCAGGGAATCTACTACGATAATAAAAATTCTGTTATATTTTTGTTTACCCATGCTGTCTGCCCCTCCTTAGAACAGCGCGACAATACCGCAGATCATTGCGCTCAGGATGCTCACCAACATTCCGCCAAGCATCGCTCTTAATACTAATCTTGAAAGCGTTCCTCTTTTATCAGGACATAGAACCCCGATACCTCCTACACAGATACCCATACTTGATACATTTGCAAAACCTGCAATAGAGATAGACGCGATCATCGCAAATCTTGGATCTAAGCTATCGATAAACGTCCCCAGATTGCCAAATGCGACGAATTCGTTCAACGCTAATTTCTGTCCCAATAACATGCCTTCCTGTAGGATATTCTCTGCATCAAGCCCCATCAAGAATCCAAACGGCGCAAATACATAAGAGAATATCGTTTCGAGATCCAGACGGACAACTCCTAAAATAAGGTTGATAAGCGCAACAAGGCCAAGTACGGCAATCAATGACGATGCGATTCCGACAATCATTGACATACCCGTAGAAGCTCCGCCCACTACAGCGTCAATGACATTCGAGTTCGAGCCTTTATTATCCATTTTCACATCATCAATGGATAACGCCTCCTGTGTCTCCGGCAGAATCATTTTCGCTACCAGGATACTTCCAACCGGTACAAGTACGCTTGCGATCAAGAGATATTCCATAGGAATACCGCAGGCGGCATAGCCTGCCAGGATAGACACCTCCATGCTCCCCATGCCTGATACAAGAATTACCATGATTTCACTATCTGTCATTTTACCGATATATTTACTCACCAGCACAGGACTGCTTGTCTGTCCAAGAAACATATTGGCGACAGCCACAAAACTTTCTACCGCCGTTGTCCCCATCAATCTTCCAACCGCTTTACCAAGCCATTTTACAACAAATCCAAGCGCCCCGACATAGTATAACAATTCAACTAACGCGGAAACAAATACAACGCCGCCTAATGACTGAACAAAGAACACGCTCATCTTAGAACTGTCTGCAAGATCGCCGAACACGAACGACAGACCGTCTCTGCCGCAGCCGACAACTGCCGTAACGCCGTCTGATAAAACGGAAACCACCTTCTGTCCCAGCGGTATTTTAATAATGATAATTGCAAGAACAAACTGAACAATAACTGCTTTTAAAACGATCTTCCAGTTAATGGCTTTGCGGTTCCACGATAACAGCCAGAGAAGACCTAAAACTACTGCAATACCGAGTAAACTTAATACGAGCCGCATATCGCTCTTTCCTCCTATGTATTATTTCTCTTTATCCTCTTTTATTAAGTTTCTGATGCCCTCCACTGCAACTTTGATCGCGATCTCCGTATCATGGACGATCGGGTTATCCATACCCAACGCATTTCTTTCCTGATTGCCGACTACCAGGAAATTAGAACCGCAGCGTACTCTTAGATGACTTGCCGCGATAAATAACGCTGCCGATTCCATCTCTGACGCCTTACAGCCCATCCGTTTCCAAGCTTCCCATTTGTTCAAAAGTTCATAGCTTACAGGCATTCTTTCCGGTTCATGCTGTCCGTAAAATGCATCCTTACACTGAACAACGCCTGTATGGAACGGCACATCTAAGGCTTTGCACGCCTTTACCAGTGCATTCGCAACTTCAAAATCCGCGACCGCCGGATATTCGATCGGCGCATATTCACGGCTTGTACCTTCCATTCTGACCGCGCCTGTCGAAACTACGACGTCTCCGCCTTTCACTTCAAGGTCAATCCCTCCGCATGTCCCCACACGGATAAATGTATCCGCGCCGCAAAGTACTAATTCTTCCAACGCGATAGATGCGGATGGGCCGCCGATACCGGTAGATGTGACGCTTACCTTCTCTCCGTCTAAGTATCCCGTATAAGTGATATACTCCCTGCTGTCGGCTACTAACTGTGCATTTTCAAAATGCTTTGCGATCTTGGCGCATCTTTTTGGATCTCCTGGTAAAATTACATACCGCCCCACATCGCCGGGCCTGATCTGTAAATGATACTGTAATCCCACTTCTCCTGAATAATTTTGCATGACTGCTCCTCCTTGTAAATATAATTTTTATGCAAAGCAACGTATAACAAATTGCTATACTTCTAATCGTCTTCCGAAAGAATCTGCGATAGATTTTCTTTCATTCGGTCGTACTGTTCTTTATGAATCACAATCCGGCTGCCTTGTTTTGTAATGAATCCGTCCTTTTCAAGTTTTTGTATGGATCTGGTAATGGTCTTCACGCTCAGTCCCGAATAATCAGACAATTCCTGTCTGTCATTATCCAGTCTCAATACTCCGTTCACTGCAAATTTTTTATACCTGTTGGTAAACAGCATCACCAGCCTGTCCGAGCCCTGCAAAAACAAAAAAGCCCTGATACTGCGCGCCTGCTCTAAAAGATATTCGCCCATCAGCTTCGATTCATGCCTTAATGCAAGAATATCTGTTTTCATCCACTTGGCGAACTGTGCCTTGGGAATCTTTAATACGGTACAGTCTGTCACCGTCTGCAAGGACGTCTGGTATTTATCTAAGTCCATAATCACTTCCATGCCTCCGTAAGCGTAGACGTTTGTAAACAGTATAAAATCAAATTTGATACCATAAATCCTGTAATCCGTTGCTTTGATCAGTCCATCGCCTATAAAATAAATAGCCTCAACCAAAGTTCCCTCTCTGATAAATATTCTCCCTTTTTCCATCTTTTCAATTGAAAAACTGTCGAGAAGCCAAAGCGGCGCGTTTTTAAAATAAGTATAGAACTGCTCTCGCCTTTTTTTGTCGATTTTTTTTAGAAACGGTAATACTCTGTCTAAATGATTGTCGCCCATACTCTTTTCCTCGCATTTCCTTATGCTTTATACGATTCACTTTGCGGCATGACTGCTTGTTGAATTACCTTTACTGTATGTTATAAGTGGATTCTAAACCATGTCTTTATCTATTGAAAGGACATATGTCCCTTTTAGAAATTTTTTCTTTATTTGTTATATTTTACAAGGAAAAATTTATTCCGATAAAATCTTTACTTTTCCACTCCAGTGTGCTAAAATAAGTGCGAAGTTGCCACCGGGTAATGAAGTGCGAAAGCATTCGGTACACATCGTTAGGTCTTAGGAGATGTGTATACGGATGCTTATTTTTTTAGGAGGATACTTATGGAAAAATGCAAATCTCTACTTTTTTATTTTTCAAAGGGGGAAATTATGTTATGGTGCTTATCCATAATGCTGATCATTATTTCCTTTTTGGTTTTTGACAGGGAGAACTATCTGACACTCACAGCATCAGTGGTTGGAGCTACCGCTTTGATCTTTAATGCCAAAGGGAATCCCGCCGGCCAGTTATTGACTGTTGTTTTCAGTATTTTATACGGCATCATATCCTTCACGTTTGCATACTACGGAGAAATGATAACTTATCTTGGTATGACGGCGCCTATGGCTGTCTTTGCTTTCTTATCATGGCTTCGCAATCCCTATGAAGGAAACAGGGCAGAGGTCAAAGTCAACCGTCTGAAAGAAAGAGAACCCGTTTTCATGCTTGCACTCACCGCCGTCATCACCTTTATTTTCTATTTTATTTTGAAATTTTTTGATACGGCAAATCTGATACCAAGCACGCTGTCTGTTACAACAAGCTTCCTTGCCGTTTATCTGACTTTTCGGCGAAGTGCCTATTTTGCGCTTGCCTACGCTGCCAATGATATTGTATTGATTGTTTTATGGACACTGGCTGTCTTGTCGGATATTTCTTATTTATCGGTTATCGTTTGCTTCATTATGTTCTTAGTGAATGATATGTATGGATATATCAGTTGGACTAAAATGCAAAAAAGGCAAGCTTCCGGATAAATCCTAAAACGCAAAAAAGACACCAAAAATCCTTTTTGAATCTTTGATGTCATTCCGTCCTTTGCAGGCTGGTTTACAAGATAACAGTACACCCATGTTCATTCGGGCTGTCATTGAAATTCATAGAAGTTAAAGTTAATTTTCTGTTTCCCAAAAACAAAAAATCCGTTATAATATGCATTGATTAGCATAGTTCCATGTTATAACCTGAGTTTTACAGTTTTTAATCAAAAAATCCTTGCATTGCCCATTATTACAGGCTTTGCAAGGATGTAATCCTGTTATGCTTTTTCTGCCAATTTCATTTCTTGATTAATCGGAACCCTGTTTTCTATATCCTGTGGTAAAATCGACTTCATTTCGGAGCGCTTTTCCTTCAAGAAATGCACGGAGATTCTCCCCTGCAATCTTCACTGCTTTATCAAGAATATCCCGCGTATGATAATTCCCCGCCACATGCGGAGTAATAATCAGATTCGCCGCCTTCCATAGTCCGGAATCCTCCGGCAGCGGTTCCTGCTCTGCCACATCAATTGCAGCACCTGCAATTATATTCTCTTCCAGTCCTCTGATAAGATCCTGTGTAGGAATCAGGCTTCCGCGGCCAATATTAATCAGCACTGCTTCAGGCTTCATGAGACGAAGTTTCCTCTCATCTAACAGATGATACGTTTCCGTTGTTTCTGGTAATGTACACACAACGATATCTGCATCTGGCAGCACTTCCTCCAATGCATTCATCTGATACACACCTTCCAGATATTCCGGTTTTTCCATAAAACTCCAGAATGCCCGGACAGACATACTCATTTGCCCCCGCACTGTCAAGCTGTAAAAACTGAAGCTTCTCTGCCTGCGGTAAATACTCTGGTTTCACATTTCCTAATATATAGTCCGCCCGCCATAACAGAGAGGGTTCCGTCGATCGCTTTCGGCTCCCCGCCGCTGACCGGGGCGTCCATCATATGGATTCCTTTCTTTACCAGCTCTTCTCCGATGGCTTTCGATTCTACCGGATCGATGGAACTCATATCGATTACCGCCGCACCGGCTCCCGCCGTCTCAAGGATTCCGTTTTCACCCAGACAGACCTCGCGTACCTACGGCGAATTCGGCAGCATGGTAATGATCACCTGACATTTCGACGCCACGTCCGCCGGACTGTCTGCCGCCTGTGCTCCAAGTGCCGCCAATTCCTCCACACTGGAACGGCTCCTGTTGTAAACCACCAGCTCATAACCTGCCTTTATAAGATTCTTGCTCATAGGTTTTCCCATAATTCCAAGACCGATAAATCCAATTTTCATTGTTCCACTCTCCTTATCCTGACTTTTTTAGTAAATGATAATGTTATCCATAACAGCTGTCGTTGATTCTTTCTTTTCTTCACGCCTGCGCCTTGCGTTGATGTAATCATTTTAAAAAGGACCGGGCAAAAAATCTATTGATGGATCTGATAAGTTCTCCGGCTTAATTTTGTGGTATCTTCCCACACATTCATCAAATGAAATACTGCTTTCATTTTTCATTTCATTTGATGATTTTTTGTACCTGTCAGCTATATGCTTCCGAACTGTTTTACGCTTTGAAAGATAATGTGAAAGAAATCTTTCGACGGATGAAATTCTTGGGCGTTTTTACAAATGTCGTTTCTGATATTTAGCATTATGTTTAAACCGCCTCAGACCAACTTTTAAAGAATATAATCTATGTATCTCCGAATTTTCAGGGAAATTCCTTGATGTTATTCTCCGATGTGAATATAATAGATATAGCAAAGAAACAAGGAGCGACTGTCATGAAATATATTTCAACGAGTGAAGCCGCCGAAAAATGGGGACTCTCCAGACGGCGGACGCTCGAATCAAAAGCGGAAAATAAAACCGATTCTATCGCAGATATCTAGTACACCGAATAATAAGTAACCAGCCATATAACTTGCCTGATTTTCCATCTGCGTCGTTGGTCTACACTCCGTTACGGTCCGTGCTGAACATGTGCCGCTGGCACATAGCACCGTCAATCGGCGTAGCGCCCACTACGCCTCATTCCTCCGCCTTGCATATGAAAAATCATTCTGCGTTATATGGCTAGGAACTTATTTTTCGGTGTACTAGAAAACATAACTTCTGAGTGCTAAGATATTACTACAAATTCGTGAAAGGAGAAATTTATGGGATATATTCAACACAAATCCGAGGAATCTCTCGAAGATTATCTGGAAACCATTTTTATTCTGAGCAGGCGGTTATCCGCTGTGCGTTCCATAGATGTGGCCACTGAGCTTGATTTTTCAAAACCAAGCGTAAGCGTTGCAATGAAAAACCTCAAGAGCAGGAAATACATTACGGTATCAGGCGATGGCTATATCAGTCTTACAGAAACAGGGAAAGAAATTGCAGAAAAAGTATATGAATGCCACAATCTGCTGACAGATTGGCTGGTTCACTTAGGCGTAGATCCTGAAACTGCCGCCGCCGATGCCTGCAAAATGGAACATGACATCAGCCAGGAAAGCTATGATGCCATGAAAAAGTGCATTTTATCAATTTTAAAAGATCAATAAAAAAGAGGATGTTATCCGCTACACTCCAACGATAACGTCCTCTTTTTCACAATACCTGCACGGACAAGTATAACTTCACCCAGAAGCAGTGAATTTGCAATACAGGGTTTCATACAATCATCAAAGCATACTGTAACTTTATGATAATTTACGGCGGTATAATTTAGTCTCCCGCCGTAAATTCACAATTTGAATCTCAGGTTCGCTCTGCGGTAGAAGCCTTCATACATCCATCACCCTTTTCCAACATAACACCGTTATCTTTCTTTATTATTATGATGCCTTCTGTATGACGCCTTATATATCTTCTGCGCTAGTCCAGCAGGTTTTTCATGCTGTTCAGGCTGATTGCCAGGGTAGAGGCATTATGTACAAAAGCAGACACTGTCGGCTGTATCAGGCCGCCGGCGCCCAATAAGATCAGCGCGGAATTAATGCCGATAATGCCAAAATAGTTTTTCCGGATCCGTACTGCCAGCCTGTCGCTGATTGATTTTAAGTCCACAAGCCCTGATAAATAGTCCGCATCCACCGTAATGTCGGCAATCTCCCTGGCAAGCTGCGCCCCGTCGCTGATTGCAATCCCTGCGTCCGCAGCCGAAAGCGCCGGTGAATCATTCATGCCGTCCCCTACCATAACAACCTTTTTCCCTTCCGACCTTTCTTTTTCAACAAAGGCCGCCTTATCCTCCGGCAGCACTTCAGAATAATATTCATCCACGCCGGCTTTTAACGCAATGGAACGGGCTGTCCTTTCGCTGTCGCCTGTCATCATGACAATTTTCCGGAAACCGGACTTTTTTAAGGAAGCGACCACATCCGCGGCCTCCTCCCGGAGCGGATCTTCAATGCAGATGACAGCGGCCAGCTTCCCGTCTACTGCCATGTAGAGATGGGAATATTCTTCCGGGAGCCCTTCAAATCTCTGCTCCATCCCTTCCGGTATCTGGCAGCCTTCATCTTCAAACACAAAATGGTAGCTCCCTATGACCACCCTGCTTCCGTCAACCATCGACGAAATCCCATGAGCCACAATATATTCCACCTTAGAATGTCTCTCTTCATGGTCAATCCCCCGCTTCTGCGCCTCCCGCACAACTGCCCTTGCCATGGAATGTGGGAAGTGCTCCTCCAGGCATGCCGCAAGCCCAAGCAGATCTTCCCGGCTCTCCTGGTGAAACGGCACGATTTCTGCCACGGTTGGGTGCGCCCTGGTGATGGTTCCTGTCTTATCCAGAATGATGGTATCCGCTTCCGCAACCTTCTCTAAAAACTTCCCTCCCTTCACAGTAATCCTGTGCGTGCCTGCTTCTCGGATCGCCGATAATACCGCTATCGGCATGGCCAGCTTCAGGGCGCAGGAAAAATCTACCATCAGCACGGATAATGCCTTCTGGGCGTTCCGGGTCAGCAGATAAACAGAGGCCGCGCCCAGAAGCGTATAGGGCACCAGCCTGTCTGCCAGATGTGCCGCCCTGCTTTCCGCAGAGGATTTCAGCCGTTCCGATTCCTCAATCATCCGGACTATTTTTTCATATTTATTGGAACCGGAGGTTTCCGCCACCTGGATTACCAGCTCCCCTGCCTCCAGCACGGTCCCCGCATACACATAGCCGCCTGTTTCTCTGGAAACCGGCAGGGATTCCCCTGTCAGGGATGCCTGGTTGACTTCCCCGCTTCCTCCCGTTACCACGCCGTCAAAGGGAATGACGCCTCCCACCCGTACCACAACGAAATCCCCCTGCCTTACCTCGTCCGTATCTACCAGGACCTCTTTCCCATCCGCTATCACCCATACTTTGCCGATATTCAGCGACATGCTCCTTGCCAGGTCATCCACGGATTTTTTATGGGTCCACTCTTCCAATATTTCCCCAATGCCCAGCAGGAACATGACAGAGCCCGCCGTGCTGATATTCCCTCTCAGCAGGGATACTGCGATCGCGGTCCCGTCCAGGACGGACACTTCCATTTTCCCCTTCCCCAGCGCACGGATCCCCTTCCAGATATATTTTATTGATCTGCAGACTATGAAAACGTACCTGACCGGTACAGGCAAAAACAGCTTAGCTCCCATGCGCATGGCCACTTTCCGGATAATTTTTTCCTGGTATTTTCGGTTTAATTCCCTTCCGGAATTCTGCCAGACATGCTCCGGCGCCAAACCCTCCCGGAACGAAAATCTCTGCAGGATAGAAATGACCTCCTCTTTTTTCCCGGTATAGCATATGGCCGCATCCTGATTCCTTTCATAGACTTTCACGGCCAAAATGCATGGCTGCTCCAGCAGATAATACTGGAGGATATCCGCATCCTTCGGCGATATCCTCTTTAAGTCCATATGTATCCGGATCCGTCCTTTTATTTCATGTACAATTTTAAACTTCATATCTTGCCCTCCTTTAATCGAGTAGGGGGAATTTAATCCCCCTCTCACACCACCAGTACGTGCCGTTCGGCATACGGCGGTTCAACATAACTTCAAAGCATGACGTTCCAGGTAA
>CAJTGB010000044.1 GCA_910575835.1 Lachnospiraceae bacterium | reverse complement strand
CTGGATACGTTTTGTCCAGAGTTCTGTCTTTGTAAGTTCATTTTTATCCATAGGCAATACCTCCATAATTTGAAGTGATTGTATCAGAAATACACATGAATTGACAGATACGGATTATTTCCTACTTACCATTGAAATGTTTGATTTTGAGCATAGTGTTGATGAGGATAGATATATTGCGATAGGGAAAGTCGGCGATGTACTGTTTGTAGTATTTACTGAACGAAAGGAAACGATTCGATTAATTTCAGCCAGGCTTGCAACTAATGCAGAAAAGGAGCTTTATTATGACCAGAACATTAATTATTGAAAGTGGACAAAAACCTACGGAAGAACAATTAAAAGAGGTTGAAGAGGCGAAAAAAAGTCCAATTAACTTCGATGAGGAGTGTGAGGAGTTGTCGCCAGCCATGATGAAGGCGTTTAAGAGTGCGGTTGTGCAAAGAAACCGTAAGAAAAAAGCTTAGAAATATTGGGGGAAGAATTTTATCCCCCAATATCCCCCAAATGGAAAACGCTTGAAACCCGCATGGTTCCAGCGTTTTTTGCGTAACCAACTTTTAAGGGGCGAAGTTTGCAGGGTTTTTATACAGACGCCTCCATGGCCGAATACAGCCGCCGGGTGGCGCTTACCCCGCAGCGTCTGCCGGATGGGAGGGTCTTCCAGTACAAACCCAAAACCGTAGAAAAATGGTATCAGCTCTATGAAAAAGGTGGTATGGAGGCCCTGATCCCCCGGACACGATGCGATAAGGGCGGCACCCGGGTGATCTCGGATGAGGCGGAAAGGGAGATACACAGGCTCAGGAAAGAATATCCCAGGCTGAACGCGACCAAGGTCTGTGAGAAACTGGTGCAGGACGGCACACTTCCGGCAACGGTATCCGTTTCCACTGTCCAACGTTATATCAAGCATAACGGCCTCAGGGGAATACAGGATGCACTGTACGTGCGCTTATGTACCTGGTGCAGACTTACCATGATTATTTTGAAGAGCAGGATGCCGATCTATACGGGAGCCGGAAAGTCTATGTGCCGGAGCCGGAATTATACATGATCTATACAGGGAAGCGTGTGGGCAAGGCCAGAGGCTGTTTCATTTTCCGAAGAATTTTTCGGTGGGAAGGAATGTGCCATTGGAGTAAAAGTGAAAGTAATCTACGACGGCAAAGGAAATGACATTATCAGCCAGTATGTTGCCTTTACAAAAGTATATAATGAATAGGTAAGGCAGTATGGAAGGAGCCGGGGGTATTTCTATGGAGGAGATCATAAAAGAATCAGAGCTTACAGGCAAAGTGCATTCAGCCGTTTACCATCAATGCAGGCAGAGAGGCTATGCTGCCCCGGCTGACGTGCTGGTTGACATAGGGGTTCTGCCAAAACAGAAATATGAGGACTGGAGATTTGGGAAAGTGCAGTATCTGGAAGCAGCATGCACATGCAATCTGAAAAAACTTTCTTTTATTATGAAGCAGATCGGCATCTATGCAAAGAAAATGGGTTTAAAGCCGTCATTCTGCTGTTATAAGCGTTGGAGCGTGAAGAAAAAGCATGGGCATAAGCCTGTGATCCCCCTCTGTTTCAGCAAAGGCGGAAACACAGAAATTGAAAAAGCCTATGCAACGCATTATGTGGATTCGGGTCGGACAGAGCAGCTAAAAAAAGAAAAACGGGAACAAACCGTATCTTCTGGTAAAACGGAAATATCTGACAAAGCAGGGGATTAAGCTAGGGGACAGATGTTTCTGATAACAGCAGACCATAAATGAAAGCCGCAAGGACATTTCTGAGTGAATGAACCTTGCGGTTGCCACTTCTTTCTGGTAATCCCGGTAGTAGCGGTAAGTTTTCTGTGCTTTTTTTTCTGTAGCAGAAGATTATCTTTTTCCGCTTTCAGGAGTTTCATGGAAAGAAGCCTTTATTCTTTGCTTTACAAAATTGCTGGTAGACAGATTTATTAGCCAGGTAATGGCCTGTGTAATGGAGCTGTTCATTAACTTTCCGGAGTTTATCTTGTACAGATTTCAAGTCCTTTCTGGAAGCTGTAAGAGTTATTGCTTCAATGTGGAGATTTTAATTTGCGGCGACTATGCAGTCGCCGCTCCTTTTAAAATGCCGTCTAACAGGATACTTCCCTATGGAAATTTCATCATACAGACGGTAGGGAAGTATGGGAAAGTTCGCCTATGTGTCCGTACATAGGCAGTGCTTGTTATTCTTGTCTTTCGACACTCCCGGAGGGTGCGTCAGTGTCTATATGGTTTTAAAGAAAACTTCTAAAGATGAAGTGATTTGCAATTGATTTTATATGATTCAGATGCTAACATATCAATATAGCTGTGGAAAAAGATTGAGCAGAAAATATGGTGAGGGAATTTAGGAGAATATTTTGGGAACTTGCCATACTTTGTCAGGTTACTTAGTTTATAACTATAATATAGGAGGGATGTGAGTGTCAGAAAGCAGGTTGTTTAAAATTTTGTATTGCTTATTAGATAAAGGAACAGTAACAGCTCCTGAACTGGCAAAGAAATTTGAAGTATCAGTAAGGACAATTTATCGTGATATTGATACGTTAAGCGGTGCAGGTATACCCGTTTATACAACGACAGGTCATGGGGGCGGAATCCATTTGCTTGATAATTTTGTTTTGAAGAAATCTCTATTATCAGAACAGGAAATGCAGGATATTTTAATCGGTGTACAGAGCTTGTCTGCTGTTCAATATCCAGATACAGATGGAGTAATGTCAAAATTGAAGGCAACATTCCAGATAGCGGTATCTGACTGGATAGAAATTGATTTTTCACGATGGGGTAGTATTGTTGAAAAAGAAAAACAATATTTTGAAATGTTGAAACGTTCAATTTTAGGCAGACAGGAAATTCAGTTTCTGTATTATAATTCATTGGGAGAAGGTAGCCAGAGAAGGTGTCAGCCTTTAAAGCTGGTATACAAGGATAAAGCGTGGTATCTGTATGCGTATTGTTTAAAAAGAAATGATTATCGCCTGTTTCGTATTTCACGGATTAAAGAACTTCTGGTGACAGATCAATACTTTAAAAGCCATTCAGAAATGAAGGAGTCAGTATTTTCTTTGATGGAAGAAATGGGAAAGCCTATAACAATAGAATTGAGTTTTCCGAAGGAGGTTAGCTATCGGGTATACGATACATTTGAGGATGATGTAATAAAGTGGAATGGGCAGGAGATTAGGATAAATGTCACTTTGCCGGAAACAGAATGGCTATATAGTTTTATTATGTCCTTTGGTAATCAGATATCAATATTGTATCCAATATCATTAAAGGAAAAGATAATAGAAAGATATAAAATTGCATTAAAACATTTCGAGGAGGATACAAGATGAATGTAAGAGAAGAATTACAAAAGCTAAATGTAGAGGGAGAAAAATTTCAATTTAATCATGTAGAAGTAAATCCGAAAATGATACAGGCAGTTATGATAAATGAGATTGTGCCTGCAGATCCAGAAGATGATTTTTATGGGGGAACAGAAGCTGCTTATTTGTCAACAACGATTCCATTGTTTCAAAAAGCTGGGATACAGGTAAAAACCATTCAGAATATTTTGGATAGAGGAATTTATATTACAAATGCTGTAAAAATGCCAAAAACAGAATATACAGTGGCGAAGGAAAGCATAGAAAAAAGTTTGCCATATCTGGAGCGGGAACTGGCACTGTTTCCTAATGTAAAAGTTATCATGCTGATGGGAGATGTGGCAAAAAAAGCTTTTAATATGATTAGCAAGAAAGAAACAAGAAAAAATGCGGTTCCGAGCATTTCTACCTACAAATTACGGAGCAGTGAGATCTTTTATAAGGGTATCCGTATCATACCGTCCTATATCATGACAGGGCAGAATTTGTTGATTGAAAAATCTAAATTTGAAATGGCTGCTGAGGATATTGCTTCAATGTACAATTTGATAATGAAATAATTTCCAAGCCTGACACAAGATGTCAGGCTTGTTATTATATAATGCACTGTGTGAGGTGGCCAATATGATTAAAAAAGTATTTTCAAAAAATTTTATCTTTTTTTTGGCAGGGCAGACATTATCCATGTTTGGAACTAATATTATCAAATTTGCTATATCATTATACATATTGGAGGTAACTGCTTCCGCAGCTATATTTGGATGGATAACGGCTGCAAGTTATATTCCACCAATTATATTATCTCCCTTCGGTGGCATTTTAGCGGACAGAAAAAACAAAAAGAATCTTATGGTTGCTCTTGATGGTATTTATGGAATGATTACTTTGTTGATGGGAATTGCATTTCAAAGGCGGGAGGAATTTGGAATTGTAGCAGGACTTCTAATACTGTTATCTATAGTATCGGCTTTCGAGGCACCAGTTGTTCAATCTAGTGTACCATTGATTCAAACCAATGAGAATCTTACAAAGGCAAATGCAGTAGTGAATCAAATAACTTCATTATCAGGGCTTTTAGCACCATTTTTGGCAGGGATTTTTTATAGCATATTTGGAAAAGAATATTTTCATTATATCATGTTCCTGTGTACGGTATGTTTTTTATTAGCTGCTAGTGTTGAATTGCACTTAACTATACCATTACAGATTCAACATTGTTATGATAGTATGGTAGATGTTTTTAAATATGATTTTAAGGATATTTTAAGGTTGATTTTGAAAGAAAAGCAACATATAGGGGCAGTTATGCTGTTAAATGCATTTTTCATGTTCTTGATTCAGCCTTTTTTGTCCATAGGAGTCCCATATATTATAAGTGTGAAATTGGAACTTGATTCTGTTTGGAACGGAGGTGTGCAGGTGTTTCTTGGAATATTGGGTATAGCTGGGGGATTTGTAGCGACAGCTATTACAGGAAAATTTCAAATTAAGAATATATATAAATTATTTATTGGTATGGGCTTAGCAATGATTCCAGTTTCACTAATGATTTTAAAACATAATTCTGCTAAGAAAACTTATTTTATATTAAGTCTATCAGCAGGAGCGATTATTTTTCTGGCGAGTATAGCAGGAACATATATTGTTTCAGGAATTCAAAAAGTCAGTCCACAGAATATGCTGGGGCGGGTAATGGCAATTTTTGCGACTATTAATAATTGTGCCCTTCCCATTGGTGTGTGGTTGTATGGGATTATCTATGAAAAATTTGATAAACAGTTATTTGGGGTTCTGATCATTACTGCCGTTTTTATTATATTTGGAAGTATAAAAGGAAAGAAGATTTATTGGATTCTGCAACAAGAATATAATTAAGTTTTTGCTTGGGAAATAGTAATTGTGAGGTAAATATAGATGAAATTTGCTAGAGGAGGTGATTGAAAATGGATAAGAAAAAACTTGGTTGGTGTATCATTATTCTTAGTGTCGTTGTTTCGGCGTATATTCTTTTACTTAGATAATAATTTCTATAAATAATGTTAAGAGAGGTAGTGTAAAGGGGAGAATAATGGTTTTATCATTTTCTGACGAAGAAGAGGATATATATCGGAGGATGTTGCAGGTAGTAAGTAATAATAAAAATCTTGAGTGGTGTAACAAGGTACAGGAAGCAGGAAATATTCAGCTAGGCGGATTAAGAATAAACTTATGTGATAGATGTGTAATTATAGGACAACAAGAAATTATGCTTACGAACAGGGAATTTGATATATTATATTTATTAGCAAAGAGTCCCGGCAGGATATTCAGTAAAGAGCAGATATATGATATTGTATGGCAGGAACCGTATTCCGGCGATTATAATATTGTTATGAGTCATATCCGCCATATAAGGAAAAAAATAGAAGATAATCCGGGCAAGCCGCTATACATACAGACCGTATGGGGCATTGGCTATCGGCTCAACAAAAATATAAGCAGCAGTCTGTGATATGGAAACAGATCGCTGCTCATTTTTTGTCCTGTATGCCTAAAAGGTATGCAGATTACGCTAAATCGGAACGGCAGTTCCGCGTGAACGGCGCAGCCGTTCCGTTCCCAACGGCGCATCAGCGCCGCCCTCTATTTATCGACTTTGTTACACTGGCTCACGCATACTCCGTCCATTCATTTCAAGACGGTAAGAATGTTTTTTGTCAGTGATACGGGCAAGGCAGGCATCTGCATAGGTTCCGTCTGAAAACATATCAAACCAGGACTTGATCGGGAACTGTGAAATAAGGATTGTAGATTTACGTCCATCCCTTGCATCTATTACTTCGAAAAAATCCCGGCATTTATCCAGATCAAGCGGCATAAGCCCAAAGTCATCCACTGCCAGCAAATCTATCTTTGCCAGCTTCTGGATGTATTCCAGATAGCAGCCTTTGATCCGCGATTGTTCTAGCTCACCCATAAGATTGCGTTTTATTAGGAAAACACACTGTCAAAAGGATTTCATGCTTTGGCGGGGGTCAGCCCGCCTCGGCGGTGTCAGTGGTATTGATTTCAATGTACTCGGCAATCCGGCGGAACTCGTCCGCAAACTTAAAATGAACGCTGATATTGCCGTTTTCGTAAACCTTGATATGGTCTACCAGTTCAATCAGGATTTCGCGAGTCAGCTTTTCGATGTTCTGATATTTCGCAAAGGCTACCAGTGCGGGATGCTGCTGGTCAACGCCGTTTGAAAGCTGTTTCCGTTCAGCCGTCAGCCGGGCCAGCAAATCCGAGAGCCCGGCGGCCTGCCGCTCATAATCGGTTTTCATTTCCCGATATTCCTGCTGGGAGATTTCCCCGTCTTTCCAGTCTTGATACAGTGACTGCTTGTAGCGGGTGATTTTCGTCAATTCCTTTTCCTTTGCGGCAATCTGGTCGTTAAGGCGGTGGGATTGACTTTTTTTCAGCGGGGCCGCATTGATACGGGCTACTATTTCCGAATAGGAAACGGCGGTACTCACTTGATACTGGATAGCGAACAGAACAGCGGCCTCCAGACGGTTGTGTTTGATAGAGTGCATGGTGCAGGCTGTCCGGGAGCGTTTCTTGTAAGTGGAGCAGGAATAATAAACATTCTTCCCGCTCTGGCTCCGGGTCACAGCCTTGCCGCAGTCAGCGCACCTCAGAAAACCGCTGAATAAATGGAGCTCCCGCTTTTTAGGGGCCGTCCGGGTGTCACGTTTCAGAAGTTCCTGCACCCGGTCAAAGGTTTCGTGGGTGATGATGGCCTCGTGGGTATCGGGGACGCGCACCCATTCTTCCTCCGGCACAGCCTCGATCTGGTGTACCTTGTAGCTTTTTACCCGGCGGCGGCCCTGTACCAAATCCCCGGTGTAAATGGGGTTTCGGAGAATATCTGTTATAATCTTATTCCCCCACATGGGAGCGTCCGATATAGCCGGGGAGTAGGGCAGGCCCTTTAGCTTTCGGTAAGCCGTGGGGCTGGGTATGCCGTGTTCGTTCAGATACATCACAATTTGAAGTTTGGCCGTACCTTGCAGGCACATCTCATAAATCTTTTTGACGATTTCAGCGGCCTCCGGGTCAACGATTAGCTGGTGTTTGTCCTTGGGGTCTTTTATGTAGCCGTAGGGAGCAAAAGAGCCGATATACTGGCCGTTGCGCCGCTTATAATCGAAAACCTGCCGGATTTTCTTTGAGGTCTGATAACAATACTGGTCATTCATTACGTTTGTTATCGGAACGATGATGCTGTTCACGCTATCCGGGTTTAGGTAGCTGTCCACGCCCTCGGCCAAGCTGATAAAGCGGACGCCCATCTGCACAAAAAGGTTGTCAATCAGACTGCCAGCGTCACTGTAATTCCGGGCGAAACGGGAAAGGTCTTTCACCACAACGCAGTTGATTTTCCCGCTCATCACATCCCCTAAAAGCCGCTGGAAACTTTCGCGCTCCGTATCGGTTCCCGTGTGGCCGTCATCCACATACTCGGTGTAGCTTTCAAATTCTTCCGCATGGTTGAAGTGAAAATCATTGAGAATGTCGCGCTGGTTTTTCACGCTGTTGCTATCGTCAAGCCCCCGGTTGATTTTCTGTAAATCCTCTCGGGAAAGCCGGATGTAGCCGCCCATTTTCCAGAGCCGGGCCGTATAGGTAGGGGTCAAAGTTTGCTGATACCCTCTGTTTTTTGTTCGTGCCATTGTTCCTCCTTCCCTATCACATTACACTTATATTATACCTCTGCCCGGGGCAATCAACAAGGATGTCGATGCTTTGGGACAGTTTGTCTCGAAGTAGGAACGGGCCGCAACAGCAGTTACAGCCCGCTCTTTTGCCGGATAAGAAAGGCGGTCAGCGTCTCCTGCAGGGAGGGGCCGCCCTCGGCAAATTCGATTTTCACGCCCACGCCGCCCACGCTAAAGCAGTAGGGATTGACGGCCCGTTTTACGAACTGGGCCAGCCGCTCCTCCCGGGGGAGGGTGCGGTCAAAGGCCATACCGCTCACGTCAGCCAGCGCATCCGCGCTCACCGCGCCGATGTTCACGCTTTTCATTTGTTCCAGCTCTTGTGCGGTCAGTTTCACGGCAAAACCTCCTTTTGCGTTTTTGGTTGGTGGGGAAACGCGAAAAGGCAGCACTCCGAAAAGTGCCGCCCTTTAGCCTGTCCTCACCTTGGGACAATTTGTCTCGAACTTGTTTGAAATGGGGAGCGCCGGGCCCGTATGTTTGGCCCGTCAAAAGACAGCGAGTAGCGGCCCGGCGTTCCCTTGTTTTGTGCGGCGGCCCCAAGCGGCAAGCGGCCAGCTTGTCCCTCGCGGATCGTGGCCGTGGGGCTGGCAGGTTCCCCACTCGCGGCGGTGGTGTTGGTCGCTCGTCCTCCCGTGGGAGAAGTCATAGCGCACCCGCCGCCCGGCTCCCCGCGTTCACCCGGGGCCGCCCGCTATTCAGTTGTAGAGAAGAAAAAACTTCCTCTCATATACCACCAGAAAAATGGAGCAAATGGAGACGGCAATCACGGATTTTTTCTCAAATATTTTTTCATCTGTGCGATGCCGCTGAGAACGGAGCGCCGCACCGCGCTCTTATCCACGCCCTCGGCTTTGGCAATCTCCCGGTAGGTCATGCCGAGGATAAAGTGAGCGTCCACCCGGCGGCCCTGGATCTCCGGCAGGCTGTTCAGCGCGTTCCACAGGCGGCAGAACCGCTCCTTGAGCTCCAGAACCTCGTCCGGGGTGAGCTCGTGCAGGCAGGCGGAATACTCGATGCCGTCATCCGCGTCCAAGGAATAGTACGCTTTGTTGTAGCGGGCCCGCTCGGTATAGGCCGCCTCGGAGCGGACACTGGCCCGGAGCGCCTCGGCCACATCATCGGAAACCTCAATATATTCGTCCTGGGTGTACCAGTAGTAAAAGTCGCGCAAATTGATAATCGTCATGGTATGTACCTCCATATCGTTTTTT
Source organism: Lachnospiraceae bacterium (assembly GCA_910575835.1). Taxonomy (GTDB): domain Bacteria; phylum Bacillota; class Clostridia; order Lachnospirales; family Lachnospiraceae; genus Sporofaciens. The sequence goes on along the minus strand of CAJTGB010000044.1, from coordinate 25,597 downwards.
GTGGTCGGGTTGCGGGAAACGATATGGAGGGCGGCGGGGAGCGGCACCTGGGGGAGCCGCCCCGCACCTTGGGACTGTTTGTCCCAAAGTGGAGCCGACAAAAAACGACAACGCCCGCGCAGCGTTGTGCTGTGCGGGCGCATGAAATGACGCAGTTCTTTATGTACTTACAAATTTCGTGTTTCTGGCCAGAGCAACCCGGTGGAGGGGCTAAACTTTTTTTAACAAATTAAGTTGAGTGCAGATAAAAAAGGACATAATGATACCTCCTGGATACCGCCGTGTCCTTAAAAATGGGCGACTTTAACACACCCTCCGTTTTCCATTTTTTCAAAAGAAAGCGGCGGCCTTGAAATTTACTATTTCAAAACCGCCGTAAGGCTACTGTATTTTGTTTTGGCGCATGGATATTCAGCCGCCGAAACAACGGTTTTTTTTATTTCCGTTGGGCGGCTAATCTTAAATGTAAGGTTAGATTAAATCATCATTTTTAACATAATGACCATTTGTAATAAATCCTTGCGGTGTTTTCTTTCCGTCAACAATAATATGAGCAAAGAGGACTGGTAATCCTGCTGATATTGCAAAGCTCTTTCCATATTGAATTTGAAAATGAATATGCGGTTCACTTGTATTTCCGCTATTTCCGCATTTTGCAATTACTTGCCCCCTACTGACACTATCTCCTTTTTTCACACAGATACTTTCTGGAAGGAGATGTGCTATCATGCTATATTCATGCTTGCTGTGACGAATAATGATATGGTTTCCTCGCACATCCGATGCGGTACAATCGACCTGTCCCTCTGCGATAATAGGGGTATTTGGAAAGTGACTGACCGCAGAAATGACAACACCATCTGCCGGAGCCAAAACATTTTCTGCAAAGCAGAAGTAATTTTCTAATTGTTCTCTTTCTCCCGAAAAAGTGGTTTCTTCGTTGTTCATAATAAAAAAATCATAAGCATACCGCTGGGACGGAAGAAACCAAGAATGTGAAGTTTCTTTATCAACCCCTCCGTTTGCAATATACCACTCACCATCAAACGGGAGTGAATACTGTACTTGCGGTTTATATGAGTTTTTATCCGGGAGCTTAAAGCCATGTCTAAAATGTGCAATAAGTATTCCAACAAGCATCCATAAATTTTGACCGAGAAACATTAAATTTTGAATGTTGTTACGCATGGGAGAAAATACATTTGCAAAGCCACACAATCCGAACAAGAAGAATAGAGTTAGGTACTGGTTATCAAAAAAAACGCCTAAAAACCCAACCCAAAACAACCATTGTAATTTTGAAATAAATTTAAGCATAAACTACCTCTCCAAATATTCTCTGTATCTCCGCAAGAGCGATTGAAATTCGGAATTTTCTTTCAAAAACGATGTTTCATCGTGTAATTCAGATTTTAACTGCTCAATCATTGATGATAAAAGCTGCCGTGGCAGATTTTCCATGTTATCATCGGATAAATTCAAATGCTTGTATAAAATATTCGATGAAATATCCGTCTTTCCCTCCATAGAAGAAAGGAGTAAAGATAGTATTTTTGTGCAGTACTCCGCATCTTTTTTATTTATTGCACATTCAAGTTTAGCTGTATATGCGGTACATTCTAAAATGCCAAATTGCTTTGCCAACTGTTCTTGGATGCAAGCCAATTCCTCGGCATCGTCTCCCCGGTTTTCAGACAAAGAAACCTGGGTTAAAGCTATTAGTATGGATTGCATTTCAACTGCGATTTCCAACATTCGATGCTCTAATAAAACACACGCAGGTTCATATTCCTTTTTTTGTTGATGTAGATATGCCATCATTAACTTTGTATCAGCGGGATAATCATTTAGTAATGTGGCAGCTTTTTCATATTCTTCTTTTTCACAATGCAGATAGAACAAAAAAGAAATTGCTTCTTTTTTTATTTCAATATTTTCGCTATTGCGTATCCTAAAATACAGTTTAGCAAGTTCTTCACGATATTTACTTTGATGCTCCACTGACTGCAATCCTAAAGAGGGTTGTAAAAAAACACCCAACGAATAAATTAAATTTTCACAAGTTGGAAATGCCCTAACTTGATCTAAAGCGAATTGAAAACCATCTTCAAACCCATCTTCCTGAATGATGGATTGAACTTTCATAACAACATTTTTGATCTCCACTTCAGACATTTCCTCATTAAAGGACATGAGCGTATTCAAATCTGTCTTTAACAATCTGGCCAAGCCGGGGAGAAGTGTAATGTCTGGATAAGTTGTTCCGTTCTCCCATTTACTAACTGCGGGTATTGAAACACCCAAATACTCCGCAATATTTTCTTGCGTTAACCCCAAGTGCTTTCGCTTTTCTTTAATTATCTGACTAATTTTCATATTGTCCTCCATCTATTTATAAGATTATCATACCTGCGTGACAATAGACAATCGAGCTATTGTTTAATTATAACTCAGAAAAGTTAACTTGCAAGCAACACGAAATAAAATACTACTTTACATCAAATTTCATTACATTCTCATAATCTAACACGAAATGTAGAATGATATAGGGTGATATGAGAATGAACCAAAATGAAAGAAGGTTTGACTTTCACGGCCTCGGGCTGGCGCTCAAAAGAGCCAGAGAAGAAAAGGGTTGGACACAAGCCTATGTTGCGGAATTAGTAGACCGTGACTCCCGTACCATTATGAATATTGAGAACAAGGGCCAATATCCCAGCTTTGACCTTTTTGTTAAACTCATTACTATGTTTGACATTTCAGTTGACCAGTTTATTCATGCGGACGGAGGGGCGCAGACAAGTTCTTGCAGAAAACACATTGATGTGCTCCTAAATTCTATGAGTGAAAAAGAGCTTGTCGTGATAGAAGCCACAGCCGAGGGCATTAAGAAAGCCAGAGAAACGGAGGATGCGTAAGAAAGCGTGACCTTCGTTTTTTTGCGCCATGTAGCGGAAGCGCACGAAATGGCAAGCAATTCGGGTGTGGCCACACTCCGAAATTTTTGCTGGGCCGTGGGCCCGCAAAAATGCTTGTTGGGGAGCCTCCCCAAACCCGGCTCTTTGGGACAAAATGTCCCAAAGAGGTTGGCTGCGTCACCGCCGCTATCGCGTCTGTTCCTTATCGTCCCGCCCGTCCGTCAGTCCGAGCAGATGGTCGATGTTGGCCTTGACAGCCACGGCCTCCCGCATATCCCGCTGGGCCTGCCTATACTCGGCATAGAGGGCCTTTTTCTTATCCGACAGCTCCCGCCGCTGTTTTTTCAGCGCGTCCATTTTGGGGAGCTTTTCACCGCCTAACAATTCATTCATAGCGGCCCGGGCCGCCCGGTAGGTGGCAAGCTCCGCCTCGTGCTCGGCCAGATACTTTTTCGAGTACCGGGCCGCCTTGTAGCCGTCAAACACGGGCCGGGCCTTGGCATAGTCCACCACGGCCCCCATCAGCCCGGAGACTTTGGAGAGGGCGGCCTCGGTGGTCTGGAGCTCCCCGGCCAGCGCGTGGGCCTGGTCAACCGCCGCCGTGGTCTTGGCCGCCAGCGCGTCATAGTCGGTGAGGTTGTTCTCCTGCAAAAACTGGAGGGCGGCGGCCATCTGCTTTAGGTTGTAGACTTTCGCCCACCGTTCATAAGCCGGGCCCTTGCCCTCGGCCATGCGCTGTTGGATGTCAATGATAAGGCCCACCTGCCGGATCGGGGGCGGCGCGCCTTTGGGGAGCTCCGGGAGGGGCCGCTCCCCGGCGATTACCGCCCGGATGTCCTCGGGGTCAAAGCCCGCGCCGAGGGTGGATGCCCGGAGCCGGGTGTATTTGTTCTGCCCTGGCGCGAGGAACGACACCACGCCGCCCCGCCCGCGCTTGACGGCAAAGCCGGACTCTTCCATCAGCCGGAGGAACGCGGCAAAGTCGGCGGGCTTTTTTTCAAGGGCCGCGATGATTGCCAGCCGCACCCGCTGTTGAGCGGAGGGCGGCTTGTCGCCTATCCACTGGCCATAGTGGAGGAAACGGCCCTTGCTGTGCTGTTTGGGATTTTGTATCACGGACAAATCATGCTCCAGACATACCCGGTCAGACAGCCGCCGGAGGGCAAAGCTGGAGCCGAGGAAATTATGGAATTTCCGGGAGCAGTCAAAGGCCGTGGAATTGAAATAGATGTGGTTGTGAATGTGGCCCTTGTCGGTATGGGTGCAGACGAAAAACTGGTACTTGCCTTTCGTCCAGCGCATCGCCGTTTCAAAGCCCAGCTTATTTGCCTCCTCCGCCGTCACCTCGCCGGGCGGGAACGCCTGCCGTATCTGGAAGAACAGAGCCCCGCGCTCCACGGGCCGGGCGGTGGCCGCCTGGTATTCGCTTTTCACCAGCAGAAACTCGGCGGCGGCTGTGGCCGGGTCGCAAAGGTGGGAGGACACGGCCCCCAGCTTTTGGGGGTTGAGCCCGTAGGCAAACCGCTCCTCCATCGTCTGGACGGCGCTCAGTCCCGCCGCCTGCTTGTAGGGCCGGATGTAGGTCGTGGCCGTGGTAGCACCTCCTCTCGCCATGAAAAAAGACAGCAGGCAAAGCGCCCACTGTCTTTCTATTCTGTTAAAATCATTCTCTCCATTCCACATAATACTCGATAGGGATATAGCCTTTATCATACCGCCCATGAAAAACGGTTACTTTTTTATAAGCCCGCTTTTGTTCAGATAATTCTATAATACGAAGATAGTTTGCTTTATCTTCCAAAGAATAATAACTATCGAGAGGTCTTTCGTTTTGGACTGTATCGCGCCATCTATTCCAATCCCGGAGTAGTGTATTCACGTCAGCCTCTTCTATTGGAGTTAGATAATATTCGTCACTCCACTCATCTCTAATTTCATCAAATATTCTTTCGTAGATACAAATAGAGCCTTTATAGCTTGCAAGCCCACATAGAGGGCCATCCCACCAATCAAAAATTGTTATCACTTTTTCCATCGGTACTATGCCTCCCAATTAACCAATCTGGATATTGGCTAAAGTAAAGTATAGCATATTCTCATGTAACCGTCTATCCTAATCCCTTTGGGACAAAATGTCCCGAAGTACGAAAAAAGCCGGGGAGCGGCACAGCACCGCTCCCCAGCAGGTCACAGCTCCACCAGCGCGGAAAGCTGTTTCAGCAAATCAGACAGAGGCCCCCACAAGGCGGAGTAGTCCCGTTGGAGGGCCGATATTTCCTCGGGGTAGATGCCCCCGTAGGTGTTGGCATGGATGGCCACTTGATTGAGATTGTTTGAGCACCGCCGCTGGAGGGACACCAGCTCCCGGACGGGGGCAAGGTCAATCTGGAGCACATAGCCGCAGAGGGCCATCCGGCGCATATAGGCCCCCATGTTGCGGATGCCCGCCTGGGCCATGCGTTCCTGGATAAGTGCCTGCTCTTCCTCAGATACCATCACATGGAGATGGATGGGGCGGCGGCGCTTTTTGCCAGCCACGCTATCTGTCGCCCCGGTCGGGCGCGTTCCGTTTAGGCGCAGAGGGGGCCTGCCGTTCCCCGGCCAGCCTTGCCGCCTCTTTCATCTGTTCGGCAATCGGACGGGGCCTGCCCTCCCGCAGTAGGCCGGACACCTCCGGGGCGGGCCGGAGCTCATAGTCCGCCGCCTGCTTTTCCGTCAAGGGCTTTGTGTAGGTCAGATGCCCCCACGCAAGGAACGCGCCGCCCTCCACGGATACGCGCTTGTCGTAGTTTACGATTTCGTCCGGGGCGTTGCCTGCAGGCTTGGGGAACGTACCGATGTCAACGGGCCGCTGGGTGGAATAATACTTGTAAAGGCCGGGGGCCTCAATCTGCGCCACCTTGACGGAGAACTGCTGCTGGTAGTTTTCCACACGCTCCAGCAAGTCCTGCTCCAGCGCGGCCCGGTCACTGCCATAATGCCCCCATTCATACTGCCTTGCGCCGTGTTCGTCATCATAGCAGGCCCACGTCACAAAGGGGGAGGGGGCCCGGGGATGCTCTCCCAGCGCAAAGCCCCGGCCATTCTCCAGCATGACGGCCTTTAAGATTGTATAGCCTTGATTTCTGTCCATAGGAACCTCCTCTCGAAATGTTAGCACTATTTTGGGAAATCGGGGCAGGACGTGTAAAAGTACGCCCCGCCCCAAAAGTGGCCCCGGAAAGCCTTGAAAACAGCGGGGTTCTATACCCCCAAATGCTCACGCCTCACCCCCGGTATTTCCGCATATATCCCCGCTGTTTCTTCTGCCTTGCGGCCTTGGAGCAGGCCACGGAGCAGTAGCGCCGCCGCCCGTCTGGGAGAAAGGGCCGCCCGCAGACAGGACAGGGCCGCGTTTCCGGGGCGGGCCCCTCGGTATTGAGGGCGGCCTCCAGCACCGGGTTCAGCGGCAGGACGGCCTCCCGGAAGTATCGGCAGTAGGCCCCCGTCCAGCACTTCCCCAGCATATAGCACTCACAGTCCAAAGGCAAGCATCCCATTTCCCGGTCATAGTTGGCGCACCATTTTACTACAAGGGAGCGGATAGCGGCCTTTTCCTCACGGGTCAGCTCGCGCAAAATATCACCTCCCGCCCGGTTTTTTCAAAAGGCTCTGAAAGCAGGAGCCGCAGGGGATGCCGCGCCAGTAGGGACAGCCACAGCACCGGGAGCCCTCCCGGGGCTGTTCCGGGCGGGGAGCCCGGGGCCGTGGGCGGCGTTTCATTTCCCGTTCCAAAGGGTTCGATGTGAAATTCATTCTCCGTCCTCCTTTTCTTCTTCCTCATCCCACGGGGGGAGGTCGTCATACTCACCGCTGCCATAATCCTCGCCGTATTCCCCGGCCTCGTCAAAATCCACGCCGGGCGCGGCGGCCTGCTGTTTCGGGCGGTAAATCTTGAAGTACCACCCGGCCCCGCCGCCGAGGGCCAGCACCGCCAGCACCAGCAGGAGCGTCCCCGCCCCGCCGGATTTTTCCGGCTCGGGCTCCGGCTCCGGCTCGGTAGCAGGTTCGGGTTCCGGCTCCGGGAGCGGTTCGGGGACGGGCTCCGGGGAGGGCTCCGCAAGGGCCATCAAATCGGCCACGGTGACGGCGTTTAGGAAGTACACATTTTCCGTCTCCCTCTGGCGGTCAATCACCAGATAGAACACGGACTCGTCCGCCGCCATGATAGTGAAAAATTCCTTGCCGTCCTGGTCGGTGGCGTTATCCACCATCGTCCCCTGCCCGTCCGGGGTAAAGGGGTTGGGCTCGGGTTCCGGCTCCGGCGCAGGCGTGGGCTCCACGGGGTCAAGCCCCTCCCACTCCGGGCCGCCCGTACCGTCCTCCCATTCCTCGCCGCCCCCGGCGTAGGCCGTGGTGGTGATGCCGCACAGCAAAAAAGCGGCGCACAGAGCCGCCGCCACTACACGATATTTTTTCAGTTTCATTCCGCGTCCTCCTTTTCCGGCCCGGCGGACTTCGGGACATTTTGTCCCAAAGTGTCCCCGGCCTTGATGCGCTGGAGCACCAGCGGGAGCTCCTCAAGGGAAATGCTCATGCCCCGCACGATGTCCACGATTTCCTCGTTTTCGGCCTCCTTGTGTTTCTGTTCCAGCTCTTTCAGCCGGGCCTGCTGGTCGCTGATTTTGGCCTTGACCTTTTCCATCTCGGCCATGATTTTTGCGCTCTTGCTTGTCGCCATTGAAAACCTCCTTTTCATGGTAAACGCCCGTAGGCGTAGAAGTGGGCCTGCCAGTAACTGCTGTTTAAGTTGGCGTAGCTGATAGGGTCGCCACAGTGCAGCATCATCCCGTCTCCCACATAGATGCCACAGTGGGAGACTCCCGGGGTGTCATAGGTTCCCTTGAAAAAAACCAAATCTCCGGGGCGGGGGGAGCTGGTGCGGGTGCAGATGTTGTAAAGCCCCTGGGCCCCCAGCCGCCCCACGTTCCAGCCGGAATGATTGACTACCCACGAAACAAAGCCGGAGCAGTCAAAGGACGTGGCCGGGGAGCTCCCGCCCCATACATAGGGATAACCGAGGTATTTCTCGGCCTCGGAGAGCATCGCCGCGAATGTTTCATCGCCCAGATATTCCCCCGGCACTTCGTAGCCTTCCGGTGGGCTGGTGTATTTCCCCACATAGGACGAGCCGGGAAAGAGGTCGGGGCGGTTCCCCAGCGTAGCCATGTAGAGGGAATACCGGGAAACCTTTTCCTCCCCCATGATATAGATAGGAAGATGGGAAAGGTTGAAGTTATCCAGCGTCACATAGCAGATGAAGTAATCGTAATACACCCGGTAGCTGTCGGTGTGGGTATTGCCGTCCTCGTCTGTCCATGTATCCGTTTCGATGTAGTACCGCCGTTCCTTTACCACGTTTTCGGTCAGCGTGTACTGGCGGTCAAAGAGCATCTGCAAGGTGGGCTGGACATCCGCCAGCGTCCATTCCCCCTCGTGCCATGCGCTCAGAATGGAAACCAGCACATAGGGGTCGTGTTCGATAGCGTCTAAATCAAAATGGTACTCGTCATAGTCGTGTGTGCTTTCGTAGGTATCGAGATAATGCTGGAGCTCCGCCTCCAGCGAACAATAAGCGGCCTCGGCCCCCAGCATATCCCCATCCTCGGCGGGGTAGGTGGTGGCCCCAACCGCGCCTGCGGCGGCATTCCCCAAAGAGACGAGGGAGGACGCGCAGGAGTGGAGGGATAAAACGAGCACCACGCAGGCCAGCGCGATAAGCGCCCCCACGGGATGCCGTTTCACGAAAGCCACGGCCCGCTCCGCCAGCTTTTCCGTGGCGGCGGCGGTTTTCCCGGCGGCCTTGGCCCCTTGTTTCGCGGTCTGTTTCGCCGTCTGCCGCGCTTGTTTGGCGTATTGTTTTTTTAATTTCTGCTTGTGCCAATAGCGGGTAACTGCATTTTTGGCAAGCTCCGGGTTCTCCTGGGCGGCCATGCGGAACTGGTAGTCCGCCCGGGCCTTGATGTACTGCGCCTCAGCCTTGTGGACGGCCCGGGCCGGGTGCTCCCGGATGCGCTTTTTTACGGTATGCACCGCCGCCCGGCCCACGGCCTCGCCCAAAAGCTCGGAGCGGTGGGCCCCCTCGGTTCCCACGTTTTCATGCTCCACCTCATAAACCTTGCCATGCACAAAACCGTGTGCGCTCCACCCGGCGGCCCCCAGCACCCGGCGCACCGGGCCCCTGGGCTTTGGCGGCTTTTTGCCCTCCAGCTTCTTCCGGGCCCGGTTCAGCTTGTCCTCCCGCGTCTCCATGCGGAGCTTGGACTTGCTGATTTTCTCCTGTTCGCTTTCCATGCGGAATTTCGATTTTTTGGTTTTGGGCCCCTTTGGGGACTTTGGGACATTTTGTCCCCAAGTGCCTTTGTCCCCGGCGTTATTCGTTCCTCTGGTCATTGGCTATGTCCTCCGGGCGGGTGGTGAGCAGGTTGTAAATCTCCCCCTTGGGGAAACGGTCAACAAAGGGTATCGTCACATTCCCATAGAACAGCAGCCCCTCGCCGGAATTGCTGTGGGTGATATAGGAAAGCTGGTGCTCGGAAATGCCGAGCTGTTTTGCGATGATGGCCCGGTCGCTCTGGGCCTGGGAGAGCAGGACGAGAAAATCGGTGTTATCCAGAATGTTCTCAATCTCCCGGCTGGCCAAAAGGTCTTTCACGTTCTGGGTGAGGGCCGAGGGCACACAGCCCTTTTTGCGGAGCATCTTCCACACCGCCACAAAGTAGCTGGCGGTCAGCGGGTCGCGCAGGAGGATGTGGAACTCGTCAAAGTAGCACCATGTCGCCGCCCCGTTCTGGTAGTTGGTATGCACCGCCGAGGTGACAAACTCGTTGGTGACGTGCATCGCAATCTTGCGGAGGTTCTCCCCCAGACCTTTCAGCACGATGCACACCACCCGAGAGCTCAAGTCCACGTTGGTCGGGTGGTTGAACAGATTGAGGGAGCCCGTACAGTAGAGCTCAAGAGCCGTTGCCACGCGCTTTGCCTCCGGCTCCGGCTGTTTCAAAAGCTCCTCGTACAAGTCCTGGAGCAAGGGCATTTTTGCGCCCTCCAGCCCCAGCGCAAGCTCCCGGTACACCAGCCGCACACAGCGGTCAATCACGGTCTTTTCGATAGGTTGCAGGCCGTCCTTGCCGCCCACCACCAGCTCACACAGCGAAAGAAGAAAATCCGCTTTCATGGAAAGGGGGCTGTCCTCGTCATTAAGCCCCATCTGAATATCCATCGGGTTGATGTGGTGGGGGCTGTCCGGGGCGATCTCGATGACCTGCCCGCCCAGCCGCCGCACCAGCGGGGAATATTCCCCCATCGGGTCAACGATAACGATGCGGTCACTTGTGGCAAGAAAGACGTTTATCAATTCCCGCTTGGCGGCAAAGCTCTTGCCGGAGCCCGTGGAGCCAAGATACATCCCATTGGCGGATTTCAGCTTTTTCCGGTCAGCCATGATGACATTGTGGGAAAGTGCGTTCATGCCGTAGTAGAGGGCCTGCCCGCCCATGCGGAGCTCCCGCGTCATAAAGGGAATGAAAATCGCGGTGGAGCTGGTTGTCATGCCCCGCTGTATCTGCACCTCGTTATAGCCGAGGGCCAGCGAGGACATAAAGCCCTGCTCCTGCTGCCAGTCCAGCCGCTTTAATGCACAGTTGTATTTCTGCGCGATGCCGGAGACGGTGAACACGTCATTTTCCAGCCGCTGGCGGGTGGGGGCGAGGTTGATGACGGTGAACGTCAAAAGGAACATCCGCTCATTCCGGGACTGCAAATCCCCCAACAGCTCCGCCGCGTCTTTGCTGAACGTGATAAGGTCGGGGGGAAGTATATCCATGTCGTACCCGGCGCGGACGGCCTTTTTCTGCTCCTCCACTTTCATCTTGTCAATGTCCGAGATTTTCCCCTTGATGGTCTTTATTGCCTTTAACTGGTCAACGGTCTGGATGTGCATAGTGACGGTGAGCTCCGCGTCCAGCTCCAGAACCTCCCGCAAAAGGCGGTCAGAGAGCTCGGACGCCAAAATCTGAAGATAGGACGCCGCGCCCCAAAAGCCGCCCACCCGGAAGAACCGGGAGCCCCGAAAGTCAAAGCCGCCGCTGGGGGTGATAAAGTCCTTTGTCCCCATCCCCGTCTTGGAAATGTCCGCCCACGAAAAGCGGAACGGCTCCCGCCGTCCGGGGTGCATCTGCCCGTGTAAGAGGGCCAGCCGCTCCCGCCCGTCCAGAGGGGACGAGGGAACGCCCAGCCGGTGGAGGTTCCCCATCACGTCCGCCTCCACCCGGTCAAGCCGGGGCCGGGCGGCGGCAATCCCCTCGGCGGGTACGCCAAAGGTGATATATTTGGAGCGTTCAATGCCGTTGTTGCTCCGGGCAATCTGGCGTTTGAGCATCCCCACGAACTCGCCCCGGATGCTGTCAAAATCGTCCGCCTGGGCGGGGATGTTCACATGGTAGCGGCTGGTGGAGTGGGAGCGGCGGTTGATAAAGGAGAGCTGGACGGGGAGCGCGCTGTCGAAGTAGTTGAGGAACGAGCTCCACCCGCTGAATATCGCGGACTGATCCTCGGTGGATGCCACGGAATAGTTGATGTCCTCATATTCCACGGTCTTTGTGTAGAGCCCGCCGGGGAGCTGGCACACCCCGTCCGGGTGCATCGCCACATAGGGGATGGACTGCTGGGCGGACAACGCCGCCTTATTTTTTCGCCTGCTTGTTCGGTTTTCCATTCACTGCCTCCTTTCCCGCCTGCCCGGTAAAGGGCGCGTAGATGTTCCCGGTCTTGTAGGGCCTCACCCCGGGCCGCAGGTACTTGGTTCGGATGATGTTCTTTACCACCTTTTCCAGCGGCAGGCCGTCTTTTTCGTACATCGCCAGCAAAAACGCCGGGAGCATGATGCCCAGCATCAAAAAAAGCGCCGCTGTGTTCCCAAAGGTATTCCGGGCCAGCAGGTAGGAGGGGACTCCCACAAGGGCCGCACCGCCGAAACACACAAGCTGGCGTTTTGTCAGATTGAAAGCGATTTTTGTTTTGACTCGGGATAAGTCATTGGGTACATTCACATAGGGCATTTTCAAGCCTCCTTTCTTTGGGACAAAATGTCCCGAAGTCCCGCCGTAGGTTCCACCTCGTTCCCCCACACGTCCCAGCCGGGGGCCGTCTGGCGGGCGAACAGCTCCACCCGGGGCACGTCCCCCATAAGGGCCACGATTTTCTCCCGGGCCTCATCCGGCTTTTTGCTGTGGCCCTCGATAGGGGAGATGATGAACTGGTGGACGTTGGGGGCCTTTCGCCGGGGATGCCCACGGGTCGCCAGCAGGCACACCTCCGCATTGGCCCGCGTCCAAAAGCCCAGCCCGTAAAACCAACTGTCCGCCTTTTTGTTCTTTTTCAGCCAGACAAAGCCCACGGACTTATACTGGAAGCCCCACGCCTTGATGAGCCGCAGGGCCTCCGGGAGCTGGGGGAACGTGGCCCACAGAAAAAGAACGCTGTCCGGGGCCGCCAATTCCGCCACGGGCAACACGCATAATTCCTCAATCCCCATTGTGGGGTAGTGCCGCTCCGCCGCGCCTTGCAGGCCCTTTTGGGCGTACCGCCACGGCGGGTCGGCGTATATCACGTTATATTTACCGATAGTCACACCCCCTTTCCGCCAGCGGCCACAGCCGCCCGCGCCTGGGTGATGCGCTCCGTGGCCGGGCCGTAAAAGGCCGGGGCCGTCTCAAAGCAGATAAACTCCCGGCCCGTGTTCAGCGCGGCGATGGCCGTTGTGCCGGAGCCTGCGCAGATGTCCGCCACCACCTGGCCGGGGGCGGTGTAGGTCTTTATCAGATACTCACACAGCTCCACGGGCTTCTGCGTGGGGTGGACGGTATGGGCCACGGTCTGGAATGAAAGCAGGTTCCCCGGGAACCGCCGCCCGTCCTCCGAGCCGCTGCCGGAGCGGACAAACTTCCCATAGTTGGGGCTCTGGTCGCGCTGGGATGCGATTTTCTTATAGGGCTTGCCCTGCTCAAACTGCGGATTGTAGAGGGGGAGCTTTTGGTAAAACACTAAAATATTCTCCGTCTTTTTCAGCGGGGCGCGGCGGGCGTTGAGAAATCCCGTACAGCGGCTCTTATACCACACCCATTCATAGCGGAGCATGGAGAGGTTGGACGCGCCGAGGATTTTGTCATAGGGGCACTGTGCGAAGAACAGCACCGCCCCGGAGGGCTTGACCGCCCAGCGCACCGCCTCCCACAGCTCCGGGAGCGGCAAAGGCACATCCCAATAGTTGCGGGTCGTGCCGTAGGGCGGGTCGGTCAGAAGCATATCTACCGAGTGCTCCGGGAGGGAGCGCAGGCCCGCGATGCCGTCCATAAGGTAGAGCCCGGAGGGTTCCGGGTTAAGGTTCGGGACATTTTGTCCCAAAGCCGGGCTATCTGCCATCCCGTCCCTCCTTTCCCTTTGCCGGGGCGGAGCGGGCGGCATTTTTCTGCGCGGCCTCCTTTCCCGCCTTATCCATCTGCTCCCGGATGGGCGCGGGGCGCACCGCCTCGGCCCGGGCGATAAGTTTCTCAACCGCCGAATGGTACGCCTCCACCCCCGCCGCGTTCAGCCGCTCCTGGGTGGCCCGGTCATTGATACGCACCGTGGCCCGGTAGCCCGTCCTGCTGGTGGGGTCGGGTTTTGAGGGCGCACCTAAGAAAATGCCGTTCTGCCCGTTCACCACCTTGAAATCGTCCACCACCACGCCGCCGAAGTTGACGCTGGCAAAACCAATCAGCTTGCCCTGGGGCTCAATGGGCCGCACCGACACCTCGATGGGGATGACAGCCTCCTGCAGAACAGCGTCCGTCCGCATCTTTACCGCTTCGTCAATGGTAACGCCCTTGACCTCGGCCAGCTCCGCGATGGGAGACTCGAACAGCCAGCGGCGCTCCTCGGCGGCAATCTGCTCCGGGGTAAGTAATACGTCGTTGCTCAAATCTTCTTCCTCCTTTCCGGGCCGGGGGATGACCGCCCCGCCCTCATAGTCGTAGCCTGCCGCGTGTATCGCGGACAGTGTTTCCGCTGATACCGCCCCATGCAGTTGCAGGTCGGTTTCAGCCATGAACGCCAGCATATCCCGCTGGTCAAATTCCTCCGGGAGCTTTCCGCCCCATGCCCGGCGCATCTCACCCTCCGGGTCCAGCTTGTACCGTCTCGGCATATCCGGCCTCCTTTCCCGGACTTTGGGACAAAATGTCCCGAAGTGCCGCTAAATCAGTGGGCCCCGAAGATGCTCCGGGCGATTGTCCCGGTCTTGAACAGCATGAAGCAGAGGAGCACCGTATAGCCCACGGTTCCCCATATCGCGCCGATGGGGTCGCCCCCGGCGGCGATGCCCTGCACCAGCACCGCATAGATGCCGACACAGACTAAAATCAGCATCCCTTGAAAGCCCACGGCGAAAAGGGATTTTAGGTAGTTCTGCCCCATGCCGCCCACCTCCCGGTTGGAGAGGGTCGCCACGGGGATGGGCGCAAGACTGGTCAGCAGATATATTTCAATCATTCTTCCGTACACCAGCACGAAGATGATGATGCCCAGCGCCTGCATGGTGAGCCCGATGACCGAGGACTGGAGCCACAGCCCAAGGAGCGGGCCCAAATCCATCCCCTCCAGCGTGGTCTGGAGGTTGCTTAACATATCCGGGGAAACCGCCGTGGAGCCCTGGATAAGCCCGGCAGAGCGGGAAATCACGGTCTGCGAAACATCGAAAACCGCCATCACGATATTGAACGTGTTGGAGAGTATCAGCACCGCGCACGCGGTCTTGAACATCCATTTGTAGAGGTTCGCCACGTCTACTTCGTGCATATTGTTTTTTTCAAGGAGCATCTGAATAAGCTCATAGGTGGCAACAAAGGTCAGCACCAGCCCGGCGATGGGTAAAATCACCGTCTCGGAAAGCTGGCGGATGAGGGAGAAAACCCCGGCGTTCCATGCCGCCGGGGTCGTCCCTACCTGCACCGCAATCTCTCCGACCTGGGCATTGACGGTATCAAAGAGCCCCTCAAGGTTCCCCATGATGCCGCCAATCAGCAGCTCTTTCAGCCAGTCCGTGAGCCAGTCGGTGAGAAAGTCCATAAGCCGCCGCCCTTAAAACAGCCCCGACAGCAGGGGGATGAGTGTCGTGCCGATGACGATAATGCCGCCGCCCGCCATGAGCTGTGTTATCCCCAATTAGTAGGAACAATACAGCTTTCTGGCGGGCGGCGGCACGTCAAGAAATATATATGGAGTTTTTAAAGAACCTCCCCGGAGCGGGGAGCGGTCAGCCTGTGACCTGCTCCACTTCCGGTATGGGTTTGAGATTAAAATGAATTTCGATAGAAATGTGTCTTGTCTTATCGCTGCCTATGGTTTCATGGACAACGATTTCTTTAATCAGGCGGTTTAAGGTGGAAGCGTCCAGTTCGGTGATGTCCCGGTATTCCTGTATGGATTCCACCCACTGCCTTGCGTCCACGGCAAGCCGGATTTCATCGGCAAGGTGCTTCCTGCCTTTCTCGACTTTTGCCTTTAATTCCGCCTGTTCCTTCTGCGTCTTTTCCAGCAGGAGATTGAAGTTTGCGTCTGTGATTCGTCCGGCAACCATGTCCTCATAGAGCCGCAGCACCATCTTTTCCAACACTTCAATCCGTTCCTCGTCTTTGGCAAGGGTGCGCTCCATCGCTTCCCTCTGGCCTTTCTGCTCGGCTTCGCAGGTGTCGGTCAGCCGCCCGGCCACCGCTTCACTGTCGGTCAGGGCAGCGGCGGCGCACTCCCGGATTTTATTCAGCACAAGGGCATAGAGCGTGTCATAATCAATCCGGTGCTGGGTGCAGTGCTGTTTCCCAAAGGCATTGTAAGTCTTGCAGGAATAAATCCTCTGGGGGTGCTTGGCATTGGTGTAGCGGACAGTCAGGGACTTTCCGCACTCACCACATTTGAGAAGTCCGGCAAACAGGCTCGGCTCCCCGGACTGCCCCGGCCGCTGGCGGGATTTCAGCTTCTCCTGCACGATGGCAAAACTCTTTTTGTCCACCAGCGGCTCATGCGTCCCTTCCACCACAATCCAGTCCTCCGGCTTCTTGTCCCGGATAGTGCCGATTTTAAAGCGGTACTCGGTCTTTTGGGAAGCGATTGCGCCGGTGTAGACGGGGTTCATCAGGATTTCCTTAATCACTGTAAAATCCCAGATGTACCGCCCATTCTCCGGGTCTTTCTTCTCCCATTTGGTGCGGATGTTCCTGTGCCCACGCTGCCGGTTCCACCATGTGGGGCAGGGGTGCTTTTCTTCCTCCAGCCTGCGCCGGATGTAGTTGGGGCCGTGCCCGTCCAGCGCATACCCGAAAATCAGCCGGACAACCGGGGCGGTTTCCTCGTCTACCAGCAGGCGGTTCCTGTCCTCCGGGTCTTTTTTGTAGCCGAAGGGGGCAAGGCAGCCGGTGAACTGGCCTTTCTGGGCTTTCAGCACATAGGAAGAATGGACTTTCTTGGAAATATCCTTGCTGTACATCTCATTCAGGATATTTTTGAAGGGCGCAATGTCGTTGTTGTCCCGCATGGTGTCGATACCGTCATTCATGGCGATATAGCGCACGCCGTTCCTTGGGAAGAAGTCCTCGATAAGCTGCCCGGTCTGCAAGTAGTTCCGCCCTAACCTTGATAAATCTTTCGTAATGACAAGGTTTATCTGCTTCCGCTCAATGGCCTTCAACATCCGTTTCAGGTCGGGGCGTTCCATGTTCAGGCCGGTGAAGCCGTCGTCCTGATAGACTGCCGCAACCTCCCATCCCTGCTTTTCACAGAACTTTTCCAGCATATCCCGCTGGTTTGCGATGCTGGCACTCTCGCCCTGAAGGTCATCGTCTTTCGAGAGCCTGCAATAGATAGCTGCCCGGAATCCCCCGGCAAGCGCCGTGCCAATCACGTCATAATCTAATCCGTTCATCATAACCGTTTACCCACACAATCCAGACGGAACACGGTCACTATGAACCTCGTCTTTATTATATCTCATTTCTTGCGTTTTAGCAAGATATTCTTTATCTGTTTTTCTGGTGTGTTTCTGTGCGATAAGGCTCACGAAAACGTCCGTAGCGTCCAGTTCGCCGTCAAATACTGTGGTGACATGAATCTCTGTTTTATTTTTCGCCATAGGCAGTTGTCCTCCATACATGAAATAAGCCAGACAGGGGATAGCGGCAACGAAGTCCGGCAACGGGCTTCAAAAAACCTTGGAGCTAATCCTTGTCTGGCAGTTGGGTTATTTTATACTTTTTCTTTTATTTTTCTGTTGCTTTGGTTGTTAAAGGGGAGAAAAGCCCGCAGTTACGGGATTTTTCCCGGCAACCGGGTCGGCAACGGGATAGCAACGGAGTGTGCAACGGGCTGTCCCTGCCCGGATTTTTTCAGAATGGAAGCTCCATCTGTTCCGGCACCGGCGTAAATCCTTCCGGGATTTTTTCCGTCCCGTTGCCGCTGTCCGTTGCCGGTTCTGTCCGTGCGTTTTCCCGTTCCCATCCTTTCTGCCTGCCGTACCCGGCAAACATCCGGGGGTTGGAGAAATAATTCCAGCCGGTGATGCACTGGTTCATTATCTCGTTGATTTCCCGTATCTCCCATTGTTTCGGCTCGTCAAAGTCATGGTTCAGGGCTTCTTTGTAAAGCTGTTTGGAGCAGACGGTATCGCCGGGGTAGCTGTCAAGGAAAGCCTGTATCATACCGGCCTTGGTGTCCTCCGGCATGAAGTCCCGCTGGTGTTCCTTTAAATGGCGCACCATTTCCGGGCTGAATGTCAGCTTCCACCTGCCGCTCCTGTAAATCTCCATCGCTTCCGCCCATACCTGATTCAGATAGGCTCTGGAAGCGGCTTCGTCCTCTAAAATGTGTGTTTCCGCCTGTTCCGGGCATACCTGTATAGGAATGAAGCGGCGGTTTCCTGAACGGTCAAGGGGCAGGAAGTCAAGGGCGTTGGATGTCCCGCCGAACACGCACTGCCTTGGACGGTCTGCCGGGTGGGTTTCATAGGGTATCTTGTAGACTTCCTTCTGGCGGCTCAAAAATGACTTGATTTCCTCTATGCTCCTGGCGTTTGCGGTGGCAATCATCTCCGACATCTCGATTATCCAGTGGCCTTGGAGTTTGCGGTATACGTTGTCATCGTCCAGCTTCCGCAGGTCATCGGAGAACCACTCGTCTTTGACTGCCAGCAGGCGGAAGAAGGTGGACTTCCCGGCTCCCTGCCCGCCCACCAGACAGAGCATGACTTCAAACTTGCAGCCGGGGGAAAATGCCCGGTGGATGGCTCCCAACAAAAACAGGCGCAGGGATTGGAAAGTATACTCGTCCTCACCGGCTCCCAGAAAGTGACGCAGGCAGGAGCGTATCCGTTCGGTTCCGTCCCATGTCAGGCCGTTTAAATAATCCCGGACAGGGTGGTAGCTGTTCTCATCGGCGGCAAGGGCGGCGGCGTCCTGTATCTTTTTCTCGCTTGTCAGGCCATAGGTCTTTTCCAGATACAGCCGGATATATTTCATGTCCGTGTCGGTCATGGGGCTTCCGGCAGTTCTTTTGTAGCCGATTGGCTTTAAAATATCGGTGCGGTCGGTCAGCAGGTTGTAGGCAACCGCCCCGGAAAGGAGCGGGTCGCACTGGAACACGGTCAGGCAGTTGCTCATGCTGTTGCGGAAGCCGCCTTTTTCGGTGGTTTCCAGCATGGCCTTCACTTCCTCAACGCTCCGGGGCGGCTCTGCGCTGTCTGCCATGTTCGCTGTTTCCTGCCGTATCTGGGGCGGTAAATTCTGCCATCCGTCTTTCAAGGTTCCTCACTTCCTTTCCGTGTCCTGTGATAAGGGCTGCCCGCTCCTGAATGTCCCCGGAGAGAAGCACGTCCATCAGGTATTCCACCCGGCTCATGTTCTGCAGGGCTTCCACAAACCGGGGGTTCCACGCTTCATCCGGCTGGCGTGGGGCGTATTCCTCCTTCCAGCGGCGCAGGAGATGGTAATAGTCGGACAGCACCCGGAAGCAGTGCCGCTCCATGTGCCTGAATTTCTGTTCCTCCGTTTCTTTTCGCAAGCGTGGCCTTATGGGCTGCTTTTTGCCGTTCCTCCCATCCTCATAAGGGATAGAGAAGTCCTGTGCCAGCATAAGGGCGGCTTCTTTGCTGCTGATACCATGGAGCCGGGAAACAAAATCTATCACGTCCCCGGTGGCTCCGCAGCCGAAACAGTAAAAGCGGCGGTCAACCTTCATGCTTGGGTTCTTATCGTTGTGGAACGGGCAGACGCACATCCCGTTCCGGTTTACTTTGATTCCATAACGCTCCGCAGCCTGCCTTGTGGTGACGGACTGCTTCACGGCTTCAAATACGTTCAATAGGCGTTCCCTCCTGATAATGAAAAAGGCACCTGCCAGCGATTTCAAATCACAAAACAAGTGCCTGTTTAAAGTTCCATATTCTGTTGTTTCTGTGTCCGGGGCGGCTTCTGTTTCCCTGCCTGCTCCTGCCGGATGCGTTCCTGCCGCCCTTTCAGGCTCTCCTGTACGGATGGTTTCTTCCCCGGCTCGGCGGTCTGGCGGTACTGCTCGGATGGCAAAACCTGATTCAGCCAGTGGCGCACGTCACGGAGTACCTTCACGTCTGCCTGAACCGCTTCCAGTTCCTTCCTCTGTCCGGGCAGGGCGGCGGCAAGCTGTTCCCGTTCGGATTCCAAATCTTTACGGGAGTAGGAATTGCCTTTCAGGTTGGCTTTCAAATACCGGACAGCGGCGTTGTAAGCGTCCAGTTCCTCCCGGTGGCTCTCCGCAAACTTCTCCTTTTTCTTTTTCCAGCCGATGGCGGCATACTCCGCATGGACTGGCTTGGCGGCTTCGTACTTGTCAATGTAGGAGAGCATGGTATTGATGGCCTTTATCCGCTTCTCGCTTTTTTTCATGCTCCCCATGACGGAAACGGCGGTCTGGCTGATTTCGTCCAGCCGGGTGTCAAGGCTCTCCACGGTGGAGATTCCCTTTTTCCGCAGGAAGTCCATCGCCGCCTGCACTTTATTGTAATCGGCAACGGTTCCTTTCAGCTTCCCTCTGGAAGTCCAGTCGGCACGTTCCCCACTCCGCTGTTCCAGATACCGGAATAACAGTTCCGGGAGTGTCGGCTCCTTCGCCTGCTCCAATGCTTCCAGTAATACAGCCTTTTTCTCTTTTAAGTCAGACAGCCATCCCTTTAGGCTCCGTACCATCTGCCGGATGGACTGCATGAGCCGGTTGGCGGTTTTGATGTCCCGGTTCAGATTGCCGATGTTGGTCTGGATTCCTTTCTTCTCCATCTGGCAGGCGGCCGCTCCCATGTGGACGGTAGGGATTTGGTCAATCCCCTGTCGGGCATAGGAGCGCAGGTCAAGCCGTTCCGGGCGGTCATTGGCTTCCAGATAGCGGTTGGCCGTGTCCGCCCATCCCTGCCGCCAGATTTCGGCGTACTTCCGGTTGTTCCAGTCTACTGTGTTCTCCTTATGGCTTTTCCATCTGCCGGACGCAAGCCGGATGCGCTCCCCGTTCTTGTCAAGGTCGTACACTTTACGGCTCTTGGGGAGCCATTTGCCTTTTTCGTCCATCGCCCGCATGGTGAGCAGGATATGGGCGTGTGGGTTGCCGTCCCCCTTGTCATGGATGGCAAAGTCGGCAATCATGCCTTTGGAAACAAAAAACTCCCGGCAGTAGTCACGGATAAGGTCGGCGTACTGTCCCGGCGGGATTTCCCTTGGGATGGCAAGCACGAATCTCCGGGCAAGCTGGGAGTTCCATTGTTTTTCCTGCGCTTCGGCTGAGTTCCATAAAGTATTGCGGTCTGCAAACTCCGGCGGCACATGGGGCGGGAGCATGATTTCTTTGTGGGTGACTTCGTTCTTGTAGGGATAGTATTTCTGTTCCTGGTCATATTCAGAGAACAGCTTCTCGCCGCTCTGGTAGGCGGCGGCAGAAACAGCGGATTCATTGTTGCTCCGCTTGATGATGGTGATTTTACAATGCGGGCATGGCAAGAGTACGTCCTCCTTTCTCCCGGATTCGGGGCAAAAAAATAGCAGGATACCTTTTCAGATTTCCTGCTTGGGTGTGCCGTTGATGGGCGGCGGGTTATTTAATTTTTTAATAGTTTGTCAATTCGACAAATTGAAATTGAATTTATAATTTCCCTGCAAATATCTCTGCATCAATAGTGATTTCTTTTGTTTTTTTTAAATCTATTCCATCTTTATTTACACAAAACAGTAGTGGAGTCATATCCGCAAAGGTTTTTATTTCCTCGGATGTCATTGTATACGTTGCTGAAACTTTCTTGTGATAAACAACGGAATACTTCTTTTGGAAATAATCTACGACAGCCGCATTAGAATATTGATTGCTTTTCAATTGTTCTTTTGCCGTCTCTCGAAGCTCCTTAAGATGAGCATTTCCCGGAATTACCTTAATTACATAACCGCCTTCTTTCAAAACTCTGTTAAATTCGGAATAGTTAGCAGGAGTAAAAATATCTAATATGCAATCTATCCTTTTGTCTTTTATGGGCATTTCTTCCAAATTTCCCACAAACCATTTGATAGAATTACTGAAATCACTTTTTGCTGCAAGCTGAACAGCATCTTTAGAAATATCAAATGCAATAATTTCTTTATCACCTGATACTTCTTTTATCTGCTTTGAATAATATCCTTCACCGCAGCCAATATCAAGTATTGTATCAATGCTGCTAAAGCTTTTTATAAGCTGCACCACTTCATTCAGGATATGTGAATAATAGCCTTTTTCTAAAACCTCCCGCCTAATTTGAAAAGTCTCTCTGCTATAATGTTTTGAAGATTTTGTTCCTACAGCAAAGTTCACATAACCCGTTTTTGAAATATCGAAACAATGATGATTAGAACAAAATAAACTTTTTTGTTTCAATTTTAAATCTGTTTTACATATAGGACATTGAAAAACTTTTTCACTGTCACTAAATCTAAGTATTTTATTCATTATTCCCTCCGTTATTACATTACTTGCCCAATAAGCGAGCTATGCAATACGGATTCACCGCAACATAACCCGCGGTGTTATCTTAATCTCATATGCGCTGTCATATTCTCACCTCCAAACTCCGATTTGTCACCGGCTCCATTATACGCTATCTCATAAAAAAAGTATAGCCGAATTTCAGCAAACTTGTCAGATGGAAACAACTTGCAACGCAAGATAATTCCGGGCGGCAAGTCCACAAAGGGGTAGCTGGCGTAAGCCAGCGCAGGGGAAGGGTAACTTCCCCTGTGATGATTGGAGCAGATTGAAAATCTACGGAAATCATCTGCTGTCCGCAGGACGCCCCCGGCAGGGCGCAATGCACCACTTCCCGAAGTGGTGTATAATTGCGCCCTATCCAAGAACTCGGATAGGGCGCATTATCCGAGATTTTTAATTATCCGAGGAAATTCTTAAAAATCTTTTGTATGCGGGGGTTCATGCAAAAAATCTCGGATAAAATTTATCCACATGGGCATAGTACAGTTAAAGCTATCAAACAGGAGGTTTTAACCATGGGTTACCATACAAGGGAAACCAACACAGTGCCATGCGGATACCACGAATTGAATCCGGAAATGGAGGCTCTTTTAGCGGAGTACCTTGAAGACGGGAAACGCAAGGGGCTTCAGGAAAGCAGCATCCATCTTCACGATAAGATTGGGCACTACTTTTTATCCGCCCTGGCTGATACAGGCTGCGCAGCGCCGCAGGCAATGAACGCCCAAAATGTAGGAGCCGCGTGTTTAATGGTCAGCAGCAAATGGTACCTTTCACACATCCGGACATTCCTCAGATATGCATATCAGGCCAGACATACCGACAGGGATTACAGCGGCATCGTTCCTCTTTTCAAGAGGCCGCAGCCGTACCCTTCTGTTTATACAATAGAAGAAATCCTGAAAATTGAAAATAGCGTAGGCCGGGACTCCCCACATGGAAAGCGAGATTACGCAGTGCTGCTTCTTGCGACACGGCTGGGGATCAGGAGCGGGGACATCTCATCCATGACATTCCGGGAACTGGATTTTGGCAGGAACCTGATTCTGCTTACACAGCACAAAACCGGCGTTGACATTGAACTTCCCATGGTCCCGGATGTAAAGGCCGCCCTGAAACAGTATTTAGAGGAAGAACGGGCCTGCTATGACAGCCCGTATGTATTTCTCCGCATCGTTCCCCCTTACAGCCATATCTCTGTGCAGGCAATCACCAAGATCGTCAGGACTGCCATTATGGCAGCTGGAATTGATCCGGCGGGACGCAAACAGGGCGCACATGCTTTCCGGTCGTCCCTGGCAAGTTCCATGGTCAATGACAACATCCCTTATGAGGCGGTAAGGAAAGCTCTTGGGCATACAGACCAGAACGCCATCCAATCCTATGCCAGTCTGGATGTGGAGCAGCTGCGGAACTACGCCCTCCCGGTCATGGAGGCGACAGGTACATTTGCTGCTTTTCTGGAGGGGAGGTGGCGCCTGTCATGACACAGTTCCAGTCGGTTTTCAAACATGAGCTTGCAGAATATCTGGAAATCAGCCAGGGGACTGTCAGCGATGATACTTTGCGGAGTACACGCAGAACCCTTCTTTCGTTCGATTCACTGCTGGTGGCAGAAAACGCCGACAGGGTTACGGAAACAGCCATCAATCACTGGATCAGGGAACTCCAGCAGATAAACGCGCCCAAAACGGTCAGCGATAAGGTAAGCTATCTCCGCAAATTTTTGCGGTACCTTCAATACAAGGGGTACAGTGTTTTCATGCCCGCCTGCCCCAAAACATCAGACAGCTATGTCCCATATATTTTTTCGGACAGGGAAATCCAAACGCTTCTGTCCTGCGCCGACAGCTGGGCCAACAGGCATACAGACCCGAAAACCCGCCGGACGGACATGGAGTTCTGTATGCTGCTCCGGATGCTCCTTGGGTGCGGGTTCCGCCTGGGAGAACCGCTTGCCGCCAGGGTAAAAGATATAAATTTCCGCAATGGGACCATCCTGATCCGCCATGCCAAGAACAACAAACAGCGTGTTGTTCCAATGGACAGGACATTGACAGAGATGCTGGAAAGATACTGCATTGCTATGGGGATCAAAACAGAACCGGAAAGCTGTCTGTTCCCGGCAGCCAGGGGCCAAGAGTTTTCCGTCAGTAAAGGAACCTTTGATTTTCGGTTTAGGAACCTCTTGCGGGAAACCGGCCTGTATGTACAGGAAAAATCCCATTCCAGAGGGCAGTGCCTTCATTGCTTCCGTCACTATTTTGCCATCCATTCATTTGCGCAGGCAGAGAAAAACGGACGCCCGACAGATGACTCTGTTCCTTTCCTGTCAGTCTATCTTGGACACCATGACATGGACGAAACGGAGAAATATCTGAAATTCAGTGGTGATATGTTCCCTGAATATACGGAGCTGTTTGAAGATTATGCCGCTGGCGTATTCACGGAGGTGGCGTATGAGGAAAAATAAACTTCCTGAATTCATGCTCCTCCTGGAACAGTTTTTTACGGAATATATGCCGCTCTCGTCAGGGCTTTCCCCTAATACCACGAGATCCTATAAACATGCCTTCCGCCTTTTGTTCCAGTATGTTTATCAGGAAAAGAAGAAAAATGCTGGTGAAATCCTCTTCCGGGATTTGAATTTCGAGACTATTGACGGCTTCCTGAAATGGATCGAAGCAGAACGGGGATGCTCAGTATCCACAAGGAATCTCAGGCTTTCAGCATTGGCCTCTTTTGCCGGTTACGCACAGAACAGGAATTTTGAAGCAGCGACTGTGTTTGCAAATGCGGTGAAAAGAGTGCCTGTAAAAAAAGAGGCCGTCCAGCCGAGGACCACCTTTACGCTTGATGAAGTTTCAATCCTGCTCCGGCTTCCTGATCCCGGGAAACGGATGGGCTTCCGTGACCAGGTTCTTTTGAACCTGATGTATGCCAGCGGAGCCAGGGCACAGGAAATCTGCGATCTCAAAGTCAGGGACTTCCTGGCCGAGAAAAACCTCTATAAGATTACAATTACTGGAAAGGGAAACAAAACCCGGAGGATCGTGATTGCAAGGCCTAGCGGAACTCTCCTGGAACGATATCTGGAGGAAACGGGAAAGGCCGGTCGGTTGGAGGCCTACATCTTTTCCAGCCAGACCCATCCGCAGATGAGCATTTCCTGTATTGAGGAGATTTATAAAAAATATATCATGCTCGCAAGAGCAGGGCATCCGGAAATGTTCCTTGAAAAACGCTACACCCCGCACACCATGAGGCATACGACCGCCACACATATGTTGGAAGCCGGGGTACCAATTATGGCAATCAAAAATTTCCTCGGACATTCCTCGATCTCCACAACAGAACGGTATGCTGAACTTTCACAGGGAACTGTAAACAGGCATATCCGGGATTGGAACGAAAAGTGGTTTTCCCATCAAAAAGAAAATCCTGTTACACAAAAGAAAGAGCATCAGCTCCCTGACTTCCTGAAATAGTTCTTACATTATCCGAGGCAACTTCTCTGAAAGCCTTTTATGCTGGCGGTTTTGAGAGTTTCCTCGGATAATTGATTATCTCGGATAATGCGCCCT
>CAJTGB010000043.1 GCA_910575835.1 Lachnospiraceae bacterium | reverse complement strand
TTTTGACTGGTTTGTCAAGTGTTTTTGAGAAAAAAGTGGGTGATTTTTGAAAAATAGGTTCTGAAAGTCCCAAGAAATAAGGGCTGAAGATTCCGAGAAGTTATAAATAACCAAGGGAGGTAAATTACTAATGCTTTCTAACAAATCTACAGTTCAGTTCAATGGAACAGAAGCTCAGGAGAAAGAACTGTTAGAGATGATCCGTGAATTAAAGGATGAAAAGGGCGCACTGATGCCGATCATGCAGAGGGCGCAGGATATCTACGGATATCTGCCTTATGAAGTTCAGAAGATCATTTCTGATGAGACGGGGATTCCGCTGGAGAAGATCTACGGAGTTGCCACATTCTATTCCCAGTTTAATTTGAATCCGAAGGGACGCTACCGCATATCAGTATGTCTTGGAACAGCCTGCTATGTGAAGGGTTCCGGGGATATCTATAATAAGCTGATGGAGAAGCTTGGGATCGTCGGAGGAGAATGTACTCCAGACGGCAAGTTCTCTCTGGATGCCTGCCGCTGCGTAGGCGCCTGCGGCCTTGCTCCGGTTATGATGATCAACGACGAGGTATACGGCCGGCTTACGGTGGATGATATTGACGATATTCTGGCCAAGTATGAATAGGTATGATGACGGAGATCGCATTGAATATTCTGGACGTAACAGAGAATTCTATACGCGCGAAGGCCAGTTACATAGAGATTGACGTGTCGGCGGATACCGCAGAGGACACGCTGAAGATAGAGATCAGAGATAATGGATGCGGGATGAGTAAGGAACAGGCAGAGAAGGTCACAGATCCTTTTTTTACAACAAGGACTACCCGGAAGGTAGGGCTTGGGATTCCGTTTTTCAAGCAGGCGGCCGAAGGGACAGGAGGAAGCTTTGAGATCGTGTCCGAAGAAGGGGAAGGAACGGCCGTAAAAGCGGTTTTCGGTCTGTCGCATATAGACAGGATGCCCTTGGGCGATGTGAATTCTACGATCTATACGTTGATAGTATTTAATGAAGAAATTGATTTTCACTATAGATATGCATATGATGAGAGGGAATTTGTGTTAGATACGAGAGAGATGAAGCAGATATTGGGCGGTCTGCCGTTTCGCGACGCGGAAGTGTCGAAATTTATCAAAGAATATCTGAACACAAATCAAACAGAAGTAAATGCCGGAAGGATACTGTAATGAAGTCTTCCGACGATCTGCCGCCGAACGAAGGTGAGGGGGCGCTGCAAAAAGGAGGAATTAAGATAGAATGAAATCTCTGGAAGAATTAAAAGCAATTAGAGAAAGAAATCAGGGCAAGGTCGGTGTGCGCTCTGAGAATGAGACGCAGACGAGAGTCGTGGTAGGTATGGCTACCTGCGGGATCGCAAGCGGCGCAAGGCCGGTGCTGACTGCTCTTTCCGACGCGGTGCAGAAGGAGTCTCTGGCAGAGAAGATCAGTGTGACTCCGACCGGATGTATCGGACTGTGTCAGTATGAGCCGATCGTAGAGGTCATAGAACCGGGCAAAGAGAAGGTTACATATATTAAGATGGACCCTGAGAAGGCGATGGAAGTATTCGAGCTCCATCTGAAGCAGGGACAGGCAGTTGCCAAGTATACGCTGGCGGCTCAGCAATTATAGACAAAGGAGGAACAAAGACTTATGTATCGTTCGCACGTCTTGGTATGCGGTGGAACAGGATGTACTTCCTCTGGCAGCCAGAAGATCAGGGAAAGATTAGAAGAAGAGATTAAGAGAAACGGACTGGAGAATGAAGTCGGTGTGGTAAAGACCGGCTGTTTTGGTCTGTGCGCGTTAGGGCCGATCATGATCGTGTATCCGGAAGGCTCTTTCTATGCGATGGTGAAGGAAGAGGATATCCCGGAGATCGTATCCGAACATTTGTTAAAAGGAAGAGTTGTAAAACGTCTGCTGTACGATGAGACAGTGAAGGGCAATGACGAGATATTGCCTCTGCAGGAGACGCAGTTCTATAAGAAGCAGCACAGGGTTGCCCTGCGTAACTGCGGCGTGATCAATCCTGAGGATATCGAGGAATATATCGGAACACGCGGCTATGAAGCGCTTGGTACGGTGCTGACGTCGAAGAAGCCGGAAGAGGTGATCCAGATCATCTTAGACAGCGGGCTTCGCGGGCGCGGGGGAGCAGGCTTCCCAACAGGGCTTAAGTGGAAGTTCGCGGCGGCGAATCAGGCCGATCAGAAGTATGTCTGCTGTAACGCAGACGAGGGCGATCCGGGCGCGTTCATGGACCGTTCTGTATTGGAAGGCGATCCTCACGTAGTATTGGAAGCAATGGCGATCGCAGGCTATGCTATCGGTGCGTCGCAAGGGTACATCTATGTCCGTGCGGAATATCCGATCGCGGTTGAGAGACTGAATATAGCCATTGATCAGGCGAGAGAGTACGGCCTGCTGGGTAAGAATATATTTGATTCAGGATTTGACTTTGATATTGAGCTTCGTCTGGGTGCGGGCGCATTCGTCTGCGGCGAGGAGACGGCGCTTATGACTTCGATCGAAGGCAACAGAGGCGAGCCGCGTCCGCGTCCGCCGTTCCCGGCTCTTAAGGGTCTGTTCCAGAAGCCGACCATCCTGAATAACGTAGAGACATTGGCGAATATTCCGCAGATCATCTTGAACGGCGCGGACTGGTTCGCTTCCATGGGAACAGAGAAGTCTAAGGGGACGAAGGTATTCGCCCTTGGAGGAAAGGTTAAGAATACGGGACTTGTAGAGATCCCGATGGGAACGACGCTCCGCGAGATCGTAGAGGAGATCGGCGGCGGTATCCCGAACGGGAAGAAGTTTAAGGCGGCTCAGACCGGCGGTCCGTCCGGCGGATGTATCCCGGCAGAGCATTTTGACGTGCCGATCGATTATGACAATCTGATCGCCATCGGGTCCATGATGGGCTCCGGCGGATTGATCGTTATGGATGAAGACACCTGTATGGTTGATATTGCGAAGTTCTTCCTGGAATTCACGGTAGATGAATCCTGCGGCAAGTGTACGCCGTGCCGGATCGGAACCAGGCGTATGCTGGAGATCTTAGAGAAGATCACCAACGGTCAGGGAACCATGGAAGACTTAGATAAGCTGGAGGATCTGGCGGCACATCTGAAGTCCAATTCCCTGTGCGCGCTCGGACAGACTGCTCCGAACCCGGTGCTTTCCACCTTACGTTACTTTAAGGACGAATACATAGCGCATATCGTTGACAAGAAGTGTCCGGCGGGAGTGTGTAAGGCGCTTCTTTCCTACAAGATCGACGCAGACAAGTGTAAGGGTTGTACCTTATGTGCAAGGACTTGTCCGAATGACGCGATCTCAGGCTCCGTAAGAGAACCGCATGTGATCAATCAGGATAAGTGCGTGAAATGCGGCGCTTGTATGGAAAAATGCCGTTTCGGTGCAATTTACAAAGAGTAATGGAGGATGGAGAATATGGAAAATATTAATCTTAAAATCAACGGTCTTGATGTATCCGCTCCTGCAGGCTCTACGATCCTTGAAGCAGCGCACCTTGCAGGAATCAAGATACCGACCTTGTGTTATCTGAAGGAAATCAATGAGATCGGCGCATGCCGTATGTGCGTGGTCGAGGTAAAGGGAGCAAGAAACCTGGTGGCTGCCTGCGTACACCCGATCAATGAAGGGATGGAGGTATACACCCATACTCCGAAGCTGATCGAATCCAGGAAGAAGACCCTACAGCTTCTCCTTTCCAATCATGATAAGAAATGTCTGTCATGTGTGAGGAGCGGGAATTGTGAGCTGCAGCAGTTATGCCGTGAGTATGGCGTGGATGATGAGGATTTCTATGAAGGCGCGGTGAATCACTATGAGCTGGATGATTCCGCGGCTCACATGATCCGTGACAATAACAAGTGTATCTTATGCCGCCGCTGCGTGGCTGTCTGCGAGAAGACGCAGGGCATCGGCGTGATCGGCCCGAATAACCGCGGATTTGCGACCATGATCGGCTCGGCATTCGAGATGGGGCTTGGTGAGACAAGCTGTGTATCCTGCGGTCAGTGTATCGCTGTCTGTCCGACGGGCGCGCTGTATGAGAAGGATTATACAAGCCAGATCATCGAGGCGATCGCGGATCCAGAGAAATATGTGGTAGTACAGACCGCTCCGTCTGTCCGTGCGGGACTTGGCGAAGAATTCGGCTATCCTATGGGAACAGATGTGGAAGGCAAGATGGCGGCAGCGCTGAGAAGGCTCGGATTCGACAAGGTATTCGATACAGACTGGGCGGCAGACCTTACTATTATGGAAGAGGCAACAGAATTGCTCGACCGTGTTAAGAACGGCGGCGTATTGCCGATGATCACTTCCTGTTCACCGGGATGGATCAAATATTGCGAGCATTATTTCCCGGATATGACGGAGAATCTGTCAACCTGCAAGTCTCCGCAGCAGATGTTCGGCGCGATGCTGAAGACCTATTTCGCAGAGAAGGAAGGAATCGATCCGAAGAAGATCGTATCCGTCAGCGTGATGCCTTGTACGGCGAAGAAGTTCGAGATCGGAAGAGACGACCAGAGCGCAGCGGGCGTACCGGATGTGGACATTGCGATCACGACCAGAGAGCTTGCCAGAATGATCAAGCGCTGCGGTATTGAGTTCACAGAGCTTCCAGACGAAGAATTCGATAATCCGATGGGTGAATCTACAGGAGCCGGAGTGATCTTCGGAGCGACCGGCGGCGTTATGGAGGCGGCCCTTCGTACTGCGGTAGAAGTGCTGACAGGCGAAGAACTTGCAAGTCTGGAATTCACGGACGTCCGCGGAACGGAAGGGATCAAGGAAGCATCTTACAACGTAGCGGGCATGGATGTGAAGGTTGCGGTTGCCTCAGGACTTGGCAATGCCAGAGAATTGCTGAATAAGGTGAAGGCAGGCGAGGCAGATTATCACTTCATTGAGATCATGGGATGTCCGGGCGGATGTGTCAACGGCGGCGGTCAGCCTCAGGTATCCGGTGATGTCCGTAACTTTACGGATGTTCGGGGGATCCGTGCGGGCGTACTGTACCGCAACGATGAGGCGAAGACGATCCGTAAGTCTCATGAGAATCCAGAGATCAAGAAGCTCTATGACGAGTATCTCGGGAAACCGGGCAGTCATAAAGCGCATGAGACGCTTCATACTAGCTATGTGAAGAGAAGTGTGAATTAAGTATCTAAGTATCTTGACGGTACGGCATTGCAGGCGGCGGGAACGCCGCACGGTGCTGTGCCGTCTGTTTGAGTTCCTGTACGTCTTGCCTTCTCGGCAGCGCGGAGAAAAGTTTGAGTTCCTGTGCGTTTTGTCGTCTCGGCAGCGCGGAGAAAAGGAAGTTCTCCGTTTGCCGTATAAAGAGATATCTACCGAAAAGCCCGGAACAAGGAGATAGTCACACACCTCTGCCGGGGAAAGGTGCTGTTTTGAAGTCAAGTATGTAATAGTCCGCAGGAGCGTTCTATGATCATTCATGAAAGTCTTTGCACCTTCTAGGTTTCTGATGGTTTAGTTATTAATTACTCTGCATCTGTCAACGGCAGTTTCTGGTAAAGCTTACGTTCTATCAATTTGCGTTCAAATGCAATCTCTTGTAAAACGGGTTCGCAATTTTCCCTTTTTGCCACTCTCTCTAATCTGTCTAACAAATCTAACCTTTCAAAAAGATTGATATTTAACTCTTTTTCACCAGGCATATTTTTCACCTCGCTTTTGATTATCGATGTGCCGCAAAGGCAGTAAAAACAAAGGTTTTGAAATGGAGCATACGAACTACTCTTAGATTTTATCCAGTTCATTGAGATTTACGCCGGCGATATTGAGCAATGCTTTCAGAGAGATATATTCCTCTTTCAAATCGGCGTATGTTTCTGGTGCATTTTCCTTTTTTGCAAATAGCATTCGTCTTTGTACTTTTGCAAAATCATCAATAACAGTTTTCACAATTTCAAGGTTGATTGGCATATGCTCACCACCTTTTCATAAGCCATGTTCATTTGGTTCATTCAGTTTCATGAAGCCTCCGCTTAAAACAGACTTCACATGGCTCTGCCTTGCAGAAATGGAATTATCAAGGCTTGACTTCATAAAATATCAAACCATACTGAACTTCAAACACCAGATTAATAATGTTCCGCCTAAACATATTCTATCAGAAAGCGCCAAGATCAGCAATAAGCGACTTCACGATCTTTGTAAACGAGAACAACTAACAGACGGAGCCTGACCTCAAGTGCTGTCCATCAGTTCCCAAGGACGATATTATCCACGTATTTATTTTAACAATACCACGCTGCTACTTCAATATATTTTCATAATCCTGTAAGTCGTGGTAGATGCCCGTAACAAATACCTGTTTGTCAACTATTTTATATAGCATAAAATAGTTGTGGCGTTTTAGATGGATGGTTCGATAACCTAAATCCTGTAACTTTGGGTCATCACATAGCTTCAGGTTGTCCGCTATGCATGAAAGCCGTTTGATAGTTTCTCTCATATCCTGTTCAACGCTACGTGTTGCCTGTGGGTTTTCCAACTTAAAGAAAATATAATCAAGGATTTCCAGAACCTGCGTCTGTGCTTTATCCGTCAATATAACCTCATAATCCGTATTTACGTTCCAACCCATTAAACACCTCATCCGCACTGCGGTATTTCCCGTCCACAATTTCCTGCTCTGCCGTATCAATATCCCTCATAAAATCTTCCCGCGACATGGGTTTGAGGAACTTGCCAACGGCTCTGTCTATGGCTTCTGACTCACGCCGTTGGAAGAGTTTTTGAGTCAAATTCTGGATTTCTAATAAGTCCGTTTCTGGCAAGGCTTTCATCATGGAAACTGTATTCTCAAGAGTACTCATAACCATTCTCCTCTCATATTCTTAAATGCTTTATAATCACATCTGGTTTGATTTTATTATAACATCTTATGCATAGAGTATAAACTATTTTTAGGAAATATTACAGCAATATAATAGTTTTATCCACATATTCATTTTAGCATATGGATAATATGCTGGATGTCTCCAACATCCTGAGTTTTACAGTTTATAATCAAAAAACTCAGGTTATAACATGTAGCGGAGGAAAGATGGTTATGGTTAGCCATCTTTTTCTCTTTTTATAGGGATAATTACAGGGAGACATGTGACTCGACGAGTCACATGCCTCCCTGTTCATGACTATCCATTAACCGACAGTCCCTTCCTATCTTTAATATCCAACCGTTTATCAAATTTTTTTGGTAAAGGTTGGAGTAACGACTTTTTGGTGGAGCATACGGGACTTGAACACATCAACCCCTATCCTAAGACTTTATGTTTTTATAGTTTTGCTTTAAATACGCCGTTTAAAGGTCTTTTAAAGGTTCTTAAAAAAACTGGTGTCGTCGTCCCGTAGCCGTAAATTCCTAGTAATTTTTAGAAGTATTCGTTTAATTTAAATGTAAATCAAGCCTTTATTTTAGAGAATGTTTTCTCTAGCTTCTCCATATCGGCAAGTGTTTTTTGCATTAATGGATGTTGATAACGCTTGCTGTTCTCGATTGTGCTGTGTCCAACTGTGCCAATGAGAGATAATTCGCTGAATCCTTCTATATTCGTGCAAGCAGTTATGTAGGTGTGCCGTAAATCGTGCAATCTGTAGCAAGGCAGTTCTGGACATTCGTTTTTCATAAACCGTTTAAAGTTCTTGTACAGTGTCATCGGCTTCATTAAATTATATGGTTTATGAGGTAGGATAAAGATACTGTTCCCACCCTGGAAATCTGGTTCTGATGACTGCCATTTCATGTGTTCCTTTCTGGCTTTTTGAAGAATCTTATATACAGTCCCATCTACCATAATAGGTATCATCCGCCGTCCTGCCTTTGTCTTAGTTGGTTTCTCTACCATATTTCCATCCCCATCCTCAACAATGGCTCTTCGTACATGGATATAAGCCTCAGTCTTGTCTAACACGATATCTTCCCATTTTAAGGCGATCAATTCTGACCTTCGCAGACCTCCGGCAAGGCAACAGATACCAACTAACAGTTCTACGGTTCGGTTATTAGTTTCCTGCGCACGGGTAAGTATGGTTCTGACTTGCTGTAAAGTATAAGCCTTTCCTTCTTCTTGAACCATTTCTGGCAATCGAATGTAGTTTGTTGGTACTTCTTGCCGTTTCATGTAGTTATCCTTCATAGCCTGTGTTAATATGGATGAGATAAAGGAAACATGATTCCGTATTGTCTTAGGCGATTTCCCGCTTTTCACATAATCATTCACCATATCTTGAAGTATTTCTGGTGATATCTCTGCCAGATAATAATTTCCAAGGATTTCCTTTACTCCGTTAGGAGCGTTATATAGTTGCAGATATCCCCTCTTTGTTGAGACAGAAATATAATTCGTATACTTTGGAAAATAAATTTCTTCTGTATAGCGTTGAAAAGTGAGAGGTTCTTTCTCTATAAAATGTCCGAACTGCGCATTTAGAGCCATTTCATTGCAAATATGTTCTGCAACTGATTTCTTTGTACCTTTAGGTAAAACTTTATAAGTGCGCTTGCGTATGCCATTTATTACTGTATCTTTAACGATACGATAACGAAAGCCATCTTTTCTCTTTACTTTTTCTACGTTAAATGACATCTTATCCGCCTCCTTTCTAGTAAGTGCCGACTCTGAAATCATAGCTGTTTTCAGTATCATTTAATAATTTCTCAACTTTGGAACGCTGGTAATAGTATCTATTTCCAATTTTAACAAATGAGATATTCTTATTAAGGAATGTTCTCAACTTGCGGATGTCCATATATAAATACTCATCTCTAACTTCTCTTGCCGTCATTAATTTACGCTGAACCAGTTTTTTCATTTTTTGGTTACCTCCATATATATGATATATATTTTTACTTCCCATAAATTACAGGTTAAATTTCTTTTTATTAAATAGAGGCGTCAGTGGAGATAGTGACAGTATTCCGATAAAAAAAGATTTAGGTATACATTCACAAAAAGTAATTATAGTCATGCTAAAAAAATTTTTTTGTGTCCCTACTGTCCCTATCGCCACTGACGATTAAAACTAATCTTAGAAAGGTAGTTCGTCTGGATGTTCAAGGGTGGCTATATCCTCGTCATCATCTTTCGTTTTCTCTCCTCCTTAGTCATTGTTTTCTAATTCTCCTTTCCATAAGTTTATATATCTTTTCCCGTTGCTTTTACCTCTATCGACGTATATGTTAAATTGTTGTAATGCTGATGGAGATAATCTTCTACTTAATGAATTAACGGACTTCATATGGTATTTAATATCTATGCCCATCTTTTGGGAATGTCTAATGAGTGCTCCATACAAATCTGTCATTGTACCATGGAAGTATTTTTGTTCATCTACAAAGGAGATAATTGTCGTTAATACAAAATCTTCTTCGGTACTTGTCTCTAACAGTTCTTCTTGATTCTTTTTATAAACTTGTAAAAAGTGGTCTCCGCCATAGTTCATTACCTCGGCAATGGCATATCCTATTTTTGCGTAGTCTCCCATCCTTGGTAATTCAGGCAGTTCAAGGGTTTCTAAGATACCCAGAGCCTTAGATAAGATTTTCATTCCCTTATAGAGAAGATAAGGTAAATCTTTTTTAAACTCCGACATGATGTATTCTTCTGTTTTTCTTTCAGAATCTGGAATCCGATTGGATGATAAACATATACATCTGTCCAATAAGTCTGCCCTATGGGAGATAGTAGTAATACCGCTAAAGCTAAGGTGTGTATGAAGTAAAACATCAACAGTATCAGTATTTGTGTAATATTTACGGTTACAGTAATACCCTTTTGTAGTACAAATACAAAATAGGTTGGCCAATTTTCGAGAAATGTCACCATCTATATTGTCAAATGAAACGCTGTAGCTTCTATTTAGAATGGCAATAATGTCATCCACTTTGTCGGGTAATGCTGTGACATCCGTAGAAGATGGATTTAAAAATAGCTGGTCAAGTTTTAGGTTTGTAGTTTTAGCAGAACCTCTGTCACCTCTGTAATAGATGATAGGACATGGAATACCGCTAAAGAAGCGTGTAAGCAAAGTTACATTATGCAACAATAAATCATCCGCAGATTTAAAATGCCAATACTTTTTTGCCAATGTTCTGAAAGTAGGTTTCTTTTTACCTGTTTTTTTACCTATATCCATTGGCATTACCTGCTCAAGCATGTTGCCCTTTCGAATGAATGGAATAGGGCTTTTCGCTAAAATACGGATACCCTTCTTGTCAATACAGCAAACTGTCTGTTCCTCATCTGCGAGATAATAAAATAACTTGTTTTGTTGATATTTGCAACGTATAGCAGGTTCAATTTCAGTTCCTTGAAAGATAGCCTCAGCTTCTAAGGTTTCAATTACTTGCTTGAGTGAATCCTTATTTATAGCTTTTCCATATTTTTTGTAATAATAGCCCCTAAGCAATAGTGCGAATTTACTATCCTGCACTGCCATATACTGACGAGCATTATTATCTAAAGGAACTTTTGCATAAGCATTTTCCTTGTTATCATGATAAAAAATGTAATCTGCATTTTTTATGTCTGCCAGAAGCACCTCTGCGGCACTCATGCTATCATCTTTTTTGGCTAACTTCCTTTTAGGCGGTTGTAAATACCCTTCCATATCTGGGAATCTCTTTAAAAGAGTTTGCCAATTTTCTTCGCTACATGAATCATGGTGACACCCTGCAATAATCTTCCCATTGGGAAATTCTATAATGTAAGCTGATTTATCCGTATGGTCAGGATTCCAAGGGCAGGTTGAAAGAACGTAACATATCCCGTCACACCAAGCTTTCTCATGGGATATTTCTATTCCATGAGATTCACAAAATTCCCGAATATTAATCTTCGGATGTATATATGAAGTTGTCTTGTTATCACCATTCATAGTAAAATTAGAAGAAGTTTTCTTTTCATTCTTCTCACTTATCGGTTTACAGAGTGCTATAATATCCTCAATTTGCTCAGCACTAATATTTTCCCAGACATTTGGTGCAAAAACTATACACGACTGCCTGTGCGGACGTGATTCTGTAGAATCTCCTTTGCAAGCTATCGTACCATAAAGTTTCGTAATTCTTGCGGCATTGTATGTAGTAGTATCCACTTTTACCGCTTCGTTAGAGAATTTTCTGTCAATAGCGGCAAGAAAATCCTTTATAAGAGTAGTACTCTCTGGTGTATTCTCTAACGAAATCGGGTAAAGTAAATGATATCCGTTACCGGACATACATTTAACTGGTTCAGAGAATCCCTGTTCATTTAGGAAATTCTCTACTTGTTCAGCTAATTCTTCAGCATGAGATAATTCTTCATCTGTTGAAGAGATGCCTGCAGGACGTTTTGGGTCTAAGTCGATTAGAATCCAGTCTCTCTGTTTGATTTCCTTATCAGTAGTTGTATTCTTTGCCCATTCTGTAAAATGGTTCAAACTTCTACTTGTAATATCGGGAATCACAGTGTTCAATGTAAAAAAAATATTGTATTTCCCGTCATACTGATTAATTGCTTTCAGTAATTTGTTGGAATCGTTAAAGTAACCGGAAATAGTTCCTTTATTTGTGTGTAGTATACGCACTTCAAAAAAAGAATCTTCGGTAATTAAAGAATCAAAAAACTTCTCCATATTTGAATTTTTCATGATAATGCCTCCTGCCTTTATATATTTTTTTTAAGTGATATCTGTATTCAATTGTCAAGGTGCAGTGTATCTGTTCCCCCGATATTTCACCATACAGGTGGGGGACTAATAATTTTTACTCTAACGTTAGGCGGTACGAGTATTATAATACAAATTCTCGAAGTGCTCGTCAAGTTATGGAAACAACGGTATTTATTGGGGTTATCAATTTTAATGGCATAGAATATTGAGTGAAAATAGTATATTTCTCATATATTCTCAAAATATTTCTTATAATTAAAAATATTGATTTTTCCCAGGGAAAATGGTATATTTAGCATATTAAGGAAAAAAATCTTATTTTTCCTCTCATTTTACTTTTTTTGAGTTAATACCTAGCAATATCTAAAAAAAGTTAGGATATGATGTTTTGTGGCTTGTTACAGAATGTTCTTGTAAAAAAGGAGAGATTATATGGATAAATATAAAAAGGATGGTCTATCAGGTAAAGAAATAAAAGAGCGTGTAAAAGGAGCTATTCAGGAATATGTGGATACTTGTAATAAAAAGGGCAAGAGGATAGAATCTAAGAAGCAAATTATTGATGGTATACGGGAGGAATGTGAAGAAGCAAGTATTTTGGTAGATTCAAGTCTATACCGGTATTTAGATGAAATGAATTGTCAACAAATTGTAGAGGGGAAATTTGATTTTGTTATTGAAGATGATCGGCTATCTTTAGGGGATATTCTACAATATAAAAAATATAATAAAATTGCCTGCTTTTTTATTGAAAATCCGGAATATACCAATCTTTTGGCTTATTTAGTTAATCAACATTATAAAAGACAAGATAAAAGCGATGTAATTCATTGTATTGCTTTAGGGGAAATCCTTCTTTGTTTATATTACTACAAAAAGAATGATGGAAATTCTATAACTAGAAAGGAAATAAAAAAAGATGTTAGTCAAGTAGTAAAATCCTATACTATTTATGCCAAATAGAAAAACTTATAAGTGAAAAAATATTTTTTTATATTTCAGTGGCGATAGGGACAAGAGAGACGGTATTTATTCAATTTGAATGAGGAGGTTAAAAAAGAGTAGTTTTTTTTTACCTCAGCAACATCATTAATTTTTTGTGTCCCTTCTGTCCCTATCGCCACTGAAAAAAATTTTCTTAGTAACATCACATTGCGAATTTAATACATTCACAAAAGAAGCTTTCTATTTCTCCGTATTCCTATATGGGTATATAAGAGTAATCCCATAGTCATTCGTAACCAGATATAATGCAGACTTCCACGTAACTCCATCACCAGTGCAGATAGTGTCATCCAGTTCCATATCATCCAGCCGGACGCGGTATTTATCCAGGAATCTTTGTATTTCTCTGTTATCCTCTATGCACTCCGTATATATAAGCAGATAACCTCCATCATCATTATCAACGTTTCTCTCAGTCCCATAGTATTCATCAAGTATAGAAACAACTCTTAAGGATTCGTCTGCAACGGCTTTCGGTATCCTGCCATCTTTCACTAATTCTTGAACCATAGATAACTGCTTGGCTGTCCATATTTTCACTTTCATTCTGTTTCCTCCAATCTAAAGTCATAAGTATTTTCATACGAAATCTATTTCTTCAAATTCTTCT
Source organism: Lachnospiraceae bacterium (assembly GCA_910575835.1). Taxonomy (GTDB): domain Bacteria; phylum Bacillota; class Clostridia; order Lachnospirales; family Lachnospiraceae; genus Sporofaciens. The sequence continues at coordinate 23,480 of CAJTGB010000043.1, read as the reverse complement.
AAAGAATCTTTCCCGTAATCATAAATAAGAAGTTTTCTCCCTATAATCTTCCCCGTATCTGAACGCACACTGCCAACTCCATCAATTAACTCCCTTATAGCCATAACGGTCTTTTCATTCACCATACTCAGAAAAGCGTAATCGTTATTAGAGAAACCTACTAATAATTGCCGGCAGTTGTGAGCCATGCAAAATTTCCTTAATAAACGTTTATAGAATCCTCCAACCGCACCACGTTCTCCGAGGATATTAGTAACACACCAAAGCTGTTTATTATTATTCTCAATTTTCACCATTACGCTGATTAGTTCCTTAATTACCGGAATCAATGACCTTTCACAAACCCGTTCCAAGTCTTCTAAATATTCTGAGAAAAGTATAATTCTGGGCTGTGTCATAATAACGGTATTTTTTAATACTTTTTGGAAAAGTTCATTTTCCGTCATTCCAAAGTAGAAAATATCCGAATTATTTAAGTAAATCGGCTGAAAGATTAATTCATCCATAAGTTGGAAATCGAATATATAATAAACAACGTTAATCCCCCATTCAGTACGGTATCTATATATATCCGGGTTTAAGTTCTCAGTTTCCAGTTCCATTAGAACGATTTCCAGTTCTTTGCAGGTGACTATATCTTTAATTCTTTTTGATTGGTTGCCCCATCTTTTAATTCTCATAGATTAAAATCCACCTTTCTTTTTTAAATCTCTCTTTTTCATAGAATAGACCACAAAAATGGTACGTTCCTCAGTTGGAATGGAGATATCGTACCAACTCCATATACGCTTCTTCTTCATAGGATGTTTCTTGCCTTTAACCTCGATTGTATGAAAGTTATTCTCTGAATACTCCACTTCTTCGGTATATAAGTGTAGTCTATCTAAAATATCAATCAAATCATTCCGAAGCGGGTTCAAGAATAATATTACATAATCTTTATTACTCGCTTTTTTAAACTCGAGAATATTGCCGATTTCATGAAGCACCATTCTTGGAATTTTGTATTCTTTCAGTAAAGGATTTATATTCCTCAGAATTGAAAGCTGATTCTGGTTAAATATTTTAATCTGCATATGTATAACCTTCCTTTCTTAAAAAGACAACAAAAAAGTCGAAGTGCAATGAATCTTACACTTCGGCTCTTTACATTTTACTATTTAGATTTTATCTTAAAAATTCCTCATCAGTTTGGATATTCACATATTAGAAATATCCATAAATATCCATTCGATTTTTTAGAGTCTCTATTAATTTATCAATATATCCTGTACTTTTTCTTTTAAGTGGCACTGTTGTTTCATTATCTTGCGACATTATTCTTGTCCAGGTAACTGTATCATTATCTTCCCACACAAAAATCAGTTTATAATCTTCGTTCGAAAACGCCGCATATATAATATCATCTTCTATGCTAATCTTACCTTTTTGATGAAATATTACATTTGCATTTACTTTTTTTGGTTCAGTTACTGCTTGGTGCATGTTAGATAAATAAAATACTTGAAAATCTTTATATTCATCATCTGTTTGGTCAATATTTAATAAAATTCCTTGATTTTGATTTGTATAAATATAACTTCCTAGAACTCTTAAATCGTCATTGTTTTCTTCTATATAATTCTTTATGTTTGCGTACAAACTTGAACTCAGAAAATGTAACTCAATTTCATCTTCTTCCCAAGGTAATTTCCCCTCTAGTATGAAATCTTCTTCACTGCGCCAAGTTATCATTAATGCACAATTCTTTCCAGAATATGAAACTTTATCTTCCTCTATAAATTTACCAGAACAATGGTCTATCACTTCTGGCTGTTCTTTAGAAGCTATTATGAAGTCCATTTTTGCAGTTGTACATCTTTTAACTCGTATAACCATACTGTCATTTGCTGCTACATAATCCCCTTCGTATTGGCTTTTTCTTACAAGTAATCTGGAACTCGTAAAATATAACTCGATTTCATTTTCTTCCCAAGGTAATTTCCCTTTCAATATGAGTTCATCCTCACTGCACAAAGTTATTGTTAGTGTACAATGTTGACCAGAATACAAAACTTTATTTTGGCTTATAAATTTACCTGTACATTTTATGGATTTGGAATACATTTTAGACGCTATAATAAAATCCATTTTCGCAGTTGTGCATTTTTCAACACGTATAGCCATGCTTTCGTCTTCAGCAATATAATTACCTTCATATTCTGTCATTCGAGTAGTTATGTAATTTAAAAGAGCTTTTGCTGTATTACGGTCTTCTTCGGATTCACTTGTTCGGCTTGTTTCTTGTGCTATTTGAAAAAGTCCATCTGTTACCATATCGTATACAGTAAAGCCAACTTTTTTAGCCGTTCTGGAAAGGAAGTTAGATAACCCCTTGTTCTGTTCTGATGAGGAATTTAAAGAATTATTATTATCATCAGTTTTCATATAGTAGTTCTCCTATAATCTTATTATAATCTATTTTGTATTTTGTTTTCTAAATCACCTTTTACTTTAGAAGTGTTTTTATTGTCGTTAGTATTCCTATAATTATTAAAACTACAAATATAATTAAAATCATTTTTAATAAAAGAGGCATTAATAAAGACAATAAAAAACTAGTTAGAATGATGCCCAAACTAAACATGATAAGATATTTAAAAATTTTTTTAAAAATGTTTTTTAAAGTAAAACTTTTCTTATCAGTTGTTTTTTTTAGTTGCTTTTTTAATCCCATTTTTTAATTCCTTCATTTATCTAGTCAGTTTACATTGCGTTTAAACAGAATGTGTTAGAGAGGAGATTAATATAGCACTCCTCTCAAAACTCATAATTATGCAATCAATACTAGATTTTTTTCCATGAATGTGGTTTTGGAAAACCGGTTGAGGTCTTCCCCTTTGCAGGACATGTACCAGGACTTGGTCTTCCACCATACCAAATCGTTAGTCTCCTTCCACATGCTGAACACATCCAATGTTGTGGTTTTTCTCCCATAGTTCTTCTCCTTTCTTTTTATAGTGTGCATATATCTACACGTATGATTATACAGCATAAATATACTGCTTACAATAGCTATAAAGATAAAATATCATGTATAGCAGGAGGTTTCATTCATGAACGATTTACAATTTGGCACTGTAAAACTTCACCTTAAAGAAATAATGCATGAGCGTGGTCTATCTCTAACGAAACTGTCATTTCGTGCTGAAATGCAGAGAACCCAGTTGAAGCACTATTATGATGGTTCTATTCAGCGAGTAGACTTAGCTGTATTATCAAGGCTCTGCTATGCACTAAATTGCGATTTAAACGATTTATTAGAATACATACCGCCGGTAGAAGATAAGTAATGAGAAATTAGGGATAATGGGACTTTATGCTTCATTATCCCTAATTCATATACATTTACTGCGGATAGACATAATCTGTTAATGTGCTGAACTTCTATTTTTATTTACTATTGTCTTTCTTCCCCTTAGCTGAGTTTTTCTCTGTTGCCTTACTCTTTGTCTCTCTTTTCATTTTTCTTAGGCTTCATCCGTTCTAATAACTCCTTTAAGATTTTCTTTCTGGGATATTCCACCAGTTTCCAATAGGACTGGCTGTGGCGGATTCCCAGGAAAAGGGGATGGACGCCGATATTATCATTCTTCATCCCGTCTACGGTTAGCTGATAGAGTGGTCTTGAAGGCTGTTCGCTCTCCCAGAGTTCAAGGATTCTCTGTTTTGACTGGCAGATAACGGGAGAATTCTGCTGGCTGTTTCCCCATGCAATCACCACCTTAGAATCATCCGTAAGGCTTGAAAAGACAGTTTCCTTAATATAGTTCATATTTTCTTCATCCACGGTTAATCCGGCTAAAGAAAGTCGGCTCTGTGTTACCTGTGCAAACAGATTAATGACGGTGTATGAATTTAAACCCAATTCAGCAAGATGGTTCAGGAGATGGTTATTGGTGGAATCTTCCACATAGCAATTTTCCTGTGTTCTGGTGGGGTATAATAAGATAAAGTATGCATGACTGCCTGTAATCCCTGTAATCTCTTTCTTAATGCTGTATGTTCTGTTCCCGTCCTCTGATGATAGTATCTCTGTTTTCACGGTTATTTCTGTTTTTACTAAGTTTTTCATAGGTCTTTCTCCTTTCATTTTTTAGCTTAAAGAATGATGTAGTAATCAAATCTGTTTTATTTACCAGTTCTTTTCCGAAAAATCGTAGTAATAGCTTTATTCTATGTACCCCCGTTCCTCATCCCCTCCCATAAGGGACGGGAGGTACACAGAAAATCCGCTGTTAATCTTTTTTATTCATTCTCTTTGTGTTTAAGCATTATTACATAGAAATAATTTCAGATAAAAAACACATAATCATTTTCATAAAGAAAATCATAGTAAAATTCGTAAGATATGTTTATAGAAAGTAGAATTTTTAAGAAATGAATGAATATGCTTGCATAATAGCTGACGACGACGCTGTCGCCGTAGTTGTCGCCATAAGTGGAGGTATCATTGTAAATGACAGCAATCTTTTGCAATAAAAAGAGTCAGCATACCAAAATTCATGATAGGCTGACTTGCTTTTAAATGATTTATGAAGTGGGAGAGTGCCATACAGTAGCCGTATACTTGCACCCCTTCATTCTTAGAACACCGCATTTTCCCTTACTTGAACACTGCCCGTATCTGATTTTTCAGCGTAGAGAAATTAAAAAAGCATAGCCAAAATATCAAAATCTGGCTATGCCTTGCAGAGTAGAACATACAGGTATTTTGTTACAACTCTTTGATTTTATCCAGTTCGTTGAGATTCACGCCTGCGATATTGAGCAATGCTTTCAGAGAGATATATTCCTCTTTCAAATCGGCGTATGTCTCTGGTGCGTTTTCTTTTTTTGCTAATATCATACGTCTTTGTACTTTTGCAAAATCATCAATAGCAGTTTTCACAATTTCAAGGTTGATTGGCATATGCTCACCACCTTTTCATAAGCCATGTTCATTTGGTTCATTCAGTTTCATGAAGCCCCCGCTTAAAACAGACTTCACATGGCTCTGCCTTGCAGAATGGAGCATACGGGACTTGAACCCGTGGCCTCCACACTGCCAGTGTGGCGCGCTCCCAACTGCGCTAATGCCCCATATGGAGATTATAGCACAGATGGGAGCTTGAAGAAAGTAGTATTTTAAAACTTTTAGAATAAATTTTTCAGCTAAATTTTTCAGCACACAACAATGATCTTGCGCGGCGTAGTCTGAGGCGGAATGCTCCTGGTGGTAGTCGTATAGTATACGATCAACATCTGTGCCTCGAGGGAACAGTTGAAGGGCTGGCCGTTTGAAGTGACGATCTCAGTGGAGCGTCCGATGTTCAGCTGAAGCGAGCCGTCAAGAGAGGTAAGGCTTCTGTCGAATTCTCCCGCGTAGAGAGTCTCCTGCGGATTGCGCCGCCCGATGAATACAGCCTGGTATCTGGGCGGGAATATCAATGGGATCGGGAGATCGGCATCGTAGAATGCCGTAACGTTCATACCGATCCTTAAGCGTGTTTCGCCGATCACGTAGGTATCGGGACTGACGATAAAGTTCTGGATTCCGTCAGAATTGCGGATCGTAATTTCCTGCATGCAGCAATTATTGTCAAATTCAGAGATGCTCTGAATCACCCCGTTTATGGGGATCAGATTTGTTGATGGCATAATAAAAACTCCATTTTTTCATTAGTATATGCGGGATTTCCCGCAGTGTACCTTAACGTCTGCTTTGGGGCGCAGCGTTAGTGTTCGTCCGGTTTGATGGCGGCAGCCCTTGCCCCCGGCGGAAGGAAATGGTACAGTTCTTCATAGGATTCGATTTCTTCTGTGGAAACCGGTTCGGAAGGGATCAGACCGGTACAGTCCTGAGAAGAAGCGGCGTTAGAGAGATAATCGTATTCGTCAATGATCCTCTGGTTTTCTTTATCTATCTGTTTTTCTTTATTTATCTGTTTTTCTTTATCTATCTGCTTTGCTTTCATGGAAAAAGCCTCCTTCTTATGATTAGGATATATTTTTAAGTTTTCCTTATTATAATCAGGAAAACTCGCAAGATTTAGTTTAGATTGTGTAGAAAAAGAAAAATATATACTGTATAATATTTCCATGAGTTGAAATGAAACAAAAGAAAGAAGGACGAGAGTTTATGAATATTGAGATTGATACCCATTCACACACGCTTGCCAGCGGGCATGCGTATAACACGATCCGGGAGATGGCCGATGCCGCCGGTAAGAAAGGTCTCAAAGGGCTTGCGATCACAGAGCATGCCGTGAAGATGCCGGGAACCTGCCATATCTATTATTTTCAGAATCTTCGGGTGGTGCCGAGACGCCAGTGCGGAATCGAGCTCTTGCTTGGGACGGAGCTGAATATCCTGAATGAAGCCGGAGAAGTAGACCTTGCACAGGAAGTGCTGCAGGAGATGGACATAGCCATTGCAAGTATTCATTTACCCTGCTATAAGGGTGAATATTCGAAGGAGATGATCACGAGGGCATATGTGAATGCCATGCAGAACGAATATGTGGATATCATCGGACACCCGGATGACGGAAGGGTGCCGGTAGATATGCAGGTATTGGCCCAAGAAGCGAAGAGGACAGGGACGCTTCTGGAGGTGAACAACTCATCTCTGCGTCCTGAGGGGTTCCGGGTAAATACTATGGATAATTGCCGGGAGATGCTTCTGGAATGCAAGAAGCTTGGAACTATGGTCGTTCTGGGAAGTGATTCCCATGTAGATGCGGACATCGCGAATTATGAGTATGCGTACCGTCTGTTGGAGGAAATAGATTTCCCGGAAGAACTGGTTGCCAACACGGCTCTGGACAAATTAAAATCGTCCTTAAAACGGAATAAAAAGGCATAGACTTTACGCAATTAAAATCGCCCTTAAAACGGAATAAAAAGGTATAGACTTTATGAATTCACTGTGCTAAAATGTAACAGTAGTGAAAGTGTTACGGAGGAAATAATGCTATGAGTAAGAAGATCAGGACGGAAGCGGTAGACTATCTGTTTCGTGCAGTATTAAGCCTGAGAGATAAGGAAGAGTGCTATACCTTTTTTGAGGATATCTGTACGATCAATGAACTGCTGTCATTGTCGCAGAGGTTTGAGGTGGCGAAGATGCTGAGAGAACGCAAGACGTATCTTGAGATCGCGGAGAAGACAGGGGCTTCCACAGCTACGATCAGCAGAGTGAATCGTTCGTTAAACTACGGCAACGACGGGTATGATATGGTATTTGAGAGGATCAACGAAGAAGAATAGAACGGGCAGACAGAGATATGAGAGAGTTTTTTAAATTTAAGAAGAAATAAGACCGGCAGAGCCTTATTTCTTCTTTTTCTCATGTACCGGTTCAGGGAGCTCGTCTATCAGTTTTTCGATCAGCAGCTTCTTCACATATACGTCAAAGCTGAGCGAACAGATGAAGGAAAAGAGCTGGAGATAATCCCTGTCCTCCTCCGGTACGTCAGGGAAACTGTTAACGGCAGAATTATAAGAACGTGCGACATCCTTCTGCAAAGTGTCGATCCGGGACTTCTCCAGCCGGCAGATTTCTTCGTAGATAGAGGTCATATTGGGTTCTTTGCCGGTCTCGAAGTATTCCTCCGTGATAGGGTTCAGCAAGGTCTCTATGTCCTTGATCGCAAGGATGTTCTTAAAATAATAGATAAATATCATGACCAGAACATGTTCTTTTGAATACTTCTTCTTGACAGGAGGCGGGAGAAGATTGTTCTTGGCATAGTTATTGATCATAGTCTTGGTCAGTATCTTGTCCTCCTCATGGCGCTTGGTAGAGCGGAGCTGCTCTTCCATGAAGGTCGTTACCTGGTCCATGTAGAGATCTATATTCGGAATATCGCCCGGCCTCACGTATTCGATACGTGATATGCTGGACAGGATACTATTGAGCATATCCTTAGTATTAATCGTCATTCAATCACCTCAATGCATTTCATGGTAAGGTACACAAGTCACCGTTTGTCAACCTGTGCACGCATCAGCGTGCCTTTTATTATATAGTTTTTAAAACTATATGACAAGGATTTTTTAAATACTATATCAAAATTTAATATTTTATGTTATAACAGATAATAAGGAGGGAGAATATGAATGCACTGAAAAAATTATTTGCCCCGGTCGATATGACCGTGGGGAAGCCCTGGGAGGATATTCTGCTTTTTACGGTACCGATGCTGATCGGGAATATCGCCCAGCAGTTGTATAATACGGTAGACAGTGTGGTAGTAGGGAATTATGTAGGAGATAATGCTCTGGCGGCTGTTGGCAGCGCCGGGCCGATCCTGAATCTTCTGATCGTACTTTTTATAGGGATCAGCGTGGGAGCCAGTATTATGGTATCCCAGTATTTTGGCGCGAAGAGGCGGGAGGACCTGTCGATTGCGATCGCTAACAGTATTGTGCTGACGGGGATATCATCTGTCATTGTCATGGTCCTGGCAACGGTGGCGGCAAGGCCCCTTCTGGTCCTGCTGAAGACGCCGGACAGTATCCTTGAATGGTGTACGTCTTATCTTAAGATACTGTTCCTGGGAGTATCCGGCCTTGCGTTTTACAATATCTTAAGCGGGATATTGAGAGGTCTTGGAGATTCGATCTCTGCGCTGTGGTATCTGATCGTGTCAAGTGTGCTGAACATTATCCTGGATCTGGTCTTCGTGATACGGTTTAATATGGGAGTCAGCGGAGTAGCGCTGGCAACCGTGATCGCGCAGGCAATCTCAGCAGTGCTCTGTCTGCTGAAATTAATGCGGATGAAGGATTTATTTGATTTTAAGATGCCGTATTTTAAACTGACCAGACAGCATGGCTTCAATATCATCCGTCTTGGGGTACCGTCCGGTGTCACCCAGGCGATCATGTCTATGGCGATGCTGGTCGTACAATCACTCACAAACAGCTTCGGAGAGCAGTTTATCGCATCGAATGTTATCGTTATGCGTGTTGACGGCTTCGCTATGCTGCCGAATTTTTCCTTTGGAACGGCTATGACGACTTATGCCGGACAGAATGTCGGGGCGCGTGCCTATGACCGGGTGACGCAGGGAGCGAGACAGGGCACATGGATGGCGATCGGATTCTCTGCATCGATCACTGCTATGATCCTGCTGTTTGGAAGGAGCCTGATGGCAATATTTACCAATACGGAGGATCTGGTAACGCTGAGTATGAATATGATGCGGATACTTGCCGCGGGCTATATCGCCATGGCGATCATCCAGAGCTTATGTGGCGTGATGCGCGGTGCGGGAGATACGGTGACGCCTATGTGGATATCCATTGTGATGACCATATTCCTGCGGGTTCCCATCGCATACGGTCTGGTCTACCTGACGAAGAGCGCCGAATTCCCGGGCGGACGCAAGGAGAGTATCTATATCTCGCTTTTGATTTCCTGGGTGCTTGGAGCAGTCATTACCGGAATATTCTATAAGCGCGGGAAATGGAGAGAGAAAGCGATTTAGAGGATTTGGAGGTTTTATGTGAAATTCTCTTGAAATTGTGTTCCCGCCGGGTTATAATAATCTACATAAATAGAGAAGAATCTTCAGGGCGGGGTGTAATTCCCGACCGGCGGTACAGCCCGCGAGCCGTAAGGCTGATTCGGTGAGATTCCGAAGCCGACAGTATAGTCTGGATGGAAGAAGATATCGGTATATATCCGTGTATTTACTGTATATTTACTTAGTGATCATTGCTCTGGAATGGCGTTCCCGTTTCAGAGCATTTTTACTGATTATAATTTAGTATTACATATTATAGAAGATGTGTTTCGGTGCCTTTACCCCTGGAGATGATTCTGCCGGGGGTTTTTATATTTCTGTGAACGGCCGCAGGACCTTTGGCGATAAGGAGACGATGCATATGACAGATCAGGATTATATGAAGCGGGCGATCGAGCTTGCGAAGCGCGGAACGGGACAGACCAATCCGAATCCGCTGGTTGGAGCGGTGATCGTAAAGGATGGGCGCATCATCGGAGAAGGATATCACAGGCGTTACGGAGAACTGCATGCGGAACGGAATGCGATAGCGTCGCTTACGGAATCTGCAAAGGGAGCGGCTATCTATGTCACATTGGAGCCTTGCTGCCATTATGGCAAGACGCCGCCCTGTACGGAGGCGATTCTGGAAAATGGGATCGCAAGGGTAGTGATCGGTTCCAGAGACCCGAATCCCAAGGTGTCGGGGAAAGGCGCAGAAATCCTTCGGAAAGCAGGTGTTCTGGTGGAGGAAGATTTCATGAGGGAGGAGTGCGACCGCTTGAATCCGGTGTTCTTCCACTATATTACCCGGCATACGCCGTATGTGGTGATGAAATACGCTATGACGGCGGACGGCAAGATCGCAACGAAGACAGGCGCATCCAAGTGGATCACGGGAGAGGATTCTCGGATGGAAGTGCAAAAGCTTCGCTGCCGGTATATGGGGATTATGGCGGGGATCGGAACGGTCCTGGCGGATGATCCTATGCTGAATGTCAGGATACCTAGCAAGAGGAGTCCGGTGCGTATCATCTGTGACAGCAGCTTAAGGATTCCCCTTGACAGCCAGATCTGCCGGACAGCGAAGGATTATCCGACGATTATTGCCTGGGCGCCGAAGAGCGCGGAGGATATAGAGGGAGAAGACCATAAGATCAAGGAACTGGAGAGGCTCGGCATACAGGTTCTGGCGGTGCCGGACGGCGGCGGAAGAGTGGATATGGAGAAGCTTATGCAGAACCTGGGCGATCAGGGAATAGACAGTATCTTGCTGGAGGGCGGCGGTACGCTGAATGACAGCGCCTTAAGAGCCGGAATCGTGCAGGAGGTTCTGGCGTTTATCGCGCCGAAGATATTTGGCGGAGAAGAGGCTCGGACACCGGTTGCAGGTATCGGGGCAAAAGCGGTAGAAGAAGCGGTGCTGCTTCAATCTGAGGAAGTATCTCAGATCGGTGAAGACCTATTGGTAAGATACAAGGTGAAATATACAGACAGGCAGCGATAAGATACAAGGTGAAATATACAGACAGGCAGTGTAAGATACAAGGTGAAATATACAGACAGGCAGGTGAGCAGATGTTTACAGGAATTATAGAAGAGACAGGGAAGATTCGCCAGATCGTTCTGGCGGGAAGCTCGGGCCAGATCAGCATTCAGGCGAACCGAGTCTTAGAGGATACCAGGATCGGAGACAGTATCGCTGTAAACGGCGTATGTCTGACGGTGACAGACATTGGGCCGGACGGATTTACGGCAGATATTATGGCGGAGACCTGCCGCAGGAGCAACTTAGGGCAGGGGAAGGCCGGTGATTTGGTGAACCTGGAACGGGCGATGGCGGCAGACGGAAGATTCGGCGGGCATATTATGTCCGGCCATATCGACGGGACCGGTGTGATCCAATCGTGCCGGAGGGAAGAGAATGCCGTGTGGGTAAGCGTGAGGACAGAACCGGAGATCTTAAGGCTCATTGTGGAGAAAGGTTCTATCGGTATTGACGGTATCAGCCTGACGGTGGCGAAGGTCGGCGAGACGGAATTCCAGGTATCGGTGATCCCGCATACAGGCGAGGAGACGGCACTTCTTAAGAAGAAGCCGGGAGACGTTGTGAATCTGGAAAATGATATTGTCGGGAAATACGTTGAGAGACTGCTTGGGCCAACCTGGCCGAACGCAAAAAAAGAAACAGGAATCACCATGGATTTCTTAAGAGAATATGGTATTTAGGAGGAAGGAAAATGGAGGAGCAATACCAATATCATTCTATTGAAAAGGCTATTGAGGATCTGAGAGCGGGCAAGATCATCCTGGTTACGGATGACCCGGACCGTGAGAATGAAGGGGATATGATCTGTGCGGCGCAGTTTGCGACACAGGCGAACATTAATTTTATGGCAAGCTGTGCCAAAGGGCTGATCTGTACGCCGATGAGCGCTGCGGTCGCGGCGAAGCTTGGACTGCCGCCTATGGTATCGGAGAATACGGACAATCATGAGACGGCATTTACCGTGTCGGTGGACCACGTGGATACGACGACGGGGATCTCGGCGGCAGAGAGGTCTTACACAATGATGAAATGTGTGGACGAGAATACGAGACCGGAGGATCTTAGAAGACCCGGGCATGTATTTCCGCTGATTGCGAAGAAGGGCGGCGTCCTGGTGCGTAACGGACATACGGAGGCGACTGTTGACCTGATGCGGCTGGCAGGGCTTAAGGAATGCGGCGTATGCTGTGAGATCATGGAAGAGGACGGGACGATGATGCGCACGGCGAACCTCTGGAAATTAGCCAAAGAGCACGGCCTTACATTTATCACTATCAAAGACCTGCAGGATTATTGCAGGATCCATGAGAAGCATGTGGTGAAGGAGGCCTGTGCGGATATGCCTACGCAGTACGGGCATTTTCAGATACACGGTTATGTCAATGATATCACAGGAGAGCACCATGTGGCGCTGGTGAAGGGAGAGATCGGCGACGGAAGGGACGTGCTGTGCCGGGTGCATTCCGAGTGTTTGACCGGAGATACCTTCGGTTCTCTGCGCTGTGACTGCGGCAAGCAGATCCAGGAGGCGATGCGCCGGATCGAAGAGGAAGGCCGGGGAGTCGTTCTCTATATGAGGCAGGAGGGCAGAGGGATCGGATTGATCAATAAGCTGAAGGCATACCAGCTTCAGGAACAGGGGATGGATACGGTGGAGGCGAACATCAGCCTCGGGTTCGCGCCGGATCTGCGGGAATACTGGGTAGGAGCGCAGATCTTATCGGATCTCGGTGTAAAATCACTTCGCCTGTTGACAAACAACCCGGAAAAAGTGTATGGTTTGAGTGACTTTGGATTGGAGATCAGGGAACGGGTGCCGATTGAGATCGCGCCGCAGAAGTACGATATTGTCTATATGAAGACCAAGCAGGAAAAAATGGGACACATTTTTAACAAGATTGAATTATAGGAGGAAGGAAAGATGAAGCAGATTCATGTATTGGAAGGAAAAGTTGTAGCACCGGAGGGGATGAAGGTCGGCATTATAGCGTCCAGATTTAACGAGATCATTGTAAATAAGCTCTTAGGAGGCGCGGTGGACGGCCTTGTGCGTCACGGTGTGGAGGAAGAGAATATTACGGCGGCATGGGTGCCGGGAGCATTTGAGATCCCTGTAGCGGCGTCCAGGATGGCACAGTCGGGCAAGTATGACGCGGTCATCTGTGTAGGAGCCGTGATCCGCGGCGATACGTCTCACTATGATTACGTGTGCAATGAAGTATCCAAGGGGATCGCGCAGGTAGGTCTTGCAACGGGTGTTCCGGTATTATTCGGAGTGGTGACTACGGAGAATATTGAGCAGGCGATCGCCCGTGCGGGAAGCAAGGCGGGCAATAAGGGATATGACTGTGCGCTGTCGGCGATCGAGATGGTGAATCTGATGGGGCAGATGTAGAAGCGGCAGTATATTATGCTCCATTCATAGAAAGGATGTGTATGGCGTGGATGGATTGATATTGGCGGGGGGCAGAAGTACCCGGATGGGCGGTAAGCACAAGGGCGACCTTCGGTATGAGGATCAGACGTTCTTAGAGAGGATCATCGGGGAATTTGCCTCCTGTGCCGAGAGAATCTGGATCTCTTACGGAACGGAGATGCGCAGGGATTATCCGGGATGTGTCAGCATATGCGACGAATATCCGGGCTGCGGGCCGATGGGAGGGATCCATGCGGGTCTTAAGCGGTGCCGAAGCGATTATATGATGGTGGCTGCGTGCGATATGCCGTTTGTGAAAATGGAGCTGTATCACTTGCTGGAAAATGAACTGGAAAAGGCACAGCAGGAATCCGAAGCAGTCTATGTAGGAGCCGTCCCTGTGGCGGACGGAAGGGTCCATCCGCTTGCTGCGGTTTATAAAAAGGAACTGGCCGGATGCCTTAAGGAGCAGATCGAACGTAAGGAGTACCGGATCAGGAGCATATTCGACCGGCAGAATATCTTGTATGTGGACGTTTCCTACAGAGCCGATATAAAACGAATGCTCAGTAACGTGAATACGGCTGCCGAGTATGAAGAGATCTTAAATCCGGCATCAGAGGATGCGGCTGTCAAAGTTAGTGATGGAAAAGAGAAGAGCTTGACTGCCAAAGTTAGCGGTGAGAAAGAGAAGAGCTTGACTGCCAAAGTTAGCGGTGAGAAAGAGAAGAGCTTGACTGTCAAAGTTAGCGGTGAGAAAGAGAAGAGCTTTAATGCAGATATTAAGGGAGAAGACAGCAGACCCTTAAAGCAGAAGATAGTCGCTGTCTGCGGTATAAAGAATTCCGGCAAGACTACGCTGCTGGAAAAGCTGGTAGAAGGGCTGGCTAAGCGGGGAATGAAGGTTGCGGTCATCAAGCATGACGGGCATGATTTTGCCTGCGACATCCCGGGAACTGACAGCTGCCGGCTGTCAGAGGCAGGAGCGTACGGAACGGCGGTTTTCTCTGAGTTCAGGAGTTTTGTTCACAAGAAAGGAACGAATGAGCGGGCGAAGGATCTGATCCAATACTTCCCGGAGGCAGATATTATATTTGTGGAAGGGATGAAGGACAGCCAGTATCCGAAGATCGAGGTGATCAGGGAGGGAGTGTCGGTTCATCCTGCGTCCAATCAGGAAGGCAGGTTCCTGATCGTGACAGACAGAGATCCGGGAGAATATCAGGAGCAGACGGCGGGATTCGGGGAAATTGACCGGATCATAGGAATGGTTCTTGCACTTTTTGTGTAAAGCAACTATAATATACCCAATAGAGTCAGGAAGAAAGGAAATAAGAAGATTGGGGATATATGATACGTTAAATGAACAACAAAGGGAGGCGGTGCTTCATACAGAAGGACCGCTTTTGATACTTGCGGGGGCAGGTTCAGGGAAGACAAGGGTGCTGACTCACCGGATCGCTTATCTTATAGAAGAGATGGGTGTCAACCCGTGGAATATCCTGGCGATCACATTTACCAACAAAGCGGCGGGGGAGATGCGGGAACGGGTGGACAATCTGGTAGGAATCGGTTCGGACAGCATATGGGTAAGCACGTTCCATTCGGCCTGTGTCAGGATCCTCAGAAGGTATATCGGCCTGCTTGGATATGATACGAATTTTACGATTTATGACAGTGATGACCAGAAGACGCTGATGAGGGATGTCTGCCGGATGCTCAACGTTGACACGAAGATGTTCAAGGAGCGGATGTTTCTGGGAGCGGTTTCACATGCGAAGGAAGAACTGATTACGCCGCAGGAGTTTCGTCTTGAAGCCGGGGGCGACTTTGTCAAGCTTAAGGTTGCCGACGTCTATGAGGAATATGAGAAGCAGCTGAGGGCGAATAACGCGTTGGATTTTGACGATCTGCTGGTGAAGACGGTGCAGCTGTTTCAGACACAGGCAGATGTGCTGGATCATTATCAGGAGCGTTTCCGCTATATTATGGTGGATGAATATCAGGATACGAATACGGTGCAGTTCGAACTGGTCCGTATTCTCTCGTCCAAGTACCGGAATCTGTGCGTGGTGGGCGACGACGACCAGTCCATATACAAATTCCGCGGAGCTAATATCAGGAATATCCTGAATTTTGAACAGTTCTTTGAGGATGCAAGAGTTATCAAGTTAGAGCAGAATTACCGCTCTACCGGCAACATCTTAAATGCCGCGAATGCTGTGATCAGGCATAATGCCGGAAGGAAGGACAAGACTCTGTGGACGGCGAACGGAGACGGAGGCAAGCTGGAATTCCGTCAGTTTGATACTGCTTATGATGAAGCGGAGTATATTGTGGGCGATATAGCGGGAAGTGTCAAAAAGGAAGAACGTACATATAATGATCATGCCATACTGTACAGGACCAACGCCCAGTCCCGCGTATTTGAGGAGAAATTCGTAACGGCGAACATTCCGTATAAGATCGTCGGCGGTGTGAACTTCTATGCAAGGCGGGAGATCAAGGATCTCTTAAGTTATCTGAAGACGGTAGATAACGGGAAAGACGATCTGGCGGTCCGCAGGATCATCAATGTACCTAAGCGGGGAATCGGTCTGACGAGCGTCAACCGGGTTCAGGAATATGCGGCGTCCAGAGAGATCAGCTTCTATGAGGCGCTTCAGGCGGCTGACTTGATTCCGGGGATCGGGAGAGGGCTTGCGAAGCTGGAATCCTTCACGGCGCTGATCGAACATTATAAGGCGGATGCGCAGGAGATGAGCGTGTCAGACCTGATGAAGGAGATCATAGAAGAGACGGGCTATATTGAGAGCCTGGAGAATGAAGACGCCGAGGAGGCAGAGGCAAGGATAGAGAATATCGATGAGCTGATCAGTAAGATCGCCGCTTACGAAGAGATGTGCGGGGATATGGATATGCCGGCGACTCTTGGAGGATTCCTGGAGGAGGTAGCGCTGGTGGCGGATATTGACAGCTTGGATGAGAACAGTGACTATGTGGTTCTGATGACGCTTCACAGTGCGAAAGGATTAGAGTTCCCCCATGTGTATCTCGCGGGCTTAGAAGATGGACTCTTCCCAAGTTATATGTCGATCACTTCTGATGATCTGGAAGACATCGAAGAGGAGAGACGGCTCTGCTATGTGGGAATCACAAGGGCTGAGGAAGAACTGACTCTGACCTGTGCAAGGCGGCGGATGGTCAGGGGAGAGACGCAGTACAACAGGATGTCGCGTTTCCTAAAAGAGATTCCCGTGGAGCTGGTATCGACGGGAGAGACATTTGCAGGGGAGATGGAGGATGCTCAGAAAGAGCTGCAGAAGGAACTGCAGAAAAGGAATGCCTATACGCAGGCGAAGCAGGCATTTCAGACTAAAGTGTATGCGGCGGCTAAGCCGGCAAAGCAGTTCGGATCGCCAAGTGGCAGCAGCCTTGACTATGAAGTGGGCGACCGGGTGCGCCATGTGAAGTTCGGAGAAGGAACCGTGACAGGCATCATAGAAGGCGGCAGAGATTATGAAGTGACGGTGGATTTTGACGGACCGGGTACGAAGAAGATGTTTGCGGCATTTGCAAAGCTTCAGAAGATGTAGGATTTATAATTTTTTGAAAGATTCATAATAAGATGTAGTAATCTTGAATGGTTAGTGTTATAATAGTTACAGTATTTGAAGGCTACAGAAGTATTTTTCAGTAGTACCGGAAAAAGTATCAGGAAAGGATGTAGAAGCATGAATAAAGTAGAGGAAATTATTGCGGCAACAAGGTTGAATGACCTGATAAACAGGAAGGAAGAAGAAGATAAGAACTGCAAGACTGTTCTCTGGGTTCTTGCAATCATAGGTGCTGTCGCGGCCGTTGCAGCGATCGCTTATGCAGTATATTGTTTCTTTACACCGGATTATCTCGAAGACTTTGAAGAAGATTTCGAGGATGATTTTGATGATGATTTCTTTAACGAGGAAGATCAGGTATAGGAGAGTAATGTCGTTGAAATAGTGCGATAGAGAAAGCAGGTGGAGGCCTATTTGAAGAGAAAAAGGCGTTTTGCTTGCTTTTTTTGTGAGAGTTAAGGGCTTAGCAAAGAACTAATATGGCGAAGCGGTTATGGAAATTGAGAGTTAGAAGTTTGAGAAGATGAGGAGAAGAAGATGGACGAACAATGTTATGCTTTACTGATCGATGCGGATAATGTATCTGCGAAATATATTAAACCAATACTTACAGAGCTGTCGAAGTATGGGGTCATCACATACAAGAGGATCTATGGGGATTGGACAAGCACGCATAATTCCAGTTGGAAGGATGAGCTTCTTACGAACTCGATCATGCCGATCCAGCAGTTCAGCTATACCCAGGGGAAGAATGCCACGGATTCGGCGATGATCATTGACGCAATGGATATCTTGTACACCAATGATGTAGACGGGTTCTGTATCGTGTCCAGCGACAGTGATTTTACACGGTTGGTGACCCGAATCAGGGAGAGTGCGAAGATGGTGATCGGTATGGGGGAGAATAAGACCCCGGAGCCGTTCCGCAAAGCCTGTGACAAATTTACAATATTGGAGAATCTGTTGAATGAGCAGGAGCCGGGAAGCACCAAGGCGGAAGAACCGCATGACAAGCTTAGCCGCGAGCGGATCGAGGATGCGATCATCAAGATGATCATTGAAAATCAGGATGACAATAAGGTAACCGGACTTGGAGAGGTGGGAAGCCGCCTTGTAAGCCTGTATCCAGACTTTGACGTCAGAAGTTACGGTTACAATATGCTGTCGAAGTTTCTGGAAGAATTCTCAAGGATACAGTTGATCAAGCAGGGCAATCTCTTCTCTGTTGCATTGAAGGAAGACTGGGGAATGAAAGAGGATATAGATAGGTACGTCATTTACCTGGTGAAGAAGGCAGGAAAGCATGGTATCGAGCTTAGCACGCTGGGCAATAAGGTGTATGAGAAGTACGGAGAGTTTAAGATCAGTGATTACGGTTATTCTCAGTTTAACCAGTATGTGAAGAGTATAGATAAGATAGAAGTGGAGCAGGAAGGGACGATCCTGAAGGCGAAATATCAGAAATTGTTTTAACGAAACAGTTCAGACAGGTATGCGGCATGTAAGAGGGGCGCTTGTCTGAACTGCTGTATTTTGAGAAAATAATCGGATAATTCAAAAGTGAAGTGAAGAAAGGGAGTCAGGATGAAAAAGGGTCAGATATATGAGGGAATGATTGAAACGGTGGATTTTCCTAATAAAGGAAGGATCATGCTGCCGGAAGAGAACAGAGCTGTATGTGTAAAGAATGGAATTCCAGGGCAGAAGGTCAAATTCTCCGTCAATAAAGTCCGCAAAGACAAGGCGGAGGGACGGATTCTGGAGGTGTTGGAGGCTTCGCCGCTGGAGATCCCGTCACCATGTCCGCATTTCGGTCAGTGCGGTGGATGTACCTATCAGAATCTTCCCTACGAAGAGCAGATTAAGCTGAAAGAATCCCAGATTAAGAAGATGATGGACGGGGCGGCAGACGGGGATTATATCTGGGAGGGTATCAAGCCAAGCCCGGTAAAGCAGGGCTACCGCAATAAGATGGAATTCTCATTCGGAGATGAGTATAAGGACGGCCCGCTGGCGTTGGGGATGCACCGCAGGGGGAGCTTCCATGATATCGTCAATGTTCCCGGCTGTCAGATCGTAGATGAGGATTACCGGAGGATTCTCTCCTGTACCCTGGAATATGCAAGGGAGACGGGACTTCCATACTATCACCGTATGCGCCATGAGGGCTTCTGGCGGCATCTCCTGGTGAGAAAGGCAGTAAAGACCGGGGAGATCCTGATCGATCTGGTGACGGCCGGGAATGAGAAGTATGGAAGAGATTTTGATGAGAAGCAGTGGGCAGAAAGGCTGCTTGCGTTAAGCCTTGACGGAAGGATCGCCGGAATCCTGCATACGAAAAACGACAGCGTGGCGGATGTGGTCAAGGACGAAGGGACGGATGTTCTCTACGGACAGAATTACTTCTATGAAGAGCTGCTGGGGCTTAAGTTTAAGATCACACCCTTCTCATTTTTTCAGACGAATTCACTTGGGGCAGAGGTACTGTATGAAACTGCCAGGGAGTATATCGGGGAGACGAAGGATAAGGTGATCTTTGATCTGTACAGCGGTACAGGGACGATCGCGCAGATAGTTGCGCCTGTGGCGAAGAAGGTTGTGGGCGTGGAGATCGTAGAGGAGGCCGTGGAGGCTGCAAGGGAGAATGCGAAGCTTAACGGGCTTGATAACTGTACGTTCTGGGCCGGGGATGTGCTGAAGGTGATCGATGAGCTCGGCGAGGTGCCGGACCTGATCGTGCTGGATCCGCCAAGGGACGGGGTGAATCCGAAGGCGCTTCAGAAGATTACGGATTTTGGGGTGGAGAGGATCGTGTATATTGCCTGCAAGCCGACGAGTTTGGTGCGGGATCTGGAGATGCTGCAGGGACGGGGGTACCGGGTGGAGAAGGTTGGGGGGATTGATTTGTTTCCGGGGACGTATCACACGGAAAGTATCGCCTTGCTTTCCAAACTTAAATCAAATAAGTTGAAGCGTATTAATGTGGAATTAGAGATGGATGAATCTGATCTGACGGTTGCGGAGAGCAAAGTTACTTATGCAGATATTAAGGATTATGTATTGAAACATAGCGGATTAAAGGTAAGTAATCTCTATATTGCACAGATAAAGCAGAAATGTGGAATTATTGAGAGGGGAAATTATAACCCGCCGAAATCGGAAAATTCCAGACAGCCGAAGTGTCCGCCAGAGAAAGAAGCGGCTATAAGGGAAGCGTTGGAGTATTTTAAGATGATATAGCGAGAAAGGTGAAAACGAAAGATGGCAAATAATATTAATATGCGTCGAGTACAAGCTCGAATTCAGGAAATGTTTCAAGGTAAAGTTGACATGGCAGACTTTCCAAACGATACAAATAAGCATTTTGAAACAAGAGCTTTAGCTGCATTTGCATTAATCATGAAATCTGGGCTTGAAGTGACACAGGCGAGTGTTCATGTTACAGATGGTTACCATGATATGGGAATTGATGCGATATTTTTGGATGAAACACAGAAAAAGTTATTTCTTGTTCAAAGTAAATGGCGTGCAGATGGAGTGGGTTCTATTACTCAAGACGAAATGTCTAATTTTGCTCAAGGAGTACAGAGAGTGCTGGAAGAAGATTTAGCAGGTGCAAATGATAAAATAATTGCAAAGAGTATTGATATTGATGTGGCTTTAACGCAGATGGGATATCAAATACATGCCATATTTATACATACTGGAAATCAAAAGGCAAATGATTATGTATCACGCCCTATTTCACAATTGATGGAAAAAACAAATGATGAGATAAGTACTATTTTATTATTTGATGAATTTAATTTTAAGGATATATATTCTTTTCTGGCGAATGGGCAAGAGCAACCAGGCATTAATCTTGATGATGTTATTCTATCCAATTGGGGAAAAGTAGATGCTCCTTTTGTTTCTTATTATGGAACTATTTCAGCAGCAACAGTAGGTGAATGGTATAAAAACTTTGGAAATGCTTTATTTGCAAAAAACATTCGATTTTATAAAGGAAATACAGATGTAAATGAGGGCATGAAAAAAGTCCTTTTGCAGGAACCAGAAAAATTTTACTATTACAATAACGGGATTAAACTATTATGTAAATCTATCAAGCGAAAAGCAAAGGACAGTACAACTAATGCGACAGGGTTGTTTGCATTGGAAGGAATTTCTCTTGTTAATGGAGCGCAGACAACGGGTACGATAGGATCCTTGTTTTTAGATAATCCAGAACAGATTTCAAAAGCGATAGTCATGATTCAAATAATTGATTTGAGTAGTGTTGACTCAGAAACGACTACACAGATTACAAGACTATCTAATACGCAAAATAGAATTGAAAATAAAGATTTTGCAGCGCTTGATCCTGAACAGGATAGACTACGGACGGAGTTGACGTTTACTCATTATTCGTATCTCTATAAGAGTGGCGATAAAATTACAAATTTAGAGAGGCAAATTTCTTTTGATGAAGCGATTGTGGCATTAGCATGTTTAAATGCAGATATCTCTTATACAGTAATTGCTAAGGGTAATGTGGGAGCGTTATCTGAAGATATCACAAAAATGCCTTATAAAGCATTAGTGAATCGATCGACAAATTCGTATGCACTTTTAAATTCTGTTTTATATATGAGAGAAGTCGAGCGTTGTTTACAGGACAAGAAAGAGCAAGTAAATAGCAATAGAGAACGTTTGGTTTGCATTCATGCCAATAGATTTATTTTACATTTTATTTTAAAGGATAAAGGGAAAAGTGAGAATTTTAACATATCTGTGATAGATAAAGATAGTATACAAAATGGGGTAATCTCCTTAGTTGATGTGCTTGTGGATCAAACAACACAATTCATAGATGAACTTTTTCCAGAGTCATATCCTGCCAATATTTTTAAAAATTCAACGAAGTGTAAGCAACTTGAAGAAAAATTCAATACTATCATCCATGATTAAAGAATAGATAAAGGAGAGCGTTTATGGATAAACGAAAGCGCATGGGAAAAGATAAAGAAGGAGTGATTTTTCCAGTTGCTCCAAATCTTTCCGAAATGAGTGATAGTTATTTGCAATTTATAGATGAAATCAAAAAAGAAATTCAAAAGCAGAGAGTTTCTATTGTAATGAATGCCAATAGAAGTATGATTTGTCTTTATTGGAATATTGGCAAGGCTATTTTGAAAAAACAAGAGGAAGAGGGATGGGGCACAAAGGTTATTGATCGTATGTCAAAGGATTTGAAAATTGCTTTTCCAGAAATGTCAGGCTTTTCTCCGCGCAATATTAAGTATATGCGCAAATTCGCGCAGTGTTGGTTGGATGAGAAAATAGTGCAACGGGTCGTTGCACAAATACCGTGGCGGACAAATATTACTCTAAGGGATAAATTGAAAACACAAGAAGAACGCATATGGTATGCTGGTAAAACAATAGAAAATGGCTGGAGTAAAACTATACTTGAGTTACAGATACAAAGCAGATTAATGGAACGTACTGGAAAAACCGTCAACAATTTTCCTGCGGCACTGCCGCCGCTTGATTCTGATATGGCGAATCAGATATTTAAAGATCCTTATCTATTTGATTTTTTGGGAACCGATATGCCAAGACGTGAAGTGGAAATAGAACAGAAACTAATAGAGCATATTCAAAGCTTTCTGTTAGAATTGGGACAAGGATTTGCATTTGTTGGTCGGCAGGTTCATTTAGAGGTTGGAGGACAGGATTTTTATTTGGATGCCCGTGTTATAATAGGGACAAGTTAGAAGAACCCAGTAAAATCAAGGGGTTGCACTAACTTGTCCCCTTATTTTTTTGCCCTTAAAAGGGCAAACGGAATCACCGCATTTCTGGTCTCCGTCTGGGAGCCGTACATATATTGCTGGCCAGCAGTATGAAAGTCTGATAGCGATTAAAGCAACCATTCCATCCGATGATGATGGATTTGAAGGTCCGAAGTCCTTATAAATGCTGACGGGTTGCAACGGGGGCGTTGTAATGATGGTTGACAGGTTTCGGCCGGGTTTAATGTGAACCGGGCGCCATGGGAGGGTTAAACCTGTGTTTCTGTACCATGGGTATAAATGAGATTTATTTACGGAAAGCCGGGGAACTTACAGCGCCCATATTGTTGTGATGGTTTTGAAGTTTTAGTGTAGCGGGGTTTTTGATTTTTATAGATGGCATATCGTTTCGTTCAGAAACAAATAGTTCTGTTTTGCAGAGAGAGGCATGGGCTGTTGCGCCTGGAGCGGTTTCTGTAGAATCCCAGGGTGAAGTGCTATACTAAAGTTGTAACGGGAGTGGCTAATGAGATATAATAAAAATCACAAGAAAGAGGTATTCATTATGTCACAAAATTACACCCCCGA
>CAJTGB010000042.1 GCA_910575835.1 Lachnospiraceae bacterium | reverse complement strand
GGAACCCAGGCCGATTCTATTATGGACCGGATCATACATAACTCTTATTCCATACCGACTACCGAAAATAACCTCAGAAAGCTGTACGATTCTCAAAAAGTCAGAAAACTTATGGAGTCCTTAAACTCATAAAAACGCAGATTTATTTTTGTATGTGGCAGACGATAAATCAACCGTTAGCAGGAAACACTGATGACACTTTAGATGCCACAACATTTATTCCTTTTATCAGGAGGTTTTTAATGAAAATAAAGTTAGACGAACCGACCATTCCTAATGATATTCGACAAAAAATACGAAATCTACGAGTATTGCTTGATCTGGCAGACAATTTAAGGGATGAAATCCTGGCATGGTATACAGCCGAGCTAAAATCTTATGATTTCAGAGCTGATGCACAGCAAGAATTATTTAATCCTGGAACAGGAACCACTGTTGAAGGGATATCAGAACTTGCCATCATGGAGGCACTTTCCGAGCTTCAGATTTTTAATGAAGTAAGAAAGAAAAAATGAGGTGAAATTTATTTGCCATTAATTTGAAGCTGTTATTTTAAGCTTTGTTCAAGTTTTATGCAAAAGATTGTCTCGGTGATTTCGATTAACAGACAAAGAGAGGGCAGAGCCGGTCATCAAAGGTTCTGTCTTCTTTCGTTCAAAAAGAGAATATGCCGGAAAAATAAGATTTCGAGGAATTTCGTATCAACATAACTGGCCAAAGGTCTGCTTTGTTATTTCTTAATTTTATTCAGGAACATTCCAAAATTACTCTGGACAATTCATGATATTTTCAGTACAACTATATCTTGTATCTTATAGATGGCCCCCAAGCACTAAAATCAGGACGGATTTTGGGTGGCTCTCAAGCTTTAAATTGGTGGCTCCCAAGCATTAGAATAATCATACATAGCCCAGGTCAAAAGAGAATGCGGCATTGTGGAGAGGGAAAACTACAATCTCCCGAAGAATGAAGATGGACGAGTACCTCAGTGTCCCGAGGATAAGCGTCAGGCCATCAAGGCGGCATTCAGGCATTTTAAGATGATTTAAAATGAAACGAGCAGAAGGCGGTCAGGAACAGGTGATTCCAGGCTGCCTTCTTTTTTGCGTAAAATAAGTCTGACCAGATAAAACATCTAATCGGACTTGTCATGTGTAAGCTATATTGAATTCAATTATTAGCGGACCGAAGTTTTTAACAAAGTAATCGTATTGTGCCGGGTGTGTATCACGGAGTTTTTGATATCGGTTTTGTCCCTCCGGTTCAAGCTGTACATCAAAACCACAGTGCATGCATCCGTTACGGCTATAGCTCATTTCGTATAATTCTGAAATTTTTACATCGTACTTTTCTATGTACTCCAGAATATCATCCTCCGTCCAGAAAGAGAGAGGTCTTGATTGGTTGTCTTGACGTTCGTGAAATACATTGCAGCCATGTTCCAGCCAGTCCTTTTTGCGCTGGTGGCTTTCTGAGGCAAGAATGTCAAGGATGGCACATTCGAGTCTAAGTTCACGAGCCTTCCGGTGAAGTGGATCCTTTTTTAAACGGTCACAGCACTTATCAGAAATCGGCAGTTCTTTGTATTGGCTGTACTTCTTGAAATTTCTCTCGATGTAATCAATGGAGTGATTCCGTGTTCTATCGGATAAAGCATGTTGATAGGTGCGGATGGCATTAGATACTCACTTGGAAAACATCGGGTAACCATAGTGTTCTATGATTTTCTTAAATGTCCACATTTCACCCTTGGCATCGATTGGAAGAACGGTGATTAGATTCGTGCCGTTCTCTTCTTTCTCCCATCGAATATGCCGTATTGTTTCCGGATACTCATTGGTGGTATTCGAAAAGAGATGCAGGATGTCCGGATACATTTGTTTGGCAATATGCGATAACACGGTTGAATCCTTGCCGCCGGAATAGGAGATATAGACCTTATCAAGTCCAAATTCCATAACAGCCTGGCGTATGAAATAGCGTGTCTGTACAATTTTTGACTCCAGATTCATATCTCTAAGTGAAGCCAATGTTTGCCTGCGTTCTTGCAGGTAGAGGGCATGCTTTTGACCACAGTCGGCACAATACCGGCGGTCAGAAGGATAGACGTTATCTTGTGTCAGCTCCTCTTTGCAATTATTACAAAGCATTTTTGTTTTTCTTCCTTTCTAATCTTGTTACTAATAAGATATTTGTATTCAGTATAAAATACAATAATTCCGTTAGTTAAGCTCTTTTATACAAGTTTTTCTTGTAATTTTGCGCAAAATGTGGTAAACTTAATAATTGAATAACTATGCAATTTTTTAAAGGCGTGCGGTATGCATGCCTTGAAATCATGTTTTAGGCAGGGAAAATAGATGCAAAAACAGGGTAATCGGTCAGAAAAAAGTTTAGGTAAGAATTTAGCAAAGCTGAGGAAGCAGAACAAATTAAAACAGACAGAACTGGCAGAGAAGCTGAATGTTTCGCAGCAAATCATAAGCAACATCGAAAACGATAAATCAACTCCGGATATCGGACTGCTTATGCAGACGGCTGACATATACGGCATTACCTTGGATCAACTTGTGGGACGACAGTTCGTCGGCAAGGAAGGCACGGATGAACTGCAGCAAAAAATAATGAATTCTCTTAGCGGGATGGATGAAAAAGAAAGGAAGCTGGCTCTGGAACTTTTGCAAGTGATTCGGAATCAGGGTAATGATGATGGCAGCAAATAGTTATTTTAATGAAAACACTCTGGAGGAACTGATCGAGGAAATACAGTATGTATATAGATCAGATAATCGTCCGTGGGTGATCGGCTACAGCGGCGGAAAGGATTCGACAACTGTCGTTGAGCTGGTCTATAAGATGCTCCAGACGCTGCCAGACTGGCAACGCCATAAAAAAGTATACATAGTTTCTTCGGACACAAGGATTGAGAATCCTTTAATAAAAATCTATCTGAATAAGATGAATGAGCTGATAGGGCAAGCCGCTGAAAGAGATGGGCTTCCTATAGTGTCCACCATGGTCATGCCTCCGGCAAACAATTCATTCTGGGCAAATGTAATAGGAAGAGGCTTCCCTACGCCGAGAGTGAATGGAACTTTCAGATGGTGTACAGACCGATTAAAGATTAACCCGAGTGCGGATTATATCAGAGAGGTAATAAAAAAAGAAGGGAACGAGGTTGTAGTTCTC
This sequence comes from Lachnospiraceae bacterium, assembly GCA_910575835.1. Lineage (GTDB taxonomy): Bacteria > Bacillota > Clostridia > Lachnospirales > Lachnospiraceae > Sporofaciens. The sequence continues at coordinate 33,764 of CAJTGB010000042.1, read as the reverse complement.
TTAGGTGTTCGAAAAGCTGAGAGTATTGCCAGAAAAAGACGTATTGAAGGTAGAGAACTGGCTAACCGCTTGATGAACAGGCATGAAACCATACAGGATGCTTATGTCTATAATCCCATCGTCGAGCTGACAACAGACGATGTGTGGGATGTTTTATTGCGCCTTGACGGTGGAGAAACTCCGTGGGGGTCAAATAATAATGAATTGGTTTCTCTTTATGCGGACGCAGACAGCGGAGAATGTCCTTTTGCCGGGATCCATGCCGGAGGACAGACGCAGTCTTGTGGTAATTCGAGATTTGGATGTTGGGTGTGTACCGTAGTCAAAGAAGACAAATCTCTGAATGGATTTATAAAAAGCGGACATCGTGAACTTATTCCTCTATCTAAATTCAGATCCTGGCTTATGAGTATTCGTGACGATGACGATAAAAGAGAGAAGAAAAGAAGAAACGGCACGGTGTACGAAACGAAAGATGGTCAGATGGGATACGGTCCTTTTACGTGGGAGGCTAGACAGCTTATTCTGATAAAGCTTATAGAGACACAGCAGAGGATGGGTTATGAGCTGATTACTATCGAGGAGCTTAAAGCAATCGATGAGATTTGGGATGCAGAACTGGATCTCTCCCGAAGAACACTTGTGGAATTATACGAGAAACTCACTGGCGTTAAGCTTCCATGGTATCAGTATAAAGAGCCTTTGATTGATGCTGAAACAGTGGCAGAACTTGAAAGATTGGCAGAAGAGAATGATGTTCCTTTCGATTTGGTAAGGAATATTATTCTGTCTGTAAATTATAATAAAAACTTTTCGAACCAGAAAATTATGAAAGAGGCTTTGGATCGGTTGCTTAACCAGCAATGGCTGCACCATGCTGCCTTGAAGGAGATTGAAGATGAAAATAAATAAAGTGATTTTATATAACTTCAACTCCTTTGAGGGTGTAAATGAGTTTGATTTTTCTGTTGATGACGAACAGAAAAATATTGTGCTTATCGGAGGCAAGAACGGAGCCGGAAAGACATCCTTATTTACTGCTATAAAGATTGCATTATACGGACCCCTTGCATATGGGTACGTTGGTATTAATCCACATTATGTGGCAAAAATCAAGGATTGTATAAATTCAAAGGCTTTCCAAACGAATAAGGTTGAAGCCAGAGTTCAGATTAACATTTCCCTCATGTTGGAACGAGAAATGAGGGATTATGAAATCACGCGCGAGTGGGATTATAGTGGACAGAAGCTCGTCGAAACATACTATGTGAAGCTTGACGAAAAGACTTTGGACAAGCAGGAACTGTCATATTTCCAGAATTATTTAAAGAGTCTGATTCCGCCGGATCTGTTTGAATTTTTCTTATTCGATGGAGAAGAGGTAGGAAGTGTTTTCTCAACGAGTTCATACAACTCTTATGTCAGGAATGCTGTATACACATTATGCGGTCTGGATACATATGAAATTATCAGGAAGTATACTCATGGGTATGCCGGAAAGGCTACGACGGAGGATGAGTCTAGACTTATAAAAGAATATGAAGAGATAAAGGGTGCTGTTGAATCGGCAGAACATAGGAGCGAAGCACTGACTGTCGAGATTGAATCGATTGGGGAGAAGATTGGACTGCTGGAAACGGAACGGATAGAGTTGGAAAACGCATTTAAAAATGCGGGAGGAATCACCGATTCGGACAGAAAAAAGCTGAAGCAGGATTTTGATAAGGCCGAGCGGGTGAAGGCAGAATCTACAGCTAAGATTAAAATGTTTGTAGAAGGATTGATGCCTTTTTACATTATTAAAGAAATCACCGGAAGTATTTCTGAACAATTGGATTACGAAGAAAAGGGAGAGATATTCCATTACGTTCAGAGACTCTTGTATCAGGACGAGATTCGGAGGGCGTTGTCGGATAAAGTTCAATCCGTTGATGATGTACTGAATATGCTGCTGGATAAATTCAAGCCGGAAGGATTCCAGGAAGATGCAAGTCCGATACATGACCTTTCAAAGGATGAGACTGCGCGTGTTAATGCGATGATATCCACGATAGAGCACCTTGATGCTCAGGATATGGTACGCACAGTAAGAGAGAAACAGGCGGCAGCGGAACGCACTGTTGAGATCAATAAAACGCTAAAGAGCGCAATGGCAGACGAGGATGCGGCACAGTTCCAGAAGCAGGAAAACGATCTGTTGAAGCGTTCGAGTGCGCTGAATGAGCAGTTATATGAAGCCAAAACAGAACTGACAGGGATTAATGAAAAAATAGCTGTTTTAAGGCAACAAAGAGACCACGCATGGCAGAAAGTAAAGGACAATGCTCAGAATAAGCATGTCTTTGAATTAAGCACAGGGCTGTCCTCCATGATGGATACGTTATTGTCGAAAAAGACAGAGGACGTAAAGCGAGGACTTGAAAATCTGATTGTAAAGAATCTGCATCGTATTTACAGAAAGAATAATCTTATTACGCATATAGAGATAGATGACGCATTCCAACTCAATTTATACCAGGATGCTTCGTATACTGCCGGTGAACTGGCATATTTGATGAAGAATCTTGGTAAGACGGGATTTGCGACGATGATTGGAAATGATGGGCAAAAGTCATTGTTTGAATACTATAGTGTGGACTCGCTTGGCAAATTGCAGAAGCAGCTTTCGTTCAATGCTTCGGACAGGTTCGAGCTATATAAGAACATCGATTTGAGCCGGCTCTCAAGAGGTGAGAGACAGATATTTATTCTGTCATTGTACTGGTCAATTATTGAATTGTCCGGACAGGATATCCCATTTGTAATCGATACACCATATGCACGAATAGATGCAAACCACAGAAAGGAGATTTCAGAGAAGTTTTTCCCGAATATCAGCAAGCAGGTTGTTATCCTCTCAACAGACGAGGAAATCAACGAGGAGTATTACCAGGTTATAAAGCCATACGTTGCGAGGGAATATTTGCTGATTAATGACGAAAATCAAAACAAGACGTCGGTAGAGACGAGATACTTCTTTGAGGCATAGCTTATGATTTTTAGATTAAAAACGTCCAAGAGGACACAGCAGATTTTTCAGGAGCTGGAGAGCCGGACAAATTATAAGCCCTACACTTTGGTGAAACATGCAATTGCCTGGTCTTTGAAGGAAAATACCTCAGTAGCCGATTTTGAAACGGATTCAGAAGGATTGGATTTAAACAGGCAGACCATTACCGGGGATAATGAAACCTATTTTAAGGTTTTGATTGAACAGGTGGAGGGACGTTATCTTTCGGAAGAAGAGTATTTTCCAAAGTATGTGAAAGCACATATTGACCGGGGGAGCGAGTTGCTTCTGGATATGTACAATCACGCAGGCAGTGTTGATAAGTATATTCTTCAAGTTCTTGGAGTGGGAGATACGGTATGATTTATTTTGATAATAGCGCAACTTCGCCGGTAGACGAGGAGGTTTTGGAGGCTATGCTGCCGTATCTTCGAGAAGAATACGGGAATCCATCCAGTAAGTATTACTGTAAGGCAATAAATGCACACAGAGCCGTAGAAGAAGCCAGGAGCCATGTTGCCAAGCTGCTCGGGGCTGCGTCAGAGGAGATTATTTTTACTTCCGGGGCTACAGAGAGCACAAATTTTATCATAAAGGGATACATGGATTATCGCAGATATTATGGAGATGGCAGAAATCATATCATAACATCTGTGGCCGAACATAAGGCGACACTTAATACTTGCAAATACCTTAACGGAGAGCTGTATTCCAATAATGATCCAACGGTGAGCCTGTTCGGTGATAAAAGGCGTGTTGACCGTGGGTATGAAGCGACTTTCGTGGATGTGAGCAATATTGGAGAAATCACGACAGAGGCTGTGAGTGCTGCAATCAAACCAAACACAGCTATGATTTCAGCAATTTATGCCAATAATGAGATTGGTACAGTGAGCGATGTTAAATCAATTGCTGCGTTATGTAAAAAGTATGGAATTGCTTTTCATTCCGACTTAACCCAGGCGGTGGGCAAGGTATCATTAGATGTTCATGATATGGGGTTTGATTATGCTTCCTGTTCGGCTCACAAAATATACGGTCCCAAGGGAATAGGCGCGGCTTATCTGAAATCTGATATGTTTGGCATCGAGCCTATCACCGCATTTATGCATGGCGGCGAACAAGAATCCGGATACAGGGGTGGCACCTTGGCAGTACACAATATAGTCGGATTTGGCAAGGCTGCGGAGATAGCACTTCGTGATGCAAAGAAGAATGAGAAGCATTTGATAGAACTGGACAAGCTGCTGGTGGCTGGTTTAGGAAATGTTCCGGAGATTTCTCTGACAAATCCTTCAGAAAAAAGGCTGCCGGGAATAGTAAGCATTCTTGTTGATAAGAGAGATTTCAATAACGAAAGATTTATTAAAAAAGTCAGTGATGAGCTTGCCTTGTCGACCGGCTCTGCCTGCAGTGCCGGGGAACCGTCATATGTTATAAAAGCTATCGGATTGGAAAAGCAGGTTTCAAAGGTAATCCGTATCACGATAAATAAGTACACGACAGAAGAGGATATGCAAGTACTTCTCTCTGTGTTAAAAGAAAATATTTAGAGGTGCATTGATGACGATAGTAGAGGCATTGAAGGAAGTTCTCAAAGACAGCGGTGGTCTGACGCATAAGGAAGCATATGACAGAATAGTGGCAAGAGATTTGTATCATTTTCGTGCTAAAAAACCGGATAGTGTTGTTAACCATGAAATACGCTGTCATTGCGAAGATCTGAACTTTCCGAGTGCATCTGTAGTTAAATATTTTCGGATAGTCGGTAAAAAGGGAAACAAGCCTTTGTATGGGCTGATTGAGGAAGATAAAGAAGATCAGCCTCGGATTACAAAAAAGAAGATGCCTCCGGTAGCAGAAGCGGAACTTTTACCTGAAGAAAAAATAGACCTAACATATCTCTTTTACAAATTAAGTCTGAAAAAGGATTTGTTAGATCATATTATGGACTGCCATCCGAGATTTTTTGAACAGCTTGTAATTAAGCTGCTGCTGGAAATGGGATACGGTTCTGACGAATTATCCGGTCGTGTGCTTGGAAAGTCTCATGATGGTGGCATTGATGGAGTTATTTACGAGGATAAACTTGGACTTAGCAAGATTTACATACAGGCAAAAAGAAATGATACAGGAAACACTATTGGAAGACCTTTGCTGCAATCATTTGTAGGTGCAATGCAGGATGTTCAGAAAGGTGTATTTATTACTACATCTACATTTACAAAGGAAGCAAGGACGTATGCAGAAGCACAGCAGCAGAAGAGCTTAAAGCTGATAGATGGCGACCTGTTGGCAGAACTAATGATCAAGTATGGGATTGGTCTGGAAAAGGTACAGACATACACCGTATATAAGGTGAATGAGGATTTTTTCGAATGACTTAGTACCGGAGGTGAATGCCATGGCTGTGATGATAGACAATAAGCCTGAATATAAAGGCGAAGCAAAGGTATGGGAGAGTTTTTCAGAAAATCTGCCTGCAGATGCTGTTGTTTATAATGGGAGAGAAGTAAACGGAAGAGAGTTTGACTTTTGCATCCTGATGAAAAACATCGGGCTTATTGTTGTGGAAGTCAAGGGATGGATTGCGGATGCGATTATAGATGTTGCCGGAGTCGATGATATTAAAATCGAAGGATACGCTAAACCAGTAAGGTCACCAAAAAAACAAGCCAGAGCATATCGATTTGGTCTCCTTAGCTTGATGAATGATAAGTTTAATGTCAGTCCGCTGATTTTTGATCTGGTATGCTATCCTTTTATTTCGAAGCCACAATATTATGAGAGGAGATTGGATATAGTTTCCGAGGAAGACCTTACTATTTTAAAAGAGGATTTAGCAGATCCTTCACGTCTTGGTGCCAAGCTTCTGGCTGCCTACAATAAGAGCAAAGCAATTCCCCATGCACAGATGGATGAGGTGCTGGTCGGAAAAATCAGACAACACTTCGAACCACATTTTGAGATCAAACAGCCTGTGGAGACAGGAACGCAGACTTCATATTCTGTTGTCATCGTGAATGCAGGCAGAATGAAGAAAAAGAAAATTCATGACATTGTTGACGGATATTTGGCCGGAACCAAGACCATTATGTTTCTTGACTCCGAGGACGCGGCAGATTCTGTCTTATATATACTTGGCGAGGAACTTAATGAAAAGGGTATTGCCATAGAGAAGAATAATTTGAAGCTGCAGGGCGGTGTGGACAATGAGCTTGAGCTTAAGGGTAGTGAATTCCGGGCGTTTAACTTTGAATTGTATGTGATTGAGGAGCTCGAAGAGTTAATAGAAGAAGGCTTGACTATATATGAAGGACGTTATTCGGATAAGGAGAAAAAAGTCCTTGAACTGATGGCGGAGAAAAGCTCATTTAATATTCAGCAATATTATGTGGAACATGCGCCGATTGACAAAAACGTTTTGGTTAAGGCAGGTGCCGGTACGGGCAAGACTTATTCTATGGTATCCCGCATTGCTTTTCTGTGCAACAAATATGAGAACCCGGTTGTTAACGTGATTGATGATATAGCGATGGTGACGTTTACCAATGATGCTGCCGACAACATGAAAAATCGTTTGAAGCAGCTCTTCATTAATTATTTTGTGCTGACAAGTAATCCGAAATATTTGAGGTACATAGAAGATACGGATTTCATGAGAATCTCTACGATTCATAAGTTTGCAAGGGAAATTATAAAAGAAATTTCCATGCATATGGGATTGGGAGAGAATTTTGCCATTACCTCCGGAGATTATGCAAAGGAGCGGATTTACGAAAAATATCTGAATGCATTTATTGAACGCAAGGAGCAGGAAAATCCTAATTTTATAAATGACATTAAATTGCCTATTTATCAGTTCAGGAGAATGCTGGTAGATTTTTCAAATCAGCTCTACAACAAAAGTATAGATATCAAGACTGTCAAGGAGTCTGAACTTGGGCAGGCTCCGTCATTGATGCCATTCTTTAATGAAATTGTTGTGGATGTAATTATAGCGGCAGAAAAGGAATATGCAGAGAAAATTCAGGAGAGCAACAAGATTGATTTGCGCGAAACCATGATTCTGCTGAATGAGGTTGTGAGTCAGAAGGATAGGGATAAGACGCATCTGAATTATAAGTATATTTTCATTGATGAGTTTCAAGATACGGATGATGCACAGATTGATTCATTCTTGAAGATACAGAAACTCATAGGCAGCGGGAACTTCCTGTTTGTTGTGGGAGACCTTAAGCAGAGTATCTATAGATTCCGGGGAGCGACCATAAGCGCATTTAAACAGTTGGGAGCCACGCCGGACAAATGGCGCGAGTATGAACTGACAACAAATTATCGGACAGATGGGCGACTTCTGGAAGAAATGGATGTAATATTTCAGAAACTGGGAAGTAATTCGTTACTGCCCTATGCCTATGATACGGATCACCTTGTAAGTAGGATAGATGGCGGCGCAGAGGATGATGAGTTGCTCTGCTGTGTTCCGTATCATGGTAGAAAATCAGATACCAGTCTGAACGAAACACTGCTTAGTTTACTGAAAAGAGAAAAAGATAAGATTCTGGAATTTGAGAAAAGTAGAAGGTTGAGTCAGGAAGAAAAAACGATAGCAATACTGGTAAGGAAGAACTGGCAGATTGATAATATTGTCAAAGGCTGTAAAGAGTTGGATGAGAGCATTGAAATTGAGACAAAGGTTGGCGGCGATTTGTACCAGCTCGAATCAACAGTGGACTTTTGCAAATTGCTCCTGGCATTAACCAATCCGGACGAACCGATATACCTTGTTAATTTCATCGAATCAAATTATGTCGGAATGAGATTGAAGTATCAGGGCTTACAGAATTGTGATAAAGAGGAGCAGAGAAGGCATATAACAGCTGCACTCGACGAATACTTCAAGACGTGTATGGGCAAAACATGGATGGAGACTGTTGCATTTGCGCAGACCAATCCAGCTCTGGTTGTATTGAAGAAGATATATGAGAGCCTTCAGCCGTGGCGGCAATACAGTATGGATGAGGATAAACAAAGGTTTTATCGCTCGAATTATGAGCTGCTGATAGAGAAAATTATCAAGGCGTACAGCGTAGATTATCTCACTTTGACGGTTATTGCTGATTCGATTCAAATTAATATTTTGACACATCAGCAGGAAATGGCGAGAAGTGTTACTGAAGATAAGACAGGAATCCGGTTCTTGTGTACTACAGTACACAAGGCGAAAGGGTTGGAGTACGGAACAATAATTTTGCCGTATACATATCAGGATGCGGAAAACTTAAAAGAAGGAAACTGTGATGTTAACTATTCATCCGGAAAGCTGTCTTACTCCATAAAGGTTGGTGAGAACCGCAAAGACAATAACTCTAATTACAATGCGCAGGAAGAGGCCGGCGAGAGATTGTGTGAGGAAGCCAGAATCGTGTATGTGGCACTTACAAGAGCAATCCGTAATTGTATTTGGATGAAGGATGTTGACCGAAGAGCGACAAAAAGTTGGAGCAGTTTTCTGGAGGTGTAAAGAATGGCATTTTCTATATACACATACAGCAATCCGTACGAAATCAGTAAGGAACCTTATTGGGCGGCGATTAAGAACTGTCCCCATTTTTGCGTGTCGCAGACAATGGCAAACGGAATTATGGGCTCCTACAGTGAGATGACTGCCGGAAAAGTTTCAACAGTTGAGAATCTTGTAAAAGGTCTTTTTTCCTATTGGGAGAGCACGGAGTGCAAAATCAAACAATCGGCTGCAATTGACGAGGCTATCGACAGAATGCAGGTTGTCGAAAACGAAGATAAAATCAAGCAGTCTCTTCGCTTTAACAGAAAGGCACTGTGTAATAGCCTGCGCATTTTGTTTGAACTGGATATGAGCATGAAAGAGATGAAGTTATCGCTCATGACAGATGAACAAAAAAATCTGATTCAGCTGTATCAAATAATAAAGGAGTCAGAGCTTAACGACTGCTTTGATATAAAGAGGGATTTCTCAAAGGAGGACATTGAAGAGGCGATACGTACAGGCATGAAGCTTGAGAGGGAAGATGCCGACATCAGTTCCGTTGGTATTGAAACCATAGTAATACACGGTGTTCATCAGTTTACGCCGATGATACTTCAGGCTCTGGAACAGATTGCAAAATATAAGAATGTGATGTTGCTGTTCAATTACCAACAGCAATATAAAAACGTGTATCAGACATGGATAGATGTGTACTCGTCGTTTGATTTACCGATAAACAGTCAGTTTATTAATGAGTTTCGTCCGAATGTGCTTCTGGCAAACAGCTATGAAGGAAATCTTTTGGCAGACCGAATGGCAAATTTGATAGAAGGGCATCCGGGAGAAGCAGGGTTAAGCAATCCTGTCGAGGTGATTGAGTTTGACAACAAGACAGAGTTTGCAAGCTACGTAGCCGGTGTATATGAGGCGGCATTAAAGAGGCAGGACAGGGCTGTAAACAAGAAGCGCTCAACACTTTATTACATGCCGGAACAGTTTTATTCTGCCAATAACAGCGTAAACAACATTTTGAAGGTATATTATCCAGAGCAATTTGGGGAAAGACATTTCCTTTCCTATCCGATTGGCCATTTCTTCCTCTCAATTACGAGTATGTGGGATGCGGAAGAAGGCGGAATACGGATTGAGAATATGAATGATATTGTAGAGTGCCTAAATTCCGGTTTTATAAAAGAAAAAAATCCAGGAGCCCTGTACTCCGTGTTTAACCGCACAAAAGAATTTTTCATAAGAGCAGAAACAATCGATCAGATTGTAGACCTTCTGGGCAAATTGAAAAAAAGAATACATAAAGCCGGGAAAGATGCGGATGAGAAGAGAATAGGAAGCAGGCTGGTGTATTTTGATGTCACTACAGCAGAGATCGATATGCTTGTAGATGCACTTTTACAACTTAACAAGATAACCAAAGTTTTTTATGAAGACTTTGAAAACACCGAAAACAATTTCAAGGAGTTTTATAAGAAAATCAAAGACTTTCTGGAAGAAAGAGTTTTGGAAGCGGAAGATTTGGAAGAGGATTTCAGGGATGTAGTAAAAAGAGTCTTGGTAAGACTAGAGGAAGTGGAAAGCTTGGAAACAACCGGTTCCTTTGACGTGCTGAAAGAAACCATGGCGTATTACCTGAAGCAGGAAAGCAAAAAAGGAATGAGTGCGAACTGGATCGTCCGCGACTTCGAGCAGATAGATGGAGATATCTTAAAGAGTGTACATCAGAACAAGGACACGGTTTATCACTTTGCGTGTCTCTCTGACAATGATATGAATGTTACCAGGCGTGATCGCTTCCCGTGGCCGCTAGATGTAAGCTTTTTCGAGATAGCGCAGGAGCCGATAGACTGGAAATATCAGGTCTATGTTAAGTCCAAGCGTGAGTATAAGAACTTTAAAAGATATGCGCTCATATACGGATTACAGTTTAACCGGGTGAAATTCAAACTAAGCTATGTAAAAAATGTAGATGATAAAGAAAATGAGTTGTTCTATCTGCTAAAGATTCTTGGCGCAAAAAAGGGGTATCCAAGATTGGGTGAACAAGAGAACAACAGAATCCGGCAGCAGAATATGGGATTGAATTTGCAGCAGCAGAATGATTACTCTCAGTACGACTATTTTCGGTATAAAATATGCCGGTATCGCTTCTTGCTGGAATCGACGATTGAACGGAGAACGGTATATAGGGATCATTTCTTGCTTCTTAAGTATCTTGAGATTTTGTTGGAAAATGCAGCCAGACGCATGCTTCAGGGTCAAATTGCAACGGAAGATGTGATATTGGAGACACTTAACGATGAATTCAGAAGGCTTGAAAGAAAATTTGAATTCATAAAAGAAATGCATTCAGAGCGTATGGATATCGTTTCTAATGCAAGGAATTTCCTGCAGGCGAGTGTTCTTAAGGGAAAGTCGCAGTTTCCTAAAGTGTCAGAGAAAGACATAGCTTATATGGAGAAAAAAGAGGAATTTATATATCTCCAATTAGGAAAAGATGATAGCGGGTACTCATCTAAATTCAGGGAAGTCTCGCAAGATGTAATTGATAGAGATTTGGATTGTCGCAAGCTTGATATGAACGGTTATTCGAAATCCAGTGATGTATGGTGTCAGTATTGTGCAGTCAGGGAACTGTGTTTGGAGTCTTACAAGTACGGCACAAGCTGACGAGGGAAAGGATAAAGTTATGCTGACCGAAAAAATGTATGTCCGTTGTCCGATTGACATCGACATGATTAACCCTCGTGATTTTATTATGGGGCAAATAAAGATAATAGACAGCTTCGCTGATATGGTTGAAGTTGTATTTCATGACCCATATAAATATAGGATTTACTATGGTGGGTTCCCTGAGTCAGCACCTTTGCCCACGGCCATGGTTCAACGCTGCCAGTTCTTTGAGGGAGCGACGGTACGATATGCCAGGGATGACTACAAGGTGGTTTTCTGTATAGTTAATCCGGATGGACTTAATGAGTACTATATCGAGAATTCCTACGACAAGGAGCTTATTAGGGTAACAGAAGACAAGATCACAGCTCCGTTTACAGTAGGTAAGGTTGATCCGGCATCACAGCTTCAAAAGTATGAATTTCAGAATCCTTGCTGGCTCTTCGGTCGCAGTATCGTTACTAAAACAATGAATGTTTTAGATAATTCCATATATGGATTCAAGGAACTGGCAGGATGTAAGATTTTTCTTATGCCACATCAGCTGAAATCGATTATGAGATGTTTGCAGGAGGAAACCTGTCGATACATGCTTGCAGATGAAGTGGGTATGGGAAAGACGATAGAGGCGGCATCTATACTAAAGGTATATTTTTCGCGGCACAGCGATGTAAATGCCTTAATCATTGCACCGGGGGCATTGATCGAACAATGGAAGATGGAGCTTTTCCTTAAGTTTGATTTGTATGAAGGGGAGAATGAGCATAACAATTACATTAAGTTTGCGGAATTAGAACGTGCATCCGCATATGAATGCAATCAGGACTGGGATTTTACGATTGTCGATGAGGCACACCGGCTTCTGATATACAGGGAGTATTATGAGGCATTTCACCGTTTGAGCAAGAACACAGAAAATCTGCTATTGCTTAGTGCAACACCGGTTCAGCAGAAAAGAGCAGATTATCTGGATCTTTTGCGTTTGATTCTTCCTGACAAGTATGATTCTTGTACAAAAGAAGATTTTGATGAACTTGTAGAAAAGCAAGGCAACATTACAAAGGCAGCAGCCATGGTTCTTGCTAACATCGAGGATCTCGATGAGGTCCTTAAAAGTTCGGTTGAGGATGATGAAGATCCGCATGAAAATGAAGATAGTGAGGACTTTTTCGACGATGTGTCGAGCGGATTCAAAAGGCTCTATAAGATTGTCGGGGATGACAAGCTAAAGGAAATGTATGAGAAGGCTGATTTTGATGACGCGGATCTGGGTGTTCGTGCATTCAAAATTGCTATTTCCTATCTGTGTGAAAATTATCAGATAGAGAAAAATATTATTAGAAACCGCAGAGATACACTTGATGACCTGCCGGAACGCCAGCTGGAGACATTGCCGTATGAGTTGGATCCGGACAAGAACTTTTATGAGTATGGAGTATACCAGGATTTGGTAACCTGGATAACGCAGCAACCGATATCGGAAGAAGAGTTTGAAGGGGTCTTCAGACCGTTATTTGGAGCTTTCTTCAGTTCCCCGTGGGCATTTGAAGCAAAGGTTAAGGAACTTGAAAATCAGCATATCGTGATTCTAGAGGGGCTTAAAGAAAATCTGAGAAGATGGATGATTTATGAGCAGGACATAGCAGACAATATTGTCGATACGCTGGATGTCCCAGATGATTATTCGTCACGCATCGTCCGTACGATGTACTATCTGGATGAATATGCCGGGGATGCAAAGGTGGTTCTTTTCACAAATTATCGGGAAACGTTTGATGTATATAAAGCCATGCTCGAGGATTTTTACACGGAAGATGGCTTCAGTTGTTTTAGAAAAGGCATGGACTCTGATGAACTGGAAGTGAATGTTTGCAAGTTCCAAAACGACAAAACCTGCACAATTATGCTGTGTGATGAATCCGGTGGTGAGGGGCGGAATTTCCAGTGTGCGGATTATGTTGTTCATATTGATTTGCCTTGGGACGCAAACGTAATCGAGCAGCGCATAGGAAGGCTTGACCGAATGGGACGTTCAGGAGATCGACCGATTATTTCAGTGGTTCCGTATGCGGAGGAGTCCTTAGAGGAAGAGTTATTTAAATTCTGGAATCAAGGGTTAAACATTTTCGGGCACTCATTAAGCGGTCTCGAAATCATAATGAATGAAATTAACAATACGATTGTTTCCTCGATTATCAGCGACTTTAGATTTGGACTCACCAATGAAATTCAAAATGTCATTGATAGAGCATCAAAACTTAAGGACCAGGTACGAGAGGAGCAGCATTTTGATACGGCGGCTTATCTCTACAGACCGATGAATCAGGAACTTATTAGCCTTGTAAAGTATTACAACCGTAACGAAAATCAGATGTTTGCTGATGCGATGCTCCAATGGGCACAGCTTTCCGGTTTCAGGGATGTTCAGGAGAAAAATGAGGTAATCAGTTTTAACGATGACTCTTTTTCCACCAGGTCGGCAGAGAATTCACTTTTGATTCCGCCGGATTGGGATACATATTTTGCTAAGAGACAAAATCAATTTTTGAGCAAAATCAAGGAGATGAGGAATGACAATTCTGTAAAGAATTCCTCTCGTAATACAAGAATCATTGATGGAACATTTAGCCGGAAAAAGGCGATAGAAAATGATTACATTCATTTCTTCGCGCCGGGGGATGAAATTTTTGATTGTATCGTGGATAACGCTATTCGCTCATGCCGGGGAAGAGTAGCAGCCTTTGCCATGAAATCCAGCGTGAATTGGAGAGGCTTTGTATATACCTGGTCGCTGTATCCGAATGAGCGGCTTTTGATTGAAAGGGGAATACCGTTGTCATATCTGAGCAGTTTTAGAAATTACCTGGCTGTGGAACAGATACAGGTTCCGGTAAGAATAGTTGACAGCACTGCTGCAGATGATGTTGTTCTTCGGGAGCTGAATCAGATGATGCAAAGAGATTTCGAGAGCAGCAAGGATAATATTGAGCACTTAGGAAAACGGGGCAGAGGAGATGGATTCCTGGGTATCTACAGCAAATATAGATCATCGAATGTGGATTATTTCCGAATGAACTATCCGCAGGATCAATGGGAGAATGTAGTAAGAAAGACACGAAAGATAAGCAAAGACAAGGCCTTGACCGCACTCAAAGGTCGTTCGCATGTGGCTGAGGCAAAGGCTGAGATGGAGAGAATTCTTACGGCAATGCTGGCAGCGGCAAATTATTATGGACAGGAACCAGAGGGTTATGAAAACCTAAAAGAGACATACGATGTTGTACTGAAATGCTTAAAAAGACCGATAGTTCGTTTGGAGTCTGCCTGCTATGTATGGATGGTGAAGAGTAATGGATAAAGATATAATTGAGAGCTATGTAGAGAAATATTTGAATGGAGACACCCTAGAAAAATTCCCGGTAATAAAGGGAAGTTTGTCTGCCAAAGATAGATATCTATATAATACAGCAAAAAGACTCCTTGTTGCCGGAGATAAATTTTCGGCTGGCAAAGCAGGGAAAGATGTATTTTTGATAGCTCTCAGGAATTATTTGCTTTCGTTCCAGACTGAAATGTTCCTAAAGGATGAAACGATTATACACGAAAACGAATATGGTATACACACAAATGCTGCCGGGAAGATTTATGTGACACTTGATCTGCCAAACTATCTTGATAGTAAATTTGTAGAGCTGGCATTTCACGGGAACAATGCAAGAGAAACGGGGAATTTTACTGAGGGGATTTTTTACGGAACAAATGCGTTTATTCATAAGCTGACTGGATATAAACAGTTTAAGAGCCTTGAGCAGAAGTTTGCTGTGTTTGGCGCACTGAACACGCCGGATGGTTATACGACTTTGGTTGCACTCCCCACCGGCGGCGGTAAGAGCTTGATTACGCAAACAATGGCCTATCAAAATAAGGGGCTGACGATTGTGGTTGTGCCGACCGTTTCGTTGGCTATAGATCAGGTCAGAAATGCAAAAATCAACATAAAGAGCGATACTGCGAATGACGAGATTTTTTGTTATTACGGCGGTATGCCGGGAGTACAGAAGGATGAACTAAAGGAGGCCATAAGGAAGGAAACTGCAAGACTCGTATTTATTTCTCCGGAAGCTCTGATTCGTAATAAGGAATTTAAAAATCTTATAAAAGTCGCTAATGACAGCAGATTTTTAAAGAATCTGATAATAGATGAAGCCCACATTGTAATAGAATGGGGAAATTTTTTTCGTGTTGATTATCAGTGCTTGGAGGCTTGGAGAAATGAACTCATGACGGCAAATTCGCAGTTGCGCACAGTATTGCTTTCAGCAACATTCACGCGTAGTGCGGTTGCAAGCCTTAAGCATATGTTTTCAGTGCCGGACAAATGGATTGAAATCCGATGTGATGCACTCAGAAAAGAACCAAGGTTTATTCTTGTTAAGTCGGAAGGCTTCATGGATAAGAGGAAGAAAATGCTGGAGCTTGTAAAGAAGCTTCCGCACCCGATGGTAGTTTATGTCAATTCTCCGGACGATGCGGAGAATATAAGGTCTTTCCTTTCCCTAAATGGAATAGATAGCCTTGAAACCTTTACAGGAAAAACTAAATCTGCACAGCGAGAGCAGATAATAAAGGACTGGTCAGAGGACAAAATTGATTTAATTATCGCGACTTCTGCATTCGGTGTAGGGGTTGATAAGGGTGATGTGAGGACGGTGCTGCATTCTTATGTTCCGAATACTCCGAACCAATATTATCAGGAACTGGGTCGCGGTGGAAGAGACGGACTCATCAGTCTCAGTGTTATGTGTATAACTCAGAAGGATGATGTGGACTCAGCCTATAAGAGGATGGGCAAGGTGCTCAGTCCGGAAAAAATCTGGGGGCGTTGGCTCAGTATGTACAAGGATCCGACTTCTTCCTGGTTTAAGGGTACGGTTACATTAAATACAGATGTGAAGCCAACTTATAATGTTACTGCCGGAGATGATGATGCCAGTGACATCGATATTCAATGGAATATTTACGTGATCTTGCTGCTCCGTCGCCATAATCTGCTCTTGATTAGAGATATGATATTCTCAGCAAGTGAAGATGGTTATAAAATCCGCATCGAAATACTGGATGATACTCTTAGAAATGAAACGAT
The DNA here is from genome assembly GCA_910575835.1 of Lachnospiraceae bacterium. Classification (GTDB taxonomy): domain Bacteria; phylum Bacillota; class Clostridia; order Lachnospirales; family Lachnospiraceae; genus Sporofaciens. The sequence goes on along the minus strand of CAJTGB010000042.1, from coordinate 17,375 downwards.
TGAGCCACCGCAGATTATCAAGGATATCCGTAATCGCGAATCGGAGGGTTTTGAAAAGGAAATAAAACGGATTCGAAACAGCATATATAATGATAAAAGAATGTGCTGGTCAGAAATGTTTTATTCAACTTATGACAAGGTTTCGGTTTATTGTGGCGGATGCGGAAATCATGAGCACCCTGAACGTATGGAAACCGATAAGTTCCCATTACTTATTCCTATAAGGGAGCCTCTTAGAGATGTATCTGCTGAGTTTAGGAAGATGTGTCAGGGAGAAAACGAGGCTATTGTTATCGGAGATGCAGAGGATTATTCCCTTTTGAATAAATTCTTGAATGCCGGGGCGAATGTAGTCGTTGTGGCTGATACAGCAATAGAGGAGAATTTTGATCTCATGTTGAATATGACCGGCAAGAGCGGTGTTATGATCATGGGCATTAAAGAGTACCGAGAGCTGTCCAGTCTTACGGCAGAATATTACCTTTCTGGTGGAGTCATGGCCTTGTATAACACAGATGCTAAGGGAGCATATGAATTTTGTACTGCGCTGAGAAAATATAGAAAGAATAGCATGCGGCTTGTTCATATTACCGGTGAAGACTATTTCGTACCCAAGGCACACAAGTCGTTGACAGCCATGGTTGATGGACCGAGAATAGACAGTTACATTTTGGAAAGGATGTAAGGGATGTTTGGAAATAGAATGCAGCCTTCGGCGATTCCTGAAAGAGTATATGCTCTTTGCAGGGAAATTGTAAGCAGACCAATAGAAGAGACTAAATTAAAAGCCTTGTTGGAACCGCAAAATTTCGGCGGTAAACAAGAATATTTTGGAAATGTACGAGCTGCCGCAGAGGAAATAGGTCTTATCAGTACAAAAGAAAATGTCATTTCTCTGGCTGTTGATAAGAATGAAGTTAAAACAATGGAGAATATGCGGCGGTATATAAATCTTCAGATGGAGCAGGTGTCTGACAGCCTGTTCTATAAGGTAACAATGCAGTATTTTGATATGGATGCCGAGGTATTAAAGCATACCAGCGTATCAAAAATGAGTGACCTTATGGGCAGAAGTATCGGAGAAAAGGTAATCGAGGAAGATATGCGTGCTTGGCGATTCTGGACAGCATTTCTTGGTTTTGGATACATGCACGAACCTACCAGTGCAGCAGGAATACTGCTTCCGAATGCAGCTACATTTCTAAATGATGTGATCAAAGATCGTAAGTTTAAGAAGAATACAACATTTGCTATTAATGAGTTTGTTTCAGAGATACAGCCGAGCGTAAACATCGTGCTGAATAATGCTGTGGACACTAAGAAGTTTAATATGGGATTTTCCAATGCGCTGAGAATGTTGCACGATCTTGGCGTGATAAAGGCGGAACATAGGTCTGATGCACTTGAAATATGGACGCTGTATCCGTGTGAAGGACATGACCTTGATACAACAATCACCCATGTTACGATAGGGGGTTAAGCATGAATTCAGAAATAGCAAAACAGAGAATCTCGGAGGTGGTCAGGATTGACACAATCACCAGCTCGTACGGTGACTTCCTGGCAACGCATGTTCCGCTGAAAAATATACAACTTCAGAAAGAATACGTATTTAATGCTGCTTCTTCTAAAACATATACGGAAGAGCAGGTATATAAACAGGTTGTCTTGAATCCGAAGAATGAGCATCAATTTGTACTTGTTATTGGATCAAGTGGCGCAGGTAAGTCGCATTTGATTCGTTGGTTTGATGCCAAGATGGAGAGGGAAAAGCCCGAGAGCGAGGTAGTGTTGTTTGTTCGCCGAAGTGATAACACCTTGAAGGGGACAATTAAGCAGCTTTTAGAAAAACCGGAGGTAGCCTCCATACAAAATAAAGAACTGTATGATCGTCTTGTAAATGCAACATCTACGATGAGCGAGAGCAAGCTCAGGAACACCATTTACTATCAGTTCATCTTAGAAATCGAAACTGACAATGGCGAAGATGTGGATTATATGAGCAATGCAGATAGGAAGCGCATTGCGCCGCTTCTTAATAACGAGTTGTTCAAACAGCGTATGATGGCAGATGACGGGCCGATTGAAAGGATTTATTCAAAGGTTGCGGAGAGTGCTTCGGCTGACAATCGTGATGTAATAGCCGAGTTCTACCCGGAGGATTTTCAAATCGATGTGGCATTCTGCGATAAAGTCCAGCATGAAGGTGGAGATAAAAAAGCTGTCAAGCTGATGGATAAAATCATCACTGAGCCGGAATTAGCCTCAGATATAGCAAAGTATCTTAACTCTAAGGTAGAAACTGTAATTCAAAGTTGTGCCGGTCTTGAGCCTGGTGACTTTGAGCAGGTATTTAAGGATATCCGGAGGGAGTTAAAGAAACAAGGGAAATCCTTGACATTTCTTATAGAAGACATAACAGCATTCACCGGTGTAAATGAAGCGTTGCTTAATGTTTTGACCACGTGGCATACCGGAGAAAATGAAAAGGATAATATGTGCCGGGTATCCTCAATTATCGGCACCACAAGCGAATATTTTAAAAGTAATTTCCGTGATAACTACAAGGCGCGTGTTACGCAGTTTATTGTAATTCCGGATGATGTGTTTGGGTCAAGCGAAAACGATCTTTGTGAATTTGTCGGAAGATACTTAAATGCGATGTCGCTCCCGAAGGAAACTGTTGATGCGTGGGCATTTGGTGATGGTGCCGGAGTGAATCTTCCTATTCATGGTCTCGAACAGGGAAATGGCTGGGATACGGCAACTACAGCAGAAGGAAAGGTATTGAATCTCTTTCCTTTTTCTCGAAAGTCGATTACGTACCTTTATACAAATATGCTGCAGGATAACTATCGCACACCAAGATATCTCTTGAGAGATGTTGTAGAGAAGACAGTTCGTGATGCATTGTGGAATTTTGAAAACTTCCCCGGCTTTAAGATTGTAAACAAGAACTTCAATTCCAACCTTCGAGAGACTATTCAAAAAACCGGAGTATCTAATGATACATTTGAACGGATGTATCTGTTTATGTGCGTATGGGGAGATGCTTCAACTAATATTTACAAGGATGGAGATGTCACCTACGTTGCCGGCTTGACAGAAAAAGTTTATCAGGACATGGGCTTTCCGCTTATAAATGGTAAGCAAGTAGCTGCGAAGCCGAATCCGGCTAAGAATGAGAACAAAGCTGCGCAGCAAGCGGGTTCTGCGGCGGTAGTCAAGACTGAAGCAGAGAGAGAAGCCGAGAGAAAGCTTCAAGCTGCACGCGCACAACTGAATGATAGTCTGCAGGCAATAGAAAACTGGGTAGCAGGCGGAACGATTAATGTTGGTGCTACTACAGGAAATGTAGTTTTGATTTCCAAAGCAAGAGAGGATATGTGCAACTACCTGTATTCCTCAATCGATTGGCAAGCTGAAGGTGTGTCGATGGACACTATTGAAAAGATAAAGAAGGGAAAAAATCGACTTGTTGGTTTCGAACGTCAGAAGCGTGGTGTAGACGAGATGTTTTATAAGCTTCCGGCTGACAGAGAAACGCAGGCGGTGGTTGAGGCTTTCTTGGAATGGAATGTCCTTGGAAATAGAAGCTGGGATTTTGAGGGCGCAGAGAAGAGAGTTTACCGGGTACAGCTTTGGACAGAAAAAATAAAATCACCGCTTATCAAAGCTATTACGACATTTGAAAATCAGAAGATAGATTATTTCAAATGCGCAATGATGGCTGAGTTTTATAGAATTATCCTGCTGGGATTGGCTAAAGCAACGACAATCGATGGTCTGAAGGCCGAACAGATACTTGAAAGCGATATCAGGAAGCCAGGTGTAAATTCTCACTCTGCTGCATGGAATTCCCTTGCACAGCTTATAACAAGAGGAGAAAGTGACAGGGATAATCGATATACGGTAATTCAGTATTGTAACGTGATACAGAGCGAAAGTCATGTGCAGGTCTTTCTTAACAGGGAAGACTTTGATGCAATGGTACGCACTGTGAAGAGTGAAAAACTTCGAGTCAATGCCGACATCTTGAATAAAAATGATCCGGTCAAGTTAAGACGTGATGCCAGGGAATATCTTAAAAATATCCTGGACAGATTGGATAAAGTCAGGGAAGAAGAAGTGACCCGGGCAGAAGAAATTATGACTCTGGTCAGAGAGAACTTCGGTACTGACGAAATAGATGACGAGGATATCGAAGACCTTATGGACAGGGTTATCAAATTTTATGATACTGCGCAGGAAGGGAAGATGCCTGTAAAGTATGATAAGGACTTATTTGATGAGGTGAAAAAATACTCAAAGTCAACCGGCGCAGCAGTATGTGATATAGTCAAAGCGATAAAATTAAAAGACCCGCTGGAATGTATTCTCGCTTTCTCGCAGGATCCAATTCGAAAAGCAGAACGCCTAGAACAACTTCTTAAAAAGGTTGTTGCAGATGTGGCCAAGATTCAAGCTGAAGTAGAGGTCAAAAAACAGAAGTACGGAAGTGCCGGGAATTCGAATGGCAATGGTGGGGATTTTGCAGATGAAACGACTACACTGGCAGAATGTGCGGCAATCATTTCTAAGATGGGAGGGACAGTATGCTAATAGATATATTAAATGAATGCATAGTAGATATGAATACTGTTCGTGCCTTGGAAACTGCATCAGCGGACACAAAAAAACAGTCAGAAGCAAACTATAAATTTAAACAACTTGTTGTTTCTGTAAAACAAACCATCGTGGAGATACAAACAGCAGTAGAAAATTCGAAGTTTAGGCCTTCCACCGAGGTTATGAGTGGATTAAACGGAATAATTAAAAACTGCGAACAAGTTGTAAAAGTTGGGGCAGCCAATGCGGCAACTACAGGATTTATTGAGGGTGAGAGAAAAAGAGTCTATGATGCGGTAGGACAAGATTGGCTTGATTACTACCAGGGCGCGACAGCGCACATAATCAGTCTTCTTGAAATCGTTAAGGGTATTCTGCCGAATGAAGACCGGGTCAAATACGCAACCAATAAAATGAGGAGGGCTGCGAGTTGGGGTAAGACGGCGGATAATTACAGATTCTTGAATGAAGGTCTGGCTGATGCCGAGAAAATTCTTAAAGATTTAGATTTGGATGAGGATTCAGACATCTTGGCATTCTTGAAACTGGTCAGCGAAGGAAAGGCAACAATCCGGAATCTTACAGATGAAATTCTTGCCTGGATAAAGGCAGAGAATCTGGAAGATAAGATGCATATCGGATTTTAAATGAGCAAGAGATAGTTTGCTAAAAACGACAATGTTTTTGAAAAACATTGCTGAAATCAAAATTTCACGCTTGATAAGGATGGTGTTTGTCAAAAACAATAAAGAATATAGGAGGACGTAAGCAGTAAAAAGGCTTACGTCTTTTTTTTGGTCTGCGAGGATAGTTTTGAATCTGTTTTTTTAACTGACAATAAAAATGAAACGTGCTGAAGTTTCTATAAAAAATGTAATGTTTGTCATTGACAAATATACTGTGAAGGTATATGATGTGAATATCAGGATGAAAAACAGTGGGAAAATCATGCAAACAGGAGGGACTTCATATGCAGACGATATGTGTTCAAAGATGCCGGCAAGGCACAACGGAATATTACCTTGCCAAGATGCCAGCGGGAGAGTTGGTTGACAGCGTTGGTTTGGCGGCGGAGATGCCCGAATGGGACGGTATGACAGCAGACGAGAAGATGCAGAGAGAACCGGATTTAAACAGGGTTGTCAACGAAATCGTTCCATATTACGTAAGCGATGAGGATAGATTCTTCTCCAGCATAGTAGTAGATGTCTACTCAGGGTTCAGCAATTTAGTTTACGAGCCAGCGACCAACATAATAAATAATCTTCCGGTGGCATATCAGTTACCTTTAAAGGATGTCGGGTTCCTTACACTTCAGGGAAATGAACGATTAATTGCCCTTGATGGGCAGCACAGAATCCTGGCGATTAAGCTGGCAATTAAGGGTAAAGTTGCTATTCCGGCCAATCTTCTGAAACAAAAGAAGATGACACAACAGATGACGGCACTTACGCCACATCCAGAACTGGCCGGAGAGGAGATAAGCGTAATTTTCGTGGAACACCGGGATAATCTAAAAATCCGGAAGATTTTCAATAAGATTAACAAATACGCTCGTCAGACCGGACGCGGAGATAACATAGTCACTTCAGATGATGACATTTTCGCAATAATCAGCAGAAGGTTGTTTGGCGAAGGCGAGATTCTCGAAGCGGTAGAAGATACCGAATTGGTTAACTGGAAGTCGAACACCCTGTCCGAGCGCAGTAAGCAGCTTACCACAATAAGCGCACTGTATACCTCGGCAGAGACAATTCTCAGAGATTTTGGGTATTCAGCAAAAATGCTGCCGAGTCAGGACGAGATAGAAGGTGCATTTGAAATCGTTAGGGAATTCTGGCAGGAATTACTGGAAGGCTTAAGTACTTACAAGGAATATATGCAGTTGATAGAGATGAAGGAGAAAGTTTCCGAGTTGCGTAAGATAAGCCTGCTGATGAAGCCGGTAACGCAAATGGCTTTGGCGCATGTGGCATACAAGGCAAGGCAGAAGGACATTCCTTGGGCAGATGTGGTAGTCAAGCTCAATAAGATGGATTGGTCGTTTGATAATCCGGTTTGGGCGAATCTGTTAGTTACGGGGACTGCCAAAAAGAAGATGATTACAGGAAAAGAATACATCCGGGCAGCGGGACTGGTTATCTCTTATATGGTAATGGGTGCTGAGATGACTAAGACGGAGATCAGCGAAGTTAAGGCAGTCATACTCAATGCTACCAATAATACGTCTGATAAGTTGCCGGATATGATTTCATAGGGGTGCATGCGAATGGAAGAAGATCGTAAGGAGATTAGAAATTCAGAAGGGAAGCGCATATTTGATCTGGTATGGAAGAATGACAAGGTTTACCTTGAGACCTATCATAAAGGTAAGAGAACGCAGATTCCATTACTGGATGAGCTGTATAAAGTCTATAAAGCACTGAAGCCTGAAGAGCGGGTTGAGATGCTAGAGTATGTAAATGGACTAGCGCAGCAGGAATTAGCAATTACATATTAGTACGAGCTCTGTTCCGCTTAATACGCGAGGACGCAATGCCGGAGTTGATTAACTGTAAGGTTATTAACTTCGGCATTTTGGGTTATAGAGGCGAATGACCCCAAAACGTATTTCTCTTTGGGGATATCGCAGTTCTTTTGCTTCTGTTAGAATCGAAATATCATATAAGAGGGAGGATATTTCAATGAAAAATTTCGATGATGTATTTAAGATTTACAACAGTACTTTCCCAGCCACAAAGGCTGAAGATCATAAGCCGAATCAGGTGCGCGAAAAGTATACAGAGATAATTGAGGCTGCGGGCTTAGATGGTCGTCTCCTGCGTATTGATTATTCAAAGGAAACGAGAACGGTGTCAGAGTGTCTTAAAAGCTGTACAGAGAAAACCGCGTATGTAATACCGGATGAGTCAGTGGACTTTGTGGTTTCGGTAATAAAAAAGCACATTTCTAACGATTATAAGCATATTCGCCGAGGCGATTTTAAACTGGTTTCTAAGAAAGAACTGCTTGGATTAGTGGAAGGATTCACGAAGATGCTTTTCGGCTTAGGTTATCCGCTCTATATTACTATCGAGCAGAGAGAGGCCATAGAGAAGAGATTTGATCTTAAGATACACGGCGCAATGGATGATATCGTTCGTGAGAGTAATAGCCTTATCAAAGATGCTGAGTTGCGTATAGAAGATTTCCTTTGCCTTAATCGTGATGACCGTGCTTGCTTTTTATCTTATATGGCCAGTGCAATCGCCGGGTTGAGAGAACACTTGGCGGAGGTGTATTCAGCGTATTCTGACACAAGATCCGAAGAATTAAGTAAACATGCATCTATAGAAGCTGAGAACATTTCTATGGAAGATATTGAACTGAATTATCAGGAGTCGGAACTCATTGCGCATGACGATGAACTGCAGGAGCTTATAAGAGAACGCGACAAAATCATAGGTAGCTATGGCTTTGTAAAGAGTAAGCGAAAGGAATACGCTGTAGTAAATGCCAGAATTCAAAATCGAATGGCAGAACATCATAAAACTGTATATGGTTGCACTGATTTCGAGGAATAGGAGCTTACGCTTAAACATCCTACGCAGGTTCTACATGAGGCAGTAACTTATGTGAATGAAGAAAGCAACGAAGCATTTGAAAATATCAATCTTAACCGCCTTGCAAAGAGTCATGAGCAGATTGACTTCGAATCAGCAGAGGCAGGTGCATTTATCAAGAAAGTGGAAGAGGACTTTAAAAGAAGAAGGGAGGAGTCTCAATTTGCACAGAGTAACTATCAGGAATCGTAGTATTCCTAAGCAACCAAGGGTATTTGACGTGATAGTAGACGAGTCTGGAGATATTATTCGCTACGAGCTGCAGAACATACGAGGGGCGATGTTTGTTGATATGTGTGATGTTCTGTTACAGATAAAAGAAGCCTTAAGAGCAAGTTAATATGAGGTGATCTACCGAGCTACCGGATCCGAAATACCGAGATACCAATTGCCGGAGTCATGACTTCAGTTAAGGGTGATGGATACCTACATCCATTCCTTCATTGTAAGTCTGACTCCGGCTTTTTTTATTCCTGAAAAAATCTCCCATATTTAATACAGGAAGCTTTTTTCAAAAACTTTTTCGAAGGTGTCAGTAGGTGAAACCTTTGACCCTTAATCTACACACAACGAAGCAAGAAAGGAGGTGATCAAGGTGAGAGCTACAGCAGACAGACGGTTGGCGATCAGAGATTTTATATCTGAGAGACGCCATACAACTATTGCAGAACTGATACAAGAATTCCATGTCAGTAAGAGTACAGTATTGCGTGATCTTGAAGCTCTTACCGAGAACACTTCCTTTTATACAACGCCGGGTAATGGCGGCGGAATACATGCAACCGAAGGGTGGTATGCGAGCCGCAGATACTTATCGGCGAATCAGGAGGCACTTCTCAGAAGACTGGAGACGGGGTTGCAGACCGAGTCGGAAAAGAAACTGATGGAGAGCATTCTGCTTGCTTTTGCCAAGCCGACACACGAGTAAACAAAGATAAGGAGCTTATGTATTATGAAAATTTTTAATGATGTTCCGGTTACGGAATTTAAAAGAGGAGATGTGGTTTTCATTGAGAATCCGCTTCAGGGCACTGATGCATGCAATCATGTGGTTTGTGGTAATCATCCGGCGGTCGTCATCCAGAATCAGAGGGGAAATGATTGCAGCCCGAATCTGATAGTCGCATATCTGACATCTCAGATTAAGCGTGTCGAGATGAAAACCCATGTACTGCTTACCTGGTATGACGAGTTAAAGACATCCATGATTCAGGCGGAGCAGTTGGCAACCGTAGATAAGAGTGCAGTCCTTGGTTATATCACTCACCTGAGAGACGAGGATATTGTCCGTTTGGACAGGGCACTTCTGGCATCTCTCGGTATGGACTAAGACAAGGAGGATTAATAAATAATGGCCAGTTTATATGAATTGACAGGCCAGATGGACTATCTCCGTCAGCTTCTGGAGGACCCGGAAGCTGAGGAGCAGGTCATTCTGTACACAATAGAATCGATTGATTATGAGATCGAAGAAAAAGCGGACGGCTATGCCAAAATCATTCGCATGCTGAACGCAGAGGTAGATGCAATCGGGGCAGAGGTGGAATGCCTTAATGCAAGAAAAAAGTCTATCAGCAATAACGTTGAACGCCTTAAAAAAGCCTTGACCCAGAACATGGTAATTCTGGACAAGAAAAAATTTAGAACGGCATTGTTTAGCTTTAACATTCAAAAAAATCCGGCAACAGTGAATATCACCGGAAAGGTTCCGAAGAAGTTTCTTATTCCGCAGGAGCCGAAGGTTGATAAGCGTGCAATCATCGATTTTGTTAAGGAGCATGGAAACACAAAATATGCAGAACTGACACAGTCAGAGTCACTGTGTATCAGATAGGAGGAGACAATGGCAAATTTAATTGGAATCGCCGGAGAACCCGGCACAGGGAAAAGCACATCTCTGAAAGGATTGCCGCCGGAACAGACCGTTATTTTTGACTGTGATGGCAAGGGGCTTAACTGGAAGGGGTGGAAGAAACAGTACAGTTTTGAAAAATCGAATTATTTCAGACTTAACGAGCCGGAAAAGGTAATCAAGGGACTTCAGTCGATAGCCACAGCTGACAAGTTCAAGCATGTGAAATTCGTGGTAATCGATATCGTAAATAATTTGATGGTGTCAGAAGAGATGCGGCGCTGCCGTGAGAAGGGTTACGACAAGTGGATGGATCTGGCGCAGTATATCTGGAAGCTTGTGGAGCTGCCGGGTACGTATCGCGAGGATCTTACTGTCATCCTTGTATTTCATATGAAAAGGAGTATCGTAATTGACGGGCAGGAGGTCGCATTCCGGGCCTCCGCCGCTATTCCGCGCATCTACCGGATGCGCTTTCACAGGGATATTTTTAAAGATCTGATGGATCTGGAAAAAGGGATTGATAAGAACAATCCGGAAAACTCCAGTCTGGATCTGTTCTCTCTTGAGATGTTTGAGAACATCGCCTATGTGATGGCAAAGCATGCAGACACTTCCATACCAGATACACCGGAGGAATGGCTGGACGGCTTTAACACCTTCTCCATCTATCAGGTGCTGCCCCAGATTATTGAACTGTGGGGGCTGAACACTCAGACGGAGGTGCAGGCTAAAAAAAACTTCTCGCAACTGACCGGGAAATGACGACTCCACTATTTTTTATTCGTTGTGTGCAGCTGGGATTGTCCATCGGTGAGCTTGGCCTTCTGACCATCGGTCTGGTCAACGATATGTATGTGGAGAGCCATAATGATGAGCATAAATATGTTGTGGTGGCGACGCAAGAGGATTTCGACAAATTTTGAGTGCTTTTATTGGATTTAGGACCGCCTTAAATGCAGTAGCGGGTAATATTTTTCCAATTTGCGGGAAATCCCATCATGTGCAATAGAGAGGATTCACTAATCTGCCCACTATTTTTTACGTACTTATTGATAATACCGATCAAGATACGTTTAAATTCCAGAAAGTCTTGTTTGGGGAGTAAGTAACGAAACGCAATTACCAAACCAAACAGATCCCGCTTTCCAGAAAGATACTGATTCCCCTTCTTTGGTATATTCAGCTTCTGATGAAGTATTGTATCTGGAAAATCTATCTGGGTTCGAAAAGAATATAGCCGTTCGTTATGTGCACATACGTTCCGGAACAGGGTAAGAATTTTCAGATAACGTTCCAGATTCTTTTCATTTACCCCTGGAAAATCCTTACTGATACTGCTTTGCAGCTGAAAGGGGAGCAAGGTGTAGAATTTGGAAATTTGTCCATAAGTCAGGGTATTAGTCATCACCCATAAAGGAACGTTATGGTAAACCTTTCGTTGATGGACGACATAATTATGTTCCGTATTTTTATTTGCCTGATAGGATAAAATCTGAATCAGGCGATTTATATCAGCAGCATTCCTTTTTGTATGATTGTAATTCCCAGGAGTGAGATACGCAATCTGCTGCTCACCATGTAAACTGCAAAAATGGTAAGAAACAAGCTGCTGGATTTTACATTCTATTTCACACAGATATTTGAAAACAAGTTCACGCAGGGAAAGGTCAAACCGGTACAGGGCATAGACATCCTCAAAAGAAGCATTGTTCTGATAAATACGTGTCATCGGGTTGATGAACGGTGTTTTATATCCTCCAATTAAGGAAAAATAGCCAATATTTTTAAGAACTTCTTTTGCGGCTGTCCGGTCATGAATTTGAAGCTTCTTTTCATTCTGCAGTTTATCAAGCTGCTGGTCGTATGTAAGAAACAGTTTTGACAATAGTGTCCCCTCTTCCTGTTTTCAGAATAAAAAAGGAGGGCCCACAGGTCCTCCCCCGGTCTCAGTCCTCACGAGTATCTGAAACCTGATCACTAAGACAGAGTCTAGCACGGATCTGTTCAAAAGTCAATGGCTTTTATCAAATCCGGCGGCCTTGTCTTTGGTTATTATATTCGAAGAAAACAGAAAATATGCAACGACCATGCCTGAAGTAATCCGGGCTTTTTCTATGTCCAGTTTCAGGGGGTGAGTGACACATGGCAAGCCGGATCAAGGGAATCACGGTGGAGATTGGCGGCGATACCAGCGGCCTGGAGAGGGCACTGTCTGATGTGAACAATTTCATAAAGAAGACCCAGAGCCAGCTGAGGGATGTGAATAATCTCCTGAAGCTGGATCCGTCCAACACGGTGCTTTTAGCACAGAAGCAGGAACTTTTTGGAATGGTGCGCTGCATAGGGACAACACCTAAACAAGTTATGCGGTTAGTACGCAAAGAGACTTTGAATTGGTGTCGCTTTGCAATTCCGCTTGGTATTGTCGGTGGTGTTGTATTGGTATGGGTAGTGTGTTTTATTTTACGGCAGCTTAGCCTGGAATTTTTTGGCGATACGCCTGCTTTTAGCATAAGCTATCCAAGTGTTATAGCGGGTATTGTTGTCGGTCTGCTGCCCGTTCTTCTTGCTGCCCGTTCTCCTGCTAAGAAAGCATCCAAAGTTTCGCCTTTGGCAGCGGTATCTGGAAACGCAAATGACCTGCAGCCTGTAAAAAAAGCGGTGAATACCAAATTTTTCAAGATAGAAACTTCTCTTGGCATTCATCATGCGAAAGCAAGCAAAAAGAATTTTATTTTAATGATTGGCTCTTTTTCGGTAAGTATTATTCTCTTTCTTGCATTTTCAGTGACAATTGATTTTATGAGTCACACATTGACGCCTTTACAACCGTGGACTGCCGATATATCTGTTATCAGTCCAGAAAACACCTGCTCGGTAAAGGCTGAATATATTGAGGAATTACGGCAAAATTCTGCCGTAAAAAATGTTTATGGGCGAATGTTCGCTTACAATGTTCCCGTAATTGTAAAAGGTGAAAAAAAGTTGTTGACCTTATTTCCTATGAAGATATGCAATTCGATTGGGCTAAGGATTATCTCTTATCTGGCAGCTTGGAAAAAGTACAAAGTGAAAATAATACAGGACTTATCGTCTTTGATTCACAAAACGACATTGAGGTAGGCACTGTCATTACCATACAGTTAACTAAAAATGCAACGGAAAATGATGTCAGGAATATTCACAGTTTGGCAGGCTTACAGTACACTTTTTCCGATGAGCGAATGGGTAATAGCAATACCCGTGGAGCTTACTATTGTTTTGGTCTTTTCATCTATGGCTTTTTGGTATTGATTGCATTGATTACGCTATTCAATATTATAAAAAGTACAGCCATGAGTGTGGCTGCAAAAATGAAGCAATACGGAGCTTTTCGAGCTATTGGATTAAGTAACAGGCAACTGGCTAAAATGATTGTTGCCGAAGCATCTACTTATGCGATCACAGGTATTATCTGCGGCAGCGTTTTAGGAATCGTTTGTAACAAGATTTTATTTAGCAAACTTATAACCTATCACTGGGGCGATGCATGGAGTGTTCCCTTAGCTGAACTTGGTATCATTATTGTTGTTGTAGTCATTGCAGTGATTTTGGCAGTAAGAAATCCAATCAGAAAAACGAAAGAAATATCCATTGTCGATACCATCAGTGCGTCGTAAATGATAATTCCAATTTATCATAAGGGCAGGCAATTGTACTATAAAATATAATCTATAGTATGTAAAATAGTATGGTGCTTACATAGGATTCCATGATATACTGGAAAAAATGAAAATCGGAGGTTGAGAAAATGGGTATCTGGACAAAGGAACACTAGCAGCAAGGCTTGTGTTCGACAGCCTTGCTGGTTTGATACAAAAACAAGTACAGATCAGGAGGCACAGAATGTCATATTTTATTTATCAGGAAAAAAGAATTTATTATTCAGAATCAGGAAAAGGAAATCCAGTAGTATTTTTGCATGGAAATACAGCATCATCCAGAATGTTTGAAATGCTTCTTCCATTGTATGAAGAGCATTTTAAAGTGATCCTTCTAGATTTTCTGGGGCATGGCAGATCAGACCGTCTGACAGAATTCCCGGCAGACTTATGGCAGGAAGAAGCACGGCAAATCATTGCTTTGCTGGAATATCTGGATTACGGGAAGGTAAGCCTTGTGGGAAGCAGCGGCGGTGCGTGGGCGGCAGTAAATGCAGGCTTGCTGCGCCCGGATCTGGTGGGAAAAGTAGTAGCAGACAGTTTTGACGGACGGACTTTGGGAGAAGATTTTGCGCGGAAATTGCTCAATGAGCGCGCAGGTGCAAAGCAGGATGAACAGGCAGTCGGGTTTTATCAGTGGTGCCAGGGAGAAGACTGGGAACGGATCGTGGATATGGATACGAAGGCGCTTGTTCAGTGTGCGGAAGGAAATTTGCCTTTGTTCTTTAAGCTTATTTCGGAATTAGAAGTTCCTCTTTTACTCATGGGGAGCGCCGGGGACGAAATGGTGAGACCGGATATACGGGATGAATATGAAGCCATATCCGGGAAAACAGGGGCAGAGATCTGTATGTTTTCGAGCGGCGGTCATCCGGCAATTTACTCAAATGCAGAGCGGGCAGCAGAAGCGATCCGGCAATTTTTGAGTCGGGCTGATGTAAGAAAGGATTGCAACGAAATAGTAATTCGTCCGCTCAAACCAGAGGAGTATTCCGTGTTGGAAGATTTTTTGTATGACGCGATCTATCTTCCCAAGGGTGCCGCGGCGCCGCCGAAAGAGATTATAAATCAGCCGGAGCTTGCAGTGTATATTGCGGATTTTGGGCAGGCGGATGATCTGTGCCTAGTGGCAGAAGCATACGGGCATTTGCTTGGCGCGGTATGGACCAGGATACTGGCAGGTAAAATAAAAGGATATGGTAATGTAGATGAACATACACCGGAGTTTGCAATTTCGGTAAAGAAAGAGTTTCGGCAGCAGGGGATTGGCAGCAAGCTGATGCAGGAAATGATAGTATTATTGAAAAGCAAAGGTTATGAAAAAGTCTCCCTTAGCGTAAATAAGGATAACTATGCATACAGGATGTATCAGAAGCAGGGGTTTCATGTGATCCAGAAGCGGGATGAAGATAATCTGATGGTATTGGAATTGAAGGAAACAACAAAACTATGAAAAATATTTACTTAATAGGCGGTACGATGGGAGTGGGAAAGACCACCACCTGTCAAGTATTGAAAAGTAAATTGCCAGGAAGTGTATTCTTAGACGGGGACTGGTGCTGGGATATGCAGCCCTTTCAGGTGACGCCGGAAACAAAGAAAATGGTAATGGAGAATATTTGCTTCCTGCTGAATCAGTTTATCCGTTGCAGTGCATATGAAAATATTATATTTTGCTGGGTGATGCATGAACAGGCGATTATTGATGAGATTTTATCGAAGCTGGATATAGAGCATTGTCTGGTACACATCATTTCTCTGATCTGCGGTGCGGATGAATTGAGAAAACGCCTGCAAAAGGATGTGGATGCAGGTATTCGGTCAGAGGATGCGATTCAGAGAAGCATTGCCAGGGTCGGTTTATATGAAGATCTGGACACAGAAAAGATAGATGTTTCCCACGTAACGGCAGGGCAGGCGGCAGAAAGTGTGATCAACAGTATATATCGTTGGAGGTAATGAGCATGGGATGATCTTTTCGCAGGAGCATCTGTAAAAAGGAGATATATGAATATTATATTAAAAAGGGTGGAGGAAACACAAAGGGAAATTTTATACAGGCTTCTGCAATATTCCTTATTTGAGGAAAGCCTGAATGACCAGAATGATATGAATGAAGATGCATTATTTGAATATCCGTGGTTTGAAAACTACTTCACAGAAAAGGGCAGGGAAGCCTGCTTTATTCCCGCGAGCAACGAGCCAAGCGGGCATGCATAGCATGCACATTTGGCGACTGCTGCGAGGGTCAAATACCCCGCTGCTTTGCTTGCAGCCGGGTATTTGACTAAGGAGCAGGGAAGTGAGAGGTTATTGGGATTTGTGATGATCAATACCCATATGCAAAAGAGCGGCTTTGGGCATAGTATTGCAGAGTTTATGGTACTTCCGAAGTTTAGAAGAAAGGGAATCGGAAAGAGGGCAGCAATCCTGTGTTTTGAAAAATATCCGGGAGCCTGGGAGGTTTCGCCGTCTTATGGAAGTGAGCAGGCATATCTATTTTGGAAAAATGTGATCGATGAATATACGGGAAACAATAATAAATATGAAGATGGGATTTTTTGTTTTCCGGTTCATTAGAGAGAACAGAAATTCTGGCTGTGAAAGCAGCATTAAAAGAATGGGGATAAACGTATCGGAAGATATTATGTGCAGGAATAAAAAAAGAAAAAATCAAGGCTTTCTCCATGCAAAGCCAGTATAATAAGCGACATTTGCATGGAGGAATATAAGTCGCTGATGTAGAAGTATAGCTGGCTTTGCTGCTTGAATTAGAACCTGATCATACATGTTTCGTGTGGTTTTTAGGAGAATCAAGGAGGAAGCCTGTATATGAAATATATAAATGCAAATGAAATTCTCCCGGATGTGTTGGTTAAGGAATTACAAAAATATGTCCAGGCAGGATATATCTATATTCCGGCTAAGAGCGAACAGCATAAGTCTTGGGGTGAATTGTCTGGTTACCGAAGGGAGCTTGAAAGACGCAATAAAGCTATCCTTGCAGAATATCACAGAGGAGTTCCGGTTGGAGAACTTGCTGATAGGTACTGTCTTTCGGTGTATGCCATCAGAAAAATAATATATCAGAAATAACAAAAGGAGAGTTTGCTCATATCACATATCATTGATGGGCGGCTCTCTTTTATACTGATCATTTCTGTACCAATTAATATATGGAAGATGTGTTGCAAATTCCGCACGAACGGCGTAGCCATTCCGCTTCCGGCGGCGTAATCATTCCACAGTAACGGCGTGCTCATTCCACTTCAAACGGCGTATCTTCCTTTATACTTTGAGATGGAACAATCAGATCAGAGTGTAAAGAAAGGAGCATGTCATGCAAAGTTACACTACTATTATCGGCGTTGTAGAACTACGCCTACAAAAACAGAGTTACACCACTGTACAAAAACGTTATTCCATCGGATCCAGTACAGTGACGCTCATTATGAAACGCTTTAAAGAATTAGGACTTTCTCTCGATGATTTGAAGAGGATGGAACCTGTAAAAGTGGAGAAGGCATTTTATCCGCCGGAAAATCTCCGCCATCAAGATATTCCTCTCCCTGATTTTGAAGCAATCCATGACCGCATGATCGCCATGGG
>CAJTGB010000041.1 GCA_910575835.1 Lachnospiraceae bacterium | reverse complement strand
CTCCAAAAAATGCGGCGCAGCCCTTGTTTATATTACTTTTTTAAGGGGGCTGCATCGTATGCATTTAATTCAAATCTTAGCCGATATTATCTGTAACACATTACTTGATCCACATGTCCTTGAACGGGCCAGAAACAGAAAAGGGGCTTTTACACGCAATTGCGGGAAACTTCCCTATTGGACATTGCTCAAACTGTTATTAAGAAATTCCAAGAAAACTATTTCTTCATCACTGGATGAATTCTTTACCGAATTGCGGCACATATCAGGAATTCCAATCTCTGATACTGTGAAATGTTCCCAACAGGCTTTCAGCAAGGCCCGTTCCGGCATTGATCACTCTATTTTCAAAGAATGCTTCGAACGTGTACTTAACTTCCTTTGCAGCAGGGATTCCCTGGATTTCCATTCACGTTTCATGGGTGTATGGGGACGGCAGATCATTGCTGTTGACGGCTCTAAAATACCTCTTCCTAACCGTAAGACTCTTCTTGATAAATACGGCAGCATAGGGAGAGGCCAAAACTCTCCCACTGCCATTGCCAGTGTTGCTTTTGATGTACTGAATCACCGCATCCTTGATGCACAGCTCGAACCCATGAGCGTCGGTGAACGTACCCTTGCCATAAGGCATATGCAAAATATAAAAAGCAAAGCACGGACGAATCTATTATACACCATATTTGTCTTCGATAGGGGATATGCTTCAAAAAATTTATTTTCTTTTATCGAAGACACCTTACATGCCAGATATCTCTTCCGGTTAAGGTCTAAATTTAACACGGATATTGATGCACTCCCTGTACCGGCGGATCGAAATGGAATCAGTGACTATATTTTTTTCCTTGATGGCAGGAAAGTACGCATCCTTAAATTTTACCTCCCAAGTGGGACGGTGGAAACGCTAATCACAAATGATTTTGACCTTGCCAAAGAACTGTTCCGCCAGTGTTACTTCCTTAGATGGCCGGTGGAGGAGAATTATAAGCTTGTCAAAGAAAAGATCGGGCTCACCAATTTCCGGGGCTATTCCGAGAACTCCGTTCTCCAGGAATTCTGGATATCGGTATTGCTTGCAAACCTGGCTCTTGCCATAAAGCGGGAGACGGACGGCATTGTTGACAGCACCATAAACCAGAAAGGGAATCAGAACAAATATATGACAAACATGAATGAGCTTGTCGGATACCTGAGCCGTCATATAGGAGAATATATGGATGCTGATACAGACACAGAAAAGTATGGCATCATCCGCTGTATATTTGATTTTGCCGTATCTCACCGGGTGCGTGACAAAAAGGGCAGCGGGGAATCAAATCTACGTACAACTCCAAGAAAAGTCAAACATCATTACAATAACAAGACTACACACTAATACCATTTAAGAAAGGTGGTGGTGCCAGTTTCTTTATATTCTACAATACAAACGCCATATCTAAAAAAACAGCTGATAGCAACCAAGGGGGAAGTCTACCCTTTTTTCAGTGTATTTTAATGGTTTAATAGCTTAATCCTATTGTGATATCATGCCACTACTAAGTTGTTAACATTGATTATATAACCATAAATTTTATCCAACGGAAAAATATCTCTTTTAGTATCTTTTAGTGATTTATAAGCAGCTTCAAACGCTTCATATGTTTCCTTTTCGTCATATGAATGGCAAATTTCATTCAAGTAATTCCCTATCTTATTTGCAAAACTTGAATGCTGGCTTGTTTTTACACTTGGATGAATCAAAAAATTGCAAACGGTTCCCCCTGCCAGTATAATATGTCCGGCTGCGATCAAATGCATGATAAGTGCGCTTTTTAAACCGTTTTCAGGAAATTCGTCATCATTTAATAATTCTTCTGCCTCGTCATTATCTGTCAAAATAATTTGCTTTGGTTTGTCCTCTGTAAAAAAGAAATTTCCTCCCAGATACTTTTCACCTGGTTTAAAATAATAAATGAAATATGGCTTCCAGCCGCTTTTGGACGTTTGAAGCAAAATCGACTGCGGAGTACCGGTCACTTCCATATAGACACTGCTGGAAGTTGTTCTTTTTATTTCATCCAGATGCTTATTGATTGTACTCTGCTTGTTTTTGTTTACCTGTGTATTTAAACTTGCTGCGTCCGCCTCATCATCTACAATAAAAAGTGGATTTCCAGTACAAAAGTTTGTTGATATGAAATTATTTTTCCATTGTCTTAAAACGGATGCATTTTTCTTCAAAACAATCACCGCTGGTTTACGGAGATTATTTTGGAAAAATTTCAGGTAATCATTTTCATCGCATACACAAAAATCACACAAATCTCTTTCTGCACGCTTAAATGTTTGTTGTTGTAAAAGAATGTTATCTGTCGTAAGCAATACAAAATTCATGAAACTTTCATCAGCAGCTGCACACATAAGCCCAAACATATGGCTTGTCTTTCCGCTTTGAACATCCCCCACCAGCAAACTTACAACATGATCTGTAAAGGAAAAATTCGATATGTACTGAGGAATAATATTAGACACCGTTTTTTCTATTGCAGCAGATAAGCCAATATTTCCACATTGCTTTATCCGTTCTAAATATTTGTCCAAATAATTCATTTCTTCACCTCAAAATCAAGAAACCAGATTCCCGGCGTTATCGTTTTGGTAAGCGTAAATGTATCCCGACCGTAATCTTTCAATGTTTTTGCTGTCACTGGTTCTCCAACTTTTAATACTCCTGCATTTTCTAAGCGTCCTTTAAGCCACTTCCCAAGAATTTTTAAATCTCCCTCTGAGCGGAAGTTTTTACTATAATCTCCGCTAACCTTGCACTTAAAAGACCATCCGTCATCCGTAATAACTGTGAAAACTGCATTCTCTGTTTTACTTTGAGGATATCCTTCCTGACTTGTGACATTTTTAGGAACAATCAATTCAACCTCATACCAATGCCGCGGTTTTACAAGCCCGTTTTTCGATTCTCGTCCTTTCCCAAAGAAAACATTCAGATTGCTTTGTGGCGATATCTCATACGGCTTAATTGGAATTTCGAATGATGTTTTTGTCTTTGCATACATTGCAAGTGCTATATCATGCGGAGAAAGTCTTTTTACAAATTCATGTCCTTCAAGCAAAGGATTCTCCTGATTAAACTCATTTATATCAAGTTCTGCAATATTTTTAGTGGCTGTCTGCGCAAGCTGCGAGATAAACCCGCTCATTTCCTTTGTAGCATTTTGTTCCTGTAGGAGTACAGAATTTTCATAAACCCTTACACCGCCATCTATTATGCTGCTAAGATTATTAGAGCCTATAATACACGCAAACGGGCCTTTATCATTGCTATATGAATATAGCTTTCCATGGTAGCGGAAAGCAGTGACCAGCCTGACGCCGCCCATGTTATTTTCTGTGAGAAATTCATTCAAATGTATTGCTGCGTTGTATTGAACCTTTGTGAATTTGTCAAAATAGTGCATCCCCACAATTAAATTTAGTGCCTGTATGTTACAATTCAACTCAATCGTTTTTTGTAATTCTATCAGAGCATCAGAAGAAACATATCCCACAGCAATATCTAATTTAGATGTCTGCGGAATAAGACCGTAAAATGTATCTGCAAATGTTTTGCACCCTGTTTTTAATGGAGGGTAATTAGAAACCAAAAATTCCATACTCTGTCCTCCCTTAGTTCATTTGTGCTGTCACATATTCAAGACGCTGTTTTATCGTCATAGTTTTCATCTTTTCATATTCCGGCATTAAATCAATAGGTTTATAATCACCTGTAAATAACGGGCGCAGGCGTTTTGCTACTTCCCGGACACCCACAGGCGGGACAGCGTTTCCAATCTGCCTGCGAACCTCTGTGACGTTCCCTTCAAAAATAAAGTTATCCGGAAAAGATTGCAGTCTTGCCCTTTCCCGATTGGTCAAAGGACGAGGCTCCGGATAATGATATCCCCATGTGCCTCCACCTCCGGCAGCGATAATTGTTTTTGCCGGTTCATCCCGTTTAATCCGTCTATAAACATGGCTGATCATGCCTTTAACATACAGCGGATTATCTTTCGGGATATCAGTAAAATTACCGCCTTCCGGTATGAGTTCCAACATCTTCTTTGTTTTTTCTTTAATATTGATCAATTCATTGTTAGTTGAAACCTGCTCTACACCAACAAGTGCCTCTCCAGCGGTAACATACGGCAAATCCCCATTTGGCCCATGTGTCGGCTTCGGATGAACAAAATCAAACCCTGTGTCTATTCTTATCCCGACAAACAAAACCCGCTCCCTAAACTGAGGGACTCCATATTCCGCAAAATTATATAAATGAGGTTTAACAACATATCCCGGTGCAATACTCTCGAAATCTTTTACAATAGTGTCAATAGCTTTCCCTCCATTTGCAGTCAGCAAACCCTTTACATTCTCCGCCACAAAGGCCTTTGGCTTTTTGCCGTCAACAAATTCTGCGAAATGTCTAAACAGCCCTCCTCTTGTTCCATTCAGTCCTGGTTGTTTCCAAATAATCGAAAAATCCTGGCATGGAAAACCACCCAGAACTAAATCACATTCTGGTATGGTTTTATCTTTATATGGATTTATCTGTGTTATATCCTTATAGCGGATAACATCTCCAAAATTTGCCGCAAACGATTTACAAGCCCATTCCGCAAAATCATTTGCCCATACAGTTTCGTATCCCTCCATATGAAAGCCAAAATCAAGTCCTCCGCATCCCGAAAAAATTGACACGATTTTCGGCTTATATGTAAAATCCTTTGTATTATCCATTTACAAGTACCTCCATAAAGTCTGTAAATATCCATCCGGCACTTGCCGTAAACTGAAAATTGTTTCCTTACTTGGAGGTAAAATGGGAACGAGACTTGCGTACACCAGTTCTTTTGCAAGATTGTGTACGTTTTGGCCACTCAAAAAAATGGGCTTAAAAATATGGATTTTCAGTGGAAAACCGTGTGTTTTTGTAGTATTATAGAATGGGTAAAATTGAAGCGGGCATTTACAGGAACGTACACATTTCTGTAAAAATGCCCGCTTACAATAACTTGGCTTTTTGGTAAATTTCTGCCCGGTAACGGAATGTAGACAGTGGCATACCGCATAGTTCCGCCGCTGCCGTTCCAGTAACTTTCCCGGATTTCCATAGCTGGTAGACTTCATGAAAGTTCTCCGGCAGGGGGCTTGGAGGCCTTCCGAAGCGCACACCTCTGGCTTTCGCCGCTACGATCCCTTCCGCCTGCCGCTGCCGAATGTTTGTCCGTTCATTCTCCGCCACAAAAGACAGCACCTGTAATACAATGTCGCTTAAGAACGTTCCCATCAGGTCTTTGCCCCGCCGGGTATCCAGAAGTGGCATATCCAGCACCACAATGTCAATCCCATTCTCCTTAGTAAGAATCCGCCACTGTTCCAGTATCTCCGCATAATTGCGTCCCAGCCGGTCTATGCTTTTAATATAAAGCAGGTCATCCTTTTTCATCCGCCGTACCATTCTCTTATAAGCCGGACGGTCAAAATCCTTGCCGGACTGCTTATCTATAAAAACATTCTTTGTCGGGATAGCCAGTTCCTGGAATGCCAGCCTCTGCCTGTCCTCATTCTGGTCACGGCTGCTGACCCGGATATATCCATATATGTTCGCCATAGTTCCCTCCTTCCTGCCGTACCGGAAGAGCAGTTCCGGGATCTGGCAATATTTCTTTTCAACATTTCCATGATACTTTATGCCCCTGCCATACCAAACAGCTAAAACAGTGGCTCTGCACCCGATAGTTTGGACACAGGCCGCCTGATATTCAACACCATTTTGTGGCAGCATATAGCACTGGTAACAGAGTGGTGGCGGACAAAATGTCCGCCACCACTTTACAGGGATTATCAGATACAAAATCTGGACTGCCATTTTTTCAACGTGAACGACAAAATGTCGCTCACGTTCTCTGCCTATAATAATGAAACAGGCCTTTCTACATTTGTCCTCATGCAATATCCTGTATGGCCTTAACCGGCTGGAACCCATGCTCTTTTGCATAAGCCCTTGCCGCTGCCCGGCGTTCTTCGCTGTAGGGTGGCACAAGCCGGATAGACAGCCGGGATTTATCCAATACATAGGTCACGCTGCCTTCCGGCGTGGTTCTCTCCAATCGGCACAATAGCGGATACTTACGGCTGAACTCCGCCAGCCTGCGCTTCAAATCCGCATTAAACGTATAAACACTGGCCTCAGATTCCCCTCATTGAAGTTCACGATTGTTTCTCTCTCATATTTAGACAGCTTCTTCATACATATCCTCCTCACGATTTGTGCTTGACTCCACAGCCTTCATAAATTTCTTTGCCCTGAAATATCCTCCCATCTCCATGCGGAGATGATGATAGAAGCAGGAATGCCAATCTTTGGAGCCTTCCGTTTCCATTTTCCGGGCAAGTGCCAGCAGCCAGCGCTTCGCTTCCTGATCCACGGTCAATGAAACCAGCCACTTCAGCCTTGTAACCGTATTGTAGTAATCCGGGCATCCATATACATACAGCACTTTCTTTTCTCTTATATCCAGCTTCATAAATACCTCCGTTTCTGCCGTCCTTGCGGCATTTTCCATTCTCTTACTCATTTACTGCTCCTGCACATTCCCGGTGCCTTTTGCCATCCAGTCAAAAAATGCTTTCTTACTGACTTTAATCAGCCTGCCGCTCCTGAATGCCGGGAATCCCGGCGTGTGAACCAGCTCATAGGCGCTCGCTCTTGAAATTCCCATAATGCGCCGGATGTCCGATACATCCAGAACCAGAGGGAGATCATCATAGTTTTTTAATTTTTTGTTGTCGCTCATTTCCTTGCTCCTCCTTATATTTGAATTGATAAAACCTTGTTCTTCATTTGAATGTTTCCTGTCGCCGTTCTGCCTACCAGCCGTTATCCTCAAAGCCCCATTCCTGCGGCGTATCCCGTATTGGCACGCTCCCCGGTTTCCCGGCTCCCGGCGCTGCTTCCCCTCACGGTCATATCACTGTCAGACGGTCATTCACTTGTCAATGTACTGCATGGTACGAAATTACCATGTGCAATCATCATATCGGTTTTTCCTTGACAAACGCAATACTTATACGGTATCATGAGTGTAACGGATATAACTAAATTATAAAATTACCATAAACATTAGGGAGATTAGAAAAATGGAAATGGAATTCTTGCGGCATGAACCGTGCTATGACCGTATCCTGCTTGTCCTTTCACTGGACAGGCAGAAAAAGAAAGAGCGCATCCTGATCGGCGAGGAACTGCAGATCCGCTTCCGCCTGCGGGGAAACACGGATACCGATGTCCTGTGCGATGTGACACGCCCTCTGGGGACTTTCCTTGCGGAGTTTGAGCATGATCCAGACGGGGAATGGAGCCGCCTTGGGCTGGCACCGCTCCGGGAAGCCCTGCACTCCAACCGCTGGAAGCAGCCTGCACTGGAACAGTCCGCCGGGGAGTTTCTGTCAAAAAAATATCTCACCGGCGACCCGGTGAGGATGTATGCGGCATTCCGTATCTGGAACGATTATCTGCTTGCGAGAGAACCGAGGGAGAGGGCGAAGGCCTGTGACCGTTTTATGGATAAAATGAGCCGCTTCACGCAAATGTTCCAGGAAAGAAGCCCGCTCCGGTTTGACCCCGACACCGGAAAACCGGAGCGTTTTCAAATCTCCAGCCGGGTGTTCGGCACTGTACCGGCGGAAGAAACACGGCTTGACCTATGGTATCCGGACAATAAACGCAATACGGAGTGCGTTGCAGCCTATGCATCCCTTTATCCGATAGTCACCTATTACCTGAACCGGCTGAATGACTGGGGGCTGCATTTCCGGAAATGCAAGATATGCGGACGGCTTTTCCTTGCTGAAAGCCTGCGTTATGAATTGTGCAGTGACAAATGCCGGAAAGCACAGGCACTCCAGAATAAGCGAGAATTCGACGAAAGAGCCAGGGATAACAATTATGATCTGGTCTATAAAAACGAGTGCCAGCACTGGCGCAACATTATTAACAAGGCAAAAAAGAAGCCCGGCCTACCGGCTGACCGGCTGGAAAAAATGCAGGCTGCCTTTGAAGCGTTTAAGAAAGAAGCCCTTCAAAGGAAAAAGGCAATCAAGACAGAAAAAGCCAGCCCGAAAAATTTCACGGACTGGCTGTACCAGCAGAGCAGCATCCTGACTGATCTGCTGGAAGAATCCTGACCGGGCAGCTTCTGAAAACGGTATTGTACCATTTTCGGGAAACTGCCCGCCGGGAAACAGCAAAAATTATTCATTTACACATAGATCAGTTCTGCACGGACGATTTCTTCCGCACGGCTTCGGATAGAATTGCAGCGGCGCACCCATTCAAGCTGGTCATCCGCTTTCAATTCCTCTGTCACACCCTCAGCGACCTGCATCTGCTCTGCAATTCTGTCCAGCCGTTCCTGTGCCTGTTCGTCCAGGTCAGCAAGATATGTCCATAATTTTCCAGTAAGAAGCAAGCTGCTGTAATATCCGGGGCGGTTTTCTTTTAAATACTTCTGGTGCATCCGCCCCCAACGACCGATAGGGCGATTTTCCTCCGGCAGCGTCAGCATGGGGATATAGTAATCCCCGACAAGAACATAGTCAATGCCGTTCTCATGTGTGTATTTCGGCAATTTCTCCATTATCGACCTCCTGTATTCAATTATTCAGAATCCAGCTGATCGTGTCCCTGTCCATGTGAAATTCAAGGCAACTGAACTCTTCACCAACAAGTATGTCATATCCTTTCCCAGCTTCTGGAAATTCTGTCCGTGGGATTCCTGGTTGCCCTTGGTGACGCTGGTGTTATACATGTCGATGGTCTCTTTCCCCAAAAGGGAGTTCCAGCTTTTTAAGGTGGTTTCCTCCTTGCCTCCCAGGAAAAGGGAAGCGTCGCAGTTGCCGATGATCGTGTCCATGTTGTCCTTATAGAGCGCCTTTAACTGGCTCTGGGCCTGCAGAACCAGGCACGCGGAGATCTCACGGCTCCGTATGGTCGCCATCAGCCTCTCCAGGTTTGGGATCTGGCCGATATTGGCCGCCTCGTCAATCAGGCAGCGCACATGGACGGGGAGCCTTCCCCCATACACATCATCCGCCCGCTCGCACAGACGGTTGAACAGGATGGAATAGATCAAACTGATAAGGAAGGCAAACGTGCCGTCTGTATCGCTCATAATAAGGAACAGGGCAGTGCGCTCGTCCCCCAGCATATCCAGGTCCAGCTCGTCGTACATGGTGATCTCCCGGACCTCCCGGATGTCAAAGGGCGCAAGCCTGGAAGCGCAGCTAATCAATATGGATTTGGCTGTCTTGCCAGTGACGTTTTGTAAAGGACTTTTTAATCATATTCACAAAAAATTTACATTTGAGGGCAAAAAAAGGTAACCGGTAGATAGTGCGTACCTCGACTGACATGGAGAAACATGCGACAATAGACTATATTCCTATTATTAGTATCAAAAGTTCAGTCTCAACTTTTGATACCGCCATACGGAGGTAAGTCTATGAGTTCAGAAACATCTATGGTGGCGGCAGATTTCCGTCTCCAGGAATGGGCCGCCCAGATCAGAGAATGCCAGAGCCGCCCGGCTGGGATGAGCGTTGTCGGCTGGTGTGCCTGCCACGATATCACAAAAGCGAACTATTATTATCGGCTCCGCCGTGTAAGGGAATCCTGCCTTGAAACCATTCAGGGAGAAATACCCGCACATCAGATGGTCCCTGTGCATCCCGGGCTTCTGCGGCAGGGACAGGAAGACCGCAATGCGCAGCCAGGACTGGATATTTCTATAAAGGGTGCCTGCATCCATGTAACAGAATCTACATCAATGTCCCTCCTGACAAAGGTTCTTAAGGCGGTGCAGCATGCTGAATAATGCGGTCTGTTTTCAAGCGGTCTATATCGTTTGCGGATACACCGACCTGCGTTCAGGAATGGACCGGCTTGCGGCACTGGTGGAAGCGCAGACTGGTAACAGGCCTTATGTGCCGGATACCCTTTATCTTTTCTGCGGCCGGCGGACTGACCGCATCAAAGGGCTGGTATGGGAAGGGGACGGATGGCTCCTGCTGTATAAAAGGCTGTCAGAAAGCAGGTTCCAATGGCCGCGCAGTCCGGAAGAAGTGCGTTCCCTGACGCCGCAGCAGTTCCGGTGGCTGATGGAAGGGCTGACGATTGCCCCGAAGAAGTCCGTCAGGCCGGTGGAGCCGCCGGAATATATGGGATGACTTGTGCAAAACAGAAAAATTTCCAGGCAGTTTTACCGCTTTCCAGGCTGCCGTATTCCGGCAGTATACGGCGGGGCATATACGCCTGAAGGATGGCTCTGAAGGATGATACAAGGGTCAGCCTCATGGAAAGGCGCCGTAAAAAAGCCATCCGGTAAAAGCCATATCCGAAGAGAAAAGCATGGGCATTATGACGAATGCCGGAAACAGCCTGGTTCGCAAAACCTGTGGGATTCTGGTATAATATAGGCATATGGATACCAGGAGGCAGAGGCATTGAAATATACGGAGGAAAAACTGAACAGCCTTGACAAAGAAGCAGTCATTCAGCTGTTCCTGTCACAGCAGGAACAGCTGGAACATATCGATCATACACTCCAGCTGGTATTGGAGCAGGTGGCGGACTTAAAAAGGCGCCGTTTCGGCAGATCATCAGAGAAGCATGAGACCGAATCACAGATTTCTTTTATGGAAGTGGATGGAAAGATCGTATTCTTTAACGAATCGGAGGCCGTCTGTGCCGAAGCGTCCAGTGAGGATCCGGAGGCTGTCCTCTGCCGGAAACCGAAGAAGAAGCAGGGAAAACGGGAAGAAGACCTGGATGGCCTGCCGGTTGTTGTGATCGAACACTCCCTGTCGGAAGAAGACCTGGAGGAACTGTTTGAGAAAGAAGGCTATAAACAGCTTCCGGATGAAGTGTACCGCAGATACGGCTTTACCCCGGCAAAAGTCGAAGTGGAAGAACATCATGTAAAGGTATATGCCGGAAAGAAAACGGACAAGATCGTCCGGGCTCCGCATTCGGGGAGCCTGTTAAGGGGAAGCCTTGTATCCCCTTCGCTGGAAGCGGCCGTGATGAACGCCAAATATGTCAATGCGGTGCCGCTTTACCGCCAGGAGCAGGAGTTTTTACGTTACGGCCTGCATATTTCCAGACAGAACATGGCGAACTGGACGATCCAGTGCGCCGACCGTTACCTTGCAGTCCTCTATGATCATCTGCACGAAAAACTGTACGGCTATCATGTGCTGCAGGCGGATGAAACGCCCGTACTGGTAAATAAAGACGGCCGTCCCACAGGGAGCAAAAGCTATATGTGGGTCTACCGCACCGGACGGATGTATACGGACCGCCAGATCGTCCTGTATGAATACCAGAAGACGCGCAATGCCAGCCATCCCCGGGAATTCCTGAAGGATTTCAGCGGGATATGCGTCACGGATGGATACCAGGTCTACCATACGGTCGAAAAGGAACGGGAAGACCTGAGGATTGCCGGATGCTGGTCCCATGCGAGGCGGCGTTTTGACGAAGCGGTAAAGGCGCTGCCCAAAGCAAAGCAGAAGGACAGCCGCGCTTACCTTGCGCTAACTATGATCCAGGCAGTCTATCGGGAAGAGAAGCTGCTGAAGGATCTCCTGCCCGGAGAACGGAAAAACCGCCGCCAGCTGAGCGTCAGGCCTCTGGTGGAGGCTTATTTCGTATGGGTGCGTGAAAACCTCCCGAAAGTGCCGCAGAAAAGCAAGACATGGGAAGGCTTCAGCTATTCACTTAACCAGGAAAAATACCTCAAAGTATTTCTGGATGACGGTGAAGTCCCGATGGATAATAATGCAGCGGAACAGTCGATCTGGACCTATGTCAATACTTTGGACAAAAAAAGTTGAAAGCTTATGCTGCTTTTTTTAATTCCTCATCCTCTTTTTGCTGAGGTGTCATATAACCAATAGCACTGTGTATCCGCTTACGGTTATACCAGCCCTCTATGTATTCAAAGATTGCCCTTCGGGCCTCTTTCGAATCCTGATAATTATGAAGGTAGATTTCTTCTTTTTTCAGTACAGAATGGAACGATTCGATACAGGCATTATCATAAGGGTTTCCCTTCCGGCTAAATGAATGCAGTATCTCCCTGCTCTTCAGGATCCTCTCAAACGATTGACTCGTATATTGGCTTCCTAAGTCGCTGTGGAGAATAATCCCCTTTGTCTCCCTGACATTCAGACAGGCGTTCTTAACAGCTTCTATCGCCAGTTCTGCTGTCATGGATGTTCCATACGCATATCCGATAATCTTACGACTGCACAAGTCCATGACTGAAGCCAGATAGGTCCATCCTTCTTTTTGTACATGGATATAGGTAATATCGGTACACCATTTCTGGTTGATGGTTTCCGTCTCGAAATCACGCTTCAGAATATTCTCTTTATCATCGGGAACGGTTCCGTGATTGGCATGATGGTTGTATTTCTTTACTACAACAGAGCGAAGCCCTTGCTCTGCCATATGCCGCTGAACCCGTTTTATGCTACAGGGAGTCCCGCTGCCATTGAGGGTACGGCATATTTTAACTGCCCCATACCGCTGCTTTGAATCTTCATAAGCGTCTTTTACCTTCTGGCTGAATTCCTTATATTCCTTCTGCCGGTTTGAGGGTACACAAACCAGAGCTTTGTAATAGGTACTCCTTGGGAATTTCAAGGCGCTGCAAAGCTGGGATACCGTATAATGGGCTAGGTTTTGCTGAATAAAAGAAACAATCTCAGCTATTGTTCTTTTGCGAATATGGCGGTCGCTTTTTTTAAGATTTCATTTTCAATTCTAAGGCGCTGGATCTCTTTCTGGAGAGCCTTATACTCTTTGAGGGTAACGGTTTCCTCCTCGGACACATTGATTGGAGAAAGCTGTTTTACCCAGTTGCTGAGTGTACTCCGATTTACGCCATATTCACGTTCCAGTTTTGGATACGAGGTTCCTCCGGCATTATACAGATCCACAATCTGCTGTTTAAATTCCGGAGTGTAAGATTTTTGGTTCTTCGCCATGTTGAACATCTCCTTTGCTCTTTCACTTGATAGTATAGATTGTTCAACTTTTCCTGTCCACACTTATATACTAACACCAATCCGGGGATTCTGTATCGGCAAGAAAAACTGGGTGATGATCGATACGGTTGCAGGGGCAAAATCCAGCGCCATTATATACAGTATTGCTGAAACCGCAAAAGCCAACAATCTGAAACCGTATGATTATTTTGAATATCTGCTCACTGAAATCCCAAAGCATCTGGACGATACTGACCGCAGTTTTCTGGATGACCTGCTTCCATGGTCACCGAACCTGCCTGCGAACTGCCGGAAGCCCGGTAAAGAAGAAGTGAAATAAAGACTGGAGCAAATCTGTTTCTATCATACAGGTTTGCTCCAGTTTTGTATAGGTACGGACTATCTACCGGTTACAAAAAAAGAGCCAGGAACCTGTTTTTTAGATTCCCAGCCTACAATTTTGTATGTTTCTAACGCTACATGAACTACATAATTGAAAATTTGAATCCATTATCAATTGTCAGCCTATAGCATTTTTGACTGCATTATAATCCCAATATAATCGTCCATCTTTTCTATAACACATCGCCACATGCTTTCCATAATTTTTTATAATGTCAGGACATTTATTTTTATCAATAGTAGCCGCATTATAAAGGACAATAATTTCAATATTATCTTTTATTGCCTTCTCACATTCAAATTCTATGTAACTACGATAATCAACATGGCCACCCCTTGCACAGCTATATGTCCAACTATTATAACTGGGGCAATATTGACAACTACCACTCTTGACGGTTTTGGTTTGATTTCCTACAATTAAAATAAATCTTTTTGATGCTTCTAATCTGACTCTCAGTGAAGATTTAATGCTGCAATTTAAGCTAGTATCTCTAGCTTGAGTTATATCATGGGCATCACTAAAAGATAAACTCCAATAATAACTTTTATTCCATTTATAAAGCTGCTCTACAGCGTCAATATCACCAGACCAATCTGCTGCAATATAAGTTTTGGTTCTCATGCAAATTCCTCCCTAAATATAATAGTTATCAGATATTTAGCTAAAAATCGAAACTTTCTCTTTATCTTTAGAATAAATTACAATATTAATAGTTCCATGTATTTTATGGCTATATATTGAAAAGATTGATTTCATTGTCTGAAGCGACTCTTCATGCGATAATCCAGCCCTTGACCTTCCTGTTCCCACCAATGTCACATACATCTCATATCCTTGCCCGTTAATATCATAAAACTCCAACAACTCTTTCATGCATTTTACAACATCTTCTTTTGAACTTTGAGCCCTATTATTCTCATCAAATTCTGATAGCGCTAATAGAAAAAAAGTTATATCATTTTTTCCCTCTATGATAACTGTTGTCCCATTTTCAAAGCATTTGCGCTTTCCTCTGCTTTTTTCTTCTGTTGTCAGTTCCTTAACACATCTTATATTTTTATTTAAAATGTATCTGTCGATTGCTAAATCAATATCGGCTATGCTTGTACCATTTTTTACCATATTCTTCAACCATAACCCATGAACTGTTGTGGCCGAAACAAGAGGTCTATCACATGATGCTAAATTTTCATCAACAATTGTATCAAAACTTGTATTTACTGGAATAACCACTATCTTCTTACCTTTACTTTTCCGAGGAAACGATATTTTCATTATATCAGCATAACAGATATTAATTTTTCCATCTCCATTTGACCAATACACATGCTTTTTCGTTATAAAACATGTCCAAAAAACTCCCGTCACAAGCGAAAAAAGAATAATGATAATAAAAGCAATAAGTTTAGCACTTGTTTTAGTTATTCCAAAATCCTCCCACGACAGAAATGACAATATTATTGATAATATGCTGAATAAACTACTAGAAACCGCAAACCAAACCTTCCATACTTGTTTTAAATTTTTTTCCAAAATGTTTAGAAATTTCAATTGTTATCCTCCTTAAATCCAAATTTTGTACTATACAAATAATTCAATGGATGATCTGGATTTTTTTCTAGTAAACCGCCATATCTATTTCTTGATGCTTTAGATTGTATATATTCTCTATTCCATTTATCTAAATCCTCCATATTTATTTCTGTTAAATCTTCTAACGGAATTTTATATGAAACTTTTAGCTGTTTTTCTGTATAATCTTCCATGATTGAAACAATTCGATGTTCTTCCCATTCTCTTTTTCGAATTAATTTTGTTGCAACTATTTCTTCATATATCCATGGTGATAAGGTTTGATTTCTTATATTTATGCTATCTTCTATTTTAGGAACTGAGTTTTC
Organism: Lachnospiraceae bacterium; assembly: GCA_910575835.1. GTDB lineage: Bacteria > Bacillota > Clostridia > Lachnospirales > Lachnospiraceae > Sporofaciens. The sequence continues at coordinate 24,536 of CAJTGB010000041.1, read as the reverse complement.
TGTATTAATAAAGAAAACTACCTCTGCTTTGTCAATCGCATCAAACATAGCAACTGAAAGCATTGCATGAACATGACTTGTTGATAAGTTTCTTTTTTTATAATCATAAGTATCTTCATTTATATCACTTATACAATATTCATCGTCAATTGCTTTTAAAAGTTTATCAGCACTTCCCCATATCACTTCATCCAGAAAAACATTTATTCCCATGTTTTTTTCTAACCACCCAGCCAATAATAATGCTAATTTAGCATCATTGTGAGAATGTGATAAAAATACATCAGTCTTTATACATTTAAACCATGTTTTTGATAATTCAGTCCCGTCAATAATTCCTTCCGAAACATGTTCCTTTAAAATATCAACTACATTATCATGTAGATACTCTAATCTTTTCTTTCCTCTATTTTCATATTCTGCTATCTTTTTTTCATCCATTAACCAAAAATCAATTTTATCTAACATAAGATTAAATCCTCTATACATTTAGCCCCCTCAAGTGTTTTTTATATAATCTGTCTACAATTCATCTTACTATATCAGTATTTGTCAAAGTGCATTTTTAATCACCACCACCGGCTAAGCCGGTGGTTTGTTTTTCGCCCTATAAGGGCTCGTTCCCGGCGCTGGAGTCTAAAGACTCGTCGAGTGGTTCGCCAGCCGCAACGTCAGTTACCTGCTAAGCCCCTGGGGCTTATTTCTTCTTGCTTTTGTTTACTGGCTCACCCGTAAACGGGTCGATATACTCCTTTAATGACATCTGATCATATTCTAAATCTTCTTTCAGTTGATTCTGAATATACTCTTTTATCTTTTTCGCATTCTTCCCTACCGTATCTACATAGTATCCTCTACACCAAAAGTGCCTGTTCCCATACTTATATTTGAGATTTGCATGCCTTTCAAATATCATCAGCGTGCTCTTCCCTTTTAAGTACCCTACAAACTCTGACACACTCATCTTTGGCGGTATTTCCACCAACATATGCACATGATCCGGACAGATTTCTGCCTCGACAATGTGTACTTCTTTTCGCTTGCATAGCATGCTCAAAATATTCGCTATGTCCTGTTTCAGCTCACCGTATATGATTTTTCTTCTATATTTCGGTGCAAACACTATATGATACTTACAATTCCACTTTGTATGTGATAAACTATTACTGTCCATCTGGACTGCCTCCTTTGATTGATAAAACGGTTGGCGAACCTGTTTTTATTATATCAATGGAGGCTTTTTGCACAACGCTAAAGCTATTTCAACCACCCGCAGAGCAGGTGGTTTATTTGTTCTCCAAAGTTCCGTTTTTCGGAACAACGAAAAACTCCTCAATGGAGAACAAGGGCCTTGCCCTAACAAGAAAAAAGCTTTGGGAATCTTGTTTTAAGATTCCCAAGCTATCAGATTTACTTATGCGCTTCTATCAGCTTTCAGTTGTTTGACTTCCTCAAGAGAAAGTCCTGAAATATTAACGATTTCCTCTAAAGCATATTTGCCAGCCGCCAACATACGGAGCGCAACCTCTTTCATTCCTTCTTTCAATGTCTGATTCCTCATATCTTCCATAGCCCGGCACATAATCTCAATTCCCTCCTTGCTCTCTTTAAAAAATCTTACTCTGTCTGCTAATATCCCATAGTACATATCCGCTGCGTCTGTGCAGGAGAAGTCATGCATTAACTTTCCGATTGGCGTATCTCCACGGTAAGCGCCATTTACATACAGTATGTGCGAACCGTCCTCAAATCTTTCTCCGGTTCCTAAAAAGCACCGCTCAATCGGATAGAGCGGCAGCCCTTTTCCCATTACGTCATTTTCTGTGATAAAGATTACCCACGTTTCCGGCAGCTTGTCGAAGTCCTCGCCTTTCTTCAAAAGGTTTGCGTCCATCATGCTGCTGTTGTACCTGGCTCTTTTTCTCCCGGCTCCTTTGTCAGAGCGCTGTACCTCCACGTTCAGTTTTGCCCCTGTGCTGTCTGTAGCCAGAACATCCAACCTTACTGAACGGTTCAGCAGGTTCTCCACAAATACCTGGGTGCGGACGTCCAGCACCTTTAAATCCGGTTTTTCCAGTACAATCCGCAATACCAGTTCTATGCTTGCCGTATCTCCCTCAAAACACTTTGTGAGGAAATCATCATCAAGCAGGCGAAAGCCTCTTAGCCTCTGTAAATCTTCCTGATGTTTCTGGTCTATCTGTTCCGTCACTGTCAATCTTCCCACCTGCTTTCCCTTCTGTTTTCGTATCTCCATACTACCATAAACCTCCTGATTTTACAAGCCGGGAGCCAGCGCATTTCTGAATCCCGGCCTGTTTCCGTTATCGCTTTTTCACATCTGCTGTATCTCATTTTTCAGCATACGCTTGATTTTGTCACTCATGGTTTCCTTGCTGGTCTTGCTGAAATGAACCCTCACAATGTAGGTCGTCCGGCCAATCTTCTTCACCAGTGCAGGAGCGTCCTTAGCCGGTGCCGTGATGGTAGTGTCCTCTGTGATCTTCTCACTGTTCATAAATCCTCCTTTTCATGCAATCAGTTTATATTATCCCTTCCTCACAATCTCCTTCGCCGCCGCTTTGGTCGCCCTGGCTCCTTCCTCCCGGAAATTCTTTCCGGAAAAGAGAACCGGCGCACACCGTTCCAGTATGCGGTCATAAATCCTTGCGTGGGCAAGGTCTGGCGGGTTCTTGATTTCTTCCAGTTTCAGGTTTGTTGTGACAATCAGCGGCTTCTTACTCCGATATCGGCTGTCAATGACGGTGAACATCTGCTCCATGGCATACTCGGTACTGCGCTCCACTCCTAAATCATCAATGACAAGCAGGCTGTAATCGTCCAGGCTGGCGATAAAGGCCGCCCTGTCCTCGGCAAACACACCGGTCAGCCGGTTCAGGATAGACGGAAAATTTGTCATCAGTACCGGCACGTCACGGTCAAGCAGGGCATTGGCGATACAGCCGGCAAAAAAGGATTTTCCGGTTCCCACGTCACCAAAGAGCAGAAGGCCGGTATTGTCCCGGTATGCCTCCTTCCAATGCTCCACATAGGCGTGTGCCTTCTCCATGACGGGATTCTGGCCGTTATCATTGGCGAAAGTGTAATCATAAAGGTATCTGTCCTGAAGCCCCTGTGCCTTCCGGCGTTTGATACGCTCCATGCGTTCCCTCTGTTCCTCCATGGCTTTCCGTTCCTCCTGCGCTTTCTGCTGGCAGGGGCAGAGGCAGCGGGGCATGAAATAGCCGGAGTCTCCGAACCTCGGCACAACGGTCTGGCGGCTGCCATGGCATTTCTTACAGTGGATAAGCCCGTCAGCCGGTTCTATGTATTCGTCCCCGGCAAGCTCCATATCCCCGGCGGCCCGGTCAATGGCCGCCCGGACTTCTGCGGTAATCTCAATCATATGGTTTCTCCTTCCTCTACGCTGTAATCCCGGTTCCGGGCAGGCGGTTCCTCTTTCTTTTTGTCGGCGTTCGCCCAGCGCCGGATTGTGGCGACGTGGTTTTTATATCCTTTTCCGCTGGATTCCATGTACTCGGACAGCCGCTCAATGTACTGTTCCCAAAGAGAGGGAAGTTCTGTTTGGAGTTCTGCCAGTTCTGCGGAAGATAGAAATACATTCCGGTATCTCCCATAGGCGTGTGTCATATCCCCCTCTCTATTCTCTATACTCTTATCTCTAATCTCTTTATCTCTATACTCTAATATAGGCGGACATTTGTCCACCCGGCCATTGGACGGACAAATGTCCGTTTCCCCGGACGGGAGCAGGTTCTGGCGTTTCAGCCTCATGCGCTCCTTTTTCTTCCGCTCCCCCTCGCTGGAAGACTGGCCGATCAGCAGCTGGATGTCGCTCATGTAATAGGCCCCGTCCGTCAGTATCTCCACAAGCCCAAACTCCTGGAATATCTTCAAAGCCCGTTCCACCGTGCCTACCTGATGCCGGGTAAAGGTGGCTATGGTCTGCACGGTATGGGGCAGGCAGTCATTCAGCAGGAGTACGCCGCTGCTTTTCAGCGACATCAAATACATCTTGAGCAGGAGATTGGAGTACAGAAGGCCGTCCTGCATACTCTCCAGGATGACCATGGTTTCGCTGTTATAAAAATTCTCTTTCAGCTTGAGGTAATAAAATCGTCGGTTCTCTGTCATTTAGTTGCTCCTTTGGTTCAGAATGGGTTATTTCGGCTCCTGTACGCATTTTAAGGCGGCTTTTGGGGTGTCGGTGATAAAAAGTATTGCCTCCCCTCCGACACGCTCCGAAAGTGCTTGATTTACAAGGCTTTTTCCGCTCCTAAAGCGTGACATAAGCGCCTTTGTTTCCGTTTCCGCTCTGTGGCGTGTTTCCGCTTCATACGGACGGCACATTCCCTACAGTATTTCGCCCGGTTGGAGCCGGGCAGGAAAAGAGCGCCGCACTCGCTGCACCGCCTGCTTTCCAGCCGGTGGTAAAGGGCCGTTTCCAGCTGGTGGTCTAAAGGCAGCACCGCCGCACGGAACCAGCGGCAGAGCAGGGAGTGGGAAATGCTCTGGACACAGACGCACCCGTCCCCCTCGTCAAGCACCATACACTGGCCATTGTCATAGTTGCAGCACTCACGCACCAGCCGCCTCGCCCTGCGGTACTGCCGGTAGTCCATGGCCGGGATTCGCTCATGCCGCCTGTTTCCCATATCTCACCTTGCATCGGCATAAAGGCGGCTGCCCCTCCCTGAAAAGGAAAACCGGCTCCGGCACTTTCGCCCCCGTAGGCGCTGGCGGCGTGGGCGGCACGGGTATCTTTACGGTGATAGTGATTGTCATGGTGATAAACTGCTGTGTCATAATTCTTGTTCCTCCTTCTTTCTGGCCGGTTCATTTTCCGTCCTGGCCAACTGCTCCGCTGTCTTTTTCAGGTTCTCCACCGCCTTGATGTCCTCCCGCATGGATTTCATTTTCTGGTACTGTACCGATTTCTCCGCTTTCAGGCGGTCGGCCTCGGCCTGCCATTTCTTCGGGGTGATTTCTTCGCCGGTGGTTTTCAGTTTTTCCAGATACCGGACAGCGGCCTCATATAACGCCAGTTCCGCACTGTGCTTCTGCTCAAACTGCTCCTTTTTCTTCCCCGGCTTCATCTTGTCAAACTGGCGGCGGGTTCCTTTGTTCCTCTCGTATTTCTCCCACATGGAAAGATATTCGTCCAGCACTTTGATACGCCGCTCGGCGGTGACAATCTTCCCACGCAGGGAATAGTAATCTTTGTTCATGGCGGCCACTTTTTCATAAAGCTGCTCCATGGAAGTGATGTTGTTGCCGTTCAAAAAATTGAACAAGGCGGCGCTTTCTTTCAGGTTCCTTATCTTCCCATACCGGAAGCCGGGTTTTCCGGCTAACAGCTGCGTCTCGTAAAGCTGCGCCATGATACTGTCTTTTCCTTCCGGTTTCCCCGCCTGCTCCTTTGTCCATTTATAGAGCCGGGTAATCCGTGCTTTGATTTCCTTCAGTAGCTTATTGTCGGCAGCAATCTGGCGGTTGATATTTCCTTTCTCTGTGGCAATGCCTTTCCGCTCCATCTGGCTTGCGGCAACGCCCAGATGGATGGAAGGTATCTTGTCAATGCCCTGACGCCCGTAGGAGCGGTGGTCAATCCGTTCCGGCCTTCCCGCCGCCTCCAACGCTCTGTTGGCGTAAGCTGCCCAGGCAGCCCTCCACTTCTCTACATTTCCTTTGTCGTTCCAGTCGGTGGTGTCTTCCCGGTGGTTCTTCCAGCCGCCTTTGCCGTTGGGGATTCGCTGGCCGTTTTCGTCCAGTTCGTAGGCCTTCCGGCATTTCGCTCCCCACTGTCCGTTTTCCTTTAGCGGTCGGATGGTGAGCATGACATGGAAGTGGGGATTTCCGTCTTTCTTGTCATGGATAGAGAAATCCGCACACATACCGGCGGCGACAAAGGTATCGCTGATGAAAGAGCGGGCAAGCCGCAGCTGTTCCTCCCGGTTCAGTTCCACCGGCAGGGAAATCTCTATCTCACGGGCAAGCTGTGCGTCACGGGTCTTTTCAACCATCTCCACACTGTTCCAGAGAGTGCTGCGGTCTTGAAATTCCGGCGGGGCATGGGGTGGTAATATGATTTCAGAGTGGACTACGCCACGTTTCCGGGTGTAATCATGGGTAAGCCCGTCCCATTCGTTGGTCATTTTGGTTCCGCTCCGGTATGCGGCAGCGCCCACGGCGGACTTGGCCTTGCTGCGCTTGATAATTTGGACGGGCATATGGAATATGGCTATGGCGGTTCGCCTCCTTTCGGGTGGGGATAGATTGGCTTCGCTGGAAAGGGCAGACGCAGAGCGGGTGTCCTTTCCGGCGGAGCGTACAAGGGGTTTGGGGAGTGTAGCTCCCCATTGCGTCCAAAGGACGCCACGCCCCCGGCACACCCAAAGGGCGTCCAGAGGAGGGCGCACGCACCGGAACGGTGTATAAGTGCGCCGTTGGATTTTTAAAGCTGCTGTAAATCCTGACTGTCAGATTCATTTTTCAGCAGCCACATGACTTCCGGCAGGCGGGAAATAGCAGATAAAAACGCCTTGACTTCTTCGCCGGTCATGGCGGCAGCGGCAGGGAAGATACTTTCCAGAACCGCCCCATGCTCAATCAGGCGGCGTGTCCTGGCTTTTCGTTCTGCGTCCATTTTTCGATTCAGGAGAATCTTCTGTCTATTCTCCAACTGGCGGATTTCTGTCTTTACTTTTTCCTGCTGGGCTTTCAGCTTATCTATATCCGGCATTTGTAATCACCTCCTTTCAGATGGCAAAAAAAGACAGCCGTTTCCGGTTGCCTCATGTGATAAAATGTTCTGTTTTTACAATTCACAAGCAAACTAATTTCTTTCCCCACACACGGTCAATATTCTCTGATAATCGTTTTTATCTTTTCGATTTTGAATAAAAGAGGGAGTATACACGCACCATATGATTAAGGCTTACCGACAGTTAAAATACAAGGGAAGGGAGCTGACAGCATGATTAAATATGACCGGCTCTGGTCTACCCTTAAAGAGCGGGAGATTAGCCAGTACAGACTAATCAAGGATTTCGGCATAGATAAAGCACAGCTTCATCGGCTGCGGAAAAACATGGTTGTCAAAACCATGATTCTCAACAACCTGTGCCGGATTCTAAACTGCCGTATTGAGGACATCATGGAGTATGTACCAGACGAAGATACGGACTAAAGGGGCAATGCAGATTTGGATTTGCAGAGCCTCTTTTTTTATTGCCTTCACCGTTCCTGCGCCGGCGGTTTCTTATCCAGGTAGAGTTTCCCGGCCATGACAGCGGCATGGTTCCTGATTTTGATTTCTCCCCGCTTCTCACTGGCTCTGGCGTTTTTGTAGCCCTCATCAGAGAGGAAAAATCGGTATCGCTCTCCGGGGAATCCCACTGGGCTGTCACTGTTCAGAATATCCACCGTTACCATGTGCCTTGTTTCCGGCAGGAATCGCTCCATGCCTGCCAGGTCATGCCCCTGCAGAACCGGCTCCCCCTTCCTGGCTTTGGCTGCGGCAAGCCTCTGGCGGATAGAATTATCCCGTTTTTCGATAAAGGCTGCCCGGTTATCCGCAATAAACCGGCTGCACTCCGGCTCCGCCAGTTTTTCCAGTTTCCGTATGGTATTCTCGGCAATAACTTTTGAGAGTAGATCGTCCTTCCTTTCCAGAACCGGCACAATCTCTTTCAGCCCGGCAAGGGTTTCTTCCTTCGTTGGTGCGGCATACTGGTAGAGCATTTCCAGTTCGCTTTTGGTAAAATTCATTTCCCTTATTCCCTCCACTTCTTTTTCTCAAAATAGTTCCGCATTCGCTTTAATCCGCTCTTAACGGTCTGCTGTACTACAGATACGCTCACGCCTTCCTCTGCGGCAATCTCAATCAGTTTTTTGCCAAGTATGTAGCGTGCGTGGATACGCCTTGCCTGTATGTCCGTCAGATTATCCATAGCTTCGGACAGATGTTCCAGTGTGGCAAGGAAAAGCTGTTCTTCCTCCTGTTCCAGTAGAATCTCCTCCGGGGATTTGGCGGTAAAATCAAAGGCACAGTTTTCAATCCCGTCCTCACAATCAAGGGAATAGTACGCCTTGTGATACCAGATTTTGCGGGAACGATTGTTTTCTTCCCTCCGCATAAGCAGCAAAGCCTCGGCCACCTCGTCCGATACCTCAATCATTGTGTCCGTGGCAAAAAGCGGGTAATAATATTTTTTCAGATTGATTGTCTGCATAAGCTGCACCTCATTCCGTCTGCTGGCGGCTGTAAAACTCACGCATACATTTCAGGCCACGGTGTACGGAACGGTTTACCACACTTTTGTCAACGCCTTCCTCTCTTGCGATCCGGGTAAAATCTAATCCCCTGATGTAATAGCCCTTAACACGTCTTGCCTGCATGGGAGTGATAATGGAGAGCGCCTCGTCCAGCATGGCAAGCAGCTTTTCATGGGCGGCCTGTTCCTCTTTCAACAGGATAATTTCTTCCGCTGACGGGCTGTGTTCCAGTGCGTACTTCTCCGTCCAGTCAAAAGCGTCCAGGGAGTAAAATGCCTTGTGGTAACGTGTCCGGCGGTCATAGTTGTACATCTCCCGGACAGACTGCACCATGGCCTCGGCCACTTCGTCCGATACCTCCACAAACACGTCCCCGGTGTAGTAGGGATAACAGTACCTTAGATTGATTGTTTTCATGACTGACCTCCTAAAATACAGAGAGGACAGGCAGCGGTTTCCTGCTTGTCCTCCCCGAAAATATGATAGGGAAAAAGTTCCCTTCACTGGTTAGCCCGAAATCGGTCAATCGTAGGGTCTGTATCAGAAAAATTTTTTGATTTTCTTCCGTACCGCCTCAATGCTGTCCTGTATGGCAGCTTTGGAGCAGCGGCAAAGCCCGGCAATCTCGGCATAACTCAAACCGTCCAATGCGTAGAGCAGGAACCGGCGGCGCTGCGCCTCGGTACAGAGCGCAAGGGCGGCCTTAATCTCCAGCATGGTTTCTTTCCTGCATACCCACTGTTCCGGTGTCTGGTAGTAGCAGGAGCGCCCTTCGGTGAGGATTATGTACTCATCAAACTCCCGGCTGTCCCAGTGCCTCCGCTTTTCATGGGCAAGGTTTTCTTCCTTGTGGCCGGCTTTGTCCAGATACTCGTATACTTCGACTGTGACCTCCACGGACAGGGCTTGTCCGTCTATGTTGATGGTGACTTCCATCTTCCTTTCCTCCGTTCAGATTTTTTGCAAAGATTCCTGAACGGAGTGAGGCGGGGAACGGCAGTGGGGAGCATGTGCGCCTCCCAAGAAAACAAAAGCGCCCGGATGGTTAAATTCCATTCGGACGCATAAGATACGGTATTCAGTTAGAATATGACAAATTTCGCATTTGTGTGTAGACAGTTCCCTTTGTGGGAAATGGATTTTTTTAATCGCTTATTTTTTAGCCGATTTTGTAAAAACAGGTTATGATTCATGACGGCTCCTTTCACCAGCCGCCATTTTGGGAAATACTAGGGCAACAATCTTTTTGTAAATAAAGAAACAGCGGCTTTGCCTTTCTCAAAACCGCTGTCTTATGGGCACATACAAATATGTCTGCTGTATAACGGCTTTTTTTCTTTCGCCATTATTCGGCAGATGATTTTTCTTAATTCAAATTCTACTCATTTGTAGTTCATTATCAAAAACAAGGGTAACACCTTCTTTCAATTTACATTTTTTTAAATCCTGATTGGGAAAACTCTTTATTTTCCCACTTGTAATCAGTTGTAGATATTCCTTTTCTGACAGAAGTAATTTGCTTCTCACAACAGAAGATACCTTAACAGAAAGAGAATACTTACTTTTGATTTCAAGTTGTACGGTTTCATTCAGAGAAAAGCAATCACCAATAACAGAATATTGGGGCAAACCGACTTCCACACCATTCTCTTGTAAAAACTGGCTATCCATTGCATATTTCTCTACAAGTTCGTTATCATTTTTATAAAATCCGTCCAATAGCTGCGGCTTTATTGCTTGTGGAGAAATACGGGAATAAACAGTAGCGTTCCATGTGGTATTGCAATCACAGCATTTGTAAATTAACCAAATATCCAAGTATCTGCGCTGGGCATTTACCCGGAATTGCCGTGAACAAGCAAACAGATTTTTTCTTCCACATTTCTTGCAATATTTTAATACAGGCAACAAGGAAAGGCTTTGTACTTCCCATATAATTTTTTTCACTCCGTAATTCCTCCTGATTCTTAAATCTAAAAACTAAAAGGCGGATTGTCACAACATTTTTTCATAAAAGCCATACCTCCTTATGTTTCTTGCAAATAAATTGTATCATCATACAATACAGAACCAAACCTAATACTCTTTTTATAAATAAACATAAGAAATGGGCTGATGTATTTTGAAATAATACCAGCCCATTTCTGTCAATTATATTCTTTTTTTAACTGCCCGATAATTCTCTGAATACTTTTCAAAGATAGAAAATATTTTTCGGCAAGGAATTCCATTCGTTTCCCTGCAAGGTAGTCATCATAAATACGTTGGTTTCTATCTTGTAATTCCTGACGTGTTGAGGTTGTTTCTCCCCAGCTTTTTTTGTTATCAGAAATTCTGGGGATATACAAAAATTCTCCATCAATGTATTCCTGAACTTTCAGAAGTAAATCATGCGGCAGAACGTGTGTTGCTTTTTTGTAACCCATTTTGCACTCCTAATGTGATTTGTCTACCAGGAACTGCAAGGTCTATCCGCAACACCTATTCACTTTTTAATCGTTGCGATAGCCTTGCTTACGCAACAATAACGATAGGATTAAGCATAAATCCCCAATCCTCCTTTCCTTTTACTCCACACTAAAAAATTTTATTGCAGAGTGCGACAAGGTGAAACCTCAAATTCATTTATGAAAAGAAAATGAGGAATATTTTATTATTATACCTTGCCTTTAGTTATAAATCAATTCTGCGCAAATGATTTCTTCCGCCTGCGCCTTACAGTTATTTGCCAGCCCCACCCATTTCATCTGGTCGGCCGCTTTCAGTTCCTCGGTCACACCGGCGGCCTTCATCAACTGTGGCATAAGAATATCCATTCGCTCATTGGCTGCCTCGTCAATCTCCAACAAATGGGGATAGAGTTTTTCCGTCAGGAGCAGGCTGGTATACAGCCCTTTCCGGTGTTCTTTCAGATAACGGAGCCTCATGCACCCATACCTGCCGATTGGCGTGTCCGGCTGCTCTTTTAATACCAGATTCGGGAGATAGTAATCTCCAACTTTTGTATAAGTCAGTCCATTCATGTGTATGCCTCCTTGCCTTTTCTGTGGTATGCCAGCCGCCTACATAGCGGCTCTGGCTGGCATTGGTGCTTTCTGGGGTTCTTTTTTTGGCAGGCTGCTGGCTGGGATAAACACGCCTTTTTCCATGTCCTCGGTATGGATAGCGGCTTTCTTCGCCTCGATTTCAGCCTTTTTCTTTGCCTTGATTTTTTCCTCATACCGTTTCTGTGTCCCATTGGCCTTGCGACGGAGATATGCCTGGTGCAGCTTGTCCTTGCGTTCCTCTTTCTTCCGCAGGGCTTCCAGTTCCTCCGGCGTAAGGTTCACTTCCCCGAAATGGGGCGGTATGTACCTCCCGACAAAATTGAAGTAAATCTCAACCTCCTGTGTAGTTTCAATGCTGCCTTTCCGGTCACGCTCATGGACAAGAATTTTCTCCACAAATTCATTCAGCATAGTGGTGGTAAGATTGTCATAATTCTCGTATTTATCAACAAGGGCGATAAATTTCTCCGCTGATTTCCGGCTCTGCTCATAACCAGCGATTGCTTTTCCCAGTTCGTCAATCTCACCGGAAAGGGATTCCTGCTCCTTTGCGTACTGTGCGTCCAGGGCGGTGTACCTTGCGTCCGGCAGCTTGCCCAGCACATTGTCCTCATAAATCTTGCATATCAGTTTTTCCAGTTCCCCGGCCCGTTTCTGTGCCGCCGCCAGCCGTTTCCGCTTTCTGGTGATGTCGCTGGCCTGCTGCTCGGCCTGGGTTTCCTGAACCGCTTTGATAAATTCTGCCCGGTCATTCCTGGAATACTCCGCAATCGCCCGGAGCATATCGGAAACCAGTGTCAGGACGGCGCTTTCGTTGATTCGGTGCTGTGTGGCACAGAGAACGCCAACCGGAACCTTGCTATATTGGGAGCAGGTATACTGTGAGATACGCTTGCCGTTGTTGGTGCGGTGGACGTACATCTTGCCGCCGCAGTCGGCGCAGTAGAGCAGGCCGGTGAGCGGTGCGGCTTCTCCCCAGCCGTCCGGGTAACGCTTCACGTTGGAGCGGATTCTCTGCACATTCTCAAAGGTTTCCGGGTCGATAATGGTGGCGTGGGTATCCTCAAAGATTACCCATTCATTTTCGTCAACGTAGTGGCTTTTCTTGTCCTTGAAATGCTTGCGGGTCTTAAAGTTGATGGTGTGGCCTAAATACTCACGCTTTTTCAGGATATTGACGATAGTGGAAGAGCCCCAGCCATAAGGGTCTTTAAACGTCTTGGATTGATTCACGCCCTCTCCGTAATGGGACAGGTGCAGGGATGGTATCTCAATCTTTTCCTGTGACAGCCGATTCGCAATCTGGTAAGGGCCATATCCCTCCAAAGTCATAGCGAATATCCGGCGCACCACATCAGCGGCTTCTTCGTCCACAATCCAGTGTTCCCGTTTTTCGTCCCACAAGTAGCCGTAAATGACCGTACCGGTCAGGTGCTTGCCGCTCATGCCTTTTGCCTTGAATACGGACTTAATCTTGCGGCTGGTATCTCTGGCATAAAATTCATACATGATGTTCAGGAACGGGGTAAAATCATTCTCTCCGTTGGCGCTGTCCACTCCGTCATTGATGGCGATCAGCCGGACACCTCTCTGCCGCAGGATTTCCATGACCTGGCCGACTTTGAGATAATCACGCCCCAGGCGGCTCATGTCTTTGATGATAATTGCCTCCACGTTCCCGGCCTCCACTTCCTCCATCATGGCGGTGAATCCGGGTCGGTCGAACCGGGTTCCGGAGATTCCATCGTCCGTGAAATGGGTCGGGTTGGGGAAACCGTTGCGGCGGGCGTAATCTTCCAGCATGGATTTCTGGTTGCTGATGGAGTTGGATTCCCCATTCAATTCATCGTCACGGCTCAACCTCTCGTATAATGGAGTGATTTTGGTTTTTGTCATAGCGTCTGCCTCCTTACATGAAATATGCTCTAAATGGGTTCTTCACTAACCATGAGAAAATCTCGTGATTAAGAAGTCATTTAGAGCATATATCACCTGCCGCCAGTTTATATTTTTTATACTGCCGCAAGGCGAAGTGGTCCGGGTCCTTCTGCTCCAGCGCGTCAAAGAGCAGGTCTACGGCGTTCTTGAAGCTCTCATCATCCTCCCGCACTTCCATAGCGTTCAGCATCTCTACCAGCGTGGCAAAATTCTGTTCGTTTGTCGGTGCCTCGTAGTAGATATAGCCAATCAGCGCCGTATAGAGAAGGGTTTCCGCCTTGACCCAGAAATCGTCTCCGGCCTTTCCCTCCCCTTTTGTGTTGGCGATCAGCGTAGTGACGATCTTCAAAATGTCCTTCTCCGAGTGGATATACGCAAAGGGATTGAAGTGCATACTTTTCTGAAAATTTATCGTATTGAATACCCGGATTTTATAAGGCTCATACACGGTTTTTCCATCCTTCCCCCTGACCGGTTTTCCCTCCTTGTCCAGCTTCGGCGTGCCCCTCTGCAGCATCTTTCCCACCTCGCATAATACTGTGCCTTTCGGATCAGTAACCACGTAGGAACTATGCATCTGCATGAGATTGGGCTTTATAAAAAATCTCGTCTTGCCGGAACCGGAGCCGCCCACAACCAGCACGTTTTTATTCCTGGCATGGGCCGGGTTCTTCGGCCTGCCCTCCAGCATCAGCCCTTCGGTCTGCGTCAGGATGATGTTGCTCTCCGGCTTCGGCGCCATAAAGGGGGCAATATCTGACTTGTTCCCCCACCTGGCGCTGCCGTATTCCTCATTCTTCCGGTACTTCTTGGCATCTTTTCCCCTCACATAGACAGCGATCCTCACAGCCGCCGCGCCGCAAAGCCCTGCCAGCCAGTCAATCCCTGCCCCCGGCCACATACTCTGAAAGGCCAGGGAAAACCCTTCCGCAAGACCTAACATTTTCTGCGAGGCGTCCGCTCCGGGGGCAAGACGCACCGCCTGCCCCAGCTTGGCAAACACCAGAAGGAACAAAAGATAGGGAAGATGGAGGATCACCTGCTTTTTCAGTGTGTCCTTGTCTATTTTCAACGCTCCGGCCCTCCGTGTTCCTTATTCTTCACCCGGTCACGGCCAAGCGCCTGCGCCAGCTCCTTAAACTTATGAAGCTGCGAAAGAAGCGACGGCCTGCCCTCACGCACAAGGTCTTTCCGGGTATATTCCTTGAAAGCCGCTGTCAGAGCGTCCGCCTGATTCGCCTTGAAATACACCGTCCAAGTGGGCGGCGTGGTCCCTGCGTTCTTCTCGATATGGTACCGCACCTCATGTTTCCGGGCTATGCGCTCAAAAGAGCGAATCCGGCCGGTTACTTCAATGGTGTTGGCCCCGCCGTCCCTGCCGGAAAGCCGCTTCATGCTGTTGCGCCCGACCTTCGGGGTATTGCGTTCCTGCTCCATCCTGCGGAGCACGGCGGCGACCGCAGCACGCAGCACCCGGCCGGACAGTCTCGCCGCCTGGACCGAGACGGAAACGGTTTTCTGTTCCAGTTCTTCCTGCATCTGTATCCTCCTTCCTTCAATTTATTTTTTCATCACCGCGCGGTATCAAGTGCCTGCTGGCGCGGGGCCATGTCTAAGGCTTTCGCCGCCTGCTCCACCTGAATCTTTGCATGTTTCAAGAGCGTCTTGACAATGGTTGCCGGGTGGCTCTGTTCCTCCAGGCGGTCCACCATGCCCCTGCAGCCCTCCGGGAGAAAGGAAGCCATTTCCCGGCACGCTTCATCCAGATCCCCCATAAATCCCCAGCAGCTATCCGACAGCTCGCCGTTTTTATACAGTTCAAAGCCGTAGCACTCGCCCCGGAGGTAGGAATCATAGACGGCCACCTCGCTTTTCAGCAGTTCTTCCGCTTTATGCCGGACTGCCCCGGTCATTTTTTCAGCGCCGAACTCTTTCAGCGCGTCCTCTTTGGAAACATAGATCCAGCCCACCTGCCCGCTGTCCCAGGGATCGTGGAAGCTCTCGGTCCGCATGGCAAGGCTGCTGTGATCCATGAGGAACAGAGGCATCATAATATACTTCCCGGAAATGACGTTCAGCATGGAATCGTCGATTGCCCGTTCCTCCGTTTTCGGGCCGCGCATATTCCGCCCTCCTACAATGTTCACCATCCGTTCATACCGCTTCATCCCCTGTTCGTCATGCCCCACGGTATCCAGGTACATCTCCCGCAAAAAATCGTCTTTGTCCATGTAGTTATGGCTGTCCCCCAGGGAATATCGTCTGTGAAAACACACCATTTTCCCGAAAGGCTCGTCTAGCTCCCGCGGATTGATTGCAATGTCGTCCGGCCGCACCATAAGCATATATGGCGCCTGTTCCGCCATCAGCATAACCCATTACCCCCTTTCCGGCTTTTTCGTTTTCTCCGGCACTCTCTGCGCTGTCTGTGCTGCCTGTTTTCTGGCACTGTCAAGCTGCTCCCGAAGCGACATGATTCCATACTTTTTTTCGTAGGCAGCAATACGTTCCAAAAGGGCTGCCAGATCCCCGACAAGATACGGATGGTTTTTCTCCAGGGAGGCCAGATGGTCACGGATCTGGGCCGTCTGCCCGGAAAGCAACTTATCTGCAAGGCACTCCTTCCGTTCATGGGGATCACGGAATATGGCTGCATAATTCCGGCTGTTCCTCCTAAAAAATTCATCCAGGTCAAAGGCCAGGTCCACAGATTCGTCAAGCCTTACGCCTTCCCCATCCGGTTCCTCCATAACTCCTGGCCGTGTCTGTTCCTCCGGTGGGAGAGGCTGTTTTGCCACAACAACCTCACCGGCCAGCCGGATAAATTTCTCCGGGTGCTTGAACTGTTCCTTGTACTTCTCCATAAGATAATCGGGAAGGTCCGTAAAACTTTCCTCACCGAGGCCGGCTATAAAAAAAGTACCAGCTATAATATCCGTCATGCTGCCGTCCTGACCGTAGACAGCCCGGTTTAAGGTAAGGCCGGCATTTTTACCATCCCTGTTGCTGATAATCACGGCCGGGTCCTCATAGGGGCTATTGCTCTCTATACCTCCCCCGACCGCCTCCTGCATGGACCGGAGGCTCCCGTCAAGCTCGGCCTCATAGGGCGCTTTCCCCGGCTCCACTATTAAAACCTTCAAATCTGTATATCCTCCTTCTTCTTATTTTCCGCTTTTGATTCCGCAGTGTTTTTCTCCGGTGCCTTACCCGCAGACAGCTTTCCCAGCACAGAGGGCTTTTTTTCTTTTTCGGGTAAAGATATACCGCCCTCTGAAATATCGGTGGCGGTATGGTCTTTCTGCTCCTGATCCTGCCCCTCCACCACATATCCTGGAAGGAGTGCGCCATTGACAGTAAAACATTTTTCATGTTCTTTTGGGATCGGCGGTGAAATCTCTGTAAATAGATGTGAATAGGCTTTCTTACGTCCATTCAGATACTTCATTGCAGCAGTTTTGTCAGTGTAGCGTTTCCTGTTTTGCCCTGCAAGATGGATACTGTAACCGTCCTTTGGAGAGTTTAAATATAAATCCCAAGTCACACACCAGGCGGCCGGGACGCTCCGCTTTGCTTCCTTGTCATACGCGGTTTCTTCCCTAAACTGGCAGAACATCTTATAAACCCGGTTGCTGATTTCCTCCCAGTCCTTGTTATTGGAGTACGGCTGCCATCTGTTTGCGGTATGCCTTACCTCCGGGGTATGTAAGTATGCCAACGCCCGGTCAAGCCTCTGCGTGACCGCAGCCTGCTGTTCCCATTGCTTTGCCGCCGCAGCCACAATGTCATAGGCTTTCCTTTCTCCCTCAATGCTTTCCTGGCGCATGGCATATATTGATTCTGCTCCCTGTTCAGCCAACGGAAGAATATCTGTATCCGCACACGATACCGTATGCTCCATTGCGAGCTTGTACCCTTCTGTCAGTCCCCCTGATCGGTGGACCTTGTAATCCTTGTTTTCCTCCAATCCCTCACCTCCTAAATTTCCTGTGCGTGACTTTTTTTCGGAACCGTCTGCACCGGCTTTGTTTTTTCTGCCGGGTTCTTCACCGCAAGCTGTTCCATCACGGAAGGGCGCCCCCTGTCAAACATGGAAATCTGCTCATTCTCCGCAAGAGGGCGCACCGCAAGGGGCTGCGTCACCTCCTGGTGGGTAAGGATATGCTGCAGCTTCAAATCCGCCACAATCTCGTCAAACACCGCATTGATGGCTTTGCGTTCCTCCCCTTCCGGAAAGGCTTTCAGTATCTCCATTTTCCCGTCATTATCAGTAGCAAACGTGATCGCACAATCTGCATGGCCTGCCAGATAATCCGACCGATAAGGCAGCTTATCCTTTATGTAACAGGCAAAGGCCCTGGCCGTCATTTCCACATTGCTGTCCCAATATCCGCCCTCTTTTTCACATTCCTTACCCATCCGCACGGAATTTTGGTAGAAATCGGTCTCCACCCGTCCAATCTGCGGTGGCTCCTGCGCCTGCATCCCGGACAGCATGTGCTCGAATATTTCCAGCCTTTCCCGCGTTTCTTTGGGAATCACCCGTCCGGTGACAGACTTTTTGAAAGCGTTGATCTGTTCCACGGAGCCGGCCTCACCGGACAAAAACGCCTCCCTGAGAACAGCGTAGGTTTCCATATGTTCCTCGCTGCCATGCCGCTTCAAGGAATCGAGAACCGCCGAATCCAGCCATCCGGCCGCATTCTTCCGTGTGCGTTCCGTCTGTGCTTCGGTACGGGCCGCCGCCTGCTCCGGGGTCTCCGGTTTATATTTTATGGTTTCAATCAGCTTCTGGAATGGGGCATAGAGCCGGGGCTGTTCCGAGAGCAGCCCTTTCGCCCCCATCTTCGTACCCAGGTAATCGTCAAATCCGTGCCACCATTCATGCGCTAGGGAACCCGCTCCATTCATCTTTGTAAGGTTGATGACCCTGCGCATGGGTTCATAATGTGCCGCAGCGTTCCCGCTGCCCCTGGCTCCGAAAGCAATGGCAAGTTCCCCCTGATAGGCAATATCCTTATCACTCACCTGCAGGGCCGACGCCAGATCTTTCAGCGCCTCGAATCCCATATTGAGGGAAGCCTGCCGGTCGTTCTGGTTCATCCAGTTCCCAAACTCGCCGCCCCGGAACCCGAAGGTATCAAGATACTCCTGGCCGCCAATCTCCCGGCCACCCCGGAAGTCCGGCCCGTCACGGCGCACATGCTCTAGCTGCGGAGGGACAAACCGGGTCTTTCCGCTCTTGCCCCTCTGCTTCGCAAAGTCCTGCACCCATTTCAGGGCCGCCTCTTGGGAATCAAAATTTGTCTGCAGGATGGAATACCCTTTTGTCACATACCAGGTATCCGCTTTCCAGTCATTATTTTTTGAATAAGTATTCTTCCCGTCATTGAAACGGATGGAATAACCTGCCGGCACCTTCTGTCCTTTCGGCACTAGGAACTGGTCTTTTCGCGCTTTCTGTGCGAACTCACGCTCAAAAGTAGCAGCAGAGCCTACATTTAAGGTTTTCAGCAGCTTATTGGTAATGGCCGGGTTCTCCCTGCCTTTTTCCGTGGCGCTGTAATAGGCCCTGCCTCCCCACCCCTGGCCCCGTTCCAGATAGCCGTTCCCTACCATGAAACGGTCGCAGACCTGTACGGCATCCTCCGCGGTGCGGACATCCGCCACCGCCTCCTGCAGCTCCCGGACCGTCCTGATATATTCTTTCTGCCTGGCAAGGCGTTTCTCCGGGGTATCATCCCTGCGGTAATACTGTGGGGAAGCGTTTAGGCTGTCCCTGGCCTTTTTGATGAAATACACCACCCCCAGGGGAATCCCGCCATCAAGCATGGCCTTGTAATCCGGCTTTTTCCAGATGTTGTCCTTCTTTACGAATTTCTCGACCTCCCGCTCGTTCATGGCGTCCAGGTCGTCCGCTATAAGCCCCCTCTCTTTCCAGAGGTCCTTTTTTGCGCCCCCGATCTTCTCCCCAAAATCCTCATGCTGTTTCGGCATATCAAATCACCTCGATTCTTTCCAAAAATTTACCGCTCCGGGCGAGGGCGGCATTTTCCTTCTTTCTCATGTTTCCGGTCTGGCCGTTCCTTTGGCCTTGGTATCCTTCCGGTCAGCCTGTCCGTCTCCCGGCGTACAAGACGGTCCACGCCGCCCAGGTTTTCCGGGGTGACGGCAAACTCCCTGTACTCCATGTACCAGAGGCCGGTGGTTATGGCCGTGACCGGGGCCAGTTCCTCCGCCCCGCCCGGAAGCAGCCGGTAAACCGGACCGTCCCCATTGAGCAGAATCTGTTTTGCCGCCCCCAATGGTATGCGGTACATGTCCGTATCCGGGTTCTGTGCCTCCAGCATGTATTCCATGTTCAGGCGTTCCTCCAGATCCTGCTCCATGTAGTAGAACGCCTGCTCTTTCCACTGGCTGAATCTGTTTGAATAATACTGCTCCCATTCCTCTGTCCGCTCCGGGGCGTAAAGGTAACGCCAGTTTTTCAGGGCGTCCTTTTCGCAGAGCTCCATTGCCTCCCACTTTTCAATGCCCACCTCCGCTTTCGTGCCGTCCCGGTAAACCATGCTCACCCCGTAAGGATACAGGGTATTCTTCTCTATCTCCTGCCGCAGCGTGTCCAGATCCATCATCAGGACATCCCCAAACAGCCGCCCGTCCTCCGTCCGCTCCGCATGGAACAGGAAAGCCCTGGCTCCGAGATATTCCGTTGTGACGGCCATCCGGTACTGCTCTGTCGTAGGGCAGTAGGCAAGCACGGCATCCGAAAGCCACATGTGCCGTTTTCCCATAATGGCAATGGAATCCAGACTGGTATTCGTTGCAAAGGAACGCAGGTTAAATTCGCTTTCCCCCAGGAAGTCCCCGGCAAAAATATGGAGCTTATAGGCAAACTCCGCTAAATTCACATCTTTTACCAGATAGATCTGCGGTAATGGTTCCTCATTCAATCAGGTTTCCTCCCTTCTCACGTAAATCACCGGCTGCCCTTGTCCTGGGAAGGCGTCTGCCTTTCCTTTGCCGGCTCCGCTTTTGGCGTCTGCTCCTTCATGGCCTTTAAGACAGAGGGCCGGCGCTCTGCCGCCTTCTCCAGCCGGTCCAATGCGTCCATTGCCTTTAGAGCCCCCTTCTCCATTGCCCCCATACATGCGCGGCTGGCACGGTAAGGCGCTTTGACGCACGCCGCAATCCGTCCGGCGCTTCTGGCCTCCTGCACCGGTTCCTTCCCCATCAGCGCCAGGCGCATATTTTTCAGGTGTTTCCCGGTCTCATGGTACTCGGACACGAAAGCGTCGATCTTTGCCATAGACTGGCTGTTTTCCTTCTGGTTATATTCCGCGCTCTGCCGGACTGCCTCCAATGCCGGCCTCAAATGGAGAAAACGGGCTATCCCGTTTAAGGCCACGGTGCCGCGCTCCTTAAAGTCCGCAAGCACGTTTTTGCACCCCTCGACAATCTTTTCCTTCACTTCGGCCAGACGCTGCTGCATTGAGGAAATGTTGGCCTCCATAGACCTGCAGGCATTTTGGAGGGCCGCTTTCAGGGAATGGTTCTGCATCTTCTGCAGGTCCCCCCGCATGGCCTCCAGTTCCCCCACCGCCACGGCAAGGCGGCTCTCCATGAGCGACACGGATTCGATCAGCTTTGAAAATTCCTGATAGCCGGCCGGATTGTTTTCTTTCAGCAGGGCAAGGAGCTCCTGCACCGGCCCATTTTCTGCAATGGGCTGTTCCGGCACCGCCGCCGTCTGTTCCATGCCTGCCATTTAAGAATCCCTCCCCTCTGCGGAAGGCTCCCCCGCAATCTTCCCCACGATCTCCGGCCCGGCCTCGTAGATCTGCATGAGCCGCCTGGCTGTGCCGCTGGGCTGTGCCGCGCCGCTGGTCCAGAGCCGGATGGTGGAAGGGGCCACGTTCATCAGGAGGGCGAAGGCCCTCTCGTTCATGTCCAGCTTCTCCATCAGGGCCTTTACCATGTCCGGCCCGTACTCCGGGCACCTGGCAGCCCCGGCGATCATCTGTAAAACGGTATTTTCGGTTTTCATCATTATCTGGATTCCTCCTTAAATAGAAATTGCCGCCTGTCTATGGCGGCTTTGTTGTTGGCAGTCCGTACCCTGTTCCCTAAGGCAGAGCAGCTTTTCGTTGTAATCCTTTCCCGTCCGGGGCGGGTTGACGCCGACCCGGATATGCCGGAAGCGCCGGTCCTGTTTCAGCATGTCCCGTATCTTCCTGGCGTTGACAAGGCCGGCAGGGTCATTGTCCATGTACAGGGTAACACGCCGGATCTCCGGGTGGCGTTCCAGGAAAGCAGTCAGCGCCACATGGGAGGTCCCGCCCAGGGACAGGCGCCAGCCGTTCCATTTCCATCCCTCCAGCTCCTGTAGCGCGGCATGGGAAAGGGCGTCAATGGGCGCCTCGAATACGGCGAGCTGACGGCTGCCCGGACTATCCGGCGGGTAGCAGAAGCTGAATTTTTTATCGCTGCCGGCCACATCTTTTTTCAGGCTGGTCCCAATGCCCCGCATACAGGCAAACCTCGCCTTTCCCCCGTCATCCTTTCCCACGAACACACAGACCGCTTCGTCCCTGTGCCTTGCCTCATACAGAAGCCCCAACCGGAAGCAGCGGCTGATTATCCGGCTGCTGATCCCCCGTCTCTGCAGGTATGATACCGCAAAGGTGGCGCACCGTTTCGCCCAGGGAAGGGAAAAGGGCCTTTTCTCCGGCTCCCTCTGCACAGGGCTTTTTGCCGGCGCGCTCCGGCGGCTTTCCGTCTGCCGGCCCCTTCCGCCCGTCAGCGTGTTCACCGCATCCACCAGGCCGTAGCCCCGGACCTCCACCAGATAATCCAAAGCGTTGATACTCCGTCCCCGGCTGTTCCAGTACCAGTATCCCTTCCCGGTGACATAGACCAGGCTGTCATGCCCCTTATGCCGGTAGTTCGGCCCGTCCCTCTTTAAAACTCCCGGCTCATGGAATTGCAGGTAACGGAACAGATCCGCCTCCCTTGCCTCCTGGATCTGCTCTTTCGTTACGCCCGGCATGGCCCAGGCACTTCTTTCCTCATTGTGCCCCGCCTCCTTTCCTGAATTGTTTCAGGGACATCCCTTCCCATGCTCACATGCCGTACAGGTCATGGTTGACTTCGGCCCGGTAATAGCTGTCCATCGTTGCCGGGGCATTATACAGGGCCGCAAGCAGGTAAGCCTTGATGTTCCCTACCTTCGTGGTGTTCTTGTCAATGCAGTCAAAGACATACTCCAAATGGCCGGAATTGATCTTTAGGAACCGGCTCTTTACAACCTCCCTGGGGAAATCGTCTCCTGCGATGCGGATGAAAGGGCGTTTTGAAAGGACCACTTCAAGCATGAGCTCCACCGTTTCATCCATCCGCTGCGCTCCATACCGCTGTACCAGAAAGCCGTACTCCACATTTGCACGGATAATCTCACGGTATGCGTTCACAAGCTCTGTCCTATCCATCCCATCCGGGCGCCCTGCCGCCTCCGGCTCTGCCGGATGGATTGATTGATGTGTATTTAATCCATCCGTTTTTGATCTCTCCGTGTTTAATGGATCAGTATTTAATTGTGGGGGATTTCCCTGTGCAGGTTTCCCCTGTCCAGGTTTTTCCTGTCCAGGCTTTGCCTGTCTTGGATTTGCCTGTCCTGGATTTTCCCGTTTAGGCGGGACCTCCGATGTTTCCTGGCTTACCGGCTTTTCATGTATCGTGTACTCAATATCCCCCAGCCGGCCGTTGTCAAAACGGACCCTCTGCCTGGTGAGATACCCGTGCTTCTCCAGCTCCTTTAACGCGCTGGCAATGGAATCCACCCCGTCCCTGCAGATACAGGCAAGCCCTTTGGTGGTATAGTCCCAGTCCTCCGGCAGAGACAGCATGAGGGACAGCAGGCCTTTCGCTTTCAGGGAGAGCTTCACATTGCGCAGGTGATGGTTGCACATGACCGTGAAGTCTTTTGTTTTTTCTACCCGGAATACAGCCATAACAAAAACCTCCTACTTTCCCTCCTGGCTACAAGACACGGTCCCTGCGGTCATAGTGCAGATGGCCGCCCGGTGCAACCTTCGCATGGTTCTGTATCCTGAGCTCTCCCTTTTCCTGCCGGTCCCTGAATCTCTCATACCCGGTGTCCGTAAGGAACAGGCGCATCCGGTCCCCTTTGTCGCCCACGGTAGAATCACCTGAAAGCACATCAAATATAACCATGTGACGCACCTCCGGGGCGAAGCGTTCCAATCCCATGATGTCATGCCCCTTAAGCTGTTCGGCGCCGGATCTCTGCCTGGCCTGGGCCAGCAGCTCGCCAATGGTCCGCCCCTCCTGGGGCAGCCGGTAGTTCCTCCGAATGTCATGTACGGCCTCCATACACTCTGCATCCGTCAGGGGGCGCAGTTTCTCCAGGAGGCTTTTTGCAGCCTTCCGTCTGGCCGGGTCCCCGGCATACCGTGAGGCCATAGACATTTCCTGCAGGACGGCATACCGCTCACTTCCCTCTGTCTGGTACAGCATCCGTTTTTCCATTTCCGTAAATTCCATAAGAATCCCTCCTGATCCCATCCATCAAAAAAAGCCACAGCATCATACCGTGGCTAAAAAATGGCAACAAAAAAAGCCTGACAGTAAAAATATTGTTTACTATCAGGCAGTTACAGCCGGAATACGAAATGCAGCGCGATCCCGGTTCATTTTTCGGTTAACACTCACATGCCTGTTTTTGCAGCCATGCGATCTATTGTGCCTCTTTCAAGGCTTGACATTTAAACAAAGAAAACCCGCAAACGCTGATGTTTACGGGCTTTTTCAAACTCCCCGAGTTGGGCTCGAACCAACAACCCCACGGTTAACAGCCGTGTGCTCTACCATTGAGCTATCGAGGACTATTGTGAGGTTTGCACAAATTTACAAACCTGTTTTTGTGTATCCTGCAATAACTTTTTCCGGTATGTAACCATTACGGTTGCTCTACCATTGAGCTATCGAGGATTATTCCATTAATCGAAAGAAACACTAACTATATTATACTCTTCCGTATCTTATATAGCAAGTGCTTTTCTCCATGTACCTTCAAAACTGCATACAAGAAATCCTGTTCATCCTTCTTCTACCTATCTCCGCTTTGGTCATACCCTCGACCGATTAGTTGCGGTCAGCTCCATACATTACTGCACTTCCACCTCCGCCCTATCTACCTTGTCGTCTTCAAGGGGTCTTACAACTTGCGTTGGG
>CAJTGB010000040.1:39360-40091 GCA_910575835.1 Lachnospiraceae bacterium | reverse complement strand
ATATATATATGAGTGTTATAATCAAATTATCTAATATAGGAAGGAATGTTGATTATGGCACACGCAAATATATTAGATATTGAACAGGAAGATTATGAATATCTCCAATCTCTGTGTAGATGCAGAACAATACAGGCTCAGATTGTTGACCGAGCAAAAATATTGATATACAAAACACAAGGTGAGTCAAATGCCGCAATAGCACAGCGCATAGATGTTAACGTGAATACCGTTAAGTTATGCCTTAAAAAGTTTAAAGAAGGCGGTGTTGATCTTGCTTTATATGATAGACCACGTCCTGGTCATCCGATTGAAATTACAGATGATGCTGTGGCATGGATCGTGGATTTGGCCTGCCAACGTCCAGCTGATCTTGGCTATTCCCAGGAACTTTGGACTCTGAAAAACCTGCATCAGCATATTCAGAAAAATGCACAAGAGGTGGGCTTTCCCCGGCTTGCCACGATCACAAAACCTATGGTTCAAAAGATATTGCGCAGGTCGGAAATCAAACCTTTCAAAATCAAGTATTACTGTGAAAAACGTGACCCTGAATTTGAACAGAAAATGCATGATGTACTTTTGGTATATAAGCAAATATCCTTACAGTTTAATGAAGATGGTAGCATAATCGTCCCAGAAGATGGGATTGTTGTCCATACAGTTTCTTGTGATGAAAAACCCGGAATACAGGCGATTGCAACGACCGGGGATGACCTGCGTCCAACAGC
>CAJTGB010000040.1:0-39081 GCA_910575835.1 Lachnospiraceae bacterium | reverse complement strand
GATACAGGATGTGTTTACCGTGACGCGGAATATAAGCGTTTAGGGACTCTTTCCTTATTGGCAGGAATTGATCTGCTGACTGGGGAAGCAATTCCACTGGTCAGCGAGAGTCATAAAAGTTCAGATTTTATCAATCTGTTGAAGAAACTGGACAATAAATATCCAGAAGGGGATGTGATACGTATCATATGCGATAACCATTCTGCCCACAAGTCCAAGGAGACAAAAAACTATCTTGCAACGTGTCCGGAGGGACGATTTATCTTTGTATTTACGCCCACGCATGGATCATGGTTAAACATGATAGAAAGTTTCTTTAGCAAGATGACAAAGCAGATGTTAAAAGGAATTCGAGTCAAATCAAAGGAGGAACTCGCTGACCGCATATACCTGTATTTTGAAGAGGTCAACAGGGAGCCGGTTGTATACCATTGGACTTATAAAATGGATGAAATAAGTCAGGATGAAGCCGTTAAAGCTGGCATAAAATCAAATGCTAATTAGGCCAGTTATTAATTATTCGATGTACTAGTATAATATAAATTAAGTTGTTGATAGTTCGATATCTGGTATAATGGACTTAATCAATACATTTTGTGGAGGTCAATTATGCCAGCATTGCCTTATAGTATAACAATATCAGATGAGGAACGTTCCTATCTGAAATCATTGATTAAAACCAGAACGATTCAGGCACAGGTTGTTGACCGTGCCCGTATGTTGTTATGGAGGTCTGAAGCCAGAGGAACTGTCGGAACGGATATACCGCTACTTCGATGAGATCAATGCTGATCCTATCGTCTATCATTGGACATATAAAATGGATGAAATTGATCCAGACGAAGCAACAACTATTTAAACTATCAACAATTTAATATTCGTTATACTAGTATTCCCAAATCATGAATCGTTTCTTTGAGTGAAAATTTTAGGAGGCGTTTTTATCATGGGAGAACATTTATTTGAGAGGCTTGCCCGTGAGCGGAATATCACGGTGGAGGAGAGGCGGGAGATTATCTCGGCGCGGATCAGACGGGGGATGAATGGCCCTGACCCGAAGAAGCGGGCGCAGTGGGAGGCGATTCCCCATGAGAGGGAGTGGCTGTATTATGCGGTGAATACTTTGATTGAAAATGGAGATGGGGATCTGCTGCGGTGGTATCCGAATCTGTGAATGGGCCTTGGAGGGGTGTTCATTTTGGGCGGTATGGGCTGAGAATATGGGAATAAGAAGCGGGTATGCACATCTTTTGATGTGGTGCTCGCTTTTTTTTATCCGTTTTGATTGTATTAAAGTTTGTCGGGGAATATGGAGAAAGAAACAGCCTGGAATACAGTCCTTGATTCGGGAAGTGAAAAGCAGGTTGTTATGGATAAAGAATTGAATACGTTTCGTGCAACGCCGACGGCAGGATTGTAAATAACGTTCGAAAGATTAGATAAATACTTTGAAAGGGGCTATCGGGAAATGAAAAATGTCAAAGTAATTTTTGATGGTGTCAAAATCACTAATAGAATATCCGTACTTATTCAATAAAACATGTATATTATTTTTGCAGTTGAGAATATGTAAGTTTTTGGTCTCCTGATAACCGATGAGATCACTATAGGGGATGGTTGTCTCATTCCCGTTATTGGTCATAACGGTTAGATAATCCTGATAGAAAATAGTTGTCCGTTTTGGGGCTTCATTACAACCGTGCGTCATAGCCTTATATTTGCCTTTTCGTCTGGAGCTTGGCAGCATAATTGTCAGCCAGAAGAGCAGCGCTCCCAGGAAAATGCCTTCTCCTAAGAGATACTTTATTTTCCACAGCGCACATCCCCTTGTCAAATAAAGCGCGTGAAATCGTGATGTGGTTTTCAGCAAGCGGTATTGTTGGTTCCATCCTTCTCCTCCTTTTGTTTTCTTCTGATCCATGCTTCATCGTCCTCGTAAAACGGAGCCTGTTCAGGATAAGAGCGGGCAATCAGTTCTTCGATATGGAAGCTGTTATTTAAAGTATCGTAAAGTAAAAAATCCGCAGTATACAGGATGAACCAGAATCCGGTAAGAGGCAGAAGGACCACGGACCATGGAAGGAAGAGGGCAAGCGCAGCCCAGTAAAGCATCTGAAGCAAGGCGATGCCTAAGACTTTGGGAAAATATCGCAGCATGAATAAAAGGCAGTTTTTAGCGCTCTGGAGGAAGGGCTGTTCAAACAGTACGACCTGCGGCCAGACGATGGAAAACCACATGGTAACGACCAGAATGCTGAACAGGTAGAGGGCAATGGTTCCCCATCCCGGAAAGGAAGCAGACCACCAGAACAGCATAGCCATAAAGATATCGAAACCGAGCAGAAGACAGAATAAGATACCGGGCAGAACGGACTGCCGCCAGTTCTGTTTCCAGGCATGCACATAATCATGGAAGCATCTTGGCTTCACATCCCGGAGGCTGCGAAAGACAGCGTCATGCATACAGGACAAGGCGGGGCCGGCAAAGATTCCGCCGATAACTCCGATAAGGATCATGACCAGCAGGCTGGAAGATAAGATGGCATATGCGGCTCCGGTTGCAAAAGGTAAAAAGCAAAGCAAGGTCATCAGATTTGTAAATAGATATTTCCTGATATTCCGTTCTAAAACCTCGGTATATCGTGCAAAACCAGTCAGGCGTTGTCCGGTTGATGTGTATTGAGTCTGCCGAAATAAGAAAGCCATGATAATTCCCTCCTAAGTATTTGTGATTATTTATTGAGTATATTGACAGTTATCTAAGAAGTCTGTCAGTAGTGTGGTCAGATCTCCTTCAAAATCTTTCGTGCAGGTCAGCTCTGCGCATACTGCATTATTATCGTGTACCCCCAGTGCAGATACTCCGTGCTCATAAGGCGAGTCTTCACTGACACAGTCATAAGAAATAACGGTGTATGACTGTCCGTTGCAGGTAATGGTGTCTGTGGTATGGATGCTGTAATTGTCTTCGGCTGAAGCAAGCCATGCCTGACGGTTTTTTTCGGCATCTTTTTCGTCTTTTGTTTCGCTTGCCAGAAGGTATAACTGAGCGTCATAAAGATCTACGGTATCTCCGTCGCTGTTCTCGTATGGGATTGAATTGCCGATAACCCATGTGGCATAATATAGCCCGTCTGCAGAGAGTACGTCTTTGTTATCGAGAAGGGTAAATTCCTTTGGCGCATGAACGGTCATGATTTGACCAATTGTTGTATACTCGTCTTGCCGGGCCGCTCCCTCTCTTGCAGTCTTTGGTGTGGAAGAACAGCCTGTAATAAGTAAAAACAGACAGGAAATCAACAGGACTGTTTTTATTTGGTTTTGGTATTTGTTATGCATTGTATTTTACCTCCTGCTATTTTACGGCGCTGTAAGCTTGTTGCCCCTTTGTCTGCGGCGGGGTATTTGACTGTAATGTATCCCAGATTTGGCTGCACTCATCAGCATAAGGAGTCTGTTTTTTGTTATAAAAGCATCGTCTTCCAAGGTATAGACCGTAATCCCAGGGGATCACTTTGCTCTCTGCGGAAAAATCATATTCATCCGGGCAGCTTCCGTCCGGCATAGCTAATACCTGGAACTCTCTCTGAACTTTTCCTGGATTTTCCATCAGAAAGAAATAACTTGTACAGTCGTCAATGTCTCCGATCAGGGCGATTTCCGCTGCCTGCTGATAGGAAAGACTTTCAGCATCGTCTGTGGAAGCGCCGCTGACAAATTGATTGATTTTTATCAGTATTTTCCCGTCGTGATTGTAGTCCTTAGCCAAGGAAGTAAAGGTATTCTCCAGGGAAGCGGCTGTATCCGCTGACAGGGGAGCATCCCCAATGTAAGCGATCTGGATATCCGGAGTGTCTTTGAACCAGCCAAGGTTGTTTCCGATGATATCTATGGCGATGAAGAACAGGATAACCCCACAGATAACATACCATTTATGATAGTACCACCAGTTTTTCATTTGCGGTTCTCTCCTTCTTGCGGCTCTCTTGTGGTGCCGCCATATGCATAGGATACGGGGAGACATACAAGGGGCGGTTTGGTAGACATATTTTCCTGCAGCAAAAGCTCTACGCACATCTCTGCAATGTCCTGAGCCGGCTGTACAATTGTGGAACAGAAGTAATCGCCGTCTCCAAAAGCCCTTACGCCGTCAAAACCGATAATCTGAACATCCTCCGGTACACGAAGATTCATTTTGCGTAGGATCTTAATCACCTCATAGGCGATATAATCAGTTACGCAGAACAGGCCGTCGAATTCCAGCTTTCCATTAGAAAGATGTTCTTTTAGGAAATCTTCAAATTCACTTAGGGGTTCATCATCCTGCAGAATCTTTTCCGAGAAAGACATACCTCTCACAAGACAGCCGTTCTCGAAACCGGCCTTCCGCTTGTTGGGTTCGCTGTCCAGGGAAGAACCTACACGCAGGAAAGCTACATTCTTGCAGCCGAGATCTGCCAGTTTTTCCACAGCCATTTGGCCGCCGGCGAAGTTGTCGCTTGCAACACAGGGAATGTGCGTTCCCATGGGGCGGTCGATGGATACAAAGGGAATGGTCTCGTCTGGATGCAGATCTGGATTGTAGGTAAGACCGATAATGCCGTCTACTTTATTTTGCTTTGCAATTTTGAGATATTCCTGTTCCATTCTGGAATCGTAGTCGGTGGTACATAAAAGCATCCGGTAGTTTCTCTTTATAAGAGAAGTGTTGATGTGATGCACAAGCTTGGCGAAAAAGGGATTGGATGTATTGGGGATCAGCAGGGCGACGGTATAAGTTTTGTTGGCTTTCAATCCTCGTGCATAACTGTTTACATGGTAATCAAGCTTCTGGATCGCATCTTCCACACGAAGACGATAGGATTCGCCGACCGGTAACCCATTGATAACTTTAGATACGGTTCCCAGTGCAACCCCTGCCTCTAACGCAACATCTTTCATAGTAGGAGCAGGATTTTTCTTACGCATAATGAACACCTCTTTTCTTCGTTTCATGAAATTATTATAATATGATTTCATGTGTTTGTAAAGTATAATTTCATGAAAAAACATAAATTTCATGAAACGTTATATGAAGAACTAATGTACAAAATGCTTAGTTTGTGTTTATATATTTTTAACAAAAATATAAGAAGTGCTGATTTTAGGGATTAAAATGCTTGTAAAATCATATTCCGGGTGTTAATATGTTAAAGAAAAATATATAACGTTTCACGAAAGCCATGGAAATGAACGTTATGCAGAAGGAACGGCCGGTCTGACTGCGAAAGATGAATTCTGCCGGATCAGCAGCAATATATTTCCGGTATATAATAAGGAGGGAGAGATTATATGGCTAGTTCAAAAAGGACATCTGCTCAGACAAAACAGAAATCGGTATGGGAACGCATGGGCGACCATTGGCAGTTGTATGTGATGCTGTCGATTCCGCTGATTTTGACGATTATTTATAAATATGTGCCGATGTACGGTATCCAGATTGCATTCAGGGATTACAAATCCGTGCGCGGGATGTGGGGCAGTGAGTGGGTAGGGTTGAAATGGTTCCAGCGTTTCTTTAGTTCCCCAAACTGTATTCGGATGATCAAAAACACGATATTATTAAGTCTCTATAGTTTATTGTGGAGTTTCCCGATTCCAATTATCCTGTCACTGGCGATCAACCAGCTTAGGTTCAAGAGATTTAAGAGGACTGTACAGACCATCCTCTATGCGCCGCATTTTATATCTATCATGGTTGTCTGTGGTATGCTGCGTATATTCTTAAGTCCGTCAGGCGGTCTGATCAACCTGATCGCTGGAACCGGGATTGATTTTTTATCAGAAGCATCTGCTTTCAGGACGATATATATTGCGTCCGGTATCTGGCAGGATGCAGGATGGGGGATTATCGTTTATATGGCATCCCTTGCGAATATTGATGTTTCCCAATATGAAGCAGCGAAGATCGACGGGGCTTCTTTATTCCAGAGGATCCGTTATATTGATCTTCCGGAGCTGGTTCCACAGATCGTACTTATGCTGATCATGAGCGCAGGTAACTTGATGAATGTCGGATTTGAAAAGGTATTCCTGCTTCAGACGGATCTGAATAAGGCGACCAGTGATGTAATCGCGGTATATGTTTACCAACAGGGTATTGAACATGCCAAATACAGCTATTCTACAGCCGTTGGGTTGTTTAACACCGTAGTCAACGTCATTTTGTTGATCATTGTCAATAAGATAACGAGCAAGATTTCGGAAGATGTAAGCTTTGTATAGGGGGTGCAGCATGGGAAAAAGAAAAAAGACAGGGCAGTTGCATGGTCTATCGGACAGGACCAGCGATATTATTCTGGTAGTGATTTGTCTCATTATTGTATTTTTGGTAGCATATCCGCTTTATTATGTGCTGGTTGCTTCCGTTTCTAATCCTTATGATGTATATGCGGGAAAGACCTTCCTGTTTCCAAGCGGGTTTACCCTGGACGGTTACAAGGCAGTATTTGCAGATAAGAGTATTATCACCGGCTTCCTGAACAGTATCAAATATACGGTAGTCGGAACAATATTTTCCGTAGTAATGATTTATTTATCGGCATATCCTTTGAGCGTTAAGAACTTGCCGGGACGGAAATTCTTAAGTATATTTTTCATTATAACCATGTATTTCGGCGGCGGCCTTATGCCTACATATCTGGTTGTCAGAGACACTGGATTGATCGATACGATGTGGGCAATGTTTCTCCCGGGAGGCGTTGCTGTGGGCAATATGATCATCGTCCGGAATTTCTTTGAACATAGTATTCCGAAGGAAATGATCGAGGCGGCGGAGATTGACGGCTGCTCGAAATGGACGACCTTTATCAAGATCGTGGTTCCGTTAAGTAAATCCATCATGGCGGTTATGGTGGTGTTCAGCATGGTGGCCTATTGGAACGACTGGTTTACAGCCCTCATCTATCTGCCGGGAAAGGAGAATGCGCCGCTGCCGCTGGTGCTGCGTAATATCCTGATTAAGAGTTCGGCGAGCGCGAGCCAGGCAGGTATGATTTCAGGAGGATATGCGGAGCTTAGCAAGCTGACAGAGATGATCAAATTTTCCTCGGTTATTGTGGCGGCTCTTCCAATGCTGATTATTTATCCTTTCGTCCAGAAATACTTTGAAAAGGGCATGATGGCAGGCGCAGTTAAGGGTTAACATGTGGATATGGATTTTTCGGAAAAGGAGATGGGATAATTGAAGAGATGGAAAAGAGTGGTTTCCTGTATGCTGATAGCGGGTATGACGGCATCGATGGCGGCATGTGGGAATAAAGCTGAAAATTATTATGAACCTGGCGTCACCAACACAGATACTTCTCAGACAGATTTTACGATTATGGGAGGGATCAGTGCATTAAGTCCTGGATATGAGGACAATGAAGTGTTAAATCAGATGCAGGAAGAGGCGGGGATTAAGATTAACTGGAATGTAATGAGCGATTCCCTTGCCGAGCAGGTAAATATCCGGATTGCAGGAAGGCAGCTTCCAGATGCATTTATGGCGGTTGGATTCAGCAATTATGACATTACCACCTATGGAAGCGATGGTGCGTTCATTGATCTGAGTCCGTACCTGACGGAGGAATATATGCCGAACCTGTCAAAGATCCTGGATGAGAACCCGGATATCCGGAGTGCGATCACCATGAGCGACGGCGGTATCTACGGCCTTCCTTCCGGAGAGAGGATGGGAACTGCCGGTATTGGGGCCAGGGAGGATTATAATATTTACCAGTTCCCGCAGTTTGCCATGATCAACAAAGCATGGTTGGATGAACTGGATATGGAGGTCCCTACGACTTTGGATGAGCTGCATGACGTTCTAAAAGCATTTGAAGAAAATGATATGGCAACTTATTATGGGAATGAGGAAGGCAGCACAATTCCGATGAGTACAGGTTTTGACCAGTGGTGCTGGGGACAGAATGTTTTCTATGCAGGATTTGGATTTACCAACTGGCCGAATGACGTGATTAATGATTTAGAGTTAAATGCCGACGGAAAAGTTGATTTCGTGTGTGCAGATGAGAAATACCGGGATGCGCTGACCTATTTCCATGACTGGTATGGCGAAGGATTGATGGATGTTGAGATGTTCAGCCAGGATGACAAGCAGCTGATGGCAAAATGTCAGCAGGGAAAGGTTGGAGTAGGTACCTGGTGGTGGTTTGATTTGTGGGGAGACCATAAGGATGATTATGTATATCTGCCGGTTCTTGACGGCCCGGATGGAAACCATAATGTGACCTTGCGATCTGCGCCGCCGCTTAGCTGCGGAAACTTGAGTATTACGTGTGCATGCAAGAGTCCGGCCAACCTGCTTAAATTTTTTGATCAGTGGTATGACCCGGAAAATGTAATGCAGTTACAGTACGGCCCGATCGGGACTTACTTTACCAGGCAGGATGAAGACGGAGTATGGCAGAGCATTACGGAAGAGGATGCACAGAAGGAATATGGGAAGAGTGTTGCGGAGCTGAAGGGTGTAAGTGAAGTATATGGACCGAAGCTGATCCTGAGCAACTACTATGGTTCCACTTTTGCGCTGGAGGATGCCGCAGTTATCCGATTGACGGATTTATATGGGACCTGGATGCCTTATGTGGATGAGAAGGCTGCATATCCGACAGACTGTGTATTTACAGAGGATGAGCTGGATGTGATCGACCGCTATAAGACAGATTTTGAGAATGCGGTATCCGAACAGGAGGGTCTGTGGATCAAGGAAGGCGGGCCTACGGACGGCGAGTGGGACGCCTATGTGAAGAAACTGAAAGATACATGCGGTATGGAGGAACTTTTGAAGGTATACCAGGATGCATATGATCGATATATGGAGGCGCGGTAGACTGGAAATCGGGAAAAAATAAAGTTTTGGAGGTAAGTGTTGTATGACGAGCCAGACATTGCGTGAAGCTAGAAAATATGAAGAGGCTTTTGAGAAAACGATAAAGAAAGAAGAACGCCCGGAATTTCATTTGACTCCCCGTACAGGCTGGATGAATGACCCAAATGGATTTTCCTGGTATAAGGGTCAGTATCATATGTTCTATCAATATTATCCATATGAATCCAAGTGGGGACCGATGCACTGGGGACATGCGGTGAGCAGAGATCTTCTGCATTGGGAATATCTTCCGGCAGCACTTGCCCCGGATGAATTTTACGATATGGACGGCTGCTTTTCCGGAAGTGCGATAGAACTTCCGGATGGCAGACAGATGTTGATGTATACGGGTGTATCGAAAGAGCATAAGAATTACGGTCCCAATATGGACGTGCTGCAAACCCAATGTATAGCAATAGGCGATGGAATGGATTATGAAAAATATGAACAGAATCCAGTCCTGGATGGTGAGGATTTGCCGGAAGGAGGCAGCAGGGCTGATTTCCGGGATCCAAAGATATGGAGGAAAAGAGACGGAACTTATTGTTGTATCATAGGAAACCGTCCGGCAGACGGAAGCGGGCAGATTCTTTTATATACCAGTGAGGATGGATTTCATTGGAAATACAAAAGTGTACTTGTCTCTAATTTTAATCGGTTTGGGAAGATGTGGGAATGCCCGGATCTCTTTGAACTGAATGGGAAATGGGTACTGCTTACCAGTCCCCAGGATATGCTTCCGGAAGGATTTGAGTACCATAATGGAAACGGAACACTTTGCCTGATCGGGGATTTTGATGAGGATGCGGGAGTATTTAAGGAAATGCATAGCCAGTCTGTGGACTATGGGATTGATTTTTATGCGCCACAGACGGTACTTACACCGGATGGGAGACGGGTCATGATCGGGTGGATGCAGAACTGGGATTCTTGCGGTATTCGTTCACGGGAAGAACCGTGGTTCGGTCAGATGAGTCTTCCGAGAGAACTGTTTGTAAAAAACAACAGGCTCTACCAGATGCCGATAAAGGAGCTGGATGCAATGAGGCATAACAGGGTGGAGTATACTGGTGTTACAGTTGCTGAAACAGTCTGGCTGGACGGCATTAAGGGCAGAAAGCTTGATATGGAGCTGACCATCCGTCCGGGAGACCCGCAGGAGTTGTATCAGAAATTTGCAGTTCGTTTTGCCCAGAATGAGAGATATCATACTTCATTAAGCTTCCGGCCAAGGGAATCCATTTTGAAGATTGACCGCAAATTCTCTGGTTCCAGGAGAGCCAGCATTCACCAACGCCGCAGTCTGGTGAATATGGTAGATGGGGAACTGAAGCTTAGGATCATTCTGGATCGGTTCAGCGTAGAAGTTTTTGTGAATGACGGGGAGCAGGTATTGTCTGCAACTATGTATACAGACCAGGAGGCAGACCGGGTATCATTCTTTGCGGATGGAACGGTAAATATGGATGTGGTGACGTATGAGTTGCTTCATTTTACTGTAATCCAGGATCAGATATGATGCTGACAGAAGATGAGATTCCGGAGGATGTGATTGAAGATTCTAAAATATTTCATTTTGGTACTCTTTCAATGACTCATACGGGAGCGCGCGCGGCAACAAAAAAGCAGTCCGTATTGCAGAAGAGGCAGGAGTTTTGATTTCCTTTGATCAAAATATATTTTGAAGATTGCTGATAATGAAATACGGTGGCTTACCAGGGGATTGGATGAATGAAAGGTACCAGATTCCATTAATTTTGGTTTCTATGGGAAAGCAGGGAAGCAGGACATACTACAAAGGATGCATGGTAGAAGCGGCTCCTTTTTTGCAGGAGAATACGATTGAAACAGCGATGGTTCTTTTTGATGCTTGGGTAATTCCGTTATTCTCGTTTTGCTCTGTCAACAAATTTGTTTGGCATACAGCAAATTCGGAAATGGAGCCAGTCAGCGGCACAGAGAAACCGGCGTGACCTATGCCACGCCGGTTTTGCCGGAAACTTCATATACTTTCTTGTACAGGAAGAAATTATCTCATGGAGCCTCCGGTCAGAATGGACTTCACATGATCGATCTCCTGCTGGGAAGCCTTCGCAGCAGGTACATAGTAACTCTTCTCCCTTGCAACCTGGTAGAGCTTCTCCTGAGACATCTCGCATTCGTTGCGCATCTGTTTCAGGCATTGCTTCAGTTCCTTGTTCTCTGTCTGCGGAATCATCTCTCCAAAACGGGTCAGTTCGCCGTTGACGCCTGTTAAGGCGTCGCTTACCATTGTTTTCTCGTCTAACATATCTGCGTACCTCCTATAAGAATTTCATTAGATCCTGTTTGTTTTTCATTGCGGAATTTGCGGCATCCTGGAAAAGCTTCTTAACCTCTGGGTCTTGTGCCTGAGAAGCATAGTCCTGCAGCTTGCAGTGACAGGTGTCGTATCCTCCGATCAGGTGGCGCAGGTTTTGTAAATCGAGTACTGATAATTCGGACATATCTGTTTCCTCCTTTAACTAATTTCGGGATTATTGTGTCCGAGATTTGGGAGAAATATACTGTATGTTTTTAGCGTTTTTTGATTTTTCAATAAATTCACAGAAAAGATTTTCCATGGAGGGGAATGCCTGATACATGCATTCAGGATGCCACTGGACGCCGATCACAAATGAATGTATTTCAGATTCGATTGCTTCTACTATGCCGTCGGATGCGACGGCGGAGGTTTTCAGATCCTTGCCCAGATTTCGGATACACTGATGATGGAAGCTATTGACATACTCATTTTTATTGAGAATATTAGATAGTATGCTATCTTCTAAAACGGTGATCCGGTGACAGGGATCCGAGCGGTCGGACGTTAGCTGCATATGATTCAGGGAGGCGGGCCAGCGAAGGGAGATATCCTGGAAGATATTTCCTCCAAGGGCAATATTAAGGACCTGCATACCGCGGCAGACGGCAAGGATCGGAAGCTTTAAGGACAGGGCGTATTTCATAAAAGAAATGTGAAAGTGATCGGTATGAAAGTCGGTATGTCCATGGTCCGTCATTAATTCTTCGCCGAACAGGAGAGGGGTCACGTCATCCCCGCCGCAGAATAAGAAGCCGTCGCACAGCTTCCCGTAGCGGGAATAGATACTCTCATCATGCGTGCAGGGAAGCACGACGCAGATACCGCCGGCATCTTCGACTGCCTGTATATATGTCTGGGGTACGAACTGCCGTCTATCCATGTATCCGCAGGATACGATTCCGATAACTGGTTCCATAGATTCCTCCTTTATGTCAGGATATGTTCTTCGGAAATCCGGTATACGCGATAATACCTGTTGTAGAGGATATGAGGCAAGATGGGAAGATATGAGGAGAATTATTCAGAACTGTTACTGCGAAGCAGCGAATAAGCAGCCATGCCTGCATGGAGATTTGGCTGAAGAAGGATGGGAATATGAATAAATGAGGCTGCCGGGGAATAATCTTGCAAATTAATTCCCGGCAGCCTCAATAAGTTTTGAAGCTATTACTGAGCCTTTCCGGCTTCCTGCATCTTCATTGCCCGAACCTTAAGCGGCAGTCCGAACAGGTTGATGAATCCATCCGCGTCGTGATGGTCGTACAGATCTCCGGTCGTGAAGCTTGCGAGGGACTCGCTGTACAGGGAGTACGGAGAAGTGGTTCCGGCTTTGATGATGTTGCCTTTATATAACTTGAACTTCACTTCACCGGTCACATATTCCTGGGTGCTCTCTACGAACGCCTGAACGGCTTCGCGAAGCGGTGTGAACCATTTGCCCTCATATACGATCTGAGACAGCTTGTTGCCCATCTCTTCTTTTACTTCGTAAGTAGCGCGGTCTAATACCAGTTCCTCTAACTGCTGATGTGCCTCGTAGAGGATGGTTCCGCCGGGAGTCTCATATACGCCGCGGGACTTCATGCCTACTACGCGGTTCTCTACGATATCGCAGATGCCGATTCCGTGTTTGCCGCCAAGCTCATTGAGCTTGCTGATGATATCGGATACTTTCATCTCTTCTCCGTTAATGCTCTTCGGAACGCCCTTTTCAAATGTCATGGTGACATATTCGCCCTCGTCAGGCGCTTTCTCCGGTGTCACGCCAAGCACTAACAGATGGTCATAATTCGGCTCGTTGGCAGGATCTTCCAGTTCCAGACCTTCATGGCTGATGTGCCACAGGTTGCGGTCGCGGCTGTAGCTGTGGCTTGCGTCGAACGGGAGATCGATGCCGTGCTGCTTGCAGTATTCGATCTCTTCCTCGCGGGAGTTCATAGTCCATATGTCGGTCATTCTCCATGGAGCGATGATCTTGAGGTCGGGAGCCAGCGCTTTGATACCAAGCTCAAAACGGATCTGGTCGTTGCCCTTGCCGGTTGCGCCGTGGCAGATAGCGGAAGCGCCTTCCTTTCTTGCAACCTCGACCAGTGTCTTAGCGATCGCCGGACGGGCCATAGAGGTCCCGAGCAAATATTTGTTCTCATAGACAGCATGGGCCTGTACGCACGGTACAATGTAGTTATCGCAGAAATCGTCAATGATATCTTCGATATACAGCTTGGAAGCGCCGGATAATTTGGCGCGTTCTTCCAAACCGTCTAATTCTTCGCCTTGTCCGCAGTTAATGCAGCAGCAGATAACTTCGTAATCAAAATTCTCCTTAAGCCATGGAATAATGGCTGTGGTGTCAAGTCCGCCGGAATATGCCAGTACAACTTTCTCTTTCATGGTAGAATGTCCTCCTTTATATGTACCTTTGCTGATTTTGTATATTATGCAAGAAATACTATAACGCATTTTTTATAATTATGCAAGAATAAATTGATATTCCTTTAATCCTGTAACCGCTTATAATAGGTATCGGCAGTATACAGCGCCGCCGCCGGATTGTGCCCGAGTACCCGGTCTTTTGTTATCATGGTGGTTGTGATTGCTTCGGAATATTTGTAAAACAGGCTGTCGTGGCCTACGCACAGTCCGACTACTACGTTCAGATCCGTTTTCGCATGGTTCAGCATCTTCGCCTGAAGGATCGGATTGCACATATTGATCCCGACTTTATTGCATTTTTCAGGAATCCCGACGTCTGATTTGGGGGTGGAACCTGCCTTGCAGGAGATTCCGCAGACTTCAAATCCATGCTTCCTGAAAATTGAGGCCAGAGTCCGGCTCTCCTTTAGAAGACCTACGCAGGTGGCAATGCCTATTTTTTTCGCTCCGATCCTCTGCGCGAAGTCCATGATCTCCTCGACCCGTGTATACTGGCAGTAATGCTCATATTCGACTTCTGCCGCTGCAGTCATGACCTTGTGGTTTCCTTCTTCCTTGTAGCATTCCATCGCTTCCTGGTAAACGTCCTGATCCATATGCACAGTCGGGCAGAATTCTGGGTAAGCCTTGTCCATCCTGTCGCAGTTTTTTACGGTGCAGTCGATACACGACATATTTTCTGGTTTCATCGATATTCCTCCGATCCTTTGATAATTAGGAGGATACTTTCCCTCCGGTCATAACAATTATAATGCATTGTGCCTAAATTTGCCATATGTTCTCAGGCAAAATCAGCAGAGTGATTAAAAATACAAAAAGGTGTTGAATATTATGCATATAAGTTGTATAATTATGCAAATGTCGGTTTACAGATATCAGGATAGCATTTCGTTTGAGTTATGCTGGACAAAAGAGGTGTTTTGGTTTATATTGATTGGGGTTACCTGAATATAGAATAATATAGAATGAAGATACGGCATGGAAAGGATGCAGGACAGATGATTAAAGCAGGGATTATCGGAGCGACCGGGTATGCGGGCGGAGAATTGGTGCGTATACTGGCGGGGCATAAGGATGTTGAGATTATATGGTATGGTTCCAGAAGTTATATTGATAAGAGGTATGCCGATGTATACCGGAATATGTTTCAGATCGTAGATGACAAATGTATGGATGATAATATAGAAGAACTGGCGGGGCAGGCGGATGTGATCTTCACGGCTACTCCGCAGGGGTTTTGCGCTTCGATGATGAATGAGGAGATATTGAGCAGGACGAAGATCGTCGACCTGAGCGCGGACTACAGGATCAAGGATGTTGCTGTATATGAGAAATGGTACGGCATTGAGCATAAGAGTCCGCAGTTTATTGAAGAGGCGGTCTACGGGCTGTGTGAGGTGAACCGGGGGGATGTGAAGAAGGCGAGGCTGGTTGCGAATCCGGGGTGCTATACGACCTGCTCGATCCTGACGGCTTATCCGCTGGCGAAGGAAGGGCTGATCGATATGAACACGCTGATCATTGACGCCAAGTCAGGAACTTCCGGCGCCGGGAGGGGAGCGAAGACTGCGAACCTATACTGTGAGGTCAATGAGAATATCAAGGCTTACGGTGTCGCATCCCACAGGCATACGCCGGAGATCGAGGAGCAGTTGGGATATGCGGCGAATGAGCAGGTGGTGATCAATTTCACTCCGCATCTGGTTCCTATGAACAGGGGGATCCTGGTTACGGAGTATGCATCTTTGAAGAAGGACGTCACATACGAAGATGTGAAATCAGTCTACGACAGATACTATCAGAATGAGAAGTTCGTGCGTGTGCTTGACGAGGGAGTCTGCCCGGAGACGAAATGGGTGGAGGGCAGCAATTATGTGGATATTGGTTTCAAGATCGATCCGAGAACGAACCGTATCATCATGATGGGAGCTATCGACAATCTGGTGAAGGGCGCTGCGGGACAGGCTGTGCAGAATATGAATCTGATGTTTGGGCTTCCTGAGTGGGAAGGACTGGAATTGATCCCTGTGTTCCCATAGGCATCAGGAAAGAGAGGCAGAGTATGATTCGGACGATGACAATGGAAGATTATGAAGGTGTGTACGCGCTCTGGACGAAGATCCGGGGATTCGGATTGAGAAGCGTGGATGATTCCCGGGAAGGGATAGAACGTTTCCTAAGGAGGAATCCGACCACCAGCGTTGTGGCGGTGGAGGATGGGAAGGTAGTCGGAAGCATCCTGTGCGGCCATGACGGAAGGCGGGGATGCCTGTACCATGTGTGTGTGGACGAAGGATATCGAAGACGCGGGATCGGCAAGGCCATGGTAGTCAAAGCCATGGAAGAGCTTGAAAAGGAAGAGATCAATAAGGTCTGCCTAATCGCATTTACGAGAAACGATATCGGGAATGCATTCTGGAATACGATAGGATGGACGAAGAGGCTGGATCTGAATTATTATGATTTTGTGCTGAATGAGAAGAATATCACGGCATTTAACGAGCAGTAACGGCAGAAAGCCGAATAAGAATATAATACAGGGAGGATACGGAAAATGGAGATAATCAAAGGCGGTGTGACCGCGGCAAAGGGATATGAGGCGGCATCGACGGCAGCAGGCATCAAGTACAAGGACAGGACGGATATGGCGATGATATACAGCCGCGTGCCGTGTGCGGCGGCGGGGACATTTACCACAAATGTAGTGAAGGCTGCTCCGGTCAAATGGGATCAGCAGGTGATAGCAGGCGGCGCGGCCGTACAGGCGGTGATCGTGAATTCCGGGATCGCCAATGCATGCACGGGAGCGGAAGGATTCGGATACTGCAAGGAGACGGCGGCAGCAGCGGCAG
This sequence comes from Lachnospiraceae bacterium, assembly GCA_910575835.1. Classification (GTDB taxonomy): domain Bacteria; phylum Bacillota; class Clostridia; order Lachnospirales; family Lachnospiraceae; genus Sporofaciens. Next base: position 22,538 of record CAJTGB010000040.1, on the reverse strand, counting down.
AGGCGCTTGGGATCCCGTCGGACGGTGTGCTGATCGGTTCTACGGGAGTGATCGGGAAGCAGCTCCCTATAGACAGGCTGACGGCAGGAATCCGTGTATTGGCAGAGAAGAAGAACGATACGCTTGAGAACGGTACTGAGGCGGCGAAAGCGATCATGACTACGGATACTTTTGAGAAGGAACTGGCAGTGACGATCGAGGCAGGCGGCAAGACGGTGACCATCGGAGGCATGGCCAAAGGGTCAGGAATGATCCATCCTAATATGTGCACCATGCTTGCATTTATCACAACGGACGCTGTGATCTCGAAGGAGACGCTGCAGAAAGCATTGAGCGAGGATATCAAGGATACCTATAACATGATCTCCGTGGATGGAGATACCTCCACCAACGATACGGTGGTCCTGCTGGCGAACGGCCTGGCGGAGAATCAAGAGATCATGGAGGGGACAGAAGACTACCGGAAGTTCCAGGAAGCGCTTCATGCGGTCAATGAATATCTGGCGAAGAAGATTGCCGGAGACGGCGAGGGAGCGACGGCGCTCTTTGAGGTGAAGGCAGTGGGATGCGAGAGCACAGAGCAGGCAAGGACGCTGGCGAAGTCCATTGTATGCTCGAACCTGACCAAGACGGCGATCGCGGGGCACGATGCGAACTGGGGAAGGATACTGTGCGCAATGGGATATTCCGGCGCTTCCTTTGACCCGGAGAAGGTGGATCTCTTCTTCGAGAGCAAGGCGGGAAGGATTCAGATCATCGAGAACGGGACTGCTGTGGATTACAGCGAGGAAGAGGCGACAAAGATTCTGTCGGAGGCTGAGGTGACGGCGGTTGCCGACGTCAAGATGGGCGGCTTTGCGGCGACGGCGTGGGGATGCGACCTGACTCACGGCTATATAGAGATCAACGCGGATTACAGGAGTTAATTTGTACGGTCATCAGTTTGGCAGAGTATATAGATAACAGGAGATGGTGTATCATGAATAAATCAATGCAGAAGTATCTGGAGAAAGCGGAGGTCTTGATCGAAGCGCTCCCGTATATCCAGCGTTTTAACAGGAAGATCATTGTGGTAAAATACGGCGGGAGCGCCATGGTGGATGAGCAGCTAAAGGAGCAGGTCATCCAGGATGTGACGCTTCTGAAACTGGTAGGATTCAAGCCGATCATCGTTCACGGCGGCGGCAAGGAGATCAGCAGATGGGTCGGCAAGGTCGGCATGGAGCCGGTATTTGTCAACGGTCTCAGGGTGACGGACGAGGCGACCATGGAGCTTGCAGAGATGGTTCTCGGCAAGGTGAATAAGGGACTGGTTCAGTTGGTTGAGAGCTTGGGCGTGCGCGCGATCGGGATCAGCGGCAAGGACGGCGCGCTGCTTAAGGTAGAGAAGAAGTATGCGGACGGAGAAGACATCGGGTTCGTCGGGGAGGTAAAGGAGGTCAACGCAGATATATTGTTCGACCTGCTGGAAAAAGATTTTCTTCCAATTGTGTGCCCGGTAGGAATGGATGATGATTTTAATACATATAATATCAATGCGGACGATGCCGCGTGTGCGATCGCAAGAGCTGTCAATGCGGAGAAGCTTGCGTTCCTGACGGACATTGAAGGCGTGTACAAGGATCCTTCCGATCCTGATACGCTGATCTCCGAACTTCGGGTTTCGGACGGACGGGCATTGATGGAGGAAGGCTACATAGAAGGAGGTATGCTGCCGAAGCTTCAGAACTGCATGGATGCTATTGAAAACGGAGTGTCGAGGGTGCATATCCTGGACGGACGGATTCCGCACTGCCTGCTCCTTGAAATATTCACGAATAAGGGGATCGGAACGGCGATCTTAAATGACACGGAAGAAAAGTTTTATCATGGAGAAGAGAAATGAATCAGTATATAGAAGAAACAAATAACGGACTCGTACATACTTATAACCGATTTCCTGTCGTCCTTGAACGCGGGGAAGGCGCATACCTGTATGATACGGACGGGAAGGAATATCTTGACTTCGCGGCAGGGATCGCGGTGTGCGGGCTTGGCTATGGGAACCGGGAACTGAATGAGACGCTGAAGGGCCAGGTGGACCGTCTGCTGCACACGTCTAACCTCTATTATAATACGAGCTGCGGGGAAGCGGCGTCGGCGCTTAGGCGTATCACGGGGATGGACCGGGTGTTTTTTACCAACAGCGGAACTGAGGCGATCGAAGGGGCGCTTAAATCCGCAAGAAAATATGCCTGGAAGAAAGGCACCGGCAGATATGAATTCATCGCTATGGATCACTCATTCCACGGGCGGAGTATCGGAGCGGTGTCCGTGACAGGCAGCGAAGCGTACCGGACGCCTTTTGAGCCGATGCTGCCGGGGGTAAGCTTTGCCAGGTTCAATGATCTTGACAGTGTGAAGGCAAAGGTTACAGACCGGACATGCGCGGTCATCCTCGAACCTCTTCAGGGAGAAGGCGGTATCAACCGGGCAGACAGGGAATTCATGGAAGGGATCAGAAGGCTCTGTGATGAGGAAGGGATCTTGATGATCTGTGATGAGATCCAGTGCGGTATGGGACGGACCGGGGAGATGTTCGCATGGCAGTCCTATGGTACGAAGCCTGATATCATGGCTATGGCGAAAGCGATCGGGAACGGGATACCGGTGGGAGCGTTTGCCATGACAGAGGAAGTGGCAGAATACTCTCTCGAACCGGGAGATCACGGTACGACCTATGGGGGCAATCCGCTGGCGTGCGCGGCTGTCGCAAAGACGGTGGAGATATTCGAGAGAGAGGATATCGTGCGGCATGTTAAGGAGATCGGCCGGTACCTGGCAGAAAAGCTTGACGAGCTGGTAACAGAATATGATACGGTGCTGGAACGCAGGGGGATCGGTCTGATACAGGGGATCAAGGTTGAGAAGCCGGCGGGCGAAGTGATCAGCCGGGCGATCGAAAACGGTCTGCTGGTCATCAGTGCGAGGGACAATGTGATCCGTCTTGTTCCGCCGCTTATAATTGAGAAAAAACATGTTGATGAGATGCTTGATAAGCTTAAGTGTGCACTGGCAGAAGCATAAAAGATCAATCATTGGATATACTATTCGCAGGAAAGAGTCCGGGATGTTGCGGACAGAAACGGAGGGGATATCCAATGATTGGTTTTTTTATTGCGCTGCTGTCTGGCGCGCTTATGAGCGTACAGGGAGTATTCAACACGCAGGTAACGAAGACGACGGGGATGTGGGTCAGCAATGCATGGGTGCAGTTAACGGCATTTGCAGTCTGTCTGGCAGCGTGGCTGATCGCCGGCCGTGATAATATTATGTCGCTTACGAAGGTGGAGCCCAAGTACGTGCTGCTTGGCGGTGTGATCGGTGCGGGGATCACCCTGACCGTGATCAAGAGTATGGAACAGCTCGGACCTGCGAAGGCCGCGCTCCTGATCGTGATCGCGCAGCTGATCGTCGCATATGTGATTGAACTTATGGGGCTTTTCGGAGTAGATAAGGAGCCTTTAGAATGGCGGAAAATAATCGGGATGGGAATTGCGCTGATTGGAGTTGCAATTTTCCAATGGAAATAGTACAATAAATATTGATTGATGCAGCGGCCTGTTCCACCGCTGCGGGAGATCTTAAGGAGACGCAGGATTACCGGCGTGTCCGGCATGGTAATGCATATACGGGGTATTTGCAGTTATGGCAGACTGTAAAGGAGTTTATATGCATAGAAGAATCGTTTACGTGATCGCAGCAGTGTTCGTGATGAGCCTTGTTTTGCTGCCGGGCTGTTCCGGCGGTTTGAGCGGACAGGGAGAGGACTTGACAGAGATAACGGATGCAGGGCCGGAAGAGATACGGGAAGATAACGAAGAGGGAACAAAAGAAAAAGAAACCGAGAAAGAAAACGAGAAGGAAATCGAAAAAGAAATCGAAAAAGATACAGAGGAGCTGTATGTCCATGTGTGCGGACAGGTTGTAAGCCCGGGGGTGTATAGGCTTCCGGCAGGAAGCCGTCTGTACGAAGCGATCGAAGCGGCGGGCGGACTGTCAGAGAGCGCGGCGGGTGAGCTGTTGAACCAGGCGGCGCAGATGCAGGACGGTCAGCAGGTATATGTCCCTTCCAGGGAAGAAGCGGCGCAGGGTCAGTCCGGCCAGGGTGTGTCGAATATGGGAGCAGCCGGTCAGAATGTGTCGGATCAGGGATCGGCGGCGGGGCAGGTCGTACCGGGCGCCGGTATGGCGGCAGACGACGGCAGGATCGATCTTAATACGGCGACCAGGGAACAATTGATGACACTGAGCGGGATCGGAGAGGCGAAGGCGGAATCGATCATCGCTTACAGAGAAGAACACGGCGGTTTCCGAAGGATCGAAGAACTGATGGAAGTCGGCGGAATTAAGGAAGGCGTATTTAACAAAGTGAAGGATCGGGTTAAAGTGCCGTAATCATGCCAGATTTTGAGGGAGAGAGTAGATGAGCAGAAGGGTATTGGTTGTAGATGATGAAAAACTAATCGTGAAGGGAATTCGTTTCAGCCTGGAGCAGGATGGAATGAAGGTTGACTGTGCTTATGATGGAGAAGAGGCGTTAAAGCTTGCGAAGGAGAATGCCTATGATCTGATTCTGCTGGATATTATGCTTCCGAAAAATGATGGATTTGAAGTGTGCCAACAGATCCGGGAATTCTCAGATGTACCGATCGTGATGCTGACGGCGAGGAATGATGATATGGATAAGATCCTCGGCCTGGAATACGGCGCGGACGACTACATAACGAAGCCATTCAACATTCTTGAGGTTAAGGCCCGGATCAAGGCGATCATGCGCCGCACCGGCAAGCGGGATCAGGGGCAGGTCAACGATAAGATGATCGTTAAGGGGAGTATGAGGATCGACTGCGAGAGCAGGCGGGTCGTGATAGACGACAATGAAGTGAACCTGACGGCGAAGGAGTTCGATCTGTTGGAGCTTCTTGCTATGAATCCGAATAAGGTATACAGCCGCGAGAATCTGCTGAATATTGTGTGGGGATATGAATATCCCGGCGATGCAAGAACGGTGGATGTACATATCCGCAGGCTGAGAGAGAAGGTAGAGACGAATCCGAGCGATCCGAAATACGTCTATACAAAATGGGGAGTTGGTTATTATTTCAGGGGTTAAGAAATATCTGAAATGGGGTATATTAAAGAGCCTGCGCGCCCGGATCGTACTTCTGGTCATTCTGGCAGGAGCGATCCCGGCGCTTATTTTAAGAGGAGTAGTCTTAAGCAGCTTTGAGAAAAGAGAAGTAGAGGTGCGGACTGCAGAAATACAGAATCAATGTACAATTCTATGTAACCAGTTGAGCGATGTGAATTATCTGACTGGTGATACGTCTGAAGTGTTAAGGTCGGAACTGGTCCAGATGTCTAATATCTATAACGGACGGGTTCTGGTTATAGATCAGGATTTTCGCATTCAGGAAGATACTTATGATATGGATAAGGGAAAGACGATCGTGTCGGCGGATGTGATCCGGTGCTTCCAGGGAAAGGGCACCAGTAATTATGATGCGAAGAACCGCTATATCGAGGTTACTTCACCAATCTATGATAAGGGAACGGAAAAGGCGGTTGGAGTGATGCTGATCAGCGTTTCCACGGATATGATCGCGGACAGCGTGCAGGTAATGGACGACAGGGTTATCGCTGTGTGCCTTACGATCGGGATGGCGTCTGTGATATTGGCATTTTCCGCGGGATTTATTATGACAAGGCCGTTTCGGAGGATCAGCGATTCCATAGCGGCTGTGACGGAAGGGTATGAGGACGACTATCTGCATGAGAATGCATATACGGAGACGATGCTGATATCGGATGCATTCAATAAGATGCTGGGCAGGATGAAGATATTGAACGATTCACGCAATGAATTCGTATCGAACGTGTCCCATGAACTGAAGACGCCGCTGACCTCTATGAAGGTGCTGGCGGATTCACTGCTGATCCAGGAGGATGTGCCGGCCGAGCTGTATAAGGAATTCATGGGAGATCTGTCGGAGGAGATCGAGCGGGAGAGTAAGATCATCAACGATCTGCTGTCGCTGGTCAAGATGGACAAGACTGCCAATACTCTGAATATTAAGTCTGAGAATATGAATACGCTGGTCGAAAAGATATTGAAAAGGCTTCGCCCGATCGCGGCGACCCGCAACATAGAGCTGGTGTTCGAGAGTTTCCGTCCTGTGACTGCGGAAGTGGATGAGATGAAGCTGTCGCTTGCCATCTCGAATCTGGTTGAGAATGCGATCAAATATAACAAAGAAAACGGATGGGTTCATGTTTCCCTGAATGCGGATCATAAGAACTGCCACATTGAGGTGGCGGATTCGGGGATCGGTATTCCGCAGGAGGCGATAGAGCATGTGTTTGAGAGATTTTATCGTGTGGACAAGTCCCATTCCAGAGAGATCGGGGGAACCGGGCTTGGGCTTGCCATTGCCAGGAGCGCGGTAGTCATGCACAGAGGCGCGATCAGGGTATACAGCCAGGTCGGGGCAGGAACGACCTTTACAGTGCGGATCCCGCTGACATATGTTTCGTGATTTGATTCCCGCGAAGCAATGAGCCGGGCAGTCATGCCAGGGTGGATATCCGGCGGCTGCCGCGAGTTTTTTGACTGGAGTTAGGAGGAAGGGCGGTATGGAACCGAATAGGAGATATTACACGGTAATGCTGGCCGTATGTCTGGGAATATGTTTGGCGTGTATGAACGGGTGCAACAGGGGAAAAGGCTCAGGACCGGGAAAGGGCGGTACATTTGTGTATTATGTGAATACGGAAGGTACCGATCTGATCAAGAAGAGTTACCAGATAGAAGATGTTCCGTCAGAGCGTATTATTGAAGATATGCTGCGCACTATGCAGAAGGAGCCGGATTCGATCGATTATAAGAGTGTATTTCCGAAGGGAGTCAAGGTTAGAAACTGGGTTTTGACAGACGAGGCGATACTGGACATCCATTTTAACGGAGATTATGCAGGTATGAAGCCGGAGGAAGAGATACTGCTCCGGGCGGGTGTGGTACAGTCTTTGATACAGATCAGGGGCGTGGATTATATTGATTTCTTTATCGAGGATGAACCGCTGACAGACAGTGTAGGAACGGCGGTCGGATATATGAATGAAGAAAATTTTCTCCAGTATAAGGGGTCTTCCCTGCATCTGTACCAGTTGGGGAATCTTAAGCTGTATTTCTCCAATGATAAGGGGGACAGGCTTATCCAGCGGGAGGTAAGTATCAGATATAACAGTAATATGTCGATTGAGAGGCTTATCGTAGATCAGCTGATCAAGGGGCCTTCCGCGGAAGGTATAGGGCCGGTGATGCCGCCGGAGACGAAGGTGATAGGGGTATCTGTGAAGGATAGTGTCTGTTATGTGAATCTTGACGAAGGTTTTTTGAACAACACTTATGTGACGGATCCGAGAATTACGATCTATGCGATCGTGAATTCGATCATTGACGGAGGTTCGTCAAGCCAGGTCCAGATCTCAGTGAACGGAGAGTCTAATATCAAATATATGGGAAGTGTGGATCTGAGTAAACCCTTGTCCAGGGACTTAGATCTGGTAGGTGAGTAAAGTGAAAGACAGACCATTCATGTATAGCTGTCTGGTATTGCTTGCGATAATTACGCTGGCGGTTACATGCGGGAAGGGGAAGTTCATCAGGGAGCTTCGTCCTTCGCCGCTTGAATCGGCCGTGCCGCCGAAGGGCTCGGCCGTGCTGCAAGGGCAGGTGTACCAGACGGAGCAAAGATCAGATTATCAGAGATTATATCTTAAGAACAATTCTATTCGTTATCAGAATCAGACATTTCAAGAATCAAGGATTATCATCTATACAGATTCCGAATTACAGATTCATATAGGAAATACAGTGCGGGCCAAGGGGGAAGTCTCTTTCTTCGAAAATGCAAGAAATCCCGGGAATTTTGACCAGAAGCGATATTATCAGATCAGGGATATCCATGGGATGATCTGGGCTGATGAGATCAGCCTGTTAGATACGGGCGTGTGGAAATGGCGCTCGGGGATCGCGGATTTTCGGCGGCAGTGGCAGGAGGCGCTTGTATCGGCTCTTGGGAAAGAGGACGGGACGGCTCTGGGAGCAATGATGCTTGGAGAGAAATCGGAGATGGATCAGGAGCTGAAGATGCTTTATCAGGTTAATGGGATCGGGCATATACTGGCGATCTCGGGTCTGCACCTGTCCTTTATAGGGATTGGGATGTATCAGATACTGCGGAGGATTACGGGGTCTTATCCGGTTGGAGGGGCGTTTGGTATTTTGTTTTTGGCGTTGTATATTCTTATGGTCGGGCTTACCGTATCGGCGGTGCGGGCGCTTACGATGTTTCTCTTCCGGGTGGGAGCGGATATGGCGGGAAGGCATTATGATGCGCCGACGGCGTTGTCTGCTGCTGCGGTTGCAGTGCTGTTGTGGAGGCCGCTGAGTTTATATGACGGCGGGTTCTGGCTGTCCTTTGGGGCGGTGTTCGCGGTGCTTGCGGTGGTGCCGGTGGTGCAGGATGTATTTAGCTGGACAGAGTCCGCCAGTCCCGCTAAAGCGTGCATTGCGGGAGATCCCACAATATATAATAACGGACAGCATGCCGGTTACGTATGTGTGTATTTGGGGAAAGCCTGGAAACAGGTATGGCAGATGATTTTGCAGGGACTGACAGCCAGTATTGGTATCAATCTGGTCATCCTTCCGATTTTGCTCTATTATTTCTTTGAATTTCCGCTTTATTCTTTTATTTTGAATATCTTTGTGATTCCGTTGATGTCTGTGTTGTTATTTCTGGCAATGGCAGGAAGCATATTTTCGCTGTGGTTTGTTCCTATATCTGTCTTGCTGTTTAGGATATGCGGTAAAATTCTGTGGATTTATAAAATTAGCTGTGGGATAGCGCTTGACTTGCCGGGAGCGAGACTTGTGATCGGAAGGCCTGATACGTGGCAGATCATAGTATATTACGTGATTTTGTTTTTGGGATTGCTTATATTGAGATATATTTTATTAATGAAGAAATGTGAGAAACAAAGGAATCAAAGTTTATTAGTGATGGAATGGGGGAAGAAAAGGGATCACAGAAAACAAGAAAATCATGGATACCGGGGAAATCGGAGAAAACAAAAAGCAGGTTGTTCGGTGATTCTCCTGTTGGCAGCGGGAATTATGATTCTAATGGTTCGTTTTGGAGAGGCGGGGAAGCTTGCAGTTGTGGTACTGGATGTGGGACAGGGGGACGGAATCTTCATGAAAGGTCCAAAGGGCGGCACCTATCTGGTGGATGGCGGGAGCAGCGATGTCAAAAAGGTAGGACAATACAGGCTGGAATCATTTCTGAAATCCCAAGGGGTGGGAGTGATTGATTATGTGCTGATATCCCATGGTGACAGTGATCATACGAATGGAGTAGAGGAGTTGATTGAGAGACAGGAGATTGGGGTAAAGATTGGGACGCTGGTATTGCCGGTGCAGGAGGTGTGGGATGAGGCGTTAGCAGGCTTGGCGAAGAAAGCAAGGGATAATGGAATCCGTGTAGCTGTGATGGAATCGGGACAGAGTATCCAGGAAGGGAGTATGACGATTACATGTATACAGCCGAGGAAGATGGGAACGGAGACAGAGAATAAGGGGTCTGAGATACGGGAACTTGGGGTACGGGCTGCGGAAGGAGGATACGAATCGGGAAATGCGGCATCTATGGTATTGGCAGTTAAGTTCGGAGAGTTTGATATGCTTCTTACCGGGGATGTAGAAGGAGGAGGAGAAGGGCAGCTTACAGGGCAGTTGGAAGAACAATACCGGGGTTGTACATGGGAGGTCTTGAAAGTGGCACATCATGGCTCGAAGAATTCATCATCTGAACAATTTCTCCGGCAGGTCAAACCTGCGTATGCGTTCATTTCAGCGGGACGGGAAAACCGGTATGGGCATCCTCACCAGGAAACAATACAAAGGCTTGCAGATGTTAAAAGCAAAATCTATTCTACACAGGAGAAAGGGGCACTTATAGTGGAGGTTGAAGGCGGGGAAACAATGAAAGTTGGGAGTTACTGTTCACGAAGTGAACAGTAACAGCCGGAAGATTGCTATGGAAATGCCGCCGCTTAGTTGCTATAATGTAATTAATGATCTGAGCCAGGAAATGGCTTAGAGATGGTGGAAGGAGCGTGGAAAGAGATGGAGATGCGAAAGAAGAAACTTCCGATAGGGATTGAAAATTTTGAAGAAATCAGGAAAGAAGATTTTTACTATATCGATAAAACGGGACTTATTGTCGAATTACTTCATAACTGGGGAGCGGTGAATCTGTTCACTCGCCCACGGAGATTTGGAAAATCGTTGAATATGAGTATGTTGGAACACTTTTTCTCGCTGAATGGAGATAAGAGTATTTTTGATGGGCTGGAAATTTCAAAAGAAACGGCGCTTTGTGAGGAATATATGGGGAAGTATCCGGTTATTTCTGTTTCATTAAAAGGGATTGATGCGCTCAATTTTGAGATGGCCTTTCGGATGGGAGCTCGGGCCGTGAGACGGACAGCGTCAAAAGTGCAATATCTTTTGGAGAGTGATGCGTTAAGTGAGAGTGACAAATTGGAATATCAAAGCATTTTGAACAGCAATATGGATGAATCTACATTTTGTGACAGCTTGAGAATATTGTCAGAAATGTTGGAAAAGCATCATGGTACAAAAGTTATCTTGCTGATTGACGAATATGACGTTCCATTGGCAAAAGCCCATGCGAATGGATACTATGACCAGATGCTTTCCCTGATCCGAAGTCTTCTTGGAGAGGCGCTCAAAACAAATAACAGCTTGAAACTTGCAGTATTAACGGGCTGCCTTCGGATTTCAAAGGAAAGTATTTTTACTGGACTTAATAATCTGAAAGTGTTGACGATTGCAGATGAGCGTTTTGATAAGTACTTTGGCTTTACAGACAAAGAAGTGAGAGAACTCCTGGAGTATTATGATGTAGCGAATCATTATGAAGAAGTAAAAAGATGGTATGACGGATATCAATTTGGAAATGAGGAAGTGTACTGCCCGTGGGATGTGCTGAACCATTGTGACAGGATCAGAAACGAATCTCATGTACAGCCGGAGAACTACTGGATTAATACCAGCAGCAATGAAGCTGTAAAGAGGTTTATAGAAGAATCGGCAAATGCTACGACCAAACGGGAGATTGAGTGCCTGGTAGCAGGTGAGGTTATTACGAAGGAGATTCATCAGGAACTCACATATTCAGAGATTTACCAGACGATTGACAATATCTGGAGCCTGCTTTTTACCACCGGTTATCTGACCCAGCGGGGAAGGGCACAGGGAAGGCAGATGAAACTGGCAATCCCCAATATGGAGATTCGGGATATTTTTGAGACACAGATTATGGAATTTTTTAAGGAGAATGTCCGGAAAGACGGGGACATGCTGAACCGTTTCTGTGAGGCACTGCAAAATGGAGATTCTGAAAATGTGGAGAAGATTTTCACAGGATATTTAAGGAAGGCTATTAGTATCCGGGATACAGCCGCAAGGACGGAAATGAAAGAAAATTTCTATCATGGTATCTTACTTGGAATTTTGGGAGTGAAGAATCGGTGGGGGATTTCTTCTAACCGGGAAATGGGAGAGGGATATGCGGATATCCTTGCAGAACCGGATACGGGAGATGTAGGAATTATTATAGAAGTGAAATATGCACATGACGGAGATTTGGACAGGGCATGTAAGGAGGCATTGAAACAGATCGAGTATACCAGATATGAGGACGACCTTGCTGATGACGGGGTAGAGAATATCCTGAAATATGGGATAGCATGCTATAAAAAACGGTGCAGAGTCATGCTGGTACAAAAATAATGAATCAAATAAAAATGATAGCCTTGGAGCAAATATGTTTCAGGGCTTTTTGATTTATTTGAGAATATTGATTATCAGGGATGCCGGATACGTGTTGAACCAAGAATAGACAATGAAAACGAGGTGCGCGCGAAGTATGAGGAGGACCGTTGGGCTAAGGTTAGTAAAGATATGTTTGATATTCTGCTCTTTTACTATGCCAAATACAGAAATTTGTTAAAAGAGTCGGAATATTTATTCATCACATTGTCCGGAAAGAATGCCGGGCGGGCATTGACAGAAGATGCGGTCAATGCCATGCTCCGCAGGTTACAAGAAAAGACGCAGATTGAAGTTACCTCCCATATGCTCAGACATTATTTTGCAAACGAACGCCGGAAGAACAGGTGGAGCCTGGAATTGATCAGCCAGGCACTAGTACACCGAAAAATAAGTTCCTAGCCATATAACGCAGAATGATTTTTCATATGCAAGGCGGAGGAATGAGGCGTAGTGGGCGCTACGCCGATTGACAACAACGACGCAGATGGAAAATCAGGCAAGTTATGTGGCTGGTTACTTATTATTCGGTGTACTAGGGCATAGGAATCTGCAGACGACCATTAATTACCTGAATATTAGCAATGAAGAACTGGTTGAGGCAAGCGAGGAACTTTTCCGTCAAAATGCAGCATTGTATATGGCAGATAAATTGTTGTACCTATGTCAAGATTTTGGGCAAACTTTTTAGTATACCCTGAGGACGGGAATTTTATACGCTTATTTTTTGGTATGGGTTTTCGTGGTAAATTTATCATGTTTAAATGTTGGGTATTGTTCATTTGTTCCATAGACTTCCGATTTTAGAAAAATAAAAACGGTGAACCTTTATCTCCTATTGTTTTTTGCTCATTAACTATTCGGCAGTTTCCTTTCCATCCCCGCTGTAAAGGACTTCTATGAGTTCTTTATTTACAATCTCCCTTGCACAAGCCAATATGTTGTTCATCTTTCCTGAAATCCAAACTTCAAAGAAATCCAAACTTTTACTCATAACCTCAATGAATACAGTGTTTTGAGGGGAAAAAGTTTGGATTTCTTTTTTTCTTCATCTCCAGCTATCATAATGATGGAGGTGATATAGATGAATTTATTTCATTCAGACAAAACTTATGAAGATCTTCTTCAGGACATGCAGAAGGATGGATACAGCCAGAATTATATGAAATGTGTTAGACGCGAAATCCGCTGGTTGGAAAACCATCAGAACATTTATCATTTTGCTTCTTTTGAAGCTGCCTGTCAGATAAGGGTGGCGCAGACTTCGTCCCCGGAAACACAGGCAAACCGAAAAACGATTTATAATCTTTTTCACCGTTACAGCAAATATGGTAGCTTATCAGAAGGGAAACGTAATCCGCTTTTCAGGTTCGGGGCATACACACAGTTGATCGGGGAGTTTAAAAGCCTGCTTGATATTTATGAAAAAGAAAGCTACAGGCGCGGCCTTAAAACGGGGACAGTAAGGGCCAGTATCTCTGCCTGCAGTGGCCTTTTATTAGCCTTGCAGTCCTCCGGCTTCCGGTCACTGGAGGATGTGACAGAGAGGGATGTCCTGGATTATTTCTCCCGCAAAAAGCTCAGCAGCAGCACAAAGGTTAATATCGCATCTGTATTTGAAGCACAGACGGGCAGTTATTTCGATTCTGCCAGGCGCATCCTCACATACCTTCCCAATCTGCATCGCCGGCGAAAAAATATCCAGTATCTTACGGAAGAGGAAACCCAGGCTATTCGCAGCGTACTTTCCGACAGTGAGGGTGGGCTTTGCCTGCGCAACCGTGCCATTGGCACTATCCTTTATTTTACAGGGATGAGATCCAGCGATGTGGCCGCCCTGAAATTTTCCGACATAGACTGGAAGAAAGAGGAGATCCGGATCGCCCAGAAAAAAACTGGTGAAGAACTGCTCCTCCCCCTCACGGCGGCAGTCGGCAATGCTATTTTTGACTATGCCACACAAGAACGCCCCGACAGCAACGATGAACACATTTTTCTCTGTGGAACAACACCCTGTAGACCGATCAGCCCGGGCACAGTGGGAAATATAGCCCAAAAAGTATATGAAGCTGCCTCCATACGCCAAAACAAAGGTGACAGGAAAGGGGCGCATCTGTTCCGTCATAACCTAGCGGCTTCATTTGCCGGCTCCGGCATCCCAGCCCCTGTCATCAGTTCCGCTCTTGGACACAGCGATCCAGACTCGCTGGACCACTATCTTTCGGCGGATATCAGCCATTTACGGGAATGCGCAATCGGCATCAGAGAGTTTCCTGTCAGTGAGGAGGTGTTCCAATGGTGAGTTATCAATCCGGGTTTGCTGACCTTATAGAAAAGTATGTGTTTTACCAGGAATCGTCTGGTTCCTGGAGTGAAGTAAGGGCGCGAAATCTAAGGTACTTTGACCGTTTTTGTGCGGAACGTTTCCCAGGCAGGACCTTATGCCAGGAAATGGTTGATGCGTGGTGCCAGAAACGTGATACAGAAACAAAATCCTCCTGTATTACACGGACAGGGGTAATCCGCAGCTTTATCAGTTATCTCCAAAAGCGCAGGATGACAGACGTCCTGCCTATGCCGGTTCCGAAAGCAGAAAAAAGGACCCGAGTTCCACATGCATTCACAAGAGAAGAACTGCAAAATTTTTTCCATGAATGCGACAGCATAGTCCCTTATAAGCCCTCTCCCAAATTTCTCCTCCCCAAAATGACGTGCCCTGTATTTTTCAGGCTTCTATACAGCAGCGGCATACGGACAACAGAAGCCCGGAAACTGAAACGAAGCGAAGTCGATCTGGTACATGGGGTTCTTGACATTCATGAAACAAAAGGATATGCCCAGCATTATGTGGCCCTCCACGACAGCATGACAGACCTGCTGAAACAGTACGACCGGGAAGTGGAGAAAATTTATCCCGGGAGGACATATTTTTTTGAGAATGCGATGGGCAACGGTTATTCCAGGCAATGGGTGGTCTATATATTCCGAAAGCTGTGGGAAAAAGCAAACGGCAAAAACAACAGGCCCGTGGCGTATGAACTTAGGCATCATTATGCGGTAGAAAACATCAACCGGTGGGAGGAAGATGCCTTCGGGTTCAGCGAAAAGCTCCTTTATCTTTCAAAATCCATGGGGCATAGCGAAATAAACGCGACGTTATACTATTATTCCATTGTGCCGGGAATGTCTGATATCCTTCGGGAAAAAACGGAAACCGGCTTCAATGAGATCATACCGGAGGTGCCCGATGAAAAAGAATGATGAATCTGCCAAAATCGCATACTTTATTTCTGACTTTTTAAATACATATGCCCCAACTTTCCTTACAAACAGCAGACACACTTTGAAATCATACAAGGACAGCCTGGTTTTATACCTCTCATTTCTGGAAACGGAGAATATAAAACCCGACTGTTTCAGCCGGGAATGCTTTGAAAGGGCATGGCTTGAAAAATGGATACTCTGGCTGAAAGAAACCCGCCAGTGCAGCGCGGACACCTGCAATGTACGGTTGGGGTCACTGCGGGTATTCCTTGAATATCTGGGAGAGAAAGATATCGAATACTTATATCTTTATCAGGAAGCGAAAAAAATCAAACGGCAAAAATGCACCAAAAAGAAAGTATGTGGGCTTACACGGAATGCTGTTGCGGCAATGCTCTCCGCGCCGGATCTCTCAACAAGGACAGGGAAACGGGACGTTGTATTTCTGACTGTGCTTTATGCCACTGCAGGACGTCTTGACGAGATACGGTCCATAAAGATATCCCATATCCATTTGGATAAGCCAAAGCCCTACATTATACTTTTGGGAAAAGGCGGAAAAATGAGGACAGCGTATCTTCTTCCGCGTGCCGTTGCAAATATCCGTATATATCTGAAAGAATTCCATGGCGAGAAGCCAGAACCGGAAGCATATCTTTTTTATTCCCGTGTGGGAGGACGGAAAACAAAGCTTTCTGAACCCGCACTTGATAAGCGGATTAAGCTGTGTGCGAAAATCGCCCATGAGAAATGTCCGGAGGTGCCACTTGGCGCACATGCCCATCAATTCAGGCATGCGAAAGCATCCCACTGGCTTGAGGATGGCATTAGTATTGTTCAGATCAGCTTTCTGCTTGGCCATGAGCAGTTAGAAACAACAATGAAATATCTTGATATAACAACGGAAGAAAAAGCAAGCGCCCTTGCCACTTTGGAGATGGAGAGAGAAAAATCTCCGAATAAAAAGTGGAAAAACAACGATGGAACATTGTCTGGCTTCTGCGGCCTGTAAGTATACGTTCAAAAAGAAATCCAAACTTTTTCCCCTCAAAACACTGTATTCATTGAGGTTATGAGTAAAAGTTTGGATTTCTTTGAAGTTTGGATTTTCGGCAAAGTTAAATTGAATTGTAATCTCGTTGTTGTCGTGGACGTATATAGTATCAATCAATTCTACCAGAAGCCCACGGTCAAGGCTTTTTACATTCTCATGTTTCAAGAATGTTGTCAGATAAGGGTTGTCGCTTCCCACGTCCTTTTCTGATAGCTTTTTAAGGATAGTACAGATTGTAGTAATCGTCCACCATATAAAAACGGCGCGTGGTGGGCGGATTTACCGATGACGAGCGGTTTCGGGAGGATGTTGCAGCAATTCTTACCAGAGATGTGTAACGAATCCGGGGTTTATGCGTCTAATATGCAAATGATACGTTATTGAGATAGCGTTGCACAAAATTAAGAAAATAGAATCAGGATGTATACGGAGGAAGGAGCGTTTATGAAGAAAAGAATAAGATTAGGCGTGTGTTTCTGCACGGTAGTTTTGTGTGCGGCGGGGTGCGAAAAGAGCGATAACTATAAGATTATGGAAGCATCCAGGAATCAGACGCTTCCCATTTATGAAAGTAATGATGAGGAATTAGACGGTGAGAAGAATGCGTTGAAAACGTTGAAGGACGTCTATACATCGGGATATGAGGCAGAAGAATGGAAGGTAGAGGGGGTGGATGAACCGGCAGGCATCCTGTGCAGGCAGGAAGATATCCTGATCGTTGACCGTGCTTCCCACAGCGTGACAGCGGCGGACGGCTCCGGAAAGGTTTTGCAGAAAATAGGAAGAGAGGGAAGCGGAGCGGGAGAGTTCAGAGATCCTACGGCAATTACGGAATATGGCGGGAACGTGTATGTTTTAGATGAGGGAAACCAGAGGGTGCAGATATTTGACGAAAATATGGATTATGTGGATGAGATTGGGTTAAAAGACATTAAGCTGTCAGATCCCGGTTATGTTCCTGGGATGCTTGCCGTAAATGCTTCCGGGGTGTATATTGCCGGATTATCTTCAGATCATTCTGTGGCAGACCGATATGATCAGGAGGGACGGGAAGAGATCGGGAAAAACTTCCTCGGAACAATTTGCAGTTATCAGGAACAGATCTACCTGATTAATTCCGTGGTGCGGACGTATGACAAGAAAAGCGACAGTTTCGGCTCCGCCAGCAGCGGGCCGGAATGGTTATTTACGGCGGAGGGGCCGGAATTAGTTGAACAGTGCAGTCTGCCGCAGGGACTGTTCATCGCTGATTTTGTGGCGGAGGACAGGGGAATCGCCTGTATCAGCGTTTCGGGATATTCTGTGTTTAGAATTGGCTGGAACGGAGAATACCAGGAGACGGTTGCAAAGATTAACGGGCTTCAGGATGAGGAGTATCCCAAGATATCCGTGAACGCACAGGGAGATTATTTTATTGCAATGCCTGAAGCGGGTAAGATTTTCCGGTGCCATAAAGGACAGGAGTAGGGAGGCTGATATGAGAAGAAGGGGAGATTCGTTATCACGGACGGAGGAGTTCTGGCGGTGGGGATATAGTTATCGTCAGGTTTGTCTTAAGATATGGCATCAAAAGAAACGGTATCTATTGTATATACTTTCTTTTTATATAGGGCTGTTGTTTCCTGCATTTTGTATTGCGAATATCCGGTCTGCAGATCAGGTGATTTATTATACCACATTTGACAATATGGAGGATTCTGTCCAGGTTGACTGGTTTGGCGGCGGGTTTGATGTTCCAAAGATTGAGGGAACGGAATATTCCGTGAGCGCATATTATCAGGAGGATTTCCCTCAGTGGAATCATCAATATATGGCAGTCAAGGGAGTGGATGAACATTATTTCTATCCGTTGCCGGAAATCAGCGGGAGAGGCTTTGACGAAGAGGAGCTGCGGGAAGGCGGAAGGGTATGTCTTCTGGATAAAAAGAATGCAAAAAGGTATGACTGCCAGGTGGGCGACAGGATTACTGTCTGTGGGGAAAAGCTTAGGATTATCGGGACAATAACGGATGTAAAGTTTGAGGGAATGCTTCTGCCGTTTAAGACGATGAAAGAAGTCTGCCGGAACAAACAAAACGTGCAATTTACCGGTATATTCAGGGCAGATACGGAGGAAGAGAAGGCGAGGATCACCGCTTTTGTCACGGAAGAATTGGAGAAATACGAAGACGTTGAGGTTCAGGGAGTTATCGACGGCAGAACTGTCTATGAAAATGCGCTTGCGACGAAGAGGCAATGGCGGACAGTCAGGGGAATTGGGGCTGCGGTATCGGCGCTGTTTTTTCTGATGAATGAAACGGTTGTGCTTATGGGAAAAGCCAAGAAGGAGAGACAGACAATCGGAATCCATATGGCGTTGGGGGCGACGGAAGGGGAAATGAAGAGAATGTTGTTTTTTGAGACGCTGCTTGTCACATTTTTTTCTGCCATGCTGGTATTGGCCACGCTTCTGCCGTTTGCAAGGCTGGCGTCGCTGGAGAGCGCAGTGCTGCTTGACCATACGGCGGTAGTCTGGTTTCTGGCGTCAGCATTTTTTATGTGTGAAATATTAACGGTAGTTGTCATGAAACGTATATTTACCGGTGAGTCCCGGCATGTGTACTTGCGGGAGAGTTTGTGAGAGGAAGAGATTTGGGATGGAATATGTGGTTAGAAAAGCAATAAGGATGCTGTATTGGAATCGATGGATTTCTTTATTGATGGTTGGAGAGATGGCGCTGGGAATGAGCGTATTTGTCTATTCTGCGAATTTGTCCGCGTCTCTGAAGGCAGAGGAAATGCGTCTGGGAGGACAGGAAATGGATATGGCGCTGGAGATTTCGGTAAAAAATAACCGGGAGGTTCAGGAGGAGCCGTCCCTGACACTTAGGGATTACGGAGAGCTGCAGGAGATAACAGGGGGAAAGACGTTTCTTTTGGTAGACATTCCCCAATTCTTCATGGATGCAGAGGCTTCTTATGAGTTTTCACTTGTCTTGGCGGACTATGAGATATTGGGCCTGGAGGAAGGCTGCTCTTATTGGGGCGCAGAAACAGAAGAAGCCCTGGCAGCGGGAATGAATCCGGTTCCCGGACTGCAGGTTTGCCGGATGCCAAAGCAATTCCCCAAGGAATATTTGGGGAAGAGCTATTGGGGAAATTGTGTGGTGGCTCCGATTGCTTATATGGAGGAGATGGAAGGAGAGATCGTGCCCGGATTCATCCATGCGGTATGGGATTCGGCGGAATTTCCGGATGCAAGCCGTGTGTCCGGACAGGTAGAGGAATATTTGCAGAAAGAGCATGGAGGTCAGTACGTCTACCGGGTCTATTTGCCGGAAGCAGAGCTGAGAAATAACAGTGAGAAGGTGAAGGTTTCGATACGGGTACTAAGCCATGCGGGAATTTTAATACTTGCAGTGTTTTTTGTGGGAATCCTGTCCATTTTCCAGTTATTGTTTGAGAGAAGAAAAAGCGGGTATGGGGTATGTTTGGCTTGTGGGGCGAGTCATAAGCAAATCCTGGCTGAAATATTTACGGAGATTGCCTTGATGAATCTTGCCGGAACAGCCCTGGGCGTCGCGGCTGGCTGGATTGCCACATATGGGCTGGATGCAGGGATTATGATAGGCGGGATTAAAGTGCGGGGAAGCTTTGCCGTGGCAGGGATTGCGTTTGCCGTCTGTGCCGCGGTGACGGCTGCCGTGGTATTTGCGGTCTATGTGAAATTGGCGGGAAGAAAGATTGTGGAACAGATTCAATAAGGAGATGCGGGAATGATAATATGCAGGAATTTAGAAAAATCATATTTTGGAAAAGGTGTGGAGACAAAGGTGCTCAAAGGCGTCGACCTTACGATTGATTGCGGGGAATTTGTCTGTATCTACGGCAAATCGGGGAGCGGTAAGTCTACTCTGCTGAATATTCTGGGCTTGCTGGATGAAGAAACAGGGGGAACTTACAAACTGGATGGAATGGATGTCAGAAATCTCAGTAAGAAAGAGTGTGCCGGAATTCGAAACCGGAAGATGGGGTTTGTTTTTCAGTCCTATCACTTAATACCGGAGCTGAATGCGCTGGAAAATATAGCGGTTCCGCTGGGGTATGCAGGAAAAAGATCAAAAGAGCGCAAGAAGGCTGCGCAACGGTTATTGGGTGAGTTTGGCATGGAGAAGCTGGAAAAGAAATATATATCGCAGATGTCAGGAGGGGAGCAGCAGCGCATTGCCATTGCAAGGGCGATCGCGAATGAACCGGAGATTCTGTTTGCCGATGAACCGACCGGGAATCTGGATCAGGAAAATTCACGGGTGGTGATGGAGCTGCTGGAGAAGTTGAATCGGAAGGGCATGACAGTGGTGATGGTGACCCATGATACGGCAGTTGCGGAATATGGGACGAGAGTGATTCATGTGGAGGACGGGAAAATTGTGGAGA
Organism: Lachnospiraceae bacterium; assembly: GCA_910575835.1. Taxonomy (GTDB): domain Bacteria; phylum Bacillota; class Clostridia; order Lachnospirales; family Lachnospiraceae; genus Sporofaciens. Next base: position 1,842 of record CAJTGB010000040.1, on the reverse strand, counting down.
AAGGGGCTGCCCAGAAAACGTAAGTTAGCAGTGAACTGACCGATTGTAAATAACGGTATTTTAGTGTATTTCCAGCTGCTTTTCATAACTGTGTGCCTCCTGTGCAGGATATTTTCTATCCTCTATCCAATCAAACGATGTCTGTGCTTCCCGGACATGGCTGTAATGCCGGTTGTGTAATGGTTCTGTAAAGATAAATATGCTGCAGATCCCTTTACGGATGTACTCTGAATCTGTCTTCTGAGCATCTTTGGGGAAAGATCGATATTTTCTCGCTATGAGAGGTAAAGATACTTTTGATATTCCGCTCTTTTACAATGCCAAATACAGTTAAGAAAAAATTGACTGGGATGTGCGAGTAAGTTATGGGCAATATCAGGAGAAAACGATAATATAGGAAGAATTACCTTGTGGGGGGTTATATTTGCTGGGCGTTTTCCCAAATTCTCTTTTAAATGCTTTCAGAAAATTAGAATAATCTCCAAAACCGCACTGAAAACATGCTTCCATAACAGAGCTGCCGCCACAAAGTAGATTTCTAGTACACCGAAAAATAAGTTCCTAGCCATATAACGCAGAATGATTTTTTATATGCAAGGCGGAGGAATGAGGCGTAGTGGGCGCTACGCCGATTGACGACAACGACGCAGATGGAAAATCAGGCAAGTTATATGGCTGGTTACTTATTATTCGGTGTACTAGATACAATCAGTCTTTTTTTCATAATATATTGATAGAGTGACAAGCCGGTAAATTGTTTAAATTGCCGGCTTAAGTAATATTTACTGATATAAAACTGAGATGCCAAATGTTCTAAGGAGGCGGAATAAATGGCAATACAATCTTTGGTTATAATCCTTAAAAATAAAAAAGTAGGAGGAAGAACTTATGCAAATGACGTTTCGTTGGTATAGAGAAGGAAATGACAGTATCACTCCGGAGATGATTAAACAAATTCCGGGGGTGACCGGCCTTGTGTGGGCGCTGCATGACAAGCAGGCAGGTGAAGTGTGGGAAGTCGATGAGATTGAAGAAGCCAGACGTCAGATTGAAGGCGCCGGTTTCCACATGGAAGTAGTGGAAAGCGTGAATGTACATGATGAAATTAAAATTGGGCTTCCTACAAGAGATCAGTACATTGAAAATTATAAGACGACTTTATGTAATCTTGCAAAATTTGGCGTAAAGGTTGTAACCTATAATTTTATGCCGATTTTTGACTGGACAAGAACGGATTTATTTCATCCGCTGGAGGACGGTTCTACGGCGCTGTTTTACGAAAAAGACCGTATACAGGATGATTATAAGGAGATGGCAGACTATATTCTGAATAATCTGCATGGAATGACATTTCCGGGATGGGAGCCGGAAAGAATGGCGAAGCTTGACGAGCTGTTTGAAGCGTACCGCCCGGGGTTGTACATGGGAGGTCTTGAAAGTGGCGCATCATGGTTCGAAGAATTCATCATCTGAGGAGTTTCTACGACAGGTTAAGCCAGCGTATGCGTTTATTTCAGCGGGGCGGGAAAACCGGTATGGGTATCCGCATCAGGAAACGATAGAAAGGCTTACGGATGCAGGGAGCAAAATATATTCAACACAGGAAAATGGGGCGCTTATAGTGGAGGTTGAAGACGGGAAAACAATGAAAGTTGGAAAATAGAAGCAAATAAGAAGCGGATAAGAGCGGGGAGGTTTCTATGGAAATACTGCCGCTTAGTTGCTATAATTCTTAAGGAAAGTATCAGATTCAGAGCAGACAAAGAGAGCAGCTTTATACAAAAGATAAAACTGCTCTGAATGTGATTCTTTCCAATTGTACCAAGCCGCGGACGATCAGCC
>CAJTGB010000039.1 GCA_910575835.1 Lachnospiraceae bacterium | reverse complement strand
CAAGATGAGATATCCCAACGCAAGTTGTAAGACCCCTTGAAGACGACAAGGTAGATAGGGCGGAGGTGGAAGTGCAGTAATGTATGGAGCTGACCGCAACTAATCGGTCGAGGGCATGACCAAAGCGGAGATAGGTAGAAGAAGGATGAACAGGATTTCTTGTATGCAGTTTTGAAGGTACATGGAGAAAAGCACTTGCTATATAAGATACGGAAGGGTATAATATAGTTAGTGTTTCTTTCGATTAATAGAATAATCCTCGATAGCTCAATGGTAGAGCAACGATGCGGTCGCACACCGAAGAAAAAGTGCAGAAAACAGAATAGTCCTCGATAGCTCAATGGTAGAGCAACGATGCGGTCGCACACCGAAGAAAAAGTGCAGAAAACAGAATAGTCCTCGATAGCTCAATGGTAGAGCACACGGCTGTTAACCGTGGGGTTGTTGGTTCGAGCCCAACTCGGGGAGTTTAAAAAAGCCCGTAAACATCAGCGTTTGCGGGTTTTTTTGTTCAGAGAGAGAGTATGAAAAGCTGAAAATTCTACACCATACGGTTGTTAACCGAAGGATTTTCATGCTTATGATTGTTAACCGAAAAATATATTACATATCTATGGGATGCACGAAAAGTCAGTTTGTGTGTCTGCCCGGTCTCTTATATTTCTATATAGAGATTTTTCCAACATATTTAAAAACTAATGAATCAAATGAAAGATTTGCAATTCCATTTATGAGGAATCATTTTTATTTGCAGTTTTGCAGTAATTGTGATTCTTCCTATATAATGGAACTAAGCTTAAGAAAGGATGGTGTCAGTTATGTTTAAGAAAGAAAAGAAGGTACGTTTGAGTTTGGATAGCCAGGAACAATCAATCTTGCTGCATTCCCTTGTGGATATGAAGAACCGAATGATCGCAGAAGGAAGATATACGGATTGTGTAGATGATGTGATTTTGAAGCTTGTCACTGCATCTGGGAAGAAATAGAGAGAGTAATTATGTATTGGTCTTAAATAAAATTGAATAAATGAGTTGTATACATAGCCAATTGATTGAATAAATTTAGATCAGTTGGCTTTTTTCATGTCCATTTTTACATAGCTGTTCTGTATTTTGCAGGGCAGCTATTCATTTTCAAGGAAAGGAGGCGAACCGTGATGTCACAATGCAAGATTATAGCCATAGCGAATCAGAAAGGAGGAACGGGGAAGACCACGACTGCCGTTAATTTGGGCATTGGATTAGCAAAGGAGGGAAAGAAGGTATTGCTGGTAGACGGAGATCCGCAAGGAGATCTGACTACTTCTTTAGGGTGGACGGACCAGGACAGCCTGTCTGTTACACTGGCATCACAGATGGACAGAATTGTACGTGATCTGCCGATTGATGCAAGGGAAGGCATTCTGCATCATGAAGAAGGTGTTGATTTAATCCCGGCGAATATTGAATTATCCGGTATGGAAATGAGTTTGGTGAATGCTATGAGCCGGGAATTTACGATGAAATCATATCTGAATGAATTAAGGGATGATTACAGCCACATTCTGATTGACTGCATGCCCAGCCTCGGAATGCTCACGATAAATGCGCTTGCTGTTTCGGACAGTGTGATAATCCCAGTGCAGGCACATTATCTTCCATTAAAAGGTATGACACAGCTTGTAAAAACCATAGGAAAAGTACAGCGTCAGATTAATCCAGGATTAAAGGTGGATGGAGTTGTATTGACATTGGCGGATATGCGGACGAATCTTGCCCGTGCCACGGCTGAGAGTTTACGGCAGAATTACGGTAGTGTGGTTAAAGTGTATCAGACAGTGATTCCGGTTGGAGTGAAAGCGGCAGAAACCAGTGCGGCAGGACAGAGTATCTACAGCTATGACAAAAACAGTACGGTAGCAAAGGCGTATGAGGCGTTTACAAAGGAGGTGATCCGGGGTGGCGAAAGGCAAAGGAATCAATCTCAACCTGCCCTCTGTCGATGAATTATTTAGTACACAGGAAGAACGGGACGAGGCAAAAAGGGAGTCGGTTAGGAATATTCCGATTGCTGAGATTACGGATTTTCCGAATCATCCGTTTAAAGTAAAAACAGATGAAAATATGTTGGATATGGTGGAGAGCGTCAAGGAACATGGTGTATTGGTTCCGGCGCTTGTAAGGGAAAAACCAGAGGGCGGTTATGAAATGGTAGCCGGACACCGGCGAAAAATGGCAAGCGAACTGGCAGAAAAAAAAGAAATGCCATGTATTGTGCGGAATTTGACAGATGATGAAGCAATTCTGATTATGGTAGATTCTAACTTGCAGAGGGAGAAGATACTGCCATCGGAGAAAGCGTTTGCCTATAAGATGAAGTTGGAAGCTATGAATCGACAAGCAGGTAGACCAAGCAAAAATAATTTGACACCAGTGGTGTCAGATTGTAATGGTATGCGAACTAATGAAGTTTTAGCAAAGCAAGTTGGAGAAAGTAGAGAAACGATTCGTCGGTTTATACGTTTAACTGAGCTTATACCATCAATCTTAGATTTGGTAGATGATAGTAAGATAGCCATGCGTCCGGCGGTAGAGTTGTCCTACCTGCCGAAAGACCAACAGGAGATTTTGCTGGACACTATGCAGGCAGAGGATTGTACGCCAAGCCATGCTCAAGCAATCAAACTCCGCAAATTTTCAGAAGAGGGGAGACTGAACGAGGATGTAGTATTATCTATTTTAGCAGAGGAAAAAGGAAACCAGAAAGAGCAGTTTCGCATGCCCAAAGAGCGTATCAATAAATACTTTTCGCCGGGGACGCCCGCCAAGCAGATGGAAGATACGATTATCAAGGCGTTGGAGATGTACCGGAAACGGGAGCGGAACAAGGATCAGGAGAGAGAACGATAAAGGCTTTCCACCGGGGCATCGGTACGCCCTTTTGTGGATAGCCTTTTTTTCGTCTCCCCCTTCCCACACCCTACCCCCTCCTTTACCAGCAGATTACCAGCCGAAAAGACAATAGGAGCCGGTGGCTATCCACTTTTCCACTGGAGAATCGGAGGTTAGCCCCTCTCTTGGAAGCAAGGTATAGAGATATGGAGAAATGAAGGTATGGAGATACAGAGATATAGAATGAAATATGCAAAATATGCAGAATGAGAATAGAGAGGGTATAGGCATGGATAGAGGGGAAGATAGAGATTCTGGATTTAATTGTTTCCAGTGTTTCTAGGGAAGTCAATGGAAAGTGAAAAGGGAAGACGCAGTAAGCAGCATTAAGGATAGAAAAAGTAGAGGGGAGAGGCTGTTTGATGGCAGTTCCTATGGATATTAACAAAGAAAGGAATAGAAAGATGTTAGAAAAGTTTAGGAAAAAGAGCAGACGTATCATCGCATTTGGATTGAGTCTGTTAACGATGTTGTCTATGGTAAGTTCCTCCGCAACAATAGCATTTGCTGCAGACGGAACTTTATATTTTAATTCAGGTGAAAATATTCCGTATGGAAGTTATTCTACAACGAGAATGACCTTTGATGGCAGTAATACGGCTTACTGCCTGGAGCCATACAAGAAGACACCGAGTGCGGGCAGTTACCAGTATAACTTCCTGCCGGAGAGTTCACCGATCCGGAAAGCGCTCTACTATCTGAACGGCGGATACGGATATGAGAAAGTCACTAAGAGCCAGTGTTTTGGCGGATGGTCAGATACGGATTCTTATATTATCGGACATTTGGCACTGTCGTATATTTTTGACAATTACAATGACGGCGGGGATGCGTTTTATGGAGCGCCGGCAAATTTTATTACGAAAGCAAAAGAGGTCATTGCCGTGATCAATACCCTTCCTGCACCGCCGCAGAGTTTTCAGGCATTCATTCTTCCGGTGGACAATCACCAGACCATAGCCGGAAGCTGGTATAGAGCGCCCTATGGATGGATTGAACTTCAGAAGAGTACAGCGAATGGCAGTATCTCCGGTGAAAATGGAAATTATAGCCTGGCAGGTGCAAAGTACGGAATCTACCAGGGAAGTACCCAGGTGGCAGTGATTACAACAGATGCAAATGGATATGGCAAATCCGGTGATTTGGAAGAGGGCAGTTATGTAGTACGTGAGATTCAGGCAGGTGCCGGGTATGCAGTCGACACAAAGAGTTATGACGTAACAGTGCAGTCTGATCTGACCGCAGGATTAAGCGTGCAGGAGGTTCCGCAGAGCAACCCGCTGGATCTGCTGATCCAAAAGATTGATGTGGAGACACGAGAGGCAAAAGCACAGACCGCGGCATCTCTGGAACATGCGGAATTTACGGTGAAATATTATAAGGAACAGATGGATACGGACCCGGCAAAGGCAGGAAAACAACCGGCGAAGACATGGGTATTCCAGACAGACAAAGAAGGAAAAGTGCATTTTACCAAGGACTATCGGGTATCCGGCGACGAGTTCTATTACCAGATGGATGGAAAGACGCCGTGTCTGCCGTTAGGCACTGTCACGATCCAGGAGACGAAAGCACCGGAGGGATATCTGGTAAACAGTGTGGTCCAGGTACAGAAGATTAGCGGGAATGGGCAGAATGAGACGGTATCCTGTTATCAGACAGCCACGGTAGAGCAGCAGCCTTACCGTGGAGATTTGGAGTTTGTTAAAGTATCTGATGGAGAATTACAAAGGCTTGCAAATGTTCCGTTCTCCATTACTTCCAAGACAACGGGTGAGAGCCATGTGATTGTAACCGACCGGAACGGATATGCAAGCACTTCTTCCAGTTGGACAAAGCACACGGCAAATACGAATCAGGGGACGTCTTCTTCTGACGGGATCTGGTTTGGCGTATCTGCACCAGATGATAGCAGAGGCGCTTTACTTTATGACACGTATGTAGTGGAAGAGCAGAGATGTGAAGCAAACCAGGGCATGAACCTGTTGAAATTTGAGGTGACGATTTATAAGGACTCTGTGACTGTGCAGTTGGGAACGCTTACGGATGACAGGATTGAACTTGAGACAACGGCGCAGGATAAGAAGACCGGCTCTCATATGGCAAAAGCGGAAAAAACTGTGACTCTGACAGATACGGTGGAATATGAAGGGCTGAAGAAAGGACAGGAATACAAAATTGTCGGAACGCTCATGGATCAGGAGACCAGTTCACCGATTCTGATTGATGGAAAAGAAGTGAAAGCAGAGAAGACATTTCAAGCAAAAAAGGCAAGCGGGAAGACGGACGTAATCTTTACCTTCAATGGGATTTCCCTAGAGGGGAAGACGATCGTTGTGTTTGAAGAATTGTATCAGAAAGATCAGAAACTGGCGGTTCATGCGGATATCGAGGATGAAGGGCAGACGATCCATTTCCCTGTGATTGGAACAACGGCAAGAGATTCTGAGACCGGTGATAAGATTGCCAATGTAGACCAGGAAGTAACGCTGATTGATGCGATTAGTTACCAGAACCTGATTCCAGGAGAAGAATATAAGGTTTCCGGCGTTTTGATGGATAAAGGGACGAAGAAAGCTGTGGAAGTGGATGGTAAGCCAGTAACGGCAGAGACTGTCTTTACAGCGAAAGAAGCATCTGGAAATGTGGAGGTTACTTTTAGATTTGATGGAAGCTCCATGGAGGGGAAGACCGTGGTAGCATTTGAATCACTGACTTATAACGGAAAAGAGCTTGCAGAACATGCGGACCTTTCCTATGAAGGACAGACGATCCGATTCCCGAAGATTGGGACAACGGCGGCAGATTCTGAGACCGGTGACCATCTGGCAAAAGCGGATGAAGAAGTAACAATTGTGGATACCGTGAAGTACGAGAACCTGCTTCCCGGAAAAGAATATAAGGTTTCTGGTACTTTGATGGATAAAGAGACAGGAAAGGAACTGCTTGTAAACGGGCAGAAAGTGACAGCAGAGACTATCTTTGTGCCGGAGAAAGCCAAAGGCTCAGTTGATGTGGTATTTACCTTTGATGGCAGCGCTTTGAGAGGGAAATCCGTAGTAGCATTTGAAACGGTGACTTATCAGGAGAAGGAAGTCGCTGTCCACGCTGAGATTGAAGATGAAGAACAGACAGTATATTTTCCGAAGATTGGAACGACAGCGGTAGATTCCGAGACGAAGAAGCACATCTCGAAAGCAGATGAAGAAGTAACGATTGTAGATACTGTGAAATATGAAAACCTGATCCCGGGGAAGGAGTACAAGGTGACGGGCATCTTGATGGATCAGGAAACGGGAGAAGAATTGCTTGTGGATACGGAGGATGAGTCAGACCAGAAACAGCCGACAGGAGAGACGGATGCGGCAGGAGGACAGAGAGTAACAGCGGAAGTGATTTTTACACCGAAGAAATCCAAAGGTTCGATTGAGGTAACATTTACTTTTGATGGAAGTGCCTTGAAAGGCAAAACTGTGACAGCATTTGAGACACTGACTTACAAGGAGAAAGAGATAGCTGTCCATGCCGAGATTGAGGACGAAGGGCAGACTGTGTACTTCCCGGAGATTGGAACAACGGCGAAAGATTCTGAAACCGGAGAGAATATTTCCAATGCAGATGCAGAAGTAACACTGGTAGATACGGTGGAATATAAGAACCTGATCCCAGGAGAGGAATATACTGTAACCGGAACCTTGATGGATCGGGCAACCGGAGAGGCGGTTGAAGTGGATGGAGAGGCAGTCACATCCGAGACAGTCTTTGTGCCGGAGGAAATGTCTGGAACAGTGGAGGTCACATTTGTATTTGATGGAAGTGCTTTGAAGGGTAAGACGGTGGTAGCCTTTGAATCTGTAACCCTGGAAGAGAGGGAGCTGGCAGTACACGCTAACCTGGAAGATGAAGGGCAGACTGTATATTTCCCGGAGATTGGAACAACTGCGTCAGATACAGAGACGGGATGCCATGTTGCAAAAGCGGATGAGAATGTAACGGTGGTTGATGTTGTGAAATACCATAACCTGGTGCCAGGGAAAGAGTATAAGGTTTCCGGTGTGCTGATGGATCAGGAGACCGGAAAAGAGCTACTTGTGAAAGATGAGAAAGTAACGGCGGAGGCTGTCTTTGTACCGGCAGAACCAGAAGGTTCTATTGAGATGGTATTTACTTTTGATGGAAGCGCTTTGAAGGGAAATGCAGTAGTGGCGTTTGAGACGGTGACTTATCAGGAGAAAGAAGTGGCAAGCCATACGGAGATTGAAGATGAGGAGCAGACCGTTCATTTTCCGGAGATTCATACAACCGCTAAAGATGGAAGTGACGGAGATAAGGAACTGCTTGTCGGGGATGCACTTACGATTGTGGATACGGTAGAATATAAGCATTTGGAAATCGGGCAGAAATACCGTGTCATAGGAACATTGATGGATAAGACAACGGGCAAGGCATTAGAGATTGACGGACAGACAGTTACCGCAGAGAGTGTTTTTCAGGCAGAAAAAGCAGACGGAACCGTAGATGTTACCTTTACGTTCAATGGTTCGGTACTGGCAGGTCATGAATTAGTTGTGTTTGAAAAGCTGTATCTGGAGAAAGAGGAAGATAAGGCAGAGCTTACTGTCCATGAAGATCTGGCAGACGAGGGGCAGACCGTGAAGATAGTAAAGCCGGAGACACCGAAGACAGGAGCGCCAAAGACTGGTGACCAAAGCAGTGTATGGATGTGGTTTGCATTGGCAGGCGTGTCTGTGATAGGTGTTTTGGCTGTGAGAATCCGTGCGGGCAGAAATAAGAGAAAAAAGGCATAAAGGAATGAGGTGTGATGAAGGATGAATAAGAAAGAAAAATTTACAGCTGCTATAGCTGTGTTCCTGGCAGGGATACTTGTAGGAGAGCGGCTTTCCAGGAAAGATTAGAACAAAATAGATGAAATTGATGGGGACGGCAGGGCGCTGTCCCTTTTTACATACTCTGATATTCTGAATAGTTCATAGTGATGGCTAAAACAATATTTAAAATTGTATTTATGAGTGGTTATTGAGCAGAATGTTGGAATTAAGAGTATGCCAGATGCATTTAGTAAAAATCAGTAGAGGAAAGAAAGGAGGATGTGATGGAGCAGGAAAAAGAAAGACGGACTGTCAATGATTATGAGATTACACAAGGCATCCGGATCGGAGAGAAAGAGGTAGTTTTCGGCATTGATGAGAAGAATGAAATGCCATATTTCTGCGGTTTTTATACGAGCAATGAACTCTTCGAGTCTTACCAGGACTGCGTGATAGGGAATGATTATGTAGAGATTGTGGATCTGTTTGCACAGCGGGTTAAGGAGCAGTGTGTAAAAGTCCGGGAAGAACAGGAAAGTGTGACAGTGCCAAGGGAAAAGATCACGAAAGAGATGTGTCTGCCCTTGAAAAGCAGTGTAGATTTATCCGGGAAAGTGGCAGTGATCAAGCCAGAGGTATTAAGACCGGAGTACCGTTCTTCAGAAAATCAGTTAGTGCTTGTAACAGGCGGCTATGGAGCTCATGGAAATGCACGGGGAAGAGCCTGTTTCTGCACGACGTTGTATAGCGGGAACAGCCATAGATGGAACCGGCAGGATATCCTGGGAGAAATTAAGCCGGAATGTATGCCGCAGTGGGCAAATGAGCGGTTGGAAGAAATCCAAAGAACAGACGAGCAAGGAAGGAAAGAGAGGCAGGAATTGGAAGAGACGAAGGAAGAAGGAAAAGGTGGGAAAACCGACAAAGAAGGAAGAAAGGAAAAGGTGAGGTAAATGGAAGTAGGCGAAATAAGAAGAAATGCGGGGTATTGTATCACGAATGCAATCCGGGTAAATAACATGGAGTATGTGTTGGGGTTCAACAGAGACGCACCGTCTCAATATGCTACCTGGCAGTGCAGGGGGAAAGACAACTATCTGTGGGGACATTATATGAACAGCGAAGTGGAAGCGGTAAAGGATTTATGCGGGCGTGTCATAGAGGAGATCCAGTATTTAGAAGAAATAGAAACGAAGCACTATGGGATAAGCAGGGAACAAAACGAGAGTATGTTTGCTATGGTGGAGTATAAAGAAGGGGCTGCAATGATCCAATTTCCAACACTGCAGATAGGCGCTGTTTTAGGAAGTATCGGGCTTCGGCTGACGTCAAAGGAAATCTATACAGGTGGGAATCCGGACATTAAAGTGCGGATGATCCATGATGGAGGGAGAGTACCGGAGGCGTTAATCCGTCTAGCAGGAGAAAAGACATCCCTCTATACGTTAAATGAGATGGCAAAGGCGATCTATCATACGGACTGGTATGTCAGCGGCAAGGTAGAGGAAAACCTGAGCAAAGATGTTTATGATTCGCCGGAGGCGCTTCTTGAGGATGCCGAGAAATATAAGGAAAAAGTAAAAGCACATGAAAAGAAAATGAAGAAGACACGCATCCGGGAGGAACGCTGATATGGAAGGGGATATGAGTATCAGACCTGCCACACCGGAAGAGTGGAAATATGCGTATACGCCGAGTTCGCAGATACAAGAGCAGACGGGATGTATCGGACATCTGCGGGGCGATTTTGGCAGTATGGGAAACTCCTTTTATACGACATGGACTGACCATATGGAAAAGTGGAAGACGGATGTATTTAAGAAAGAACTGGATCAAGTGATCAATTATCTGCGTTCGGATGAATGCGGGCTTTTGGCAGGTAAGAAAGGAATGGCTGGGTATGCGACAATATTTCCAGATTGTATGTTCTTTGGAGATTATTGTACACAGTATGGATTCCGTGTAGATACGAACAAGTATGTATTTCTGCTGCGCTGCAATCCGATGAAGGGGGACTATAACTTTTATTGTTACTGTTATGAGTCACAGCGGCTTGACCGGCATATAGAACGGGCAAAGGAAGGGATTCTATTTGTTGATGCACAGCAAAGGGAGAAATTCCGTATTCCTGATGGCGGAAAGATTGTCATAACAACGGCATGGGGAGAAAAGAGTGAAAACACCTGCTGCTATATTGACGACTGCCATTTTGGGATGGGAATAGGGATGGATGAGAAAGTATTTCATATCAATCAGTTTGCGGAGCAGATGCAGAAAAATGGTGCCACCTATGAGCCGAAGTCGGAAGAAATGCAGATACAGAAAGCGCAGGATCAGAAGCATAAGGAGAGATAGGGGAAATGGCTCAGATGAATAATAAGGCAGTCAAATCCATTGCCAAGCTGTTGGATGCCGGATTTGACTGCGAGAAGAAGATCCTTGCTATGACGATGGATGATATCCTGGCATTACCGGGCATCTCCGTAGCAGAGATCGGCATGATCAATGAGATACAGAAAGCGGTGAAGGCAAATAAAATCTACACTTTTTTGTGTGGCGGGGAGATATAAAGTGTAAGCCGTTTTATATCAGTTTATAGTTATCGGTTAAAAGCAACACGGTGACTGGTGACGATAGGGTAAGGCAGACATTTATTGAGGTACAGCATCAGCCACCGGTGGAAATAATGATATCTAATAATTAGATGTAGATAGAAGATATAAGGAGAGGAAGTGCAATAGAGTTGGCAAGATTCAATGCAATGGAAGAACACTTTACGGAGATCGAGGTGCTTGGAAAACCGGCATTATTTCATGATCTGCGGTTAGACCGTGGCAGCATTCCCAAAGGTTTATATCTGTATGAAGTCCGGTATGATGATCTGGGGCGTGGTGATCCGGTACAGATTGCAAAGGGGATTATGGTGAATCATTTAGGCAGTATCATTACCCGTGAGCCGATTAAGCTGCCGCCGGATGGATATCTGGATATAGACCCGGAAGAAGACTGGTCTTATACGGGCGGAGACTGCCGTACCGTGAAAGCATTTATGGAGAAATACCCGCTGGTCAAAAGCCATGAGAGAGAACCGGAAAGATAAGGAAACCAAAAAATAGGCAAAACAAGAAGATAGAGAAAACAAGTTAAAAAGCAGGAAAGACAGAGGTGAAGAGCAGTGGTAAAGAAGATTGACCGGATTACAGACTTATATGCAGAGGCGGTAAGAGAGGTATCTGCAAGCCCTGGGAACTGGATGTTATTCTTACGTTCTGCCTGCCGGAATTACCGACTGCCCTTTGATGAACAGCTGTTAATCTATAAACAGCGTCCGGATGCAGCGGCAGTCCTGGATATGGAAGGATGGAACCGTAAATTTGGGCGTTGGGTAAAACGGGACTCCAAGGGCATTGCCGTATTTGATAAGAGTGCAGGAGCCATGCGGTTGAAATATTATTTTGATGTTTCTGATACGAAAGAAGGGAAATACAAGCGTTTAGTCCGTCCGGTTTCTTTATGGCAGATCGGGGAACGCAGGGAAGAAGTACGGGAGACCCTGGCGAATGCATTTGGTGTTTCGGCGGGTGTAAAGAGATTGGAAGAAACGATACTGGAGACAGCGAAGAATGCTGCCGAGGATAATCTGACTGATTATATGCAGGATATCTTATCGAACCGCAAAGACAGTTATTTGGATGGATTGGACGAATACAGCGTAGAGACAGAGATCAAGACCCTTCTGGCGAACAGCATTGCTTATATGGTTATGGTCCGGTGCGGGATAGATGCGGAAATCTATCTGGAGTCAGAGGATTTCAGGAACATTGCACAGCTGAACACACCGGAACTTGTCAATTTGTTCGGCTCGGTAAACAGCGATATATCGGGCATGGTTTTGTCCGAGATCTCGGACACGCTTAGAAAGCTGCAATTGGAAGAAAGGCAGGAGAAAAAACGCACATTTGCCGGAGATTACACAGGTCAGTATAATGAAAATAAAAAAAGCAGGATTCAAGCCGATAAGGAAAAGGATAGTGACGAGAGGAGGCTTAACGATGGAAAAGACAATGGCAGCAATCGAATACAAACGGCAGGGCGATTATCTTCTGCCAAACCTGACAGTGCCAGAAGAACCGGAAATACACGTTGGGAAGTACGGAGAACTCCGGCGCAACTATCTGAAGAAAGAACATTACGGAATATTTATAAACCTGCTGACACAGGGGAAACTGAACCAACATCTGGCAGAGACGCAGAAGGCAGCACAGGAAATGATGGAGCGGTTAACAGCAGATCTGAAAGAAGCGCAGAACGTGACGGAAGAACTGAAGGAAAAAGATCAGATGTTGTGGCTTGGGATGGTAAACAACATCCGGCAGTCGGCGGAAGAGATCGTGATGAAGGAACTGGTGTACAGTTAGAAGATAATACCGAAAACAGTGAAGAGAAAACTGACAGCAGAGAAACTGACAGCAAGGAGAATGACAGACAGTTAGAGTGGTATGACAGGAGCAGTGAGGATAAAAGCATTCCTTTCTTTGGAAGGGAGGCGGATATCAAAGCACTGCTCCTGTCTGCGTCTGACCTAAAAGTATCAAGGGCAGAGGTCCGGGCGTTCTATGAAAGCCATGAAGACAGGAGTGAGCGGATAGGATATATCCAAAGTATTTTCAGTGATGATTATACGGAAATGGTACTGGCAGACGAGAGAGTTGTAGGATATAAGGTTTATCAAAATGTACTCCATATGTGGGTGGGGAGGTATGAGGACAGAAGTGAGCAATCCTTTTACGATTGGAAAGTGATTGCAGATTATTTTGAGGGGATGCGTCTGACCGGGGAGTTAAGAGACCAGGCGGAGCCACTGCCCACGGTGGGAGACCAGTTGGAGCTGCTTAATGATTTGGCAGGGGAACAAGCCCTTGATTTCTCATTTTCACAGGAGTTGATTGATACGGTACTTTCTTCAGGCAGTGTTATTCAGTATGGAAAGTACCGCATTTACTCCTATTTCCTGCAGGGGCATTCCAGGAAAGAAAAAGCTGATTTCCTAAAAAATGAATACGGAATAGGCGGACGTTCTTCTGTCTTAGCAGGAACGGGCATCGGGGAAGACCATGATTCCAAGGGGATTGTATTACACCGGGGATATGAAGACGAGGCGCCAAAAATCCTTTTAAAATGGAGTAAGGTGGCGGATCGTATTGATGAACTGATTGCGGTAAATCGGTATATGTCGGAAAAAGAATTGGCAGGCATTCCGGAATATGAGAAACATGTCCTTGCAGGTGAAATTTATATGTTTTATTCCCGCCAGCCGGAAAATGTGGTACGTCCATATACACATGGAAGTAGTTATGAGCTGGCGATTAGGGAGATCGGATTACAACTTGCAGATACTTCAAGAGTAGAAGAACTACTGCTGTCTATGTCCGAAATGCTGGATAATACCGCAGATTTTGATCAAAATTATGAATCTATGCAGAAAGCATACAGGAACCTTATGGGTTACCGGGATGGAACTTACAGCCTGTTTACACCTCTACCAGCCGAAAGAGAAACATCGGCTTTGCCTTTGCATGGCATACCTTCCATTGGAAGAGGTACAGACTCTTTACTGGCACAGACTCAAGAGCCTGCGCCGGTACAAGAATCTGTATTGACTCAAAATTCAGATTCACAAGTAGGAGCCATGGGAAATCTTTCTGCAATGCATCCGCCTTATGATATAGATATAGGAACTACTGTATGGATTGGAACAGACGCCTATGAAATCCAATTCCTTTCAGACGATACGGTTGTGCTGCAGGATCAGAGATATCCTTTGTTTACAAAAGAGATGTCCCGTGAAGAGTTCGAAGTGAAGCTAAGGGAGAATCCGGCTAATGATTATCTGAAAAGTAAAAAGATAATTCCAGAGCCGTCGATGGAAGAGAAAGAGAAACCGGATGCCGAAGAGTTAAGAAGCCAAGGAAATAGAAGGGGAACAGAAGAAGAACCTGCTATAGAAAAAACGGGAGAGCAAGAGCGTGTACCAGAGGTTGGTGGGGAAAGAAAAGGGGGCGATAAAGAAGAAGTTCCGGTGGCAGAGAAGCCGCAGGAGAGTGTAACCGAATATAAACAGGATAAAAAAACAGTAAAATCACCAGCTAAACCACAGAGAAAATTTACCGCAGCACACCGGAATTACCGGACGATGATGGAGCTTGCACCGGAAGTCCTGCGGCAGGAACAGGAATCAAAAAGGTTTGAGGCGGGAGAATCATTTATGCCGCTTACTGTGGAGCAGATCGGGGAGAACCGGATCGCTGTTTCCCATTATTTTACAGAGAATGGGGATGCCTTTGCAGATCCGGATATGGAATTTGTTGTTGACCATGAGGCTCAGACGCTGAATGCCAGGACATACCAACAAGATAAATTGAACCGGTTTGACAGGGTAGTTGTGGATGGAATCGTGAATAAGGTACTGGAGAAGGAACTAAACCTATTTGCAAGCCAATGGTTCAAGAACATCCGGGAGCAGGGATACCAGCCGGCAAAAGAAAAGTATGAGCCGACACCGGAGGATATCCCGATTGGCGTTGAGCTGATATTGGAGGAACGAAAGTTTGCCGTTGACAGTGTGGATGCGGACACCGGTAATGTGAGCTTAAAAGACATCACATTCCAGGAGGGCACTGGATTTCCCATCTTTAGGCGTGAGTCCTTACAATTTGTCTATGATCTGCTTAAAGAGCAAGAAGCACAGGTAATAGAGCAGCTGCAAGGAGAGCAGGATACCAAGCCGTCTGGCGGTTTATTATATGAACAGGAGACAGGGATCACGGCAGAGGAAGGCGGAGATTCACCAGAAAGTCTCATGCCATCCTGGATGAAACAGAGACCATCAACAGGTATGAAGTCCTTTGACCTGCATCCGGAGATCCCGCAGGCAGAGAGAAGCCAGTACCGGATCACGAATGATGAACTGGGATGCGGAGGGGAAAAGCAGAAGTTCCGGGCAAATATCAGGGCTATCCAGATGCTGAAGAAGTGTGAAGAAGAGAACCGGTACGCCACGCCGGACGAGCAGGAGATCCTGGCAGGCTATGTAGGTTGGGGCGGACTGGCGGATGCCTTTGACGAGACAAAAGAAGAATGGGGTACAGAATATCTGGAATTAAAGGTTGTCTTGACGGAAGAAGAATACAAGTCTGCAAGAGAGTCTACCCTGTCTGCATTTTATACACCGCCGGTTGTGATCCGTGCTATGTACGAGGCATTGGAGAATATGGGGCTTAAGTCCGGCAACATCCTGGAGCCAAGCTGCGGCACAGGGAATTTTGCAGGGATGAAGCCGGAAAGTCTGTCTGACTGTAGGATATACGGGGTAGAGATCGACAGCATTTCCGGCAGGATTGCGCAGCAGCTTTACCAGAAATCTACGATAGCAGTGCAGGGATTTGAGGAAGTAAACCTGCCGGACAGTTTCTTTGATGTGGTGATTGGAAATATCCCGTTTGGGAATTACAAGGTTCTGGATAAGAAATATGACAAGCTGAATTTTCTGATCCATGATTACTTTATAGCGAAATCCATTGATAAAATAAGACCAAACGGTGTACTGGCGTTGGTCACTTCAAGCGGTATTGGCGGCGGTACTATGGATAAGATGGATAACCGTGCAAGGAAATATATCGCTGAGAAATGTGATATGCTGGGAGCAATCAAGCTGCCTAATAATGCATTCCTGTATAACGCCGGGACAGATACGAATGCGGATATCCTGTTTTTCCAGAAACGGGAGAGCCTGCGTGACTTAAGTACGGACATGCCGGAATGGATTGATGCAAAGAAGTTATATGAAAATGAATTTGTGAATACAAAGGGAGAAAACAGACGGCGTATCGTATGTATCAATCCCTATTTCCAGGAACATCCGGAGATGGTTCTTGGGGAGTTGGAGATTGTGATGGGCGCTTATGGACCGAAGCTGGTCTGCAATCCATTTCCGGACAGTAATCTTGCGGAATTATTAAAGGAAGCGATCACAAAGATCCTAGCAGAGATTCCGGAATATGAGACCAGTGAAATGGTAGAAGAGGGGGACTATGGTATCCCGGCGGATCTGTCTGTAGCGAATTTCTCTTACACGGTGGCAGGAGGCAGGGTGTATTACCGGGAGAACAGCCGGATGAAGCTGGTGGATAGTTCTGTAACGGGGCTGAACCGCATCAAAGGAATGATTGCGATTCGGGATTGTGTGCGGGAGTT
Source organism: Lachnospiraceae bacterium (assembly GCA_910575835.1). Classification (GTDB taxonomy): domain Bacteria; phylum Bacillota; class Clostridia; order Lachnospirales; family Lachnospiraceae; genus Sporofaciens. Next base: position 29,383 of record CAJTGB010000039.1, on the reverse strand, counting down.
GATCTTCTATCAGACAGAAGGTTACTCTGACCGTGAGATAGGGGAACAGCAGAAAAAGCTAAATCAGTTATATGATTCCTTTCAGAGAAAATATGGTCTTCTGAATGCCAGGGCAAACAGCATGGTATTCTCGGATGACGGAAGTTATCCCCTGCTTTGTTCCCTGGAGGTCCTGGCAGAGGATGGAACGTTAAAACGCAAGGCAGATATGTTTACCAAGCGTACCATCAAACCGCATGAGGCAGTCACGAAGGTGGATACAGCCAGTGAGGCATTGTCGGTGTCTCTGGCTGAGAAAGCGTGTGTGGACATGGATTATATGTGTTCCCTTACCGGAAAAAGTGCGGAGGAGATCGAGCATGAGCTGAGCGGCGTCATCTTCCGGGGGCCGGAGATCAGGAAGAGTCAACGGGAATCAGTTATCCCGGACGATGAGAAACCGCAGTATGTATCCGAGGATGAGTATCTATCCGGCAATGTGAGGGAGAAGTTAAAGCAGGCAAGGATAGCGGCACAGGTATCTGACATTTATAAAAGTAACGTGGAGGCATTGGAGAAAGTACAGCCCAAAGACCTGACGGCATTGGAAATCAGTGTAAGGCTTGGTGCGACCTGGATACCGGAGACAGATGTGAGGAAGTTTATGTTTTGGCTGCTGGATACTTCAGATTATTTGAAATCCTGCATTGAAGTCCATTTTTCTAAATATACGGGGGAATGGAATATTGAGGGAAAGAGTATTGATAAGGGAAATGTAAAAGCAAACAACACCTATGGAACGCATCGTGCTAATGCCTACAAGATTATGGAAGATACCTTGAATCTTAGGGATACTCGTGTCTATGACTATGTGGAGGATGAAGAAGGAAAGAGAAAGGCAATCCTAAACAGGGATGAGACAGCCATTGCACAGGGAAAACAGGACTTGATTAAGCAGGCGTTCCAGGACTGGATCTGGAGTGATCCGGAACGCAGGCAGAGGCTGACGAAGTATTATAATGAGCATTTTAACGCAATCCGTCCACGGGAATATGACGGGAGCCATCTGAAATTTTACGGGATGAACCCGGAGATTCAATTAAGGCAGCACCAGGTCAACGGCGCTGCCCGTATTATTTATGGAGGAAATACACTGCTTGCGTATGTCGTGGGAGCAGGGAAGACGTACACCATGGTTGCGGCGGCAATGGAAAGCAGGCGGCTGGGGCTGTGCAGTAAATCTATGGTCGTAGTGCCGAACCACATCATCGAGCAGTTTGCTTCCGAGTGGTTACAGCTATATCCGGCAGCGAATCTTCTTGTGGCTACGAAGAAAGATTTTGAGACCAAGAACCGGAAGAAGTTCTGTGCCAGGATTGCCGCCAGTGATGTGGATGCGGTGATCATCGGGCATTCACAATTTGAGAAAATACCTTTAAGTGTGGAGCGTCAGCAACGTACTCTGGAAATGCAGATTGCCGAGGTGATTGATGGGATTTCCGAACTGAAGGCACGCCATGGGAGCCGGTTCTCCGTAAAACAGTTGGAACGGACGAAGAAGTCACTGGAAACCCGGCTGAAAAAACTGAATGACCAGAGCAGGAAGGATGGTGTGATATGCTTTGAAGAATTAGGGATTGACCGCCTATTTGTAGACGAAGCGGACAGTTACAAAAATCTTTACCTCTATAGTAAGATGCGCAATGTAGGAGGCATCGCACAGACAGAGGCGCAGAAGTCTTCGGATATGTTCATGAAATGCCGTTACCTGGATGAGATCACAGGCGGGCGTGGAGTTGTCTTTGCCACAGGAACCCCAGTGTCGAACAGTATGACGGAGCTGTATACCATGCAGAGATATCTGCAATATCCGGCGCTTGTAGAACGGAACCTGCAGCATTTTGACGCATGGGCATCGACCTTTGGCGAGACGGTTACAGCGATAGAACTCGCCCCGGAGGGCAGTGGATACCGGATGAAAACAAGATTTGCAAGGTTTTATAATCTGCCGGAACTGATGATGATGTTTCGGGAGGTGGCGGACATCCAGACCGCAGATATGCTGAACCTTCCTGTGCCGGAGGCGGAATACCGTGTGGTTACAGTGAAGCCAAGCGAGATACAAAAGGAAATGGTAGAAGAGCTGGGGAACCGTGCGGAGCGTATCCGGAAGGGCATGGTCTTACCTGCCGAAGACAACATGCTGCTGATTACCAATGACGGGCGGAAACTGGCGCTTGACCAGAGGCTTATGAACGAGTTGCTGCCGGATGAGGTAGGAAGCAAGGTGAATGCCTGCGTGGAAGAAGTCTACCGCTATTGGGAGCAAGGGAAGGAAAAAAAGCTGACACAATTATTGTTTAGCGATCTGTCCACGCCAAAAAACGATGGCAGTTTCAGTGTCTATAATGACGTGCGGGATAAGCTGATTGCAAAGGGAATCCCAAAAGAAGAGATTGCTTTCATTCATGAGGCAAATACGGATGTAAAGAAAAAGGAATTGTTTGCAAAGGTAAGGAATGGTTCCGTCCGTGTGCTGATGGGCAGCACATTCAAGATGGGAGCCGGGACTAATGTACAAAATTTAATCATTGCATCCCATGACCTCGACTGCCCCTGGCGCCCACGAGATTTAGAACAAAGAGCCGGCAGAACGGTTCGGCAGGGGAACCAGAACAAGAAAGTGGATATCGTGAGGTATGTGACGGAAGGAACCTTTGATGCATATATGTTCCAGATGATTGAAAGCAAACAGAAATTTATCAGCCAGATTATGACATCTAAAAGCCCGGCACGTTCGGTTGAAGATGTGGATGAAGCGGTATTATCTTATGCGGAGATCAAAGCGCTTGCGGTGGGAAATCCATATGTGAAAGAGAAGATGGACTTAGATATCCAGGTGTCAAAGTTACAGCTGTTAAAGCAGAGTTTCTTAAGCCAGCGGTATGAGATGGAGGACAAGGTACTCCGGCATTACCCAATGGAGATTAAAGAACTGGAAGGAAAGATAACGGCATATCAGAAAGATATGGAACTGGTGAGAACGCACACGCCATCCGACAGGGAAGTTTTCCCACCTATGATGATACAGAACACAATCTATAGTGACAAACAAAGTGCAGGAAAAGCAATCATTGAAGTCTGTAAAGCGATGACCTCTCCCGATCCGGTCATGATCGGTTCTTACCGGGGGCTTGCTATAGATCTGAATTACAATACTTTCAGTAAAGAATTTGTTATTACATTGAAAGGGAGCATGTATCATTCCGTGGCGTTGGGAACCGATATCCATGGAAATATCACCCGCTTGGACAATAAGATCGCACAGTTTGGAGATAACCTGGAAAGGTGTTGTGAGAAGCTGGAGCATACAAAAGCACAGCTTGATATTGCTAAGGCAGAGATGGCGAAAGAATTTCCCAGGGAAAAGGAACTGGCAGAAAAGACAGCACGCCTGGGAGAACTGAACGCCTTGCTTGACCTGGATAAGAAGGAGAAGATTGTTATGGATTGCGAAGCGGAGGAAATAGAATCAGAGCCGGAGAAGAATAGCAGAGACAGGGAACGTTAATGCCGATCCTGCATGCTTACGGTGTCAGGACAGGAGACTGATGCCGTAGTACATAGCCGACAAGAAGCAATAAGTCAGATTGCAGTCAAATCGCACATTGGAAACACGCCGGATTCTTTGGTAATGTGGTAAGAAAATATAAGAAGGAAAGGATGAAGACATGAGATCATTATTCAATGGAGAAAAAGCAAATGTGCCGGGATGGCTGATTGCCCTGTACCAGAAAGTAAATGCAGACAGTATCACGCAGGTGCAGGAAGAGAGCGAAGAGTATCAGAAGCTGCTTGCGGAAAGCGGAAATCTATAGTCCCGTTATCCGGTGCTGAGGCATTTGCTTGAGGAATTTGGACCGGTTAAACTGCGGAAGGATGAACATTGGGCATTTCACCAGTATATGAAATTAAAAAGAAAGATGGAGCAGTTGGAAAGGCTGAGGCTTTATCAAACTGGGTATGTACACTGTTATGAAAGTATGAAGAAGATAGGAGCGTTGCAGGAAAATGAAGATGAAGGACTTTACAACTTATGATTTGCCTTTGTGGCTGAATGCGGCGGTAGAAGAATTGGAACGTAGGTGTATAGCGGAATTAAAAGAAGAGAATCTTTTCTATAAGGAAGTGCTGGAAGAAACCAGCAAACTCTTAAACCAGCACAGATTTATTTCTACACTGGCTGATAAAGACCCGATTACAGAACCAATGAATCTTTCATTGGAGGAGACAAAAGCCTTGTCAAGATTTTTGGCATTAGAAGGAGACCGGCGGGATATGGAGAATATCCAGTCTTATCTGCTCGGTTGCCGCCATGCATTAGAGATTCTGTTGTTACTGAAAATGATATAGGGAGAGGGTGGAGGATTGAAAGAGACTGACAGATTCTGTGATTTAGTCAAATATATGGAGGATTATTTCCCGGAAGTGGAGGGCATGATCCTGGAGGATTTAGGAGAACAGGACAGTGGTTACCAGGCTGTCTGTGAACAACTCTGTAGTATGATTCGGAAATATCCGTTTATTACGGCGATCATAGAAGGGAGCGGGGATATCGTTCTCTCAGCAGAAGAACATCAGATATTGAAGGAATTTTTTAAGACAGATATAGAAAAAGAAGAGATAGAAAGAAAACAGCTTTATTTCCAGGGGCATGTGGACGGATATGCTTATCTGAAGAAAATAAAGGCGGTACGTTAGTCTGAAGAATGGCAAATCGAAGAGCGGATGAAGCGGGGATAAACAGATAAAGAGCAGCGCTGTAAAATGCTGCGTCAGTAAGGAGAAATTCTGGTATAATGGAAAACAAGCAGATGTTTAAAAGAAAGGTTCGTGATATGAATGGGACTCACAGAGACAAGCAGATTTTTAAGCCTGATACTCCGGCATAAACCGGAAGTGATCGGCATTTCCCTGGATGAGCATGGTTGGGCAGAGGTAGAGGAAGTTGTCGCAGGAATCCGTAAAACCAGAAAATTTGACAGGGAAATGTTGGAGGAAATTGTTAAGACAGACCAGAAACAGAGATATTCTTTTAATGAAGACCAGACTCTGATCCGGGCAAACCAGGGACATTCCATACCTGTGGATGTGGAGTTGGAAGTTATAGAACCGCCGGAGATTCTGTGGCATGGAACCGGAGAGAAATATGTAAGTTCCATAGAAAAGATAGGATTGATACCGAAAAGCAGGCTGTATGTACATATTTCCGGGGATAGGGAAACGGCATACAAGGTAGGGCAGAGACACGGCAGACCAGTGGTATATAGAGTGTTGGCGGGAAAGATGTCAGCAGACGGTTATACTTTTTACCGTTCAAAGAATGGCGTGTGGCTGACGAAAAAGGTGCCGGTTTCGTATCTGGAAAGGGAATAACAACTATAGATCAGGCAGATGAAAGGAGAAAAATGCATGTGAAAGAGATAAAAGTAGACCGTCAGAGTATCTGTATGGCTGACGATGTCTCGGCTCCGAATGGCGATGTGATAGAGGTATCCGAACAGGACAGACTGGAAGATGTGATGAAAAAAGTTGCGAATTATCTGCCGAAAATAAGGTATGTAGTATGGGCGGTTGACTCTGGAAAAGAGGCGATTGCCTATATTATAGTGGGGAAAAATCCAGGGGATCTTGGTGGCGGCAGATTCCGAAGGCAGGTATATGAGGGAGAGCAGTACCAGTATGAACTCTGCCGGAAGAACCAGCTATTTCTGGAAATGAAGATTAAGGCGCTGCATTGCAGTCATTTTCGTTCAGAAAAGGAAGGCGTGACATCGCTTGAAAAGGCGAAATGTTGTATGAAAGAACGGTTTCTGGAAAGATTGAAGACAGACGGAGGCAGTCTGTGTATTTGGGGAGAATGGTTCGGGAGACCGCAGGAGCATTTTCATGTCGTAGAGAGTGTACGATGGGGAAGGGATGAAATCCGAATATATTTTGAAGAAGGAGAATCGTTGTTTATACAGAAGCCGACAAAGATTATCAATGAGGAAAAGCGGTTGGTGATTGGGGATGCGGAGAGTGTATTGTGGGTTTGGTATGCTTATGGTAGAGAACATATCTATGAGAATTTGTATGTCAGGCAGTATACAAAGAATACAGATGGAATGGTTAGACGGGCAGAAGGGAAACGAAGTGATGTAAGAATAGGAGAAGGGAGTTTGTTTTATCCGATGGAAGAAGAGGCTGTATGGTTGGGACTAAATTAAAATTACTTGTAGATACAGTAATATTTTGTTATAGTAGAAGACAAGTAGAGCAGTTATCGATAAAACAGTTATAGATTAGTAATTATAAGAAAGTGACAATGAAATTGTAGGATGGAGGTTTAATGGATGTGGAGATATTAATTATTTTAAAGGATAATTTTTTTAAGTTTGATTGGATAATTATTGTTGTGGCTATAATTAATTCTTTTTTGTATAGAAAAGTTCGATCAAATACTAATAAAATATACGATCATTTTAATCCATCAGATAAATTGTCGAAACTTCCAAAAGAAGCAATAGAAAAACTAAAGAAAAACACAAGAACTGAGAAAATATTATCGGCAAATGAATTAATGATTTTAAGAGAGAAGATGAACAAAACATATGCATTATATTCAAATTTTACGACTATATTTCCTTTATTAGGTATGCTGGGTACGGTATGGGCTTTGATTCCTATGGTTAACACTATTGGTACAACAGATACGTCAAATTTCTTTTCAGCTTTGACATCGACATTATGGGGAATTATTGTAGCCATACTATTTAAGGTATTAGATTCAACTGTTTCATACAAAATTGAGGATAATGAAAAACGCATAGAGTTTTTATTGTCTAATAGGTGATAGAGGAAAAAGATTCATATGAAAAAAAGGGACTTGGTTCTTGATTTTACTTCTTTGCTTGATGTAATTATGATTATACTTTTTATTGTGATGAGTACTATGGGGCAAGCTTCTTCTGATGTCCAAAAAGAGGCACAAGCTCAAGTGGAAGATAATGCTGAAATGCAACAAAAATTGAAAGATTCCCAGCATGATTTGATGGATCTGCAAAATGAGTATGCTGAGATGGTTGCAAATAATGGAGAATTGCAAAAGCAATTGGAGGATTTGTTAGAGGAAAGAGAACTGTATAAAATGGATGTTGATGAGATGTTATTGTATGAAGAGTTGATGAAAAAATCCAAAAAGATAACTCTGATATGCAAACCCTATATCAATCCTAATAAGTCAGATAGCAATGAAGTTGAGGTTACAGTATATTCTGGAGATAATGGAGAAGAGCAAGAAGCTCTTGATGTTGTGACATTTACGCATAATTTCAATTTATCAAGAGAAGAAAGAAGTGAAAAAAATGCGCAGATGCGAGAAAATATGTATAGATCTTTAGAAAATATTATTGGAGATAAAGATTTAGAGCGTGTTTTTATTACAATAGAATATACTTATGGAGATAAAGGTTTTTCAAAAATAGATTTAGATAACATTATGGGAGCCGTTGAAGATATAGAAAGAAATTATTCGATAACATGTTACATAGATAAAATTAAGCAATAAATATATAAGAAAGAATTTATTCCCTATAGTGGGTTAATACCTCGATGTTTGCATCGTTCTGAAAAAGAAGTTAGGATGGGATACCTCGTATACTTACATCGGGGTGGTTCATTTAGAAAAGACACAAAGGAGAGGAAAAATGGGTAAAGTTATTGGCGGTATAATAGTTGCTATATTAATAGCAGTTTTGCTGGTTCGTTGTGGTATACTAGGTTTTGGGGGAAGTGGTGATTCAAAAAGTGGATCGTCTGAAGAGCAAAGTGAAATAATAGAGGAAACTGAGGAAATAACGATTACTATAGTTGTAACCCAAGATGAGTATTTTATTGATGAACAAAAAGTTACACTTACACAGATCAAGGAAAGGGTAACAGATGAATCAGCAGAAATAAAAGTTATTTTAGAAGATAACTATGCTTCTGCAAAGGCGTGGGATGACATAAAAGCATATCTTGCAGAATGGGAGATAGTTCCGATAGAACAATGACCTAAATATCCAGATAATTATGAAAAGATAAATAACCCACGATAAATAGTGGGATGATGATGGAATGAAAAAGGTAGTTCAGATTTGGAATAGGAGGAATTAAATTAATTAGTTAGAGAAGGAATATTTGATCACATGGTTGGCCTGGAGTCATATTTTTCATATGCTGGACCGATGTGTGTATTTGATTAGGCAAGGAGTCAGAGAAAAAGCGTGTTGGGAAGAGGCATTGAAGATAAAGATAGGATGAGTAAAATGTTGGAACTTTATTTCAAATAATGCTATGGAGGAAAGAATATGTTAGAATTTCGATATGATACGCAATTATTGATTGAAGGGGAAAATCTTGATGAGGAGGTTATCGGTGATTATTTTACGGAACATTTCGAAGGAGATTGTCTATTGGCGGTTGGAGATGAGGAGCTGATTAAGATTCATTTTCATACGAATGAGCCATGGAAAGTGTTAGAATATTGTGCTTCATTAGGAGAAATCTATGATATCGTTATAGAGGATATGGAGAGACAGGCGAGAGGATTAAAGGGATAAAAATTAGCTTATATATAAAGTGACATTACATAACCGATTGATTTTCAAAAAGATTTTAGAAGATTAATCGGTTATTTTTATGCTCGGATATGATGAAATCATTTATAAATATCCGATTCATGGGCAAGAAAGGAGGTGAGAAGGATGCCATATATTGCACCGGAAGTGGTACAAGAGGTAAAGAGAATGGATCTGCTGACGTATCTTAGGAGTTATGAACCCTATGAACTGGTACACTTTTCCGGAAACACGTACACCACAAAAACACACGACAGCTTAAAGATTTCCAATGGCAAATGGATGTGGTGGAGCCACGGGATCGGGGGCAGGTCGGCGCTTGATTATCTGATCAAAGTAAAAGAGATTCCCTTTATGCAGGCGGTGGAGTTGATCGCAGGACAGGCGGCAATTCAGCCGCCTGTTTCTTTACCAGCCGAAAAAGCAACAGAGAAAAAACTGCTTTTGCCCAGGGCAAACCAGTCTGCTGCACAAGTAATATCATATCTGCAGAGGCGGGGAATTGACAGGGATATCATAGATTTCTGCATACAGACCGGGCGGATCTATGAAAGCGAATCCTATCATAATGCGGTGTTTGTCGGGAGAGACCAGGAAGAAAAACCAAGATATGCTGCCTTGCGGGGAATCGGGACAGACTTTATCGGGGATGCAAACGGAAGTGATAAAAACTATTCATTTATCATTCCGGCGGAGGGAAACAGCAAGGAAGTTCATTTGTTTGAGTCTGCAATAGACCTCTTGTCTTATGCTACTTTGTTAAAAATGGACGGGCAGGACTGGCGGGAGAATCACTTATTATCTCTTGCCGGAGTATACCAGCCAGCGAAAGAAATGGAGAAGAGTAAGATTCCGGCGGCGCTGGCACGATTCTTAAAAGAGCATCCGCAGGTACAGACAATTGTGTTGCATCTGGATAATGACCGCACAGGAAGACTGGCAGCACAGGCAATACAGACGGTTCTTCCTAAGCGGTATCAGACAGCAGACAGACCGCCGATCCAGGGAAAAGATTACAATGATTGCCTGTGCATCCGTTTAGGAATCGGGCTGACACGAAGAGAAAAGAAAGAAAAACAGAGAAGATGGGAGCGGTAAAAATGTATGAGAAACAGCAGCGAAAGTGATGCAGTTATCAAGAAAGGAGAGGGGGAATTGGTATGAACCAGTATGATATGACACTGATTGCCATAGCCGAAAAGCAAGTCAAAATCCAGGCGGTAAGCGTCGAGGATGCAGCTAAAGTGGTGGAAGATCTTTACAACAAAACAGATATTTTGGACTTTAGAAATGGTGATGTGACAGACATTTCTGTTGTTGGAATCGAGCATGATCAGGAGCAAAACGGGCGGATTCAGGTAGAGTGCCGATGCAAAAATTGTGGGCAGATCATGCAGAAAGAACGTGGACATTGCGGTGAAATGCCATGCGAAGAATGCCATTGGTGCTGTCCAGATTGCGGCGGATGTATGCATCCGATGGGTAAAAAATTACCATAGTATCTGCTGTAATTAAGAGAAAAATAGTAGGAGAGGAGAAGATTGATGAAGTGAAAATGTATACTGTCCGGCATGTTTTGTGAAAGAAAACGGAGCGATAGCAGCATCTTTTTGGGCAGGTAATTATCTTGAAAAGATGATTTCAGCGGACATGCAGAAGAAGAAAACAGCCAGTGATAGATTCGGCGGGGATAGGAAGATGCGGCAGGATGCCAGGGTACGTGGGGCGATACACAATACCAGCAAGCAACGCCTTTGGATTGCCACACCTATTCAGGGATGGCAGTCCAAGGCAGCTTGTTAGGGAGGTCTCCGCTGCCGCTCCGGTCCGCGCTGAACAGACATCCACCGGATGTCTAGCGCCCCTAATACCCCCTTATATATCAAAAAAGAATGGAGGATGAAGATGTTAAAATTTATATTAGGAACCTGGGTAGGCGGATTTTTTGGAGTTACAGCGATGTGTTTGTTTCAGGTCAACCGTAGGGATGATTGGAAGGATCAGTAGGCAGGCAGTCTAAGAAAGTCCAGATGATATGCTGCAAAGAAACGGTACAGTTTGGTGAAGGAGAATGAATCGGATGGAAGGGAATAGGAGAATCATAAAAATCGAGATTACAGAAGGAAATGCAAAGAAAGGAAAAGCAAGGCTGACCAGATATTTTGAAAAAATTGAGAAAGTAAAAAAGAGAGGAGGAAGAAAATAATGCTTGCAGAGAAAATGTTTGCCGAGGGTGTTGTAAAGCAGATTAAGGATTACCTGCCGCCAGAGTATCAGGAAATGGATTACCGGGTTACAGAAAGGCTGAAGAATAATGATACCTGCCGGGTGGGAGTCAGTATCAGTTCACCTGATGAAGAGACAGAACGTGTCATCTATGTGGAACCGTTCTATGAGGCAATCAAAGATGGGGAGTCGTTAGAAGGAGTAATGGAAAAGATTGCCGGACAGATCAAAGGAAGCGATGAGATCAACAGCCAGATACAGGGAATGTGCATCAAAGATTTCCAACAGGCGAAATCCCGTCTGTCGGTTACACTGATTAATACAAATGCAAACAGGCGGACATTATCCCATATGCCGCATAAGGAGATTGAAGACCTGTCCATGATCTGCCAGATTTCAGGTCCGGTGGCAGATGGAATGGGAATGCTGAGTGTGACGGACGATATACAGAAAATGTGGAAGGTCAGCAAAGAGACATTGTTCGATACGGCATTGGCAAATGTACGGGAGTCAGATTCTTATGTTATGCATGAGCTTTCTTCTATAGTGAATGAGACCATAATGGGTAGTATGTTTACTGCTGAAAATATATTGAATGTTCCGGAAGAGGCGGTCTTAAATTCGAAAGAACCTATGTATGTATTGACCAATACGGACCGAATCCGGGGGGCTTCAGTACTCTTGTGCCCAAAGGTGATGGATAAGGTCAGCCGGATGTTTCCGGAGGGATTCTACCTTCTCCCATCATCCATCCATGAGATTCTGGTTTTGCCCAAAGATGCAATGCATGGCTATGACGCGGCAAGCCTTGGTTCCCTGGTGCGTGAGGTGAACGAGACGCAGGTGGACAGAGAGGAGGTACTGTCTGACCGGATCTATGAGTACGACAAGAGCTGTGGAGCAATCCGGCAGGTTCCGGAGTCTATAGACAGGAGAAGGGAGATGGAGCGGTGAGAAAGAGGAATGTGGCAGTCTTATTCCGACTGGACCGGAAAGAGGCAGAGAGCCTGGATAAGAAAGTAAAGAAAAGCGGATTAAGCCGAGAGGCATATCTAAGGCAGCTGATCCAGGGAGTTGTGCCAAGGGATGCGCCGCTGCCGGATTATTATGCTATGATGCGGGAACTGCACAAGATAGGAAATAACTTAAATCAGATCGCACAGAAAGCACACGTGTTGCATGTAGTAGATGTGCAGAGATATGATAAAGAAGTGCGGAAGTTTGAGGAGACGGTGAGGCGGATCACAGAAGCAGTCATATTGCCGGAGAAGATAGAATCCGGAAACCGGGGAGACCAGTGAGGTGGCAGTGACTTCAATCTGGAGTGTGAAAGGATGGCTTGGAAAAGTTGTGGTTTATGTAGAGAATCTGGAGAAAACAGGAAACCCGGAGTTTGCAAAAGAGTCGGGAGATATCGGTGGTGAAGAATTGCAGGGTTTATCCGATGTCATTGCCTATGCAGTCAATGAAGTGAAAACAAGGAAGGATGATATTGCAGATGAAAATGAAAAGATCATGCAGCAGTATGTATCAGGAGTCAACTGTTCTCCGGTTACGGCACGTTCGGAAATGACAGCGATAAAGAAGAGATACGGAAAAGAAGGGGGAATCATAGCGTTCCATGGATACCAGTCTTTTGCACCGGGCGAATGTACTCCGGCGATGGCACATGAGATCGGAGTAAAATTGGCGGAGGAACTGTGGGGAGAGCGGTTTCAGGTATTGGTAGCGACACATCTGGATAAGGCGCATCATCTGCATAATCATTTTGTAGTCAACTCGGTTTCTTTTAAAGACGGGTTACGGTATCACCGCACCAATCAGGATTACCGGGATATGCGGAAGGCATCGGACCGGTTGTGTAAGGAGTATGGCTTGTCTGTCATAGAAAGCGAAAAAGCAGGAAGGGCAAAACAGTATGGGGAGTGGCGTGCCGAACAGGAAGGGAAGCCGACTTACCGGGGGATGGTCAGGTCAGACGTGGAAGAAGCGATTACAAAGGCGAGAACGGAGAAACAATTCTTTCAATATCTGAAGGAGAAAGGTTATTCGTTCAAGATTGGAAAAGATATCACGGTATGCCCGGCAGGAAGAGAACGGGGATTGAAATTGGCAAGGAATTTTGGTGGGGAGTATACCATAGATGCAATCCGAATGAGGATTCTTACACAGGATAAGGAAGACAGTGTGAATATGGTTAATCCAGAATTAATGGATGCCCATAGTGTTTTTGAAAACTCAGCGGTCCGGAGTAAAAAGACAGCTCCGATTGTCCGTGGCACGGTGTCTGAGAGTACTGCATCGGGCTTCAAAAATAAGACCAAGATAACTTATATCTTGAGGTTGCACGGTAATTTTCTGCATACCCGGAAAATCGGCGGGTTTCGGGGACTTTATGTGCGTTACTGTTATCTATTGGGAATCTTGCCAAAGAACAGACCGTCCATTAGTACAAAGCAGCTGCATTTCTTATTACGGGAAGATTTAGCAAAATTAAATACGATTTCAAAAGAAACAAGGCTGCTCTGCCATTATCGGATTGATACCGCAGAGCAGCTTTTCTCGTTCAAAGAAGAGCGGCAGGTACAGATGGAGGCATTAGCAGAAACAAGAAAGCGTCTGCGGTATCAGAGCCGTAGCATTAAGGCAGAAGTGAAACTGATGGAAGTGAAAGCGGAAATTTCCAGGTTATCGGAACAGATCGGGAAACTGCGAAAGGAGGTGATACTCTGCGACGGAATTGCCGCACGTTCCGGAGTGATCCGGGAGAAGATGGAAACCTTGCGGCAGGAAAATAAGAAGGAGAAGGAGGAGAAGAACCATGAACACATCAGGCGAAGCCGCTGACCAGGTGGTGCGGATGTCGCTGGAAGTAGGCGAGGCTGCCCTGAAGATCTCCGGTACGGGGGCACAGCAGCTGGCAGTGATCTTGTATGCGATCCTGAAGGAGCAGAAGAAAACCAAGGGCAGGGCAAGGTTAGAGACGCTAGTTCGTTCCGGGAAACCGTTGACTGTTTTTTCTGTAAAAGAAAGTGACATGAAACAGTTTGTGCAGGAGGCAAAGAGATACGGGATTCTGTATTGCGCTGTTCGTGATCCGAGAGGGAGCCGTGACGGTATGGTAGATATTATGGTGAAGGAAGAAGACGCACCACGTATCAATCGGATTGTAGAGCGGTTCCAGTTTGCATCGGTTACGGAGGCAGCACAGATCAAGACGGAGATCCAGAGATCAAAGGAAGAGAAAGCAAAGAATCATAAGGCAGACAAAACGAAGAAACCGAAAGGGGAGAAGACAAAGCCCCAAAAGGAGAAGTCGAAAGGAGAAAAGGTACAGGGAGTGCCAGAAATAGCTGATTCACCGGAAGAAGTGCAGAAGAGCCAGCCAGATGATTCCAGAGAAGAGCAACTGTTAGATGAACTGCTTGGGACGCCTTCAAAAAAAGAGGAGACAAAACAGAAAAACCCCTCTTTGGCAAAGACAGTGAAATCCCATCCGTCCGAGCCTATATCCGGGAAGCAAGGGAAATCCGCAGAGGGTACTTCTAAGCCGTATCATCCGGAACCGCCCAGGAAACCATCCGTGCGGAAGGAATTAAGGGAGATCCAGCAGGCAAGGAAGAAAGAAACGGAGACTCCGAAGCAGGCGCGAGATTACAGAAATCATAAATCCAGGAACCAGAAGCCGCTGCAGCACAGACAGCCACAAGTGAAAAGAAAGCCAGGAAAAGGAAGGGAGAGATAGCATGGATACAAATTTTGATTCTTTATTGAATGTATCGGCAGTACCGCAGAATGACCGGACGGCGGCATTTATTGCGGAGAGCAGGGAGAACCGAAGCCGGTGTTATGAGATGTCGGAACAGATGACGTCAGCCGTGGCTTCGGACGGTCAGGCATTTCAACAGTATCTGGATATCCAGAGCCATTTTGACCGCTATACTGCGAATAATGTCCTGCTGATCATGGCGCAGAGACCGGATGCGCAGAAGATTGGAGATTATGGCTATTGGAGGGATCAGGGAGCGTATGTGAAACGGCAGGAGCGGAAGAATCCGATCCTGATTATGGAGCCGGGGAAAGAGTATGAGCGTGAGGACGGAAGTGTCGGTACGTATTATAATGCCAAGAAACTGTATGATATTTCACAGACGAATATGGGCGATAAGATACAGCCAAGAGTCGGACAGGAACAAGAGAGACAGGAGCAAACTGGACGGGAACAGAATGGACAGAATCGGGAGCATCCGGAGCAGGAAAATCAGGCAATGAAAGAACGCCAGCTGATCCGGGCGCTGGTCAGCTGTCCCCCGGCAGCGATCGTCACGGCAGAGGATGACCAGATACCGGAAGATAAGGGAGCATTGTTTGATCCAGAGGATAGATGTATCTATGTGAGAAAAGGCATGGATGCGCAGGAGATCTTCCGAAGCCTGGCACCGGAACTTGCCCTTGCAGGATTTGCGGATGGTAACAAGAATTATGACCGGAACGAAGATGCTTTCCATGCTTACTGTGCCTCTTATATGCTTTGTAAAAAATATGGCGTGGATACCAGGGATTTTGATTTCGGTGGTGCACCGGAGATGTTCGAGGGAATGGAATTGCAGGAAGTAAGGGGGGAACTGTCCAGAATGCGTGAGGCGGCAAATAACATTTCTTCCAGAATGGCAAAGGTACTGGATCAAAACCGGAATGTAAACCAGAGGGCACAGCAGAACTGTGAAGAAAGGGCATAATTGCGACAGAGGGAAAGAAGTATAGATGTAACAGAAGCGTAGAGAGAATCCAGATAGACCAGAAGTAGGAAGAGAGGTGACAGCATTGGATGATGAAAAAGTAACTCTGGAACTGGACCGATATGAATATGGTGTGGTATTCCATTCGTTAAATGAAAAGCGGAATGCCATGCTGCGGGAGAACCGGGCAACGGATGCGGTGGATGATGTGCTGTTAAAGGTAATCCGTCTGAAAGAAGTAGCACTGGGAGACGAAGAGCCAGGCAGGGAAGGAAAACGGGAAAACCGGGGAAAGAGAGAAAAGAGAGGATGGAGATGCCATGAGACAAGATAACAGGCAGGGAGTCGGAGCAGCTGCATTATGCGGTGTGCTTCCGGTTGTCTGGCTTGCCCTTCTGACAGCGCCCTATCTTGCAGGAGGACTGCCGGGAGTGATAGAGGGATTCCCGAAAGCAATGGATCAGCCATTCCGGATCAGGATATGCGGGGACAGTGTGAAAACTGTCCTCATTTTTCTGTTGACGTACGGGCTTGGAATCGGCATCTATCTTTCTACACGAAGGAATTACCGGAAAGGGGAGGAACATGGTTCGGCAGTGTGGGGAAATGCACAGGCAGTGAATAAGAAGTACAGTGCGAAAGAGTTTGCAGATAACAAGATTATGACGCAGAATGTCCGGATCAGTTATGATATGCGGAAACACCGGAGAAATGTATTGACGCTGATTGTAGGCGGTGCAGGTTCCGGCAAGACCAGGTTCTATGCGAAACCGAACCTGATGCAGGCGAACACATCCTTTGTAGTGCTTGATCCGAAAGGAGAGAATCTTCGGGATACCGGGCATCTTTTGGAAGAAAAAGGATATGAGGTACGGGTGTTGGATCTGATCAATATGGAGAAGAGCCATTGTTATAATCCTTTTGTTTATCTGAAGGACGATAATGATGTGCAGAGACTGGTCACGAATTTATTTAAGGCAACCACGCCGAAGGGGAGCCAGTCCAATGATCCGTTTTGGGACACAGCTGCCTCGATGTTGTTGCTGGCATTGATTTTCTATCTGAAATACGAAGCGCCGGAAGACGAGCAGAATTTCCCCATGGTCATGGAGATGTTACGGGCAGGGGATGTAAGAGAGGACAATGAAGAATACCAGTCTCCATTGGACGAATTATTTGAACGCCTGGAAATGCGGGAGCCGGAGCATATCGCTGTGAAATATTATAAGAACTACCACTCTGGGAGTGGAAAGACATTAAAGTCGATCCAGATTACACTGGCGGCAAGGCTGGAGAAATTCAACTTGTCCAGTCTTGTGGCGCTGACGGCAACTGATGAGCTGGATCTGCCGTCGTTAGGAGAAAAGAAAATAGCATTGTTTGCGTTGATACCGGATAATGACACCAGTTATAACTTCCTGGTCAGCATCCTTTATACACAGTTGTTCCAACAGTTATTTTATCTTGCCGACCACAAATATGGCGGAAGGCTTCCGGTCCATGTGCATTTTTTAATGGATGAGTTTGCGGTGCGCTCGTAAATGCGGAACTCATTTGTTCCGTGGGGCTTGTTTGTAATCTATCTTTAGCCAGATAGTAGGTTCAATGTGAGGGCTTTACTAAAGCCTAATTCCTATCATCAACCGACTTATCCGGAGGGGAAACCCAATGGGGAGTATAGCATGTCGGCAACGGTGCTATTCAGCCAGTTATCAGGCTGTGAACGGGCATCAAGATGAAATGTCATGTATGAGGTTAAACAGCTACACTGCTTAAATGACAGCCAGAGGGGCTTTATCGTCAGCACTGACGGAAGATAGCTATTATACGTCAGGCAGTGCCGGGTGTACGCAGAGTTGTGCGAACTGCGTTTACACATCACATTCCGCACTGACCAGCCGCAATAAGCGGAAAACGGCGAACGTCATAGCCGACAACATGACATGCTTGTGCAAACAGGTCTAAACGAGGATAGCCTAAACAGGAACGCTTATCATTTTAAGCTATGGCATACAGTGTCTGAATATCCTGCATGGCTACGGAGTCTCCATAGTAGTCCGAGGCGGTAACACCGTTCACATGGCGAAGGGAGACAGCTATACGACTGAAATAATTTAGGAAAGGTGTGTGAGACACTATGAGAAGTCCAAAGATTATTTTGGAGAATCTACAGAAACACTCGAAAGAGGAAAACTACAAGTACGAGAGACTGTACAGGAATCTTTATAATGAGGATTTCTATTTGCAGGCTCTCCAAAACATCTACGCCAACAAGGGCGCAATGACACCCGGCATAGATGGGCTGACACTCGACGGTTACGGTAAAGAAAGAGTGGAGCGGATTATCCATGCGATGAAAGACCACAGCTATCAGCCGAACCCGGTACGCAGACAGTATATCAAAAAGAAAAATGGGAAAATGAGACCGCTTGGCATATCATCGTCAGACGATAAACTGGTGGAGGAAGTCATTAAGATGATTCTTGAAAGTATTTATGACCCGACATTCTCCAACTACTCCCACGGTTTCAGACCCGGCAGGAGCTGCCACACGGCGCTCTTACAGTTACAGCAGAATTTCACTGGTGTGAAATGGTTTGTGGAGGGCGATATAAAGGCGTACTTTGATACGATAGACCACCACAACCTTATAAATATCCTGCGCAGGCGGATTAAAGACGAAGCCTTTATAGAGCTGATTTGGAAATTCCTTAATGCAGGGTATATGGAGAACTGGGAGTACAATGCCACTTTCAGCGGCATAGCACAAGGCTCAGGTATCAGTCCAATCCTTGCAAACATCTATCTGAACGAGTTTGACCGATTCATGGAGGACTACAAAAAGGAGTTTGATAAAGGAACGGGCAGAAAGCGAAATAACGAATACACCAGAAAGCAGTCGCACCGCCAAAGGTGCAAAGCTAAAATCCGAAAAGAATGGGACAGCTACTCTGATTCAGAAAAGCAGGAGGCAGTACGCCGATTGTCAGAGTTAAAGAGGGAGTTCCAGAAAATCCCTATGGGAGACCCAATGGACACAGGCTATAAGCGGATACAGTATGTACGTTACGCTGATGATTTTCTTATCGGAGTAATCGGAAGTAAAGAGGACGCTGAAAAGATAAAGTCGGATATTGGGAGATTCTTTGAGGAAACGCTGAAACTGGAATTGTCTGTGGAAAAGACGCTCATCACGAACAGCGATGACAAAGCGAGGTTTCTCGGCTACGACGTTACGATATGTAATGACAATGCGCTGAAAAAAGCCAAAGGAAAAGGAACAGTCAAAGCCTACACCGGCAAAATCAAGCTGTACCTGCCAAAAGAAAAATGGGTGGGGAAACTGTTGGGCTATGGTGTGCTGAAAATCGTGTCAAGGGCGGGAGAAAAAGAAGTCTGGAAGCCTCTACAGCGGAACGACTATATTTTTCTGCCAGTACACGAAATGGTGCGGAAATATAATGCGCAGATTAGGGGGATATACAATTACTACCGCCTTGCGAGCAATGTCTCCGTACTAAACAAGTTCCATTACGTCATGGAATACAGCCTGTATAAGACTGTTGCGGCAAAATACCGCATCACAATGACGAAAGCAAAGCTCAAATATACCAAAAACAAAGAGTTTAAAGTGCCGTACAAAACACAGAAGGGTACAAAGTATGCAGTGCTTTACAATGAAGGATTCCGTAGGGTGAAATATGCCCTTGGAAGTTATGCAGACATCATACCCGAATACGAGCAGATGAATAAGCCCAAAGAGCTGTTTTTCAGATATAAGGCGAATGTCTGCGAAATGTGCGGCGCATATGTGCCAGCAGTTAAAGTGTATCAGGTAAAGAATATGAGCGACCTTGATGTTAATACAGAATGGGGAGCGATTATGAACAGGAAGAAAAGAAAAACGCTTGTAGTGTGTGGAGACTGCTACGACAGAATCCATAAATAACTGTAGAGGATGTATAGGGGGGAGCCGTATACATCGAGAGGTGTACGTGCGGTTCCGGGGCGAGGGTTCGGAAACCTGCTGTTGCAAGACAGTAAGGCGTCGGATTCTTAGCCTACAATGTGAGCCTGCCGGATGATTTTGATAAGATACTTTCTGTTATGCGATCCAGGGAAGTGAGTGTGTCTATTATCTTACAGAATTTGGCGCAGTTAAAGGCTCTGTTTGAAAAACAGTGGGAGTCAATTGCGGGCAATTGTGACGAATTTTTATATCTTGGCGGCAATGAGCAGGGCACTCATAAGTATGTCAGTGAATTGCTTGGCAAGGCAACCATAGACATGAACACTTATGGAAAATCAACCGGGCATTCCGGGAATTATTCGACGAATTATCAGATCTCAGGACGGGAACTTTTAACGCCGGATGAGGTACGGATGTTGGATAACCGTTATGCACTTCTCTTTATCCGTGGAGAACGTCCGGTAATGGATGAGAAGTTTGATATCCTAAAGCATCCCAATGTAGCACTGTCTACGGATGGAAAGGGGAAACCGTACCGGCATGGGGAAGTGACACAGGCAATAGCAAATATTTCTCTGGGAGACAGTTTGCAGGGAGAGGTTTTGGAAGAAACAGAAGGCGGTCGGTCTTATGAACTGCTGTCGGATGAAGAGTTAGAAGAGATTTTTAGCCATTCATAAAATAGGACGAAGGGAATATTGCATCCAATAAAAAACGCAGGGTTAATATTTAAAACAATAGCAGAGGAGGATTTGAAAAAATGATAAGAGATAATAGAAACAAAAGTAAGGATAAAGGTAAGGGAGTTGCAAGCAGACAGGCGATGGGAAGAAAGTTGAAAAGAGCAATGCTGCTGTATGCTTTATTGGTGCTTATCGTGGTATCTGGAACAGTCACAGTGTATGCATCCAGTGATCCGATTGCAGTAGTCAATAACTTATCTGATTTTATCTTTGGAATGATCCGGGCAATCGGCATGATTCTTCTCGGATTTGGGATTGTGCAGGTAGGTTTGTCTTTAAAGTCGCATGATCCGAGTCAGAGGGCAAATGGATTCCTGACGCTTGCAGGCGGGATTATCATTACGTTTGCGAAAGAAATCTTAACGTTAATTACAGGGTAGCAGAGCGCCGGGAAATTTTAATGCTAATTGTTAGTTAGAAGGATGTCAGGAAACCTTTAATCAGGATTGTCGATTACTAGCAGATGGAAAAATGGAGCTGTCAGGAATGGCGGCTCCGTGAATAGAAGAAAGGGGAGTGATCGAGATATGGAGATTATGAGAAAAGAAGGAGGTGCAGAAGATGGAATCGGATAATTGGGTAGTACAGAACCTGGTGAATGCCCTGAACACATGGAATGAAAAACTGGCGGAGATCTGGCAGATTATTACGCAGTCACCAGAGAATTTCAAAGGCGGAGGAATCTGGAGTGCTATCGTAAATATCCATGGTGCGCTGCAGGCAATCGGCTATGCTTTGTTAGTATTATTCTTTGTGGTGGGAGTGGTCAAGACCTGCGGCAGTTTTACAGAGGTAAAGAAGCCGGAGCATGCTGTGAAGATATTTGTCCGCTTTGCGATCGCAAAAGGAGTGGTCACTTATGGATTGGAATTGATGATGGCATTGTTTGAAATCGTGCAGGGAGTTACAAGTACCATTATGGGTTCTGCAGGTTTTGGCGGGGCGCAGGAGACGGTTCTTCCGCAGGAGATTGTGACGGCGGTAGAAGACTGTGGATTTTTTGAAAGCATTCCCTTGTGGGCAGTGACACTGATCGGCAGTCTGTTTATTACGGTCTTAAGTTTTATTATGATTATGAGCGTGTACGGTCGGTTCTTCCGGTTGTATTTATATACAGCTATCGCACCAGTCCCTCTGTCTACGTTTGCCGGAAGCCCGTCACAGAATGTCGGGATCAGTTTTCTGAAATCTTATGCGGCAGTGTGCTTGGAGGGAGCGATCATTGTGCTTGCCTGCATCATCTTTACCTTATTTGCCACGACTCCGCCAGTGGTAGACCCGGACGCAGCAGCAGTTACCATGGTGTGGGGATATATTGGGGAGCTGATTTTCAATATGCTGGTTCTGACAGGTGCGGTGAAGATGTCGGACCGTGTGGTACGTGAAATGATGGGGTTGTAGGAGATATATCATTTGAAAGTAAGAAGCAATCAAAAAACAGGGAGGTATAGTGAGTGGAAGTAAAAATTAACCGGGAAATCCGTGAGTATACGGAGTCCATGTTTTTCGGACTGTCTATGAGGCAGTTCTTTTTTTCTGTTTTAGCCTGCGGGATTGCCGTAGGTTTTTATTTTCTTCTCCGTCCGTATCTGGGAATGGAGACGGTAAGCTGGGTGTGCATCCTTGGGGCGGCGCCTTTTGCGGCGTTGGGATTCATCCGGTATCACGGAATGAATGCGGAGCAGTTTTTGTGGGCGTGGATCAAATCAGAGTTCCTGATACCGAAACGGCTGATTTTCCATCCGGAGAATCTTTATTATGAGGCAATGAAACCATGGATTGAAAAATGCAGGAAAGAGGGGATGAAACAGCATGATTAAGACACTGAGTAACATTTTCAAACAGGATAAGGAGAAGTTTGTGATACCCCAAAATGTGCAGCAGGCAATTCCGGTTCAGGTGATATGGGAGGACGGCATCTTCCAGATCGGGAAGAACAAATTTGCCCGGAGCTATAAGTTTGTGGATGTCAATTATGCGGTGGCAAGCAGGGAGGATAAGGAGGCGATGTTCCTGGAATACAGTGAACTTCTTAATTCCTTTGACAGCGGAGCCACTACCAAGATCACCATTAACAACCGTCGTTTGAATAAGCAGGACTTTGAGAGGTCGATCCTGATTCCCATGCAGGAGGACGGACTGGATCTGTACCGGAAGGAGTACAACAAGATGCTGCTGGAGAAGGCAACAGGTTCCAACAGCATGGTGCAGGAAAAGTATGTGACAGTATCCGTTTATAAGAAATCCATCGAAGAGGCGAGGACGTATTTTGCCCGTGTAGGAACGGAGTTAGCAAGCCACTTTGCAAGGCTTGGCTCGAAATGTGTGGAAATGGATGCGACGGATAAGCTGAGGGCGCTGCATGATTTCTACCGTACCGGAGAAGAGACCGGGTTCCATTTTGATTTGTCGGAAACTATGAAGAAAGGACACAGTTTTAAAGACTTTATCTGTCCGGACAGCTTGGAATTTAAACGGGACCATTTCCGCATGGGAAACCGGTATGGAAGGGTATTATTCCTGCGGGAGTATGCGTCTTATATCAAGGACAACATGATTGCGGAGCTGACAGACTTGAACCGCAGTCTGATGATGAGCATTGATATCATCCCGATCCCGACGGATGAGGCAGTGCGGGAGGTGGAAAACAGGCTGCTTGGGGTAGAGACGAACATCACGAATTGGCAGAGGCGGCAGAACGCAAATAATAATTTTTCAGCAGTGATCCCGTATGATATGGAACAGCAGAGGAGGGAGAGCAAGGAGTTTCTGGACGATCTGACGACCCGTGACCAGAGGATGATGTTTGCAGTACTGACACTGGTGCATACGGCAGACAGCAAGAAACAGCTGGATGCAGATACCGATACCCTTCTTACGATGGCGAGAAGAAATCTGTGCCAGATGGCGGTTCTCAAATACCAGCAGATGGACGGACTGAACACGGCGCTTCCGATCGGACACCGGAAGATTGACGCATTACGGACGCTTACGACAGAAAGTCTTGCGGTGTTGATGCCGTTCCGGGTGCAGGAGATCATGGATGAGGGAGGTATTTACTGTGGGGAAAATGCCATCTCCCACAATCTGATCATGTGCAATAAGGCGAAGCTGCTGAATCCCAATTCTTTTCTTCTTGGCGTTCCGGGGAGTGGGAAATCGTTCAGTGCGAAGATGCTGATTGTGTTCCTTGCCCTGGCAACGGAGGATGATATCCTGGTCTGCGATCCAGAGCGGGAGTACGCCTCCCTGATTGAAGCGATGGGAGGGGAAGTGATCCGGATTGCTGCAGGAAGCTATGACCATATCAATGCAATGGACATGGTAGAGGGATATGGAGACGGCGGGAACCCGGTAATTGATAAGTCGGAGTTTGTGCTGTCGCTATTCGAGCAGTTGGATGGAAACGGCATCAGTGCCAAGGAGAAATCCATCATTGACCGCTGTACTTCGGCAGTATATGAGGATTACCAGAGGGAGGGGACGGTTCCGACTCTGTGCGTCCTTCGGGAGAAAATGTTGGAACAGCCGGAGAAAGAAGCGAAAGACCTTGCCCTTGCCTTGGAATTATTTACAAGTGGAAGTCTGGATGCATTTGCCCATGAGAGCAATGTGGATATCAATAACCGAATGGTAGTCTATGACATCATGGACCTTGGGAAACAGCTTAAGACCATGGGACTGCTGGTGATTACGGATGCGATGCTGAACCGGGTGACGGAGAACTGGAAGAAGGGGAAGAGGACGCACATCTTCTTGGATGAATTTCATGTGGTATTTGAAAATGAATATTCCGGTGCATTCTTCAATTCTGCATGGAGAAGGTTCCGGAAGAGAAACGCATTTCCCAATGCCATCACGCAGAATGTGGAGTATCTGCTGGATTCCGTTCTTGCCAGTACCATGCTGTCCAACAGTGAATATATCGTGATGCTGAACCAGGCGGCATCCGACAGGCAGAAACTGGCGGAACTGCTGAACATTTCCGGGGAGCAGATGAGTTATATCACCAATGCAGATGCAGGGTGCGGATTGATTAAATATGGCAGTTCCCTTGTGCCGTTTATCAATAAATTTCCGAAGAATACACGCTTGTATAAGCTGATGTCAACCCGACCAGGGGAGGATAGTGCGAACCGGAACAGGCAGTAAAGAGTGATAAATAAGATTGATACTTTGAAAAAACAGCAATACAGCTTAAGGGAAAGGAGAAAGTGAGTTATGGGGACAGCAAATCAGACAGCATTATGCCTACAGCCGGATATCCTAGAACTATTCCAGGTATTGGAAAGCAATGGAATGAAAAAGGAACTTCAGGAAGTAGGCACTCTTGTAGAATACCTGGAAAACATGGAGAGCAAGTTTGGAGAGGTATTAAGTGAACTGCAGGAGGTTAAAACACAGCTTGCACAGATGGAAGATAAGGGGATTGCGGCAACTACTACCAGGATGGTAGAGAAAGCAGAAGATAAGATACAGGAGATTGGAGACCAGTTTGCAAAGGTGAAGAGTAATCTGATCCAGTCTGCGAAGTATGCCGTGAGTGTGTTCCGGGAGAAAGGGACGGAGGCACTGAGAAGTGCCGTATCTGCCATGAAGGTTCCTGCGGTGCTTTCCGCATTGAAGGAGAGCTTGCACAGCGGCATGGAGAATATGGACAAGAGTGCCAAGAAGATGGAGAGCGTTGGCAATGAGTTTCATGCCATGGGTGGTCATCTGAAGAATATCGGCAGGATCTTGATTGGAAAGGAGCGGAAAGAGCCGGAACAAAGAAACCCGGATAAGGGAATCCTGGCGAAAGTGCAGAAGGCATTCCTTATGTGTGGCAGGCGTTTTTCTGAAATGGAAAAACAGACAGAGAATACGCTGAAGAAAGTGGAGAAGTTCCGAAACGGCAGAGAAAAGAAGCCGTCTGTAAAGAGGGAGATTCAGCAGATTAAGAGTGAGAGGTCTGCAAAGTTAGTACCATCTGTACAGCCGTCCTTATTGCCAGCGGTAATACAAGATAAAGCAAGATAAGTAGCTTTGTTCCCGTGAGCAATGAGTCAAGTGGATGTTTGCAGGCATTTGGCAATTGCCGGAGGGCGCTGATTCTCATATATAGAGAGGAAGCTACTGTAAATGCTTTTGATAGGATGTCCTGTGGATATAGATTCTGTGTATCTGCAGGACATCGGGAAAGATAATGAAAATGACACCTAAAATAACAACAAAATGATAACAAGAAAAATAACGTGAAAAGGACCAAGATGGAAAAAGAGATAATTATGAGGTCATGAGGTGATGGGGAAAGAGATTAAAACACGGCAGATCAAGAAAGATATCAAAGCATTGGATAAGACGGCAGTAGCGGCACAGCATATCAGACAGGTGTATGTACACACAAAGGACAGCGTAAAACAGGGGCAGACGTCTGAAAATGATTCTCCGGTGGAGTATGCAGAAAATAAGATCAGAGAGACATCAGAAAGAACGGTGCAAGGAGCTGTGTACCAGGCAGGAAGGATAGGAAAACAAGCCCTAAAGAGCAGAAAGAAAAAAGAGAGTATTGTAGGAGAGGAATGTATCTCAAGTCAGGTATCTGACGGGGAGTCAGGCACAATGTCAGAGAATATATCCTCAGTCTTTTCGGAGGGTTCGGGAGCCGATCATTGTCAGACAAAAGAGAATTTGCAGAAACAGGTACAGCTTCAGAAGATGGAAAAGAGCCGGTCGAACCGATCGGCGTATAAATATTCAGAGCAAGCAAAACAAACAGTGAAACAAAGTACAAGGCAGACAGAACAATCCATAAAGACAACTGGGAAAGGCACGGTAAAATATGCAGGAAGAACGGTCAAGACAACGGAGCAGTCAACGCATGCAGCAATAAAAACAACACAGGAAACAGCACGATCGGCGCAGGCAGCAGCAAGGGCATCCGCAAAGATGGCAGAAAAATCGCTACGGACGGCAAGACAGATATCAAGGCAGGCAGTAAAGACAGCACACCAGACTGCAAAAGCCACAGCAAGAGCCGTGAGTACAGCGGTAAAAGCAATCGTTGCATCGACAAAGGAATTGATTACAGCGATAGCGGCAGGAGGATGGATCAGCGTTTTTATTTTGATTGTGGTAATTCTGTTTGGCGGAGTTCTCTGCATGGTAGGCGGTGACAATTCCAGTTCTGTCAGCCCGGTAAGCGCAGAGGTAGAAGCCTATACCCCTCTCATCCGTCAGTATGCGAATCAATGTGGAATTGGAGAGTATGTCGAACTGATCAAGGCAGTGATGATGCAGGAGAGCGGAGGGCAAGGTTCAGATCCGATGAGAAGTTCGGAGAGTTCCTTTAATACCCGATATCCAAGAGAGCCGAATGGAATCACAGATCCGGAATATTCGATTGCATGCGGTGTACAGGAAATCAAAGCGGTACTGATGAGTGCGGAAGTAGAGAGTCCGGTTGACATGGATCGCATTAAACTGGCATTGCAGGGATATAATTTTGGAAATGGATATATAGCGTGGGCGAAGGAGAATTACGGAGGATATACGGTAGCAAATGCTGCGGAGTTCTCTGATCTGATGGCACAGCGGATGGGATGGACTGGTTACGGGGACAAGCAGTATGTTCCGCATGTGCTTAGGTACTATGTCTTTGGAAGAATCCCAACAGGAGCAGGAAACCAGGCGATTGTACAAATAGCATTGTCACAGGAAGGCAACGCAGGAGATACCTATTGGAGTTGGTATGGATTTAACAGCCGGGTGGAATGGTGCGCCTGTTTCGTGTCATGGTGTGCGGACCAGTGCGGATATATTGAGAGTGGTGTGATACCGAAATTTTCAGCGTGTTCAGGCGGTGTCGCATGGTTTGAATCAAGAGGGCAGTTCCGGGATGGAAGCTATGTTCCAGTAGCTGGGGATATCATCTTCTTTGACTGGGGGAATGATGGAAGTATTAACCATGTAGGGATTGTGGAGAATGTGATTGATGGCAGAGTGCATACGATTGAAGGGAATAGTGGAAATAAGTGTGCTAAGAGAAGTTATGCGATTGGAGATAATAGGATTTACGGATATGGAACACCTGCATATTAGGTGAAGAATAAGAGGAGGTTTTGAATTAATAGGATAAAGGAAAAAAGCAGAAGAAGATGCATATCGGAAAACGTCCATATATGGACTACATGAAAATAGTGAATCACGTACAATGTCTATGTAGTCCATATAAGGGCGGAGGTGGGCAGATGAAATCAAGAGAGGCTGTTGTTTTGCGGATTATGGAATTAATAGAAGATCAAGATATCACAGTAAACTATTTATCTACAATATCTGCTGTACCGCCAACGACATTAAAGAATATCCTTTATGGAAATACTGAAAATCCGGGAATTGTGACGATTGCTAAAATATGTGATGGATTGGGAATTACACTGAATGAATTTTTTTCATCAGATATTTTTAAAAGTTTGGAGCAAGAGATAGAGTAAAACATATGGAAAATAGAGTCTTAGGTAAAAAAATTGGAATGTTGAGAAAATCAAAAAAATTAACATCAGAGAAGTTAGCAGACTTGTGTGGTGTTTATCCAGGGCATATTAGGCAGATTGAATCAGGAGTACGTCTTCCAAGCCTTAAACTGCTTATCAATATTTGCAATGTATTGCAAGTGTCTCCAGAGTACTTATTATCACAAGAATTAATAAAAATTGAACAGAATGAATATGCTGATGATATGTATGGTAGTGTGTTAAAGAAAATCAATAAACTTACACCGGATGAATTGAGTATGCTGGACAGTTTTTTAGAAACGTATCTTGGCAAAGTAGAATCTATCAAAAATCTAAATTGATGGATTCTTTTTATGTTTGGAAAGAGTCGGTTAATTTATATAGACAAATAGAAGCAAATAGTGTAGCATATACCTTATTAGCATACAAAATAGAAGGAGGATAGAGGAAAACAAGAAATTGATGCTATAGTAAATAGAGAAAAGGTCAAAAAGCAAGTTGCTTTTCTTTTTTTACCTCTGATACTACGATAAAAGGTATAATAAAATATCTGATTTAAACAACTAATATATTTTCTCTGAAAAGGTTATGATTACCGTATCATTTAAATCGTTAAGGGGAGTGCAAATAGTTGGTTAGATATTTTGTGGCTGAGAGAATAAGAGAATTATGTGCTAAAAAGGGAATGACTCAATATGAGTTGGCTAAAAGAGCTGAAATGACACAATCCTCGATTTCATCATTGTTAAACGAAGGAAATGTGCCCAAAATTACGACTGTTGAGAAAGTATGTAAAGGTTTTGGTATTACTTTAGCGCAGTTCTTTTCACCAGATGATAGTTTTCCTGATTTATCTGAAGAGCAGTTAGAAGTATTGAACACATGGGAAGAGTTATCTGCGAAAGAGAAAGCAGCCATAAAGAAGATTGTGAGTAGTATACTGGAGTTGAGATAAGAGAACAGCCTTGCTTGGGGCTGTTTTTTTGTTGGAAAAAGAATCTGCTTTAGTAATCCGTGACAATGAATAAAATAGTTAGGGCGATTAGAAGGAGATAATCATTATTTATGGGGAATACAGAATAGGAGTAAAAAAGTGAATATTTCAAAAAAGAAGGCAATTATAATAGTCGTTTTGATTTTTGTGATTTTGGTAATGCTGTATTTGCAGATGGGAAGAGATGTAGAGGTAGTAAATAATCATATATCAAGCAGTGAGAATGGCTATGAAGAAAATATAACAATTATTGCAAATAAGATAGGCATTGTGGATCAAGAAGAACTGGCAGCTGAACTGGTAAAAAGGTGTATTGATAATAATTTTCATGAAATACGTTTCAGTTATGATTTGAGAGGATATCCCAACGGATTACATATAACGGTTTATTCAAATGATATTATGTATAAATTGGGAATTACAGCGTTTGAAGCAGTTTACCAGCAGAATGAAGGAGACATATATGAATATAATTAGGTAATTGTTAAATGTTTTTTGAACCATGGGCAGATGACCTGATGACCTATAGAATAGGCGAAAAAAACAGGTTATTATTCAGATAAGCTTAAAAATGAC